>NZ_JBBOXF010000001.1:4052974-4738966 GCF_038007465.1 Sporosarcina sp. FSL K6-1508 | reverse complement strand
CCCGTCGGTCCAACAGCCCCATCAGCTCCGGTAGGTCCCGTAGCACCTGTAGGCCCAGTAACTCCATCGGCCCCAGTCGGTCCGGTTGGTCCAATAAGTCCGTCAGCTCCAGTTGCTCCAGTTGCGCCGGTAGCGCCCGTCGGTCCAACAGCCCCATCAGCTCCGGTAGGTCCCGTAGCACCTGTAGGCCCAGTAACTCCATCGGCCCCAGTCGGTCCGGTTGGTCCAATAAGTCCGTCAGCTCCAGTCGCTCCAGTTGCGCCGGTAGCGCCCGTCGGTCCAACAGCCCCATCAGCTCCGGTAGGTCCCGTAGCGCCTGTAGGCCCGGTAACTCCATCGGCTCCAGTCGGTCCGGTTGGTCCAATAAGTCCGTCAGCTCCAGTCGGGCCTGTTGCGCCAGTAGCGCCCGTCGGTCCAACAGCCCCATCAGCTCCGGTAGGTCCCGTAGCGCCTGTAGGCCCGGTAACTCCATCGGCTCCAGTCGGTCCGGTTGGTCCAATAAGTCCGTCAGCTCCAGTCGGACCAGTTGCGCCAGTAGCGCCAGTCGGTCCAACAATCCCGTCCGCTCCCGTAGGTCCCGTAGCACCTGTAGGCCCGGTAACTCCAGTCGGTCCAGTTGGTCCAATCAATCCGTCCGCACCAGTAGCGCCTGTTGCTCCTGTAGGCCCAGTAACTCCGTCTACGCCAGTAGCGCCCGTCGCCCCGGTTGCCCCAGTAACTCCGATCGGTCCCGTAGCCCCCGTCGGTCCAGTGATTCCGTTAGCTCCAGTAGGTCCCGTAGCACCAATTGGTCCAGTGGCTCCAGTAACCCCAGTAGGGCCGGTTGCGCCAGTTGGCCCAGTGATTCCGTTAGCACCTGTAGCTCCCGCTGGTCCAGTAGGTCCCGTAGTTCCAGTCGGTCCAATCGGTCCAGTAGCTCCAGTAGTACCAGTCGGTCCGATTGGTCCCGTGGCTCCGGTAGTGCCAGTCGGTCCGATTGGTCCCGTAGCTCCAGTAGTACCAGTCGGTCCGATTGGTCCCGTAGCTCCGGTAGCGCCAGTCGGTCCAATCGGTCCTCTAGGTCCCCTTCTACAACAACGTGAACAGTTATTGCATTTGTTATGGTTAGTACTCTCATCGCATTTATTACATTTGCGATTATTGTAATCATAATAATTCATTTTTTCACCCCCTTTCTGTAACATCCTATTCGAGCAATAGATGGAGGGACGGGCAATCAACTACGTGTATAAAATAATAGCTAATTAAATGAGTAGCAAAGGGTAGGTAATTTCTCGGATATTTCTAAACTCTGATTAATAAAATGGCTTTGATTTTGAATGCTCCAGAAGGATTGAAAGCTGATATTTCCACAGTAAACAGCCGCTCCGACAAATTATCGGAGCGGCTGTTTACCTAGATTAAGGGAGTCAGATGACAGTAAGCACTGGACGAATTCAACTATCGATGACTGTTTTAATCAATCTGTCGGTTACTTGTATAGACTCTTACTTTTTATCTTCTGAATCACTGATAGTTTTCTCTAAATACTTTTTGTTTTTCACTATAATATCATCATTCGGTTTGTATTTTCCAGCTAATTCATTATGTTGATAGGCTTTGTCATAGTCCTTTAAGCGATCATAAAGGACACATAATTGAAGGTTTGGCAGCCAGGTGGAAAATGAGGTATTTTGAAAACTGATCTGTTGGTGATTTTCATTAAGAAGCGCTTGACTATACCAATGAATCGCTTCGGTATTTTTAAATTGTTCCATAAAGTAATACCCCAGTCGGCAACACGCTTCGGGCCGGGGGACATCATAGGCAAGGCTTCTTAAAGTAGCATTAAGCTCTTTATCTTTGTCATTTAATTTATGGTAGCAGTCCGCAAGTTTAAAGCATGCCCTGATATTGTCTTCGACCCACCCCAGTTTTGAGTCAAGAAACATTTCATAATGAAGGATTGCCTTTTCAAAATCACTATGATCCATCAGTTCGTTGGCGTAATAGAATGTATCCCGCGGGGAGAGTGTTTTCCCGGATTCTAACAACTTTTTATAGATCGAAATGTTACGTTCACTATCATGGCTTAAAGGAGAATGAGTGACTGCTACATCACTATCGTATAGATTTCCTGACACAGAGAGAAATTCATGCACCGCTCCTATCCATTTAAACTCATTTGCTTTTTTGACTAACCGGTACCTTTTCAAAAGGGAAGTTACATTTCCTTCATGATCAAAACTTAAGTGATAATTCATTGAAATCGCATCAATCGCAGGTTGTATCGATTGTTTCAGCTTTTTAAACTTTTCCTGATCTTCCACTGTAAATACATCATCCGCATCAAGCCAAAGAATATAATCCTTTGACGCTTGTTGAAATGAAAAATTTCGTGCTGCCGAAAAATCGTCAATCCACTCGAAGTCAAAAATACGTTCAGTATACTGTTTCGCAATTTCCTTTGTCCGGTCTTCGGATCCTGTGTCTACAATATTTATCTCATCCACTAGTCCGCGGACCGATTCTAAACATCTCCCTATTACTTCCTCTTCATTTTTAACAATCATACACAAACTTATCGTTATCATTAGTCATCCCTCCAAGCTTTCTACCTATTTATATGCAGTGTCCAGGTTTTTGACGAATAAAGTGCCATCGGACGTTCCAAATATATATAGATTTTCTGAAGAAAATGTTCTAGTAAACATTTAGAGGTTTAGGGTGTATTTTTCTTTGTTTAAAAGGGTTTGTTATTGGGAGTCAATTGTGAATTCACTAAGTAATTCGGAGTTGTCCGTTAAGTTTACTGCAACTTTAAAAGATGTTATCTTAATGAAAGTTGATAAAAAAATTGTGCTTTTTGTCTGTTCATGTAATCGGTTACATAGAGGTTAAGAAAGGGGCATTTAATTCAGCGAAAAATAATGTATAGATAAGGAGAATAGTTATATGGATTTTTCACCGTGGGTTTTATTTACAGATATCGGTTTGATATCATTGCTACTGTTGGCAGGGACGATTATTCGAGCGAAGGTTAAGTTTGTCCAGCAAATGTTTTTGCCGGCCAGTATCATTGCGGGGCTTCTGGCTTTACTGTTAGGGCCGAATGGTTTCGGAGTTTTGCCATTTTCAGAACAAATGAAAGTCTATCCGGCAATCTTAATAGCAGTAATCTTTGGAACACTGCCGTTATTGTCACCACGGATTGACTGGAATGCAATTAAGACGAGAGTCGGGAGCATGTGGTCGTACTCTCAAATTGCAATGGTATTAATGTGGGGTGGAGGATTGTTATTCGCACTTCTACTGATTAATCCATTTTGGGATGTACATGACGGCTTCGGTTTGTTACTTGCGGCCGGCTTTGTAGGGGGACACGGAACTGCAGCGGCAATTGGTGCGACGTTTGAGCAAAATGGCTGGGAAGAAGCGACTTCTTTGGCTATGACATCTGCCACTGTAGGGATTATGAGTGCGATCCTAATTGGGATCCTCTTTATTAAATGGGGATCTTCGAAGGGGCATACATCATTCCTCGCTTCGTTCAAAGATTTGCCTGATGAGATGAGAACGGGATTAATCCCGCCAGAATCTAGAACGAAATCTGAAACGGATACGGTATCGTCAATTTCGATTGACCCATACGTTTTTCACTTATCTATCATTACGATTATCGCCATGGGCGGTTATTATTTAAGCCAATTAGGTGCTATGCTATTACCAAGCGTAGTTATACCGGCATTTTCACTAGCGTTTCTTGTTGGATTGTTCGTCAAGAAGATATTGAATTCTACAGGTACGGAAAAGTATGTCAGCAATGATGTTGTGTCACGGATCAGTGGAAGTGCAACGGATATTCTGGTTGCATTTGGAATCGGTTCAATCAGTGTTTCAGTTGTGCTAGATTATGCTGTTCCGCTAATTTTGTTATTTGTCTTTGGTCTTGTGTATGCATTTTTATTCTTCGCAGTCTTTTCGAAGAAGTTTTTCCCGCAATACTGGTTTGAAAAAGGCATATTCACATGGGGCTGGACAACAGGAACGGTCGCTATGGGTATGGCGCTACTTAGAATCGTGGATCCCAAATCGGAAAGTAAGACGCTGGATGATTACAGCTTGGCCTATATACCAATTGCGCCGGTTGAAATTATGCTCGTGACATTCGCTCCGATGCTTGTATTGAACTCACAAGGATTTGTCTTTGTTGCGATTACATTTGTATTTTCATTCGTTATTTATTTGATGGCGGTTAAATATAAATGGTTGAATAAAAAAGGATAACGAAATAGGACTCTTTGCCGTCGGTTGACAGCAAAGAGTCCTATTTTTATTGCTGTGTGGTTGTGTGGTGTGGTGACAGTCACCTAGTCAAATTGAGAACTATTCAGAATCTTCCTGGTGACAGTCACCCAAGCTAGTATTCGTTTAGCTATTGGTGTGTGCCTTGCTGCTCACACTTTTTTTATGTTAGGATAATACTTTAACTGAAGGAGGAGAACCTACTATGAAAAAATCATTATTGTTTGCAGCATTGTTAGGATCAGCTCTTTTACTTGGAGCATGCGGGGAATCGGATAAGAAAGATGAACCGAAAACTGATGAAGAAAAGAAAGTAGAGGAAACTGAAAAAAAACCTGAAAATCAAGGAGCCGTCGATAAATCGGAAACGACGAAATCAGACGATGACATGAAAGAAGAGTTTGAGAAAGAAGAAGGTGTTACTTCAACGAATATTATTGTAACAGAGGATAGCGGTGGCTTCGTGCTAGTGGATTTTGAAGTTGCTGAAGATGTAAAAGAAGAAAAAGCGAAAGAACTTGCTGGAAAGTTTGCTGAAAAATTGAAAGTGAAATATGAAGACTATAAAATTGATGTTCAAGCCCGTAAAAATGGAGAAACATTTGCACAAAGGACAATAGAATAACGAAATGACCTCCTGTTAAATGGGAGGTTTTTTCTATGCTCCACTATGGTATTATAGATGAATGACTGTACAAACTAAGTAAACGAGCAAGGAGGATAAATGTAAATGGTAGTAAAGAGAAAAATGAAAGGTCCAATGAAAGTGGGACTAATTATTGTTGTTCTTTCATTGTTCGGTTTTGGCATATTGAATGCCAGTGCAAATCCGATCAGTCCGAGTTTTACGGATATACATAATGATTTTTGGGCAAAAGATGAAGTTACACAACTTGTTGATCTAAAAATTATTAACGGCTATCCGGACAAGCAGTTCAGGCCGAGTTTGGAAGTATCACGGGCTCAGGCGGCTAACTTGATGACGAATGCGCTTGAGTTGCCTTTTTCACCCTACAAGCCAATCTTTAAGGATGTTAGCGCAAAGTCATCCCATTTGAAAGGCGCGATGGCTACATATGAAGCCGGCATTTTCTTAGGGAAAGAAGATGGGACGTTCGGCGTTGGCGACTCTTTGACGCGTGAACAGATGGCGACTGTCATCGTACGGGCTTTCAAACTGGAGGACACAGGAGAAAAAGTTACTTTCAAGGATGAGGACAGAATCAGTGAGTCTCATAAATTTGGCGTGAAAGTACTTGCACAGCATGGCATTACGACTGGTAAGGAAGACGGTACATTCGATCCGAAAACGCCGGTTAACCGAGCAACATATGTCGTTTTCCTGCACAGGGCAATGTTGCAAAACGGCCTAATTGAAAAATTACCCGCAACAGTATTTACAAAGCCAGACACATATGGTGCATTTGAATCGGTTCGACATGAGCAACAATTTATTGAAGTGCCGCTTTCGACTTCAGCCAAAACCTATTTACGTTCAAACTATATTATGCAGTTCGCGGGTGAGAAAACCGTCCAACATGCTCATGCTACAGATATCATTTACACATATCGAATTAGCGGTTTTCCATCTGTTACTGTAAAAATGACGAAAAGGGAACTACCAAACGGGGATTACTTTTTATTTAACGAACTGAGAAATCCTCAGAATGTACCGATTACGGTGGACGTTATTCAGACGGAATCAGAATTAACGAAAGCAGTCCTTCACGAATATAGCCGATTCCCAATCAAGAAAAGTGTCGATGAGACGTTTGGCTATGACTTGATGACGTATCCGACAGGTATTTTTGAAAAAATACAAACAGATGGTACAGTGTCTCAACGCATGATTGGAAAATCATACCAGTCGACTGAGTTGTATCAAAAGTATCCAACGGGGGCGGAAAGCCATACGAGGGAGTTGCATCAAGAAAGTGAAGCGTTTAGTGGCGTTATGCTTGGAGAAACGCAACTTTCTATTTACAGATTACAATCCAGGGGCTTCGATGTTGTCGATCAATGGCTCCTAGCTTCCGAAGAACGATTATTTGAAGACCGGAAGCAAATGGATTCCTGGATGTTGGAGTCAGCTGTGAATTATAAGAAACGAAACAAATGGTACACAGCTGAAGGTCCGTATAATAAAATGGCAGTAACGGTTGAACCGATGCCGAAGTCTGGCAGAGGATATGGCCGCAACCTTCTTCTTGTAAAAGAAGACCGAGTTATGGCGCTTTATTCTGAAACTGGCGGACGCTACTATGAAAATCTTCTCTATAATTCGTTTGCCAATCTGGACATATTCAGAGGGAAATCGACGTATTGGGAGACTGAAGTGACAAGCACATACCTGAAAAGCTTGTACGGTATAACAGCTCCGTTTGTCGATACTAGATTCAACGAACAAATTGCATTGTTCATGTATAATGGTGGCAAAGCGTTTGGACATACGGACTACAATGTCGGGCTAAAAAACTATGCGAATCTGCTTGTATCGCAAAAGGAGAAAGGGAATATCGTTAGGGTGGACAAAGAGTCCTACTACATTTCCGACTACTTCCCCTCGGCGCAAAAAGTGAAGACACACACTTCCATGAACCACGCGCTTGGCGGGATGAACATTCTTTTAATGGCGTATCAAGAGCTAAAAGATCCTGCATACTTGGCTACTGCAACGAGTATCCAGAAGGCGATTGAAAAAGAAAAGAATAAATGGATCCGTCCTGACGGTGATATCTGGTATAAAGTCTCGCCTGAACACGAATTTTCGGGTCGCGATTATGTACATTTGACATTGGAAGATTTGATCAATTCTTATGAACGATGGTCTGAAGTTGATCAAGCGAAATTGCCTGTCTTTGAAGAAATGATCCGGTCGAAAGCGGGTTATTTGGACAAGAATAAGCTAGGTTATACGACGAAAATTAAAAACGGCCTTGAGCGAATCGGCATGTCGGAACTACTTCCGGCGGGTAGCGAACATACGGATGCTCTGTAAGGGTAAGTGAGTAGAACGAAAAATCTCTCGTAGACTGGAATTAACCAGTACGAGGGATTTTTTTGTTGGGAGTAATGATGTTGAAATGTGAAATTTTCACCTTGAACAATGACTAACCCATCATTAGCCATGAAAAAAACGAATTTCATTAGCAAAAAAGTCCTAATCCCTCTAACACGAGGGATCAGGACTCATCATTTATTTACTCATTTCGAAATACGTTCGACGAGGTCTGAACGTATCCAGCCGTGCTCTGCAGGAGGATTGCTATCTGCAAGTACCTTATACCATTTAAAACCGTCGCTGCCGACTGTTTCGCCGACGATAACGAGTGGATAGCCAAATGCAGCGTTGAGGCCAGGGTCTTTTTGTTTGTAAGTGAATAGTTTAGTGCTTAACGGATCTGGATCTGTTCGTACATTAACACCTGCGGGTCCGACATATATGGTGCGTGCGAGATCCGCTTTTTGGTAATCCTTTTTACCAAGGAATGTATCGATTCGCCACATATGGCCGGCAACTTTGCTACCCCAGTATGGATCTGATGCATATTTCACGTTAAATCCAACCAATTTGTTTCCTGGGACAGCTCCGAATGAATGCGCACCGAGAGGGTTGGCATAATTAAGATTTGCATAACGCGTAACGAAGGCATCGATACTATTTTCTGGACGTGCATAGATTTCGCCTAAATCTGGACTGGAATCAAATACTTTGATTCCGAAAATATTATTTTTTGTTTGAGCATTTCCGCTTATTCCATAATCACTTTCGTGAATGGCTGTTGCAAGGATAAACAAAGCGTTGACGCGATGAGTTTCCTCAATTGTTTTTAAGTAATTTCCAAGACCAATTAACTTCGATTTGGTGGGAGCATCCTTGTAACGGGCGATACCCGTTTTTTGACGGTCTTTCAAAATTTCAGTGATAAAGGAATCTAGTTCTGCACCACTGTATGAAGAGGGTTGACGAACGGATTGGAATTGGAAGTAAGGGTAATGTGTAATAGTATTTTTGGCTCCTACTTCATCAAAATGGACGCCATCAAGACTTGTATACTTTTTCCCGTTTTTCATAGACGGGGCAGCAGGACCGATAGAATAGACACCTCGTGTTTTAGTTAGATTATTGTACGTATCATGATACAAAACTCCATCTGATCCCACTTCGTAAAAGCTGTAGCCTGTGACAAGTTCTGTTGGAACGAGGTCGACTTCACCAAGTTTAGCGTAGAAAGTTAATCCGCCAAGTTCCAAAATAACATGCTCAGCGCTGCTTCCGATATACTTCATCTCATAACCTTTTTGAATATAGGTTACTTCAGTCCGTAGAGTAGAGTCGCTGTAGAGTGAAGTATATTGTTTAGGATTTTCTGAACCAAAAGCTCGTCCAGATTTCATTTTAATAATTTTATTGTTTTTTTCAATAGCCCTGATAGATGAAGATGCATTGTAAACAGCCAATGCATCTTCATAATTTTTATACAGTGCCGTAGTCGGGACTACTTGTCCGCCAGAGATCGCACTTACTTTATATACTTCGGGATCGACGTCTGGGATACTTGGTGTATCGGGAACGCTGGGCTTATTCGGTTCTGTTGGTTTCAGCACGTCCGCCGCAGCGAATAATCTGAATAGGAAAGCCGAAGCGTGTGCAATTGTTGCATTGTCTTTCGGGTTAAAATAAACACCGTCTTTCCGGTGATCTCCCCGGATAATATTCAAATTGACTGCAGTTGAGACAGCATCTATAAAGTTAGCTGAAATCTTTTTAGAGTCTTTGAATTTTAAAGTTGTTTTTTGAACAGGAAGTTCCATATAACGCATCGCTTTATACATCATGCCTGCCATCTGTTGACGAGTGATTTTTTCACCGGCTTTGAATGTGCCATCCGGATAACCCGAAAGAATTCCCGCGCCAGCCGCATTTTGGATTTCAATTGTAAGACTAGTATTTGATTTTAAGTCTTTGAATGTATACTTTGTGGAAACAGGCAATTTGAGAGCACGTGCGATATATGAAGCAAATTCGCCTCTCGTAACGGCTTTATTGGGATTGTAATTCCCTTTTGCGTCTGCCTTGATGACGCCTTTCCCGATCCAATAATTCAAGTCGCTTTCCATCTGATGACCTTTAATGTCACTCGCCTGTGCTTCTAGCTGGAAGAAAGGAGAGAACATAAGTAGTGTGAGTAAAGTGAAAGTAATTAATTTTTTCACCTGTAAACCTCCTTCTATATTCTTACTTAATAGTAGCAGAAATCTGCTAGAATAATAGGACTAATTATCAATAGAAGAATTTGTAACAAATATGAAACTAAAGGTTAAACCACAACGTCCTATAAGATGCTATAATTACAGGGGACTTTGTCAATTATATTATGAGGCGATCTAGTCGTAGAAAGGGAAAACTATTTCATGACAACAATAAAACAGAACTTAAAAGATAAAGACACATTGTATTTCATTGCAGCATTAGCAATCCTAGGGATAGCATTGATGCTTCCGTCGTCAATTGCGCTTGTCCTAACGTCCCTGTTCTTTGCGCTATTCGCATTTTTCAGGCCGCAACAAAGTCTTTTATTCCTTGTAGTCTATGTCAGTATCCGACCACTTCTTGTAGAAGTGAACCCGGGACTTAAGCTAATCGGTGATCTCATCACATTGATCGCATTTGCAAAAGTAATCATTGCAGGAAGAAAAGATTGGAAGTCATTGTTTTCATTCAAATGGTTTGAATGGGCATTTTTTGCTTTCCTATTGTTCGGGGCTGTCAGCGGGTTGGTTCAAGGCGTGTTACCTTCCGCAGTCATTTTCCAATTACGGACGTTTATCATTATGTATGTGCTTTACTACACTGTTTCACGGATGCTGTTACCGGAAGGATGGTTCCAGCGTCTCGCATGGGTAACCGTATGGACAAGCCTAATCGTTTCAGTTCATGGCATTATTGAAAAATTGTCGATGAGACAATTTCTATTGCCGGATGTTTGGAAATATAAAACATTATCGGCAACGAACTTTGTAAGAATCTATGGACTGCCTGGAAATCCGAATTCACTCGCATTGTTACTGCTTTTCGGTATTCTTGCCATCCTGTTTCTTCAATCAATCTACAAGACCGAGAAATATAAATGGTTCCTGAATATTAATCTTGTCTTGTTCCTCGGTGTATTCATCCTTACTTATTCAAGAGGGACCTGGATTTCTGCTGTTGTTCTTGGTGTGATTTTCATTACGCTGTCGAAAAACTGGAAACTCCTGAAACGACTTGTGCTTGCAGGTGTGGCTGCATTCCTGCTGATCTATTACCCGGTCAATTTGGGTGTCCAATACTTCGAAACGCTCGGCCTTAAAGCACCACCAACCGGTCCAGGTAGCATTGGTGAACGTTTCGGTGAGACATTCGATCAAAAGAATTTGGCGCTTATGACGGAAAGCGGACGTTTCTTCTATATTAATAAAGGGTTTGAAGTATTCAAGGATTATCCTATAGCGGGTGCAGGATTCGGTTCATTTGGCGGATCTGCCACATTGTCATACGGATCGCCCATCTATAAGTATTATGGGATCCGTTCAGACATCTACGGTGGAAAGTACTTCTACTCGGACAATCAATACATCCAAGTAATTGCCGAAACTGGGGTTGCAGGAGTTGTGCTGTTTGCAGCGTTTCTCCTAGCCATGTTTGCGCTATTCTGGAAAGAACGTAAAACGGTATTTGGCAAGTTCATGATAGCCTTCTGGTTTGCAACCGGGTTTTCCGGATTCTACTATAATATTTGGGAACTGAAATTGTATACGATGTTCTATTTCATCATCTTTGGAGTATTTGCCTCCTATACAAGTCAGTATGTGAAGTTTAAAATTAAAGATTTGTAACAGAACTGTTCGAGGGAGATACATCTGCCTCGAACAGTTTTTTTGTAGAGAATATGTAATTTTTTTACGTACTCTCTTTGTCTAGCTCCAGCGCCTAGCCCCTCGAGTCGCTTCAGACCTAGAGAAAAGGCAAAAGGCGCCTTTATCTTCAGGTCTTCCAGCGCTTTTCGGAGCTGAACAGGCGCTTCCGCATTTCCTATTGTCTAGCTCCAGCGCCTAGCCCCTCGAGTCGGTTCAGACCTGGAGAAAAGGCAAAAGGCGCCTTTATCTTCAGGTCTTCCAGCGCTTTTCGGAGCTGAACAGGCGCTTCCGCATTTCCTATTGTCTAGCTCCAGCGCCTAGCCCCTCGAGTCGGTTCAGACCTGGAGAAAAGGCAAAAGGCGCCTTTATCTTCAGGTCTTCCAGCGCTTTTCGGGGCTGAGCAGGCGCTTCCGCATTTCCTATTGTCTAGCTCCAGCGCCTAGCCCCTCGAGTCGGTTCAGACCTGGAGAAAAGGCAAAAGGCGCCTTTATCTTCAGGTCCTCCAGCGCTTTTCGGGGCTGAACAGGCGCTTCCGCATTTCATATTGTCTAGCTCCGACGGCCAAATGCTCGGGTCAGAAGCTGATCCGGCTATGCGGCAAAGAACGCCGCTCCGCAGAATCGTCTTCTGCCTGTCGCATTTAAGCAGGCCGCCTCCACATTTCATAATTTCCTTCTTATGGATTATGGCAATCTGTCGAATCCTCTGGTAAGCTGTATATTCATAGGAAAGGAGAGTGTCGTTTTATCACTAGTAAAGTAGCTTCATTGAAACGTTTCAGTAAACAAGTTGCCATGACAGCAGTAGCAGCAACGCTACTTTGGACTGTACCAGCAAGTGCCTCGGCCAATCAGAATGCGTTGAAGAGTTATCCGGTATCATCAGGAGTAACTTATTCCCAATACACGCAGTCTTCTAAAAACTACATAAATCATTTGTCTGTCAATTTAGGGGATCAATATACAAAATTACAAGTCGGACTTCCTGCGCCGATAGCAAAAACACAAGCAACGACAGCATTGGCGAACCGTGATTCAAAGGATGGTAACCGTGTTGTTGGAGCCATTAATGCTTCATTTTTCGACATGAATAACGGACTCCCGATGTATTTGATTTCACAAGGGAACGAGATTGTTAATGGAGGCGTCATTTCCAATTCGACTAGTAACTATGTGAACCAACCAATCGCATTCGGCGTGACGAAAGACGGGCTTGCTGAAATCGATCAGTTTAATTTCAATGTTCGGATGGATTACAAAGGGACAAATCATCTATTGACGGGAATAAATCGTCAGCGACAAGATGATGAAACAATTATTTTTACACCGCAAAACATTGATAAATACACTAATTCCAATCAGTTTGGAATTGAAGTGGTTGTCGATACTGGACAGCCAATTACTACTACACAATACGGTCAGAAACTGACAGGGAAAGTTGTAAAAGTACGTGGTTATGGATCAAAAGAGAAAATAGAAATTCCTAAAACTGGATTTGTACTCTCTGTTCATGGCGGAAAAGGCCTTGAGAAATTTAAAAATATGCAAGTAGGGGAAGATGTATCCCTTGCATTGTCTATCGATGATAAATGGATGGATTCCGAGTTCATGCTGGCGAGCGGTCCGATGCTTTTGAAGGACGGCAAGCCAAACATTACAATGAACACATCCAATTGGCGGGCAAGTACATTAACTGCACGTACAGCAATTGCTATTAGTAAAGATAAAAAACAAGTGCATCTTGTAACAGTGGATAATCTTAAGGGTTACAGTAACGGGATGTCACTTACACAATTCGCAAATTATTTAGCTGCGCAAGGCTACGATCGGGCACTTAATTTTGATGGCGGCGGCTCAACAGCCATGGGTGTGCGAAATCACGGTAGCAATACGGTTGTGTTGGCAAACCGGACGACAAATTCTGCGGAACGAAGAGTATCCGCAATCATTGAAGCAATCAGTACTGCACCTGTAAGCGAGCCTGCTCAAATTAGCGTTTCGCGCAATCAAGTCGGCACGATGCTTGTAGGTTCGAAAACTTCTTTGACAGTGAACCATGTACTTGATGCTTATTACAATCCATTAAAAGTAGATAACAGTCAGATTCAAGTAACATCAGAAAAAGGCAGTGTTACCGGTTCTGGGCTGTCGTACAGTGCAGTGAAAGCTGGAGAAGATCGCGTTTCCATAGAATATGGAAATGCAAAACAATCATTCCCTGTATCAGTTGTCGATGCACCAGCAAAATTGACGATTTCACCTTCAACAACAAAAGTGGCTCCCGGTGGAAGTGTTACATTCAAAGCAAATGCAACGGATGTACAAGGGAAACCGATTATTTATTCGCCTGAACAATTGAAATGGAGCGTTACAGGGGATATCGGAACGATTACACAGTCCGGAAGCTTTAAAGCCGTCAATAAAGCAGGAAAAGGTTCAGTAAACGTGACACTGGGATCGAAAACAGCCAATATTCCAATCACATTAACTGACAATACACCAGCGTTCACAGATATCTCATCTACTTATGCATACTATACTGAAATCAGTTTTTTGAAAGATCTTGGGTATATTAAAGGGGACTTGGATGGTAAATTCAACCCGGGGAATACGTTGTCACGGGAACATGCGGCAGTCATCTTGAGCCGGGTGTTCAACTTGGACACAACAAAAGCCAGCGCACAGCAGTTTAAAGATGTACCTAAAAAGCATCGTTATTACAATGAAATCAACGCCATTGCAAATGCGAATCTGGTAGGGGGTAAAGGGGACGGAACTTTCGACCCGGCAGGCCAGTTAACACGAGCACAAATGGCAGCAATCCTTGTGAAAGCATACAGTCTAGAAGGCGAAGCGACTAAGAAATTCAAAGACGTTCCTTCAAGCCACTGGGCGTATAAGCAAGTCCATATTCTAGCGAAAAGCGGAATCACAACAGGGAACGAAAAAGGCAATTTCGAGCCGAATAAACCCGTAAATCGTGCGCAATTCAGCGCATTCTTGTATCGCAGTATTAATAAGTAAAAAAGATGGAACCAGTCATTCATGATTGGTTCCATATTCATGGAGTAGTACAGCTATGTTATACTGAAACCATCATGTAGTAGAGGAAGTCGGGAAATGAAAATTGGTATTGTAGGCAATTACGGCAACGATAATAACGGTGATGAAGCAATTTTACTCAGCATCATTAAACAAGTGACGTCAACGTTCAAGATAAACAGCAATGATTTAACGGTCTTCAGTAACAATCCTAAACAGACAGCAGAACGATACGGAGTCACAAGTTTTCCGCTGTATTATAAAAGTGGCAATGCAGTAAAAACATTTTTCGCAACGTACCAAAACAATAAGAGAATCGTTAAGACGTTTGATCTTCTTATTATTGGCGGCGGCGGAATCTTGATGGATTTATATAAACGGGAAGCACCATTGTTCGGATCTTACGCGATGATGGCTAAAAACTCGAAAACTCCTTACGTCGTTTACGGATGCGGAGCAGGTCCGCTTAGCAGTGGTTTAGGGAAATGGTTCATCCGCTATATGGCAAAACATGCAGACAGTATTTCGGTACGTGATCCGGAATCGGCCAACCTCTTGAAATCAATTGGCGTGAAAGAGCAAGTCTTGACTATCGGCGATCCAGCGTTTTCCCTCCGTCAAACGGGTGTTGAAAAATCGGAAGTGCCGACGAAAATCGGTATTACCGCTGTCCCCTATTACAATGCGGGGTATTGGCCAGAAGGGAATCCTGCAATCTATAACGATTATGTAGAAGGCATGGCAAAGAACCTGGACAATCTTGCAGCGGAACACAATGTTGAATTGACATTTTTCGCAACAAAATTCCCGCAAGACGCTGATGTCACTAAAGACATCGAAAAGAAAATGATACACAAAGACAATATTTCCATTATCGATGATAATCTTCTGCCCGATAAAATCCTTGAAATTACCGCACAGCAGGATATTATCATTGGCACAAGACTCCATTCATTAATTTTGGCAACTTGTACTGAAACACCTATTATGGCGATTTCCTATCATCATAAAGTGAATAATTTCATGAAACTTGCCCACTTGGAAAAATACGCATTCCCGATCGGGGACATCAACAAACAACAAACACTGTTCTTGGATGCATTCAATGAAATGAAGGAAAACTGGTCTACGACAATCGAAAATACAATAAGACTTTCTCAAGATTTATACGATGAATCGATGAATGGGACAGAACAGTTTGTAAAAGCAGTAAAGAAAAAGTGAATAACAGTAAAACAGCCGTAAGAGTGGATCACACTCTTACGGCTGTTTTGTATTTTGATTAACTGGATTAAAACTCTCATTGACAAACAAATCAATGGCTTGGTATAGTGTGTGTAACCGGTTACACATGCGGGAAGAAAGGGTGAAATAGTTGGCTACTATTCGGGATGTAGCGAAAGAGTCAGGTGTCTCAGTAGCGACTGTTTCACGCTTTATCAATAAAAAAGGCTACGTTAGTAAAGAAGCAAAAGAAGTGATTGAGCGAGCGATCAAGGAATTGGAATATAAACCGAATCTTGTGGCGCGATCATTAAGTACGAAGCAAACGAAACTAATCGGCTTAATTGTACCGGACATTATGAACCCTTTTTTTCCGGAACTTGCACGTGCAGTTGAAGACATCGCACTATCGTACGACTATACAGTCGTGTTGTGCAATTCGGATGAAAAAGCGGAAAAAGAAATTCATTATATCGAAACTTTAAAACAAAAATATGTATCCGGTTTCATTATTACAACCAATCAGTTGCAGGCGAGTTACTATCAGAAATTGGATATGCCCATAGTCGCTTTGGACCGGATGATTGATGAAACAATTCCAACAGTTTCATCGAACAACAAAGAAGGCGCACGTATAGGAACCGCCCATTTAATTGACCAAGGTTGTCAACATATTGTTTGCATGCGGGGACCCGCAGGACTAGTACCGGCAGATGATCGGCTTGACGGTTTTCTGGAGGCTATAAGAGGAAAAGGAATTGCGACGCATATTATCGAGTGTCCATTCCATTTCGAACAGTCGGAAGAGATAGCACGAAAATTCCTGTCAGAAAACAAAGAGATTGATGGCATTTTTGCAAGTAGTGATGTGTCTGCGGCAGGAGCGTTGAAAGCCGCACACTCGCTAGGAATTGCCGTACCCGATGAGTTGCAGATTGTCGGGTTTGACGGGATTGCGCTTGGCGGTATGTTGACGCCCGGACTAACGACAGTAGCGCAGGATATTTATAAGATGGGCGCACTTACTACACGGATGCTCATTAAGTTAATTGAAGAAATCGAGCTCGAAGAAAGAGATATACAAGTTCCGGTTGAACTGATTATTCGAGGGACAACGAGGAGTGAACAGGAATGATTACAGTCGTCGGAAGTATCAATATGGATTTAGTTGTGCAAACAGATCTATTTCCAAAGCAAGGTGAGACAGTTTTAGGCCAATTATTCACAACCGTACCAGGAGGCAAAGGAGCAAATCAAGCAGTTGCCACCGCCCGTCTCGGTGGAAATGTCCATATGGTGGCGAATGTTGGGAACGATGGTTTCGGAGAGGAATTAATCGAAAACTTGATTGTCAACTCAGTGGACGTTTCTGGAGTAACGGAGAGTACAGAGGTAGCCTCTGGAATCGCAAATATATTGTTATCGGATGGCGATAATCGAATCATCGTCGTACCGGGAGCGAATTATGAACTGACGCCTGCCTGTATCGATGAAATGAAAGAAACGATTAAAAAGAGCAGGCTTGTTTTATTGCAACTCGAAATACCGATCCCGACGATAAAACATACGTTGGAAATCTGTGCTGAGCTGAACGTTCCTGTCTTATTAAATCCGGCACCTGCTGGAGGTTTCCAAAAAGAATTCATGACTTATCTAACATACCTAACGCCGAATGAAACCGAATGTGAACAACTTTTTGGTTTAGATATGGAAGCCGCGCTGGAAAGCTATCCAAATCAATTAATCGTAACGCTCGGCAGTGCGGGTGCCCGTTACTTCGATGGAAAAAAACACATTATCGTAGAAGGTTTTAAGACAGAAGTGGTTGATACAACCGGAGCGGGAGATACATTCAACGGTGCATTTGCGTATGCAATTGTTGAAGGATTTGAGTTAACTGAGGCGGTTAAGTTCGCAAACGCAGCTGCATCCTTATCCGTCGAGAAATTTGGCGCACAAGGCGGCATGCCGGCACGCGCAGATGTTGAACTGCGACTTGTGAGTGAACGACGATGAAAAAACAGGGCATATTGAATCGTGAGCTGGCGGCCATTTTTGCGAAGCTTGGCCATACCGATCAAGTAACAATAGCAGATTGCGGCTTGCCTATACCGGAAGGGGTCCGTTGCATCGATCTTTCCTATACGATTGGAAAACCTTCGTTTACTGAAATAGTAGGCACGGTTTTGGAAGACTTGGAAGTGGAACATGCATTTATTGCGAGCGAAATGGAGAGTCAAAATACGAAGGTGTATGAAACCCTTCATAGTAAATTGCCAGCCATAACAAAGCTGCCGCATGAGAATTTCAAACAACTGACGCGCAAATCCAAAGTCATCATTCGTACTGGCGAGGCAACCCCTTATGCAAATATTGTCTTGCAATCGGGCGTCATATTTTAAGGAAAACGGATTGGCAAAAGCAAGAGTTGGGTGACAGTCACCTAGACAATTCAGACACTATTCGCAGTATTCGCAATATGCTTAGTGACTGTCACCGCAAAACCATCGCGAAAAGAAAGTGGGTGAAGAAGTATGATTGAAATGACTGGGATTTCAAAGTCTTTTAATGGAAACACCGTTCTTAATAACGTGGAATTCTCTGTAGAAAAGGGAGAAATTCATGCGCTTATGGGTGAAAATGGTGCCGGTAAATCAACTTTAATGAAAATACTAACCGGTATTTATACGCGTGATACAGGTGAAGTGAAAGTGAAAGGCGAGCTAGTCGATTTTAAAAATCCGAAAGAAGCGGAACGTGCTGGAATTGCGGTCATTCATCAGGAACTGAATATTTTACCGGACTTGACGGTGGCGGAAAACTTGTTCCTTGGGAATGAAAAGACGTTTGGAAAAAGCGGAATTTTAAAAACGAGGGAAATGAACAAGGAAGCGAAGACGATATTGGCGGAACTTGGATTGGATATCGATGTAAAAACAATTGCCCGTGAACTTTCTGTAGGCAAACAGCAAATTATTGAAATTGCAAAAGCTATGTCATCGAATGCAGAAGTGATAGTCATGGACGAGCCGACAGCGGCTTTGACCGAACGGGAAATCGTATCGTTGTTTGAAACAATTAGAGCTCTTCAATCGAATGGAGTCTCATTCGTTTATATATCCCACAGAATGGAAGAAATCTTTTCATTATGCGATCGGATTACCATTCTACGTGACGGCAATTATGTCGGGGTTAAAGAGATTAAAAAAACGTCGTTTGACGAAATTGTGCAGATGATGGTTGGGCGGGAACTGGGGGAACGATTCCCCGAGCGAAATGCCAAAATCGGTGATGTAAAATTGGCTGCGAATGGATTGACGCGCAATGGATATTTCGAAGATATATCATTTGAGTTGCGTAAAGGTGAAGTTCTCGGTATTGCAGGTTTGATGGGAGCAGGAAGAACCGAAGTTGCCCAGTCTCTATTCGGCTATAAAAAACTGCATAAAGGTGAAGTTTTACTCGATGGGAAACCTGTGAAAATCAGCAACCCACTGCAAGCGATAAAGCTGGGTTTCGGCTATGTAACAGAAGATCGTAAGTCGGAGGGCCTTATCGTGGATTTCTCAGTAAGAGACAATTTAAGCTTAACGAATTTCGATAAGGTTTCAGCCAAGGGTATCATCAAAGCAAATGAAGAAAAAGAACTGTATGAAACGATGGTCAAACGGTTAGGGGTGCGGACGTCGGGTCCGAACCAAGCGGCAAAATCGCTTAGCGGAGGAAACCAGCAGAAAGTCGTTATTGCGAAATGGCTTGGCATTGAACCGAATGTGCTGATTTTGGATGAGCCGACGCGCGGCGTCGATGTTGGAGCAAAAAAAGAAATATACTCGATCATTAATGAACTTGCTGAAAAAGGTGTTGCGATTTTAATGATTTCTTCGGAACTACCCGAAATTATTGGTATGACCGATCGAGTGCTTGTCATGCATGAAGGCACAATGACAGCTGAACTGCAAAAAACTGAAATGACACAAGAAAGAATTATGCATTATGCTACGGGGGGTGACAAAATTGCTCAAGTCTAATACACAGTCGGTACTACAAAAAATCGGACCATTTATCGGGCTCTTATTGATTGTCATCATCATTTCAATTATGAGTCCGAATTTCCTAACGTTGAACAACTTGCTCAACGTTTTAAGACAAGTATCCATTAATGCGCTCATTGCATTCGGGATGACTTTTGTTATTTTGACAGGCGGTATCGATTTATCTGTCGGGTCCATATTAGCGTTAACAGGAGCTGTGACTGCCGGGTTAATGGCCGGTGGAATGGATCCGCTTCTCGCGATGTTCCTGGGATTACTTCTTGGTGCGGTTCTCGGTGCAATCAACGGTGTCATTATTGCCAAAGGGAAAGTCGCTCCATTTATAGCAACGCTTGCGACAATGACGATTTATCGGGGGTTGACACTTGTATATACGGAAGGTAAACCAATTTCGGGACTTGGTGATTCACAAGCTTTCCAATTGCTAGGGAAAGGTTACTTTTTTGGAATTCCAGTCCCTGTCATAACAATGGCCATCACGTTTGGGATTTTGTATTTCATCTTGAAAAAGACGACGTTTGGCCGCCGTGTTTACGCAGTAGGCGGTAATGAGGAAGCTTCACGGCTTTCTGGGATCAGCGTAGACCGTATTAAAATTTACGTCTATGCACTGACAGGAATGCTAGCGGCGCTTGCTGCATTGATTTTAACATCGAGGCTCAATTCCGCTCAACCAACCGCGGGGAACATGTTTGAACTCGACGCAATTGCGGCAGTTGTTCTTGGTGGAACAAGTTTGACAGGCGGACGCGGTTGGATTGTGGGAACGCTAATTGGTGCACTCATTATTGGTGTTTTGAATAATGGACTCAATCTGATCGGCGTATCTTCCTTCTTCCAGCAAGTGGTTAAGGGAGCAGTTATATTGGTCGCGGTACTATTGGATCGTAAAAAAACAGCTTAAGGAGATGTTGAGAAATGAAAAAAGTGAAATTAGCATTGATCATGGCGATTATTCTTGTACTAGCAGCATGTTCGACAGAAGCACCAGGTACCAAGAAAGATGGGGAATCGAAAGGCGGAGAAGGCGATTATAAAATCGGCTTTTCCATTTCAACTTTGAACAACCCATTCTTCGTCACATTGAGCGAAGGAGCAAAAGCACAAGCAAAAGAAATGGGTGCCAATTTAACGGTTATCGATGCACAAGATGATGCAGCGAAACAGGCTAGTGACGTAGAGGACTTAATCCAACAAGGTGTCGATTTGATTTTGATTAACCCAACGGATTCCAGCGCAGTTGTTGCAGCGGTTGAATCTGCCAACAGTGCAGGAATTCCAGTTATTACAGTTGACCGTAGCGCTGAAGGTGGAGAGGTTGTTTCTCACATCGCTTCAGATAATAAAGCAGGCGGAGAATTAGCCGGCCAATACCTAGTCGATTTAGTTGGTGAAGGTGCAAAAGTTGTAGAATTAGAAGGAATTGCTGGTTCTTCAGCTGCACGTGACCGTGGAACAGGTTTCAATGAAATTGCAAACGGTAAATTAGATATCGTTGCTAAACAAACAGCGAATTTCAATCGTGCTGAAGGGTTGACAGTAATGGAAAACATCCTTCAAGCAAATCCTGATATCAAAGGTGTATTCACGCACAACGACGAAATGGCACTAGGTGCACTTGAAGCGATTGAGGCGGCAGGGAAAGATGTTAAAGTTGTTGGATTCGATGCAACAGACGACGCAGTAAAATCAGTTGAAGCAGGCAAGTTGGCTGGAACTGTCGCACAAAAACCTGAGCTTATCGGTGAAAAAGCGGTAGAAGCAGCAGTTCAATCGCTAAAAGGTGAAACAGTGGAAACTTCAATTCCAGTTGAATTGGAATTAATCAAGAAATAACATAAAGTAAATGATACAAGCCGCCCTAGATTACTTTCTAGGCGGCTTATTTTTTTATCCCTTGTCATTGAGCGACTAAATAACTGTGCCGACCGCTCCAAAGGCAATGCTGACCGCTCATATCATCCCGAAGACCGCTCCAAAGGCAATGCTGACCGCTCATATAATTCCGTAGACTGCTCAAAAAGCTGTGCCGACCGCTCATATAATTTCGTAGACCACTCAAAAAGTCTGCTAAACCAATCATAACCCCCTAAAATCCAAGCGCCTTCTTTACATCAGTCATATAAGTTTGGCTAACAGGCAACTCTGAACCATTCCTCAATGTAATCAATAGATTTGAAGAGATATCTCTGGAAATACGTTGGATAAATGGAATGTTAACAATGTAAGACCGATGGATACGAACAAATGATGTAGGAAGCCGCAACTGTAAATCCTTCAGTGTATAGCTGGTACAGTACTGTTCATTATCAACATAAAACCAGGTTTTCTTTTGCAAGCTTTCAATATAAGCTATCTCTTCAATTGGAACAGGACTCCATTCTTCATCCTGTTTTCCTGTAAGGAAACGAAATGGTTCATGGCGCAGTACATGATAAGTCGGTGGCAAGATGACAATTAGCGCAGCCGGCTCTCCTTGGAGGTCAATCGGGTAGCCGATTCCATAATAGGGAATCCCGAACAATGAGTTATCCATGATTGTATCCACTTTTCGGCGATGGGTAATTACTTGATCCGCAATGCTGCCAGGCATCACGGGTTGCCCTTCTTTTAATCGGATATCATGAATGCCCTCCACATAATAGATGTAGTAGTCGCTTATCGCAATTGCCACCGCTGCGTCTTTCGGTATCCAATCTTCCAAAATAGCAGCATATTGCTGCAACACTTCTCTCGCAATCTCCGTATTCGCATTTATCACATTTGTCTCCTCCTTTGTTTTCTATGGAACTCGTTTCATCGATCTAAAATCGTGTTCATCCTAAAAAAACAACATTTTGTCAGAATGTACAGACAACTTTGTGTATTCTGTTATATATTACTGTATAACAACTTCAGCTGTTATGAAACAGTACGAAAGAATTATTTTTCAATAAGTAGCTGAACGTTAAAAAAAATTGGAAGGCGTGACGTTGATATGACTAGACAAGAGCAGATTGCACAATTGGAGAAAAGCTGGGCGGAGGATAGCAGATGGAAAGGAATTGAACGTCCTTACACTGCTGAAGATGTTGTGAAACTTCGTGGGTCCGTTATGATTGAACAAACATTGGCAACTAAGGGTGCAACTCGTTTATGGAATTCATTGCATGAAGAGGATTTCGTCAATGCACTTGGCGCGTTAACGGGTAATCAGGCGGTGCAACAAGTAAAAGCCGGACTTCAAGCAATCTATCTAAGCGGTTGGCAAGTGGCGGCAGATGCAAACCTTTCAGGCCAAATGTATCCCGATCAAAGTCTATATCCAGCAAACAGTGTCCCGTCAGTTGTCAAACGTATCAACCAAGCACTTCAACGGGCTGATCAAATCGATCATTCGGAAGGGCGCGTAGACGGTTTTGACTGGTTTGCGCCAATTGTAGCAGATGCTGAAGCTGGTTTCGGCGGACCACTGAACGTTTATGAACTAATGAAAGGCATGATCGAAGCTGGAGCAGCAGGTGTTCACCTTGAAGACCAACTTGCATCGGAAAAGAAATGTGGACATTTGGGCGGAAAAGTATTACTGCCAACGCAAAATGCGATCCGTAACTTAGTCGCTGCAAGACTTGCGGCTGACGTTCTCGGCGTACCTACTGTTCTCATCTCACGTACAGACGCGGATGCAGCAGATATGGTCACAAGTGATATCGATCCAGTAGACAACGAATTTCTGACAGGAGAACGTACGCCAGAAGGATTCTACCGGACGAAACCTGGTATCGACCAAGCGATTGCACGCGGTTTGGCTTACGCTCCTTATGCCGACCTTGTCTGGTGTGAAACCTCTCATCCATCTCTTGAAGAAGCACAGCAATTCGCGGATGCAATTCATGCAAAATTCCCGGGGAAAATGCTTGCTTACAACTGCTCGCCTTCATTCAACTGGGAAGCAAATTTGGATGAAGCGACAATCGCGAAATACCAAGTGGAACTCGGTAAAATGGGCTACAAATTCCAGTTCGTTACACTTGCGGGCTTCCATTCATTGAACCACAGCATGTTTAATCTTGCGCATGACTACAAAGACAATGGCATGGCGGCCTATTCAAAACTGCAACAGGCTGAATTTGCGAATGAAGACAAAGGGTACACAGCGACACGTCACCAACGTGAAGTTGGAACAGGTTACTTTGATGAAGTATCACAGATCATCTCTGGCGGTACATCTTCTACCACAGCGATGAAAGGCTCAACGGAAACTGCGCAATTTGTTTGATCTGGATTAAGCATAATCGGAGAGGTGATCAATCTGTCAACGAAAGAAATAACATCTCATACTATAAAAGTTTTAGGCGAACTGACTGCTGAAAGTGAAGAGATTTTAACGCCGGATGCACTTACATTTCTACAATCCCTTCATGATAATTTCGACGGGAGACGTAAAGAACTACTGGCTAATCGGCAACAGCGTCAGAGCGATATCGACGGTGGAATAAAACTGGATTTCTTAGCTGAAACACAACATATTCGGGATGGGGAGTGGACAATTGCGCCCCTTCCTCCCGATCTCCAAGATAGACGAGTAGAAATTACAGGTCCCGTCGGTCGGAAAATGGTCATCAATGCATTGAATTCAGGGGCAAAAACATTCATGGCCTGTTTTGAAGATGCGACATCACCAACATGGGCAAACATGATGGAAGGCCAACTCAATATGAAAGATGCCGTCCGACGAACAATTGAGTTTGAACAGCATTCTAATGGTAAGACATACAAGTTGAACGAGGATCCTGCAGTGTTAATGATTCGGTCCCGCGGATTGCATCTTCTTGAAAAGAACGTCGCGATTGCTGGGGAGCCTATTGCTGGAAGTTTCTTCGACTTCGGACTTTATTTCTTCCATAATGCCAAGGAATTAATTGCCCGCGGAACAGGACCTTACTTCTACCTACCGAAGCTCGAAAGTCATTTAGAAGCAAGATTGTGGAACGATGTGTTCGTTTTTGCACAAGAGCAGCTTGGCATTCCAAATGGTACAATCCGGGCGACTGTGTTAATTGAAACAATCGCAGCAGCATTTGAAATGGACGAAATTCTTTATGAGCTACGGGATCATTCAGCAGGACTTAATTGTGGACGCTGGGATTATATTTTCAGCTATATTAAACGGCTGCGCAATCAACCAGATGTTATTTTACCGGATCGCGGGCAAGTAACGATGACGTCCCCATTCATGCGGGCTTACACATTGCTTTGTGTCCAAACCTGTCATAAGCGAAATGCACCGGCGGTCGGTGGAATGGCGGCACAAATTCCGATTAAAAATGATCCGGAAGCAAACGAGGCGGCATTCGGCAAAGTGAGCGAAGACAAACGCCGAGAAGCGACAGACGGGCATGACGGAACATGGGTAGCGCATCCTGGGCTCGTTGCAGTTGCGATGGAACAATTCAATGCGCATATGCCGACACCTAATCAGATCGGCCGTAAGCGTGAAGACGTCAAAGTGACTGCTGAAGATTTACTTGAAGTCCCGGAAGGAACAATTACGGAACAAGGCCTACGAATGAATTGCAGTGTCGGGGTCCAGTATATTGCTTCTTGGCTCAGAGGAAACGGGGCTGCGCCTATCAATAATTTGATGGAAGATGCAGCGACAGCGGAAATTTCCAGGTCGCAAGTCTGGCAATGGATTCGTCATCCGCAAGGTAAATTAAGCAATGGAGTGGATATTACCGGGGAATTGGTGACGGAGGTATTGCGAGAGGAACTTGAAGCCATCAAACAGTTAGTCGGTGAAAATGCATTCCGCACCGGCAGATATGATGAAGCTGCTAAACTGTTTTTGTCATTGGCTTTAGAAGATGACTTCGTTGAATTTTTGACACTGCCAGGTTATGACCAATTAAAATGATTTACAAGTGGAGGTAAAACAATATGAAAGTGGAGGAGATTACTATGCAAACAAACAAAAACAGGAAAGAATTGCCGAAAAAGATTTGCCGCGAATGTGGATGTGAAATTGTAGAGCAGGTCGAATCCCCATTGTTCGAGTGCGAGCGCTGTATCGGTTCGAACGAAGAGTGACATAGCAACGGCTCTATTCCCTAAATAGGAATAAAGCCGTTTTTACTTGCTTTCATTAAATATAAGAGGACTTGTGCGACAAATAGGGAAGTAGTAGTAGGGCTAGTAATTATATTCGGAAAATAGATAGGGGGAAATAGAATGAGAAACGAAGAAATGCTGCTGATACCAGGACCGACGCCCGTCGTCGATTCCATTTATGATGCAATGGCAAGTGAAACAAGAGGACATACGGACCCTCGATTTGTTGCGATTTATAAAAATGCGATTGAGCAGACGCGAAAGCTGTTTAAAACAGACGGGGAAGTATTTGTAGTTGCAGGCTCAGGAACGATTGCAATGGAAATGGCGCTCGTTAACACAGTCGCTGCCGGGGAAAAAATATTAGTCGTCAGCCAAGGCTATTTCGGTGACCGGTTCATTAAACTGGGGCAGGCTTTCGGCATTGAAGTGGACGTTCTTCAATCGGAATGGGGCAAGCAAGTTTTGCCCGAAGAAGTGGAAGCGAAACTTGCTGAAGGGCATTATAAAGCAGTGACCATCACTCATGCAGACACATCGACTGGTGTTGCAGCTGACCTTGAAGCACTTGTACCAATCGTGAAAAAGCATGGTGCACTTGTCATTTTAGATGGTGTTTGTGCAACGGCTGCAATGGAAGAAGATATGAGTAAAATATACGGCCACCCAGACTATAAAATTGATGTCATTTTGACAGGCTCTCAAAAAGCGATTGGTGTTCCACCGGGATTAGCGATTGTCGCCTTTAACAAAACTGCATTGGCTGCGAGAGCACAGATCGAACGAGTTCCAGCTTATTATTGTGATATCTACAATTGGATTCCAATCATGAATGATCCATCGAAATACTTTGCCACACCGCCAGTGAACTTGATTTATGCCTACAATGAAGGGATGAGACTCGTTCACACAGAAGGATTGCCGACAAGAATTGAACGTCACAAGTCATTCGGAAAAGCGGTGCGAGCTGCACTTTCTGAATATGATATGAAAGCAATTGCTGATGAAAATGTTGCAGCATCGACATTGAGCTGCATCCTTTATCCAGAGGGGGTCAACGATGCCGAATTCCGTGCAACACTTGGTAAAAAAGGTGTCATTGTGGCAGGCTCACTTGCTCATTTAGCAGAAAAAGCGTTCCGCATTGGGCACATGGGTAATACAACGGAGGAAATGTTGGAAAAAGCCATTGAATTGATTGGTGACACATTGAACGAAATCGGTCATTCAGTTGATGTGGCGAAGGCGGTTGAACGGTTTAAGCAAGAAATACAAGTAGTTGTTTGATCACAAAAATAATGGGGGCTTTCCATTAACGGATAGCCCTTTTTTTGTTGGAAACGGAGTGACCGATCATATAATCTTGTCCACCAATCAAATCAGCATGCGGACCGATCATATAACCCCGGCAACCGATCATATACCCTTGCTAACCGATCATATAATCCGGACGACCGATCATAAAGCCTTAGCAACTGCTCATAATCCACCCACTCTAACTCCAATATACATATTTCACTTGCCATTAACGTTAACGTCAATGTTAAACTAATAACATAGTTGAATATTCAAACATATTCAGAGGGGTGGCAACAATGAAGGATATTACTGAAGTTGCCCGTGCATATGATGTCTCGACGCGCACAATACGTTATTACGAGGAACTGGGTTTATTGAAACCTGACAGGACTGCGGGCAATATAAGGATTTATCCGAAAGCGGAGATTGTAAAGCTAAGACTTATCCTGCGTGGTAAAAAATACGGATTCACGCTGGATGAAATAAAGGAGATGATTTTGCTTTTCGACAAAGATCGGACTGGGCTAAAACAATTGGAGCGGACAATCGATTTCGGCAATGAAAAAATTGGACAAGTAGAAGCCAAAATTCAGGAGCTCACAGAAATGAAGATGGAAATGGAACAGCTGCTTGTGCAATTCACAGAGAAACTAGCCAACTTAAAGGGGGAGTAAGGGAATGAACAGTTCACAATTGTTGGAACGCAATGCACGGAAATATCCTAAGACTGAAGCGGTTATTGGAATGGGGAAACGCTATACGTATCAGGAACTTGATCAGCTTGTGAATCGTTTTGCACACGGACTTAAGCTTCTCGGAATCGGGCAAAGAGATAAAGCTGTTTTATATATGCCAAACGTTCCCGAATTTGCTATCGCCTATTTTGCAGTTCAACGGCTTGGTGCAATCATTGTCCCGATAAATGCCAAGATGACGCTGTCAGAAGTTGACTATGTACTTGAGAATTCCGATGCAAAAGCCTTTATTGCACATGACTTACTGATTGAATCGGTGAAAACCCTCGAGAGCGATTTAGTGTTAATCAAAACGGGAGCCCCCTTAGACGATAAGTGGATCAGTTTTGAAACAGTACTCGATAACAATGATTCCCCAATCGAATGCAATTTACCCGATTCCAGTGAATCGACAATTCTTTATACTTCCGGCACAACAGGTAAACCGAAAGGCGTGTTATTCAGTTATAAAAACATTCTAACGGTTGCGCAAATGATTTGTGTGGAGATGGAAATTAAACCGGAGAGCCGCTTGCTTATCATGATGCCGCTTAGTCATTCTGCGCCGCTCCATCTGTTTTTCATGGCGGGGCTAATAGTCGGTGCGACTAGCGTATTAACGCCAACATTCACACCTGATCTTTTAATCGATACTGTTGAACAAGAAAAAACGACACATTTCTTTGGGGCACCCGTCGTTTATTTGTTGACAGCGAAGAATCCGAAGATGGCAACAGCCGATTTGTCTTCAATGAAATGGTGGATTTACGGCAGTGCCCCTTTATCGCAACCGGAAGTTGAATTTGTGCAGGAAAAGTTCAAATCGGATAACTTCATCTGTGTCTATGGACTGACAGAAGCGGGTCCGAACGGTACATTATTGAGCGCAAGTGAACATAAAACGAAAGCAGGCAGTATTGGAAAACGGGCAGCACTTCATGCAGAGTTTAGAATTGTTAATCCGGATGGGGAAGACGTGCAACAAGGCGAAGTGGGGGAGATTCTTTTGCGCGGGGAAGGCAATATGCTTGGCTACTATAATAATAAAGAAGCGACGAACGAAACATTCATCGGGGACTGGCTGAAAACAGGCGACTTGGCGAAAATCGATGAAGACGGTTACATTTGGGTTGTCGACCGGAAAAAAGATCTGATCATTTCCGGCGGGGTCAATATTTACCCGAAAGAAGTCGAAGAAGTCCTCATTACACATCCGGCAATTCATGAAGTGGCAGTAGTCGGCGTGCCGCACCCGGAATGGGGAGAAACGGTCAAAGCCTATTTTGCGGCAAGTGAAGTGCTTAATCTGGAAGAGATTAAACAATTTGCGAAAGAACGACTTTCGCAGTATAAAGTACCGCGTTTGTATGAACAAGTTGATGCGCTTCCGCGTAATGCATCCGGTAAGATTTTAAAACAACCACTGAGAGAAGGCGAAGCAAATGGTCTTACAACAACGGTCTGAAATTGAAATAGCATTGAACTTCTTTGAACATGATGAGACATTACAAACACTATTAAAAGAATCTTTGTCTCCTAAGTTTTACGACTATGCACACAAAGAATTAATGAAATTTGGTTCACTAGTTGCCAATGAAATCGATGAACGTGCCAAACATACCGATCGCGAAGGGCAACCCCGACTCGAGAAATATGACAAGTACGGAGATGATCATTCACATGTTTGGGTCAATGAAGGCTATAAAAAGACAGTGGAAGAAACGTATCGGACAGGGATTGTTGGCTATGTTCATAAAGATATTCCGGAACTCGGCCATAAAGGAAACTACCTCTACAGTTTTGCGCAAGGCTACTTATTATCTCAAGCAGAACCAGGATTCCATTGTCCTGTAACATTGACGCAAGCCACAGCTTATTTGCTAGATCATTATGCTAATGAAGAAGTGAAAGAGAAGTTCCTGCCGCATGTTTGTGCAACGGGTGATAGGGAGTTATTTGAAGGCGCGACATTTTTAACGGAAAGACAGGGAGGTTCAGACGTCGGTGCCAACGTTGTGAAAGCAGTGGCAGACGGTGAAAACTATCGCTTATACGGTGAAAAGTATTTTGCATCCAATGCCGGAATGGCGGGCGTCGCGATGGTTCTTGCTAGAATGGAAGGTTTTGCAGAAGGGTCGCGCGGTCTAAGTTTATTCGCTGTGCCGTGGCGAAAAGAGGACGGTTCACTGAATGGTATTCAGATTCGGAGATTGAAAGACAAGCTCGGCGTGCGGGCAGTGCCATCCGGTGAAGTAGAATTTGACGGCGCCTTGGCTTATGTCGTGGGTGATCCCAACAAGGGCTTCTATTATATGATGGAAGCATTGAATTTATCGCGAATTTGCAATGCGGTCGCGTCACTCGGCATCATGCGTCGTGCGTTCAATGAAGCAGTGATGTATGCAGAAAGACGCAACGCATTTGGCAAAAAGTTGACTGACTTTCCAATGGTTCAAGAAAGTTTAGCGACCATGAAATCGAAGCTTGAAGTCGAACTGGCAACAACATTCGATCTGATCAAGCTGTTTGATAAAGTAACTTCTGGGAATGCATCTGACGAAGAAACTACATTGAACCGCCTGAAGATTGCGCTCATTAAAAAGGAAACCGCGGAACAGGCAATCCATTTCGCTCATGAAGCAATTGAAATGCATGGCGGAAATGGCTATATCGAAGATTTCGTCACACCGCGGTTGCTTCGGGATGCGCAAGTATTAACGGTTTGGGAAGGGACCGCGAATATTTTAGGATTGGAGCTCCTCAGACTCGTCAATAAATTCAGTGCACACTTGTTATTTATCGATGAAATGACAGAGAGACTAGATGCTGTTCCCGAAAGTTCATGGAAACTGCGCGTATCTACTGCGGTGGAGATACTAGCAAAAGACCTCATAACATTCGCAAATTTGGATCCTGACAATCAAACAGTCGAAGCGAAAGGATTAATGCGTACTATGGCTTTACTTTATGAAGGGGTCATTGCGCTTGAATGGGCGGCACAACATGGAGACCGTTATGAAAAGCTGATGGAAATTTTCATCGAAACGAACTGGCCCGAAAGAGCGATTGGTGAAATGAAGAGCGGTGTGAAATATTTTGAAGAGGTAATGTAACTAACTGAATCAGTTTCGTTTGCTGACACTCAATCCCCTACAGCCAATAAGTGCTGCTAGGGGATTTTACTTTGATGGAATTCATTACGGGAAGATAGTGTTGAGACTCGGGAATACATATGAACTAACGGCGGCAACCCGAAATGGCCTAAGACCATCGATGACCGATCAAATAAACATATGAACCGATCATATACCACTGACGACCGATCATATAACTTGGGGAACCGATCGTATCACGCTAAAGACCGATCATATAACCTGGGAGACCGATCAAATAACCCCAGCAACCGACCATATACCTTCAGCAACCAATCAAATAAGCGTACTCACACAGTAGCAATCTCAAAAATGATGAACTTGTAATCACCGGAGTATTGAAAAATTAGATAACTACCGTTATAGTAACAACAATGATAATAAGAAAGCAGGTCATCATCATGAAAACACTTTTACTCACAGGGTTTGAACCTTTCTTGAAATTCACTGTTAATCCGACGATGAAAATCGTGGAAGAACTACATGGCAAAGTGATCGGCAATTACAAAATTCACAGTGAAGTATTAACGGTAGACTTCCAATCATCAGGCGAGCAACTTCTTACACATATTGAAGCCCTAAAACCAGATGCCGTGATTTCACTGGGGCTTGCAGGAGGACGTTATAAAATGACGCCTGAACGGATTGCGATTAATATCAAAGACGGGGCTGCTGATAACAATGGCAATACACCTGTTGACGAACCGATCCGGGAGCGAGGCGAAGCTGGTTATATGTCAACACTGCCAGTTCGCGCGATGGTGAATCGATTACTGGAAAAAGGGCTGCCAGCCGAAGTTTCAAATACGGCAGGTACCTATCTATGCAACAATGTTATGTATGAAGGACTGCATTACGCTGCAACACAACGACCGATGATGAAATCTGGTTTCCTTCATATACCTGCTTCACATGAATTGGCGATTGAGCATGGCAAAATTCCAAGCTGGTCACATGAAGATTTGAAAAAAGGTGTCGCCGTATGCATCGAAGTGCTATCTGCTGATGAATCGTAACAAGCAAATTATCCCCCATGCAATGGTGATGAATGAACAAACAATACGTTTCGACTTTGGTCCGGATACGAGTCAGGAAACCTTTCACACGATACAGCAATTTTGTCAGCTTGTTGAAAATGATAGGAATCATTTACTTGAAGAGGTCGTACCAAGTAATAAAACTGTAACCGTTTTTTATCGCAAAGAACTCCTGAACCCTCGTGTAATCATTGAAGAATTACTGACAAAGTGGGCGCACAGAACTGATAGTGCATTGTTTGTAAACAGGCGTACTATTGAAATACCAGTCTGTTATGACGCCAAATTTAGTGAAGATATACCTCGGATATGCGACCATACGGGACTGACACGTGATGAGGTAATCGCTATTCATACAGGCACGAGCTATAAGGTGTATATGATAGGTTTTTTACCAGGTTTTCCGTATCTAGGAGAATTGCCGGAGGTACTCCATGTCCCACGTTTGGAAAAGCCCCGATTAAGTGTGCTTAAAGGAACCGTTGGGATTGGCGGAACGCAGACGGGTATTTACCCGTTAGAATCCCCAGGGGGTTGGAACATAATTGGGCGGACGCCACTCGATCTATATTGTTTGAAACGCATTGAACCGTTTCTAATTCGCGCGGGTGATCAGCTACAATTTCGTTCAATCTGTCTTGAAGCCTTTAATGAATTAAAAGAAGAGTTAGCACGTGAACCTGAAATGATTATGCAGTTTGTAAAGGAGTGATCGCAATGCGAATTGATCTGAATGCAGATGTCGGTGAAAGTTTTGGTCAATTTATGGTTGGGGAAGATGAAGCCCTTTTCAGTTCGATTACATCTGCCAATGTTGCATGCGGATTTCATGCAGGCGACTTTAATGTAATGCAGAAAACGGTAGAACAAGCGGCTGGACAACAGGTTTCAATCGGCGCACATCCCGGTTATCCGGATTTACAGGGATTTGGAAGAAGAGAGATGATGATGTCCTCTCGTGAAATTTACAATGCAGTTGTCTATCAAATCGGTGCACTCAAACAGTTTTGCGATATACAGGGTGTTACTTTGAACCATGTGAAGCCCCATGGTGCCCTTTATAATACTGCTTCGATTAACCGTACTGTTGCCGATGCAATCGCAGAAGCCGTTTATGATACTGTACCGAATGCGTATTTATATGGGCTTTGTACGAGCGAATTGTTGCAGGCTGGGAATAAAATCGGCTTAAAAACGGCGGGTGAGGCTTTTGCAGATCGCAGGTATACGGCAGAAGGTACATTATGCTCCAGATTATTGCCGGAAGCTGTCCTCCATACATATGAAGATATCGAAAAACAAGTGATGGATATTGTGGTAAACAAGCACGTACAAACAATAACCGGAGAAACAATTTTAATACAAGCAGATACAATTTGTTTCCATGGTGATGGACAGGGTGTGGCGTCCCATGCCCATCAAATTCGTCAAGCGTTGGCATCTGTTAATGTTCGTGTTAGCGCACTTGGAGACGCGATATGATTCCGTTATTTAGAATCGTCAAACCTGGCGTCTATGCCACGATACAGGACCAGGGCAGATTCGGTTTCCGGCGTTTCGGTATGCCAGTTGCTGGACCTATGGATCGAGAGGCATTCCAGCTAGGCCAAGACATTATTGGGAATGATGAAATCGGAAATGCACTGGAAATTTTTTTAGGCGGCCTTGCACTGGAAGTACTAACCGATCATAGGATTGTCATTGCAGGTGCAGACTTAGGTGCAATGATTGACGGGGAAACGCCAGCACCGCTCTGGAAAACGTTTCAGGTTTGGAAAGGGCAAATGATTTCTTTTTCTAAACCAATTAGCGGTGCGATTACGTACATTATTCCGGAAGGTGGGTATGCAGTTAAGGAAACTTTGGGTAGCAGTTCCAGTTATCCGAGGGGGTTAATTGGTGAAATCACAAAAAAAGACATGATTCTTTATGCGAATAAATTAAAACAAAAGCGTTTAAACCGTGGCTTGCTCGTGGGGAATATCCCGCGTTATGCCCAGGATATTACGGTTGACTTGTTCAAAAGTCCGCACATGGATCTGTTCGAAAAATCGAGTATCGATACATTTTTAAAAGCTACTTATACGTATCGAGGCGGAGATCGAATGGGTTACTTTTTCAACGGACCTCCACTTGAATTCATCGATAGCGGGGATATTTTCAGTGAAGCGACTCAATTTGGAACTGTGCAAGTTCCGACGAATGGTCAGCCAATTATTCTAATGGCAGATGCCCAAACGACGGGAGGATACGCGACAATTGGTACGGTTTCAAAGGCTGATTTGCCGAAAGTGGCCCAATTGAAAAACGGTGGAACTATCCGGTTTGTGTATCGAATGTAAAACAACTGTGAAAGCCTTTAGGATACTTGTATACGCTGTATCAATGAATAAGGTATTCACAAAGCGCGAATTGGTATTGAATGGAATCAGTAATTCTCAGTACCTAGATAGTGTGCACGGGCATCATGTCCAACCTTTGCAGGGGCGAATCATATACAAAACACTCCCGAAAAGAAGTAATTTTTTACTTCGTTCGGGAGTGTTTTTATTTCATTTCCTCTAGTAAGCTTATTGACCGGAATTGTCGAATCAATACAAGTAACATGATTTCGACAATAAAAGACACAATCGCAAGTAACAAAATGAGTGGCGCTAAAATTAAACCTATAGATAAAGCATAGGGTATTAAAATAAGCATGGAAACGATTTGTGTAGCGAGTGTCAAGATGATATAAAAACGCAGAAAAGTTCTTGTTTTCTTCTCAAGTGGTTTAAATGGATTTTCTTGTGCGATATCCATAAGTCCGCGCATAAAGTGATAAACGAATCCCAGGTGGACAAATGCGACACCTATATATATGGCCATCAATCCATAAGCGTTAGCCGTCATCTCTATCGGTTCTGCCATATTTACTTCGAACTGGTAGATTAACGGTAGAGACACCGCAGCCAGTATGAGCACATACGATTTCGCTTTTGAAAAGTGCTCTGAATAGGAGACTAGATCCGTTAAACCCAGGAAGATGATTATATACCCAAGGAAATCAGGCAAGATATCGAAATGATTGATATGGAAATTCAGAAAAACCAGAAGAGAGCCCCAGAAGATCTTATTGAGCGCTTTTGCCATGCTTCTCGCCCCTTTCTATTTCAATTAGCAGTCATTATAAAATCAAGCATACTTCTATCCTATAATACATTCGCTATCTACGGAAGGTTTTGTTCTAAATATAGTTGTTGAATTAAAGAATCCCATTAAATCTGCTGTGGCGCTCAATAAAGAGAGAGTTGTAATTCGGGGTGTGGATTATAGATCGCTTGGCGCTAAGGTGTTCATTATCGAGAGAAATGTGATTTTGAGATGTATATGCCGAGAGTATATGTGATTACTAGGTGATACTATATAAATTGAAATAAAGAACTCCATCGAACCGCTACGGCGCTAGGGGATGCCTTCCGCCATAAGCCAAGCAGCTTCGCCGCCAGTCTTATGGCTTCGGCTACCCCTGCTAAGGCGCCTTCGCTCAGTTTATACACCGGATTCAATAGTTCAACATAGATAATGAAATACATTTTCTCAAATAGACCATCCAGCGCAGACGCGACTTCGTGGTAGCCGGAGCGATAAGACTGAAAGTGCTCTCCTTTCCGGCTTATCGCGGGAGGCATCCACAAAGCGTCGAAGCGATATTAGCAGGAATTCTAATTCATTCCTCATGTATGGGAACATTCGTTGATCACATTCAATCGATTTATGGCACTCCGGGTTGTAGGTCTCATTTTCGATAATGAAATACGCTTTCTCAAATAGACCATCCAGCGAAGACGCGACTTCGTGGTAGCCGGAGCGGTAAGACTGAAAGCGCTCTCCTTTCCGGCTTATCGCAGGAGGCATCCACAAAGCGTCGAAGCGGTATTAGCAGAATCTCTAATTCATTCCTCATGTATTGGAACAATCGTTGATCACATTCAATCTATTTATGGCACTCCAGGTTACAGGTCTCATCCACAAAAACGAAATGCAATTTCTCAACATAGACCACCCAGCGAAGGCGCGACTTCGTGGTAGCCGGAGCGATGAGCCAGAAAGTGTTCTCCTTTCTGGCTTATCGCGGAAGGCATCCACAAAGCGTCGAAGCGGTATTAGCAGGAATTCTAATACACTCCAAGTATTAAATCTTTTTCAATGACCTCTCAAAAGCACTTGTAAAGCATATACGCCACATTCAATAGTTCACCACATATACCAATTATCTTGCAATAAAGTATTTTACTATTTATAATTATCTAATAAAACTAAAAGTAACAGTTATGGGGGCGTGTTGATGTTCATTGCAGAGAAATTGAAGGCCGTTTCCGAGACGCATCCGGAAAGAGTCATTACATCGTTTAATGGAAAAGAAATTTCATACGGTGATTTCTATAGCAAGTCTGAGAATCTGGCAAGGTATTTTCAAGATTTAGGTTATGTGAAAGATGACATTCTGGCATTCTGTCTGATGAATTCCGATTCCTTTTTAATCTGTTACTACGCATGCCATATAGGCGGATTTACAGCACTGCCGATCAATACGAAGTTGACTGCACCGGAAGTGAACTATATTTTAGCCCATTCAGAAGCGAAAGGACTCATTTACGACGAACGGCTTGCCGACGTGTTTGATTCCCTTGAAGGGAAGTTACCTGCGCTCCAACACAAAATGGTGATTAATCATGAATTTACAAGAATTATAGACGGTGAACGCCGTACTCTGGAAATACGAGAAGCGCTCGATGATGATACGGCAGTTGTCTTTTACACATCTGGGACAACTGGCCGACCGAAAGGAGTCATGCTGACGAATAAAAACGTTGCGGCAATTGCTGAAATATGGAGTGAATCGATGGAGATGGATCACAATGACCGCATGCATATCGTGGCTCCGCTCTTCCACTGTGCGGCGAGTCATGTATTCAGCATTCCTGTCATCTATCAAGGCGGCATGGTCATTATTGAAGAGTCATTTTCTCCGGAAGCGACAATCCGAACGATGGAGCAACAATGTGCAACGCTATTTTTCGGTGTGCCAGCCATGTACAGTATTCTCCTTAATACACCATCACTCGAAAAAGCTGATCTATCCAATTTGCGGCTGTTCTGTTATGGAGCCGCGCCAATGCCTTACGAACTCGTAAAAAAAGTGAAAGCATTATACCCGGACGTCAAAGTTCAAAACTTGTATGGACAAACTGAAAACTCACCTGGAGCTACGACGTTGAAAGATCGGCACGCGCTATCCAAAATTGGTTCCGTCGGAGAGGCATTGCCGCAGACAGAAGTAAAAGTCATGGATGAATTCGGCAAATCGTTGCCAATGGGCCAAGTAGGTGAAATCGCCGTGAAAGGGCCACAGGTGATGAAAGGATATTTGAAAAACGATGAGGAAACGGCGAGAACGATAAAAGAGGGCTGGATGTACAGCGGTGATCTTGGCCGTTTTGATGAAGACGGGCTTCTATATATTGTAGATCGTAAGAAAGATATGATCATCCGCGGCGGGGAAAACATTTATCCGCTAGAAGTGGAAGAGGTTTTGTATACCATGCCGGAAGTGCTCGAAGCTGCGGTCATCGGTATACCACATGAGGTGTATGGTGAGGTGGTAAAAGCGTTCATTGTATTGAAAGAGGGACAGAAGCTTACTGAACAAGCAGTACGCGATAGTTGTAAAAAACAGCTAGCATCCTTCAAAATTCCGGCTGCCATCGAGTTTCTTGATACACTGCCGCGAAACGCCAGCGGCAAGGTACTGAAAACGGTTCTTAGGGAACCAGTCAAAGTTTAATGACAATAACGCAGGTACCCTATTCAGAAGTGGTGGAATCTGCACGTGACAAAAAGCAGTAAGGATCTTATTTTGCATCCTTACTGCTTTCTTCACCTTCTACACGAACTGCACTATCGGGTGTATCTGTAAATACACCATCTGCGCCAATTTTAATAAGTGTGCGGATTGTCTCTTCATCATTGACGGTAAATGGATGGACATCCAACCCTTCCTTATGTGTCGCATCAACGAATTTTTTTGTTACTGAATCTACGTTCAAACCGATGCCGGATGCATATTGTTTAAGATCTTGCAGTTCTTTTTTTGAGAGATGCGCTTTCTGCTTGAAAGTGTATAGCTTAATCAGCGGAATGGAAGGTTCCATGGCAAAGACTTTTTTTAAACTGTCACTATTGAAAGATTGAATGATTATTGATGGTAGTCTTCCTTGCTTATTGAGGAGATCGTGAGCACGAAGCTGACGAACCAGTTCCTCTTCAATGCCAATATTCGTGTCAGGTGATTTCATTTCAATGTAATAGTTAACCGAATCTCCGAAATGAACCAAAATATCCTCCAGCTCAACGACACGTAAATTTGCATAACTTGGAGAGGCATACCGGGGATTCTCTTCATTAAAATCCTTCCCTGGAGAGTATAACTGAAGTTCATTCAGCGTAATATCAGCGACAGCCTGTTCAGCTTCAGGAAATGTTACCACTGAATCGTGCAGGGCGACGAGCTTGCCGTCTTTCGTCATATGTAAATCAAGTTCGATATAGTCTGCGCCCATCTGAACAGCCATTTCGTAGGCAGTTATTGTGTGACCGGGGGCATAAGCGGACGCCCCGCGATGCGCGATGACAAGGAACTCATCTTCAGGCAGAAGCGAACGTTCAACAGCGGGGTTCATGCACCCCAGTGACGATAGAAGTAAGAGCAACAGCAGCATCTTTTTCATCGCAATCACTCCTCGTTTGTATGAGAATTGTAAATGTTTATAAAGAATCCGTAAATAATAACAGATGATGTATCCAATTATAGTAGGCTATACCAAGAGACAGAAGAGACCAACTTGAAAATCCATAAATAAGAGCGGACTTTTTATTGGAAAGGGATTGAATTTGTGAAAAAAGTAGAACTTATTAACTTATCGAAGTCTTACGATAAACAAATAGATGTTATTTCCAATATAGACGTAACGATTGAACCTGGCGAGTTTTTTGTTCTTGTTGGTCCATCCGGTTGTGGAAAAAGCACAATGCTGCGAATGATTGCTGGCCTGGAGAATATTACAAGTGGGACGCTTAAAATCGGAGATAAGGTAGCAAATCATTTATCGCCCGATAAACGGGACCTTTCAATGGTATTCCAAAACTATGCACTCTATCCCCATTTGACGGTTCAGCAAAATATTACGTTCGGACTCGATGTGAAAAAAGTGAAGAAAGCTGCACAGCGGGAAAGGGCAGCCCAAGTGGCGGATATGCTTGGATTAACAGACTTTTTACAGAGGAAACCTCGCGAACTATCAGGTGGACAACGGCAACGTGTTGCGCTTGCACGTGCCATTGTAAGTGAATCGCCTATCTGTCTTATGGATGAACCACTATCCAATTTGGACGCGAAACTGCGGGCACATATGCGCACGGAAATCAGACGGATTCAGCGGAAACTTGGTATTACAATGATTTACGTTACACATGACCAAGTCGAGGCGATGACGATGGGGGATCGCATTATGATTCTTCATGAAGGAAAAATCCAGCAGATTGGTAAACCGATTGATATTTACAACAATCCGGCCAATCCATTCGTCGCGACATTCATCGGTTCTCCGCCCATGAATTTAGCGAATGCTGATGTCGACAAGAAAGCGTCAGAAATAGTCATTGGAGACGTACTGCGTTTGTCGGTTCCGGCTGGAGAGATTATTGAACTGCCAGAGTACCAGCTCATTGCAGGAATTCGTCCTGAACATTTGCGCCCGGCATTAAAAGATACACCAGAACAAGACAAGCTATATGTCGATGTGACGAACGTAGAAATTTTAGGAAATGAAACTGTATTTTCCTTTAAACTTGGTGCCAACGAATGGATGGCGAAATGGAGTGGACAATGGCATCTCGATATTGGCGATTCAATTCCTATCCTCGTGGATTACGGTGCGATCTGTCTATTTAAAGCTGAATCAGGAGAGATAATTAAACAGCCGACAGACCTCGGAAATTTCGTCTTTGGTAAAGAGGTGCTGTTATGAGCACACTTGAAAAGCCAGGAATGTGGAGAAAAACATTGAATGGCAGAACCGCACTTCTTTACTTACTGCCGTCGATCATCTTATTCTCGGTGTTTGTTTTCTATCCGATGTACAGAACAATTTACTTGAGTTTTTTCTTAACAGACCAAAACGGCAATGCAGCAATATGGGTAGGCTTAGAAAATTATTCATATTTACTGGAGTCAACTGAATTTATCAACAGTATGAAAGCAACCGGAATGTTTGTCTTATACACGGTGCCGATCGGAATCATCCTGGCCTTATTCTTCGCTTTATTAGCAAATGAAAAATTGAAAGGAATTGGATTCTTCCGGACATTATATTCGTCGACCATGGGAATTTCTGTTGCGGCGTCATCCGTCATTTGGTTATTCATGTTTAACCCAAGTATGGGCATGTTCAATCGAATGCTGAGCCTATTGGATTTACCGCAAATTCAGTGGCTGCTCGATCCGCAGTGGGCCCTTCTATCTGTATCCATTTCGACGATTTGGATGAACATCGGTTTTTCCTTTCTTATTTTACTCGGCGGATTACAAAATATTGATGAACACCTTTATGAAAGCTCAAGGATTGATGGGGCGGGGTACTTTTACCGATTGCGCCGCATTACTCTGCCGATGTTGTCGCCAACTTTGTTTTTCATCATTACCATTTCACTCATTAATGCGTTCCAATCATTTGGACAGATTGATATTTTAACACAAGGCGGCCCGTCCGCATCGACCAATCTTATTGTGTACTCGATTTATCGTGAAGCTTTCATCAACTACCAATTCGGAACAGCGAGTGCGCAGGCGGTCACGCTATTCATCATTATTTTGATTGTCACCATTCTTCAATTTAAACTGGGAGAAAGGAGGGTTCATTACCAATGACAACAAGCCTGCCTAAAAAGATTTGGATCTACTTCTTGCTGATTGTTACGTCACTTCTTGTCTTCTTTCCAGTTATGTATGCATTTTTGATATCTTTTATGACGGGGCCAGAACTATTGCAGGGAAAGTTTCTACCGCAGTCATTTAGTTTGGATAACTATATTAAAGTGTTTGATAGACTTCCATTGCTGAATTACTTATTGAACAGTTTCATCGTTTCCGTAGGTGTCATGCTAGGGCAGCTTGCGGTATGCAGTCTTGCGGCCTATGCATTCGTTTTTATCCGATTCAAGGGACGCGATTTCATCTTCTTCCTGTTCATATCAACAATGATGATCCCGTGGGAAGCAACGATGATCCCAAATAAATTCACCATCCAAAAACTCGATTGGCTCAATACGTATCAAGGGCTGACGCTGCCATTTTTCGCACTGGCATTTGGAACGTTCCTGCTTCGACAACATTTCAAAACGATTCCGAAAGAGTTGCACGAAGCCTCTCAAATTGCAGGTTTAAGTAAATTCGCCTTTTTCCGACGCGTGATTTTGCCAATCTCAAAAACGAGTCTTGTCACGCTTGGTGCATATGGCTTTTTAACGACTTGGAATATGTATTTATGGCCGTTACTTATTACGACAAATACATCTGTGCGAACCGTTCAAATCGGTTTGAAACAATTACAGTCTCAAGAAACGGGAACAGAATGGGGGGTGGTTATGGCAGGTGTTATCGTAGTCATTATTCCGACATTATTATTGTTATTTATCGGGCAGAAGCAATTGCAGAAAGGTTTATCTCAAGGTGCTTTAAAATAATGATTACTATTATGACAAAGGGGTGCTCAGTAGGATGAAAATGTTGAAATTATCGTTCGTTTGGATACTTATTTTGAGTTTGGCCGTTCTCGCAGCGTGTACGAACAGTGATAGTAGTACAAAAGATGATGAGACGGAAACGTCCAAACCTGCTACTAGCGAAGGAACAGAAACAAAAGAAAGCGATGAGAAAGTATCCATTGAATTTTGGCATGCAATGTCCGGGTCCGGGCAGGAATCACTTGACTCAATTGTTAAAGGTTTCAATGATTCACAGGATAAGTATGAAGTGGTAGCCGAATTCCAAGGTACGTATGAAGAATCACTGACAAAGTTACGTGGTGTCGGCGGGACAAAAGATGCACCGGCTATTACGCAAGTATTCGAAGTAGGAACGAAATATATGATTGACAGTGGTTATATCGAGCCAATGCAATCGTTCATCGACAAAGATAATTATGATCTTTCTCAACTGGAGGAAAACATTTTAAACTATTATAAAGTCGATGGAGAGCTGTATTCGATGCCATTCAACTCATCGACGCCGGTAATGATTTACAATAAAGATGCGTTCAAGGAGGCTGGACTTGACCCTGAAAAAGCACCCGAAACGTTTTCAGAAGTGATCGATGCTGCGGCTAAATTGAAAAAGGGTGAGATGTACGGATTTTCCATGCTGACGTATGGCTGGTTTTTCGAACAGCTTGTTGCAACGCAAGGCGGATTATATGTCAATGAAGACAATGGACGTTCAGGTGACGCTACGGAAGCGCTCTTTAACGGACCAGAAGGACTTAACGTCTTCAACTTCCTGGATACAATGAATAAAGCTGGTTCATTCGGCAACTTCGGAACGAACTGGGACGACATTCGTGCAGCATTCGCATCCGGAAAAGTTGCCATGTACATGGATTCATCAGCAGGCGTTGCAGGGGCCATTACTAACGCGCCATTTGATGTAGGTGTTGCCTATATTCCGCATGCGGATGAAGTAAAAAGAAACGGTGTTGTAATTGGCGGCGCTTCACTTTGGATGTCCAAAGGAATCGCTGAAAAAGAACAAGAAGCAGCCTGGGAGTTCATGAAATATATGACGACTCCGGAAGTGCAGGCAAAATGGCATCTGGATACTGGCTATTTCGCTATCAATCCGAAAGCGTATGATGAAGAGAACGTAAAAGAGAAGTGGGCAGAATTTCCGCAGTACAAAGTAACGGTAGATCAGTTGCAAGACACGGTACCAGGTCTTGCGACGCAAGGTGCGCTAATTTCGGTTTTCCCGGAATCACGCCAGCAAATCGTAACTGCTTTGGAAGACCTTTATCAAGGAAAAGATTCGCAAGAAGTACTTGATAAAGCAGCTGAAGGAACAAACCGTGCTATGGAAATTGCCAACAAAACGAAAAAATAGAATTATAGATGATAAGTCCCTATTTGAGTGCTTGCGAATAGGGGCTTATTTCTCATTGTCCGTAAAAGGAAGTGTTGAGAGTACAGAACATTCACATTACCATGATATGCTAGAAAATAAGTGAGTTGGCTAGTTTGCGAGAGATGTGGTTATTCCATGTATTTGCACGCAAACGAATACAAAATAAGGGAGATGAACGAATGTCTTTATTAAAAAAGACGGGACTATGGATTGTCACTTTGGCACTTACATTGAGCGGATTATCGTTTGCAACACATGCAAGCGCAGCTACCAAGACCCAAGATGTAACGCGAGGCGAATATATCACAGCCATCGTTAAAGCGCTTGAATTTGAACTGAGTGACGGTGAGACACTTGCGTTTACGGATGTAGATGCGAAATTGGCGCCTTACGTGGAAGCGGCGCAAAAAATGGGGCTCATCAAAGGAGCTACTTCAACAACTTTCAAGCCTGATCAAAAACTGACACGGGAGCATGCATTTCTGATTGCATCCCGGGCCATTATGTCAGAAGAAGTTTTTTCTACTGATCTGCTCGATAAATTCAAAGACAAAAGTTCATTTATGACAAATGAATCTGCGGAACTGGCAAGAAGTGTCGGACTCGGTCTGTTACAAGGGTATGAAGATGGGACGGCAAAACCTCAGAAGCTCGTAACGAAAGCACAAGTTACTAAAATTATTGATCGGTTGTTAAGCGCATATAACGTTGAACCGCCAACGAATTCAGTTTCACTTCGTATTTTAGGTACATCCGATTTGCATACAAACTTTGTGAATTATGATTATTACCAGGATAAAGTGTCGAATGAAGTCGGACTTGCGAAAACAGCGGTCTTGATTGAAGAAGCACGTGCAGAAAGCCCGAACAATCTCCTGTTCGATAATGGGGATTTGATCCAAGGAACACCTCTTGGCGGATATAAGGTAACAGTGGATAAGCTTGAAAAAGGTGAAATGCACCCGGCTCTGGCTGCTCTTGAGTCACTTAACTATGATGCAAGTACATTAGGAAACCATGAGTTTAACTATGGCCTGGACTATTTGGACATGGTATTGGAAGAGGCGTCATTCCCAGTGTTGAATGCCAATGTCTACGATGCGAAAACGAAGACCAATCGCTATACACCTTATGCTATTTTTGATAAAGAAGTAGTCGATGGAATAGGGGAAGCACATACTTTGAAAGTCGGCGTTATCGGTGTTGTTGCACCAGGAATCGTACGTTGGGACCGTGCACTTCTTGACGGTAAAGTGACGGTAGAGGATGCGGCACATTCAGTTGAGAAATTCATCCCTGAAATGAAGGGCCAAGGCGCTGATATTATCGTTGTTTTATCCCACTCAGGAATGGGCGATGAAATCCATACGGTTGATGAAGATGATGTAACTTATCAAATTTCACAACTTGATGGCGTGGATGCGATTTTGACAGGACATAACCACGCCGTATTCCCAGGAGATTTCGGCGATCTTAAAAATATTGATATGGAACAAGGAACAGTGAACGGAACGCCTGTCGTCATGCCGGGTAAATTTGGCAGCCATTTGGGTGTCATTGATCTTGAACTCGAAAAAGTGGGCGATCAATGGGCCGTTGTCAAAGGCAAAGGTGCGGTACGTGAAATTGATAAAAAGTCGGACATAGTCAATCAAAAAGTAATCGATGCAGTAAAAGAAGCACATGAAGGTACGATTAAATATGTGCGCAGCCCGGTTGGCAAAACAACAGCGCCAATCAACAGCTATTTTGCGCTTGTGCAAGACGATCCTTCCATTCAAATTGTGACAAATGCACAAAAATGGTTTGTCGAAGGGAAGATAAAAGGCACTGAATATGAAAAACTGCCTGTCCTATCCTCGGGCGCGCCATTCAAAGCAGGGGGCCGTAACGGAGCAAACTACTATACTGAAATACCTGCGGGTGAAATAGCCATCAAAAATGTGGCAGACCTTTACGTATTCGACAATACAGTGTTCGCGCTCGTTATGACTGGAGCATATGTTAAAGAATGGCTTGAAATGTCAGCAGGCCAATTTAACCAGATTGACCCTTCATCTAAAGAAGAGCAGAATTTGATCAACGAAGAATTCCGTACGTATAACTTCGATGTAATCGATGGCGTCACCTATGAATTTGACGTCACACAACCTGCTAAGTATGATTACGATGGAAAAACAATTAACGAATCAGCGAGTCGAGTTCTCAATTTGCAGTATGATGGAAAACCGATTGATTCGAATCAGAAATTCATTGTAGTAACGAACAACTATCGTGCTAGCGGGAACTTCCCAGGTGTACGCGGTGCTACAGATTCAATCGATTATGCGTATGAAAACCGTCAGGCAATCATGGATTACATGATTGATGTCGGTACAATCGATCCATCTGCAGACGGTAACTGGGCATTTGCACCATTGAATGAAAACCTGAAAGTTATATTTGAAACAGCTGGAACAGCGAAAGAATTCATTCCAGCAGGAAGCGGTATCGAATACCTTTCTCCCGCTGCTGAAGGTTTCGCGAAATACTCTTTGAAACAGAAATGATGAACTGAATGAAAAATGCGCAAAGAAGAGAATTTCTCCTCTTTGCGCATTTTTTGATTGATTGCTGTTGTAAACAATGAAATTGTGAAAGAAGACAATGTAATTTAGACAGTAGACAACGAGTCTCCTAATGTAAACAACGTTCAAGAGTAAGTAAAACAACCTACACTATAACTCTAAGTGATCCTTCAGCTCCGTTGTAATTTCTGCGAGTTCCTCGTCATCCATCAGATAATACCAGATGCCATTTATCCTTTGGCTATTCCCCTCTTGGAAGTGGAGCTGTTCCACTTCACCTATAGCCGCGTGATAATTCTTTTGGACATTTATCATTTCATCGAATGCCATATTTGTTCGTACATTGTCGCCAAGCGTATTGAAAATACTTTTGTAGTTCATAAGACCTGTAAGTGAAGCTCCTTTACGCAACATGCCTTCAATGACCTTTTTTTGCCTGTCCTGTCTACCAAAATCTCCACGGGGATCTTCATATCGCATACGTACATAAACTAGAGCTGTCTCTCCATCTAAATGGATTTCCCCTTCAGGGAAGGCGTAATTATCTACATTAAATCCAAGTTCATTTACAATCGAGACGCCACCAATATTGTCGACAATACTTTCAAAACCTTCCATATTAATGGTTGCAATATAATCGATTGGGATGTCGAGTAATGATTCAACGGATGCCACGGCCATTACCGTTCCCCCAAATGCATAGGCATGATTGATTTTATCCTTAGCATTTCGTCCTATTATTTCTGTATATGTATCTCTTGGAATACTGACCATTTTCGTTGATTGTACTGTTGGATTAACTGTCATAACAACGATTGTATCTGAACGCCCGGCATCACTTTCGCGCTCATCCACGCCTAATAACAAGACGGAAAAGGGATTCTGCTTCTTAAAAACAACTTCAGCATCACGCATAACCGAAATCTCCCGTCCGATTGGTTCCTGCATTTCAGCGACGGCCTCAGCCGCATTCAGATAGAATGCAAAAATCCAAATTACGGGAGCAACCACAATCAAGGCGATAATCCCGCCCAGTAGAATCCACTTTTTTTTAGCTGTCACATGCTATCTCCTTTATTAAACATTGCTTCATCATCCATTGTACGCAACTAATGTCTATGTATTCATTACAGAAGATAAGATAAATCATCTTGTGATGAATCTAACAAGGAATAATAATATGACTAAATATTCCGAATTAGTATATAAGTAATGCTATTATCCGTCAATAGTTATATAATTTGAATAGGCTAAAAGATCGTGGGGGGAAATGATGAAATTTACTGTAGCTAAAAAATTGTGGTTGGGTTTTGCAACGATATTGACATTACTTGTCATTGTGGGAGGCCTGAGTTTGTGGTCAACGATTCGTATTGACGCAGATTATACTTTTTTATTGGATGATCGTGTAAAGAAGGTTGAATTGGTAGATGAATTCATTCTGAAACACAATCAAATCCAGGATGATGTACGAGGCTATATGCTTTTCAAAGATGATAAATATTTGGAATCGCGGACGGAAAATGTTAACCGTTTTGATGAGTTGTATCAAGAACTATCTGCAATACTTAATACAGGAAAACATAAGGCCTTACTGGAAGATCTTGAGGTGGCACGTACGAAATATTTAAACCTACAAGATGAGATTGTACTGAATGTCCAAGAAGGAAAAGATCGAAAAGCGACAGAACTTGGACGCGCTTCGGCAAATGTGGGTGCTCTCGTGCTGGAAAATGCTGATCTCATTAAAGCAGACCAATTTCAGGAACAGAAGAAAACTCGTAGTGAGTTGGAAACATTCATGATGGGCACAATTATCTTTGTCATTGGAATTATTATTTTCGCGACGCTTATGGGTATTGTCATTTCTACATTCATCAGTCGGGGCATTTCGCGTCCTGTTCGTGTAGTGACGGATGGGTTGAATGAAATCGCATCAGGAAATTTGACGATTGATTTACTGAAGGTTAAAAACAAAGATGAAATTGGGGATATGGCGGCTGCCTTCAACAAAATGGGGACAGATGTAGCGAATATGGTACGTAAAATTAATGTTTCTGCTACACAGTTAGCGATTCAGTCAGAAGAATTGTCCGCAAGCTCAGAGGAAAGTTTGGCATCTTCTGAAATGGTTGCCAAGACTGCTGAGAATCAGTTAATGGGTAGTGAAAAGCAGCAGGGAATTATCGAACAATCCAGTTCTTCCATGGAAGAACTATCATTAGGAGTTGCAGAAATTGCAAACAATAATGAAGAAATGTTGCAGTCAACGGAAACTGTATCGAAGCTTGTTACGACGGGGTCGAGTGTAGTCGGTGAAGTATCAGTTCAAATGTCAACAATTCATACGACAATCCAGGAATCTTCCGTCATCATGGAGGAAATGGCACAGCATTCAAATGAAATACAGAAAATTACGACTCTCATAACTTCCATTGCCGAGCAGACGAACTTGCTTGCACTCAATGCTGCAATCGAAGCCGCACGTGCAGGAGAATACGGCAAAGGCTTTGCAGTTGTAGCAGAGGAAGTCCGAAAATTAGCAGAACAATCGAAGACGTCTGCTACAGAAATCGGCACAATGGTAAGCATGATCCAAAACGCGTCCAAACGGGCTGTCACATCCATCACCGCTGGCAGTGAGCGCGTAGATATCGGTATCGCTGCCACCGAACAGTCGCGTTTGGTCTTCGAAGAAATCCAGAACGCAGTCGGCGATGTTGCAACAAAAGTCGAGACAGTTTCTGCCGCAATTGAAGAAATCCAAGCGATGGCAGACGAGGTGAGCCATGGTGCCGGGGAAATCGCACAGTTGAGTGGCGAAGCGGCTGCGTCTGCAGGTGATACAAGTGCAGCTACAGAAGAGCAGTTGGCTGTCAATGAAGAGATTTCATCCAGCGCGCAAGCACTTGCAAAACTTGCCGAAGATCTCCAAATGGAAATGAAGCATTTCAGAGTGTGAATATCAAATAAAGAGACAAAGCGTGCAACAAGTCTTCGGACATGTTGTTCGCTTTTTTTATATACCTTGGTTTCAAGTATCTTTAAATGGAGACTTTTTATTTGGAATAGTTTTAAATAAAGATGCAAAAGTCCTGCATAATTGGTTATATTTGAAAAACTAGTGCAATAAGAATGGTTTTTCAATTAAAGAATAATTATAATACATCTAAAAAATAAGTGATTCTTTTATACAACGGTCTACAAAGTCAAAGTGCCTATGGTCTATTTGACCATGACAGCTCAAAACTTAATGAAATTTTTTTGACAATTTAGTAATGAAATGATAATTATATAGTACTAGGTTGGAGAAATCTGGGTAAATAGGAAACTGGATTTACATAGGTAGACTTTTGGGAGGTTAGACAAATTTTGAGGACGTTATTGTTTATAATAATAGGTTGTTTTATTTTTGTACTTACTGGTTGCAGCGAGACAGAAGCACGGCCTGATAAGAATGAGAACAAGCAAGTAGAAGCTCAAATAGAAGACGAACAGGGAAATGCAGTAGAAGAAACGAGACCGATAAAATTTAACGATGCACCATCCAGCGCGGAAGATATCATAGCGGCGGGCGCTGGTGTAAAGATGAAAGACATGTCCACATCTTCAAAGTGGAAATTGAATCCCGAAGACCTTGCTATTATGGAGGGATTTCCAGTTGAAGAGTTAAGTAAAGATGAAATGATCAATGGGATCGTAGAATGGTTTGCTATGGATTATACAGATGTCCATAAACCTCTTATCGATTTTGAGGCGGACTATGGCGAATACGGGATTGATAAACGAGAGATGAAGCAGTTGAACCTCTCAGTCCTTATTGATGCAAGTGGTAGTATGAAAGCAACAATCGATGGGGAGCAGATGATGGCACTCGCGAAAGATGCGGTGGAACGATTTGGAACAGAACTCCCGGAAGAATCAATTGTTTCTCTCCGAGTTTACGGTCACGCCGGAACCGGTTCAAAGGCAGATAAGGCGATGTCCTGTTCCAGTAACGAGTTGATATATGGTCCCGATAGTTATAATGATACAGAGTTCAAAGATGCATTAACGAAATTCGAAGCGGCCGGTTGGACTCCGCTCGCCGCTGCTATCAAAGCAGGCGGAGGTGACTTACGGACGAGAGCATCTGAAAAGACTCAAAATATGATATTTGTAGTGAGTGACGGTGTAGAGACATGCGACGGAAACCCGGTTGCAGAAGCTTTAGAGCTTGCCGAATCAGATTTGGACGTGGAAGTGAACGTCCTCGGTTTTAACGTGGATAATGAGGGACAAAGACAATTAAAAAAAGTAGCAGCAGAAGGAAATGGAAAGTATGCAAACGTCAAATCAACTATCGACTTTCAAAATACATTTAAAACGATGTTGGAGGAAGCAAATGCTGAAGTCAGGGAATTGAGCCAAAAAGTGAACAATGGAATGCAAATTGATAATAGGACGATTCAATTAAACGATCAAGTTCTAAAACTGACTTCGTCATTTAATGAATTTGCTGCTTTGGAAAATAGCAACATGAGAGCAGCAATTAGCGTGTTGCGTGAATCGGATAGAATCGATAATGAAACACAATTTGGATTGAACGATAGGATTGATGAACGTCGAGAAATAATGAATGAGTACGGAAAATCATTAAAAGAGGAAAAATTTGAATTGATTAAGAGAACCCGACAGGAACTCTATGATGCTATGAAATGAGGGGGCTGACTGTGCGTATATTAATCGATCAAACATTAGGGATACCCATTACGTCAAATAGGGATGTAATAGTTCGGAAAACACCTTTGAAAAAAGATAGAAACCTCGAGGAAATAATTATAAAAAAAGAAAACAGTGTTTTGAAAACAAGATTACCTATTGTAAAACGGACAATTCAGGAAGAACTCGACCAAATTGGCACACTCCTAAAGAAGCATGGACGTATCCTTTATATTTACGACGGCAAGATGACGGACAAAGAGGTACTGGATCGGATGCGTAACTGGTATTTACCGGACTATACACTTCAAATATTGGATGGATCGATTCATAGAGCCTATGCACTTTATTTGATCAAACTCAAAGAAGAAGGACAATCCCTTGCCACTTCATTACCGCCTGAACAAGGTATTTTAATAAGTAACTTCAGTAAATTCACAGTCTCTAATTATCAAAAAGTAGGGCGAAAAACGAAAAAGAAATGCTTCATACATTCTAAAGAGCAGCAAAAAAATAAAAAAAGAGAAGAACATACGATTTTACTGGAAAGGCTAATGGAGAGTTACCCTGCAGTAAGATTTATAGCTGTTGGAAACATGGACATTCCCGTAATGGCCAATATGGAATTTTATCCATTAGAAAAATGGGCCTTTCCGAATTCTGTAAACTATCTTTCTATCTTTCCACTCCCGGAAAGATCTGATGGAAATTAATGTGTTAAATGGAGTGGAAAACTGATGATTGATTCGAAAAGGAAAGCGATCATATTTTTAACAATATCTTTCGTATTGGCAGTCGTGACTGCTGGAGTGGTCCTGGTGCAAATTAGTCAAGCGCAGGAAAGGCTCGGTGAAATGGTAGAGGTTGCTTCCGTTACAAAAGATGTGGCATCTTATAGTGAAATTGATATGAATACTATTGAATGGGTGAAGTTCCCAAAGAACAATGCATCTTCATTTTTCATTACAGATAAAAAAGAGTTGGAAGAAGTAATTACAATTGTCAATTTAGATTCGGGTGACTTATTGACGAAAAATCTAGTTCGAAAAAGGTTAGATATTCCGGTGAATGAACGTGTTGTATGGTTAAATGCGACTGAAATCGTATTGATCGATCAACAGGTCACCGAAGGCGATCTTGTTGATGTCATTGTTTCCAGAGAAGTTGAAAAAAGCGTTGAAACGAAAAGACTACTATCTAATATCAAAGTTGTGCAAATTGAAAAAGGTCTAGAAGGTAGTGAAGGCATCAAAATTTCTTTGCCGCTTGAACAGGCGGAGCAATTGATCCACTATCAAAATTTCGCAAAGCAGATTCGCGTTCTCCGTGTCAATCAAGCAGAGGATGACAAGACAAGTACTGTTGTGGATCCTCCCAAACCTATTATTGAAAAGAAACTTGAAGTGAAGGAAACGGACAATAAAAAGGTAGAAGAAACAAAAGAGGCAAAAGAGAAAAAAGATAAAGCACCCGTAACAAAGATTGAAGTTGAGGAAAGTACTGCTGACTAACGATTGATGTAAAAGAGGGATGTGAATGCATGTTTCAGTTGAGTGCACTATTGCTAACAGAAGACGAAGAATGGAAAATGAGGATTTCTAATTATGCGGAAAAATACGGACTTAACTTATCTGTCTCAAAAGAAATGCAAAAAATGTTGGGGCAACAACATTATCATATTTATTTTATGGACTTAGATGTCGTTAATCTTCAACAAGTTCTTCCGAAAATGACGGCAACTAGTGCTGTTATTGGATTAACACGAAAAAAAGATTTTGAAATTACGAGAGAATGGCTTGTAAGAGGGGCGAGAGACGTCGTCGTTTTCTCCCAAGAGGAGATGAGACTTGAGATTCTTATACAAGAAGTTGTCAAGCAGTATACGATTCAAAGGGAAGCCGACACGGGTCTCGGAACCGGAGAAGTCCATACATTTTACAGCGCTAAAGGTGGCAGCGGATGTACAATTTTAGCTGTCATGATGAGCCAGACGCTAAGCATACATCATCAAAAAAAAGTGCTACTAATAGATTTGAATGCCCAGTACGGTGTAACAGATACACTTTTTTCAATGCAACCCCAAAGATCTTATTATGACTTACTGCCCGTAGTGAATGAAATGGAAATGAGACATTTGCAAAATATCGCGAATGAACATACTGAAACAGGAGTGTTCGTTATTTCGAGTCCTTCTGACCCTGAAAAAACGGAAGAGATTACGGATGAACTCATTGCCAAACTTATTCGGGTAGCAAGGGTTCACTTTGACCATGTCGTATTGGATCTTCCATCTGCTATGAATTCAATTACATTTACCGCGCTCAGCGCAGCTACAAGATTGCATTACGTCATGACACCCGATAGTTTAGGTTTGCGATCTTATAAGTATGCTACACAATTGTTTAAGAGGTTTTCCATCGGCAATGGCATTACGATGTCTTTATTGCTAAATAAAGTTAATCCGAAGAGTGAAATGACATCATCTGATATTGGAAAAATAACTGGTACTGAAATTGATGCGCAAATTGCGGACGACTTTTACGGCATGCAATCTAACATAAATATGGGCTCTGGTTTTTATCGGAATAAAAAACATAAAGGTGATTCGAAAGCCGCGAAAGACATGAAAAAATACATAGATTCCTTTGTATTACGATTGAAGGAGTGAGGGTATGTCATGGATTGAAAAAGTATCTAGCAAAAAACAGATGAAAACCAATTTAGAAGTTACCCTATCACAGGTTGATATTTGGGTAAAACATTATAAAAGTAGGCTTATAAAAGAGGCTAATTTAGAAAGTATCATTGTTCTAAATCCGATGGAACGAAAACAAACAATTGAAAGACTCGTTCTACAAATGATTAATGAAGAACGGGTCATCATTCCGAATGAAGAGATAGATGAAATTATTCAGCAACTTATTAACGAATCTGTTGGATATGGCCCGCTTGAAGCGTTGCTAAAAGATGATTCGATCACAGAGATTATGGTTAACGGTCCTGATGAGGTGTTCATTGAAAGAAATGGAAAGCTCGAACAATCAGGCGTGCGCTTCAACAATGAAGAACATATCCGACATATTATTGATCGAATCATTGCCCCTCTAGGCCGTAGAATTGATGAAAGTTCTCCAATGGTGGATGCACGTCTACTTGATGGAAGCCGTGTGAATGCAATCATTCCGCCAATTAGTTTAGACGGACCTTCAATGTCCATTCGGAAATTTAAAAGAGACCCCTATGTTCTAGATGACTTAATGGCATTTGGTAGTTTTTCGATGGAGATGGGAGAGTTTCTAAAAGTTGCTGTAAAAGCGAAGATGAATATTCTTGTATCGGGTGGGACGGGAAGTGGAAAGACAACGCTTCTGAATGTATTATCTGACTCGATTCCGGCGGGTGAAAGAATTGTGACAATCGAGGATATGGCAGAGCTCCGTTTTACGTATGATAACCTCGTTCGGTTAGAAGCGCGACCTCCCAATATGGAAGGAACCGGCGAAGTGATGATCCGTCACTTGGTGAAAAATGCACTTAGGATGCGTCCGGACCGAATTATCGTAGGTGAAGTTCGGGGATCGGAAGCAATTGATATGCTGCAAGCAATGAATACCGGACACGAGGGATCTCTAACGACAGTTCACGCAAATAGCCCGAAAGACGCTCTTGGTAGATTGGAAGCAATGGTTATTATGGCTGGTTTGCCTCTAACGGTTGATGTAATCCGGGGCTATTTTGTTGGAGCATTGGATTTGATTGTTCAAACGTCTCGTTTTTCCGATGGCAAAAGAAGAATTGTCAATATCGCGGAACTAATTGAAGAAAATGGAGAAATAAAAGCAAAAGATATTTTTGTTTTTCAGCGAAAAGGAACACTTTTCGACGGCAGTATAGAAGGTGAGTTCCGAGCAACAGGCTATATTCCGAAATTGATGGATCGGTTCAAAAGTTTTGGAATCGAGTACGATGAAAGTATTTTCAAAGAAGGTATATACGTATGAGTTGGACGCTACCGTTATTGACTTTCGCAATATTCACTTTCCTTGTCTCGATTTATTATCTGCTTAGGGGAAAGCGTCAAAAAGAGACGCGTAAACGCGTAGATAATTGGTTCGAAACTGATTTACAAAAGGAAAGAAACAGTGTGGTACTTCTATTAGGTGACTTTTTCGACCGATCCGAATTGTCACAGGAATTGGAGAAAAAGCTGAAACAGGCGAATTTATCTCTTAAACCATCAGAATATATGGGGATTTATGTTCTTTTATTAAGCTTGTTTACATTTGTAAATCACTTTTTATTAGGTCTTTACCTTCTTATGTCACTTTTAGTTGCATATTTAATCGTTATGGGGAGTTCAAAAGCATTTTTGAGTTCAAGGAAGAATAAAAGGACCGATTCATTTAATAGCCAACTGCCTGAGATATGCCGGACAATGGCGAATAGCATTAAAGCGGGGCAAACGATACCACAGGCAATCGAAATGGTTGCAAAAAACACAAAGGCACCGAATGGCCCGGAGTTTCAAAGGTTTAATCAGCAATTGAAACTAGGTGACAATTTGGAAACAGTCATGAACGAGTTTCGTCAACGAGTACCCAGTAATGACGTATCGATATTTGTTGGAACCATTTTAATTCAACAGCGAGTTGGCGGAAACTTATCAGCAGTATTGGGGAATATGGCTGAAACACTTGAAGAAAGAAATCGAGTCCATAAGGAGATTTCTACAATCACAGCGGAAAGTCGTTCTATCGCCTATATTCTTGTCGTCATGCCATTTTTAATGGCACTTATGATGAACTTGTTTATAAAAGGGTTTTTGAATGTCTTATTTACACCATTTGGACTAATCTTGTTTGTCGTTTTTACTGCAATAGTGCTGTGTGGGTTTCTTATAATTAAGCGGATTACGGATATAAGGGTGTAATTAATGGAGATTATCGGTTTTTTTTCTATCATCATGTTCAGTTTAATACTGATTTCTTTATTTACCAGTTTTCTATTTTTCTATCTGTATATTGCTAAGAGAGAGAATTTAATGCACTCTCAAGGTTACTTGAAAGACAAGAAAAAGAATATGCCACTTCGAAAAAGAATAATGGAACCTTTGGTGAAATGGGCGGAGAAAGCCAGTCCCATCGGAATGAAATATGCTCTATTTCTAAATGTAGAAAAACATGAAAAATGGTTGAAGGAAGCGGGAAGACCCCTTGAACTGACATTAAAGTCATTTTTTGGACTTCGTTTCGTTACAGGGCTGATTGGATTATTATTCGGCACTTTATATACATTTTTAGGTTTGCCTTTTGCCTTATTTGTTTTGATGTTGTCAATTGGCGGTGGCTTTTTCGGACCTTCCATTTGGCTTTACTTTTCAGCAGTAAGGCGACAAGAGGCAATCAGTACAATGATGCCAGATTTCCTAGATACGGTAAGTATTACGTTGCAAGCTGGTGTTAGTTTGGATGGCGCACTGCAACATGTGACGAGTCAGCTTGATGGACCGCTATGTGAAGAAATAGACCGTTTTAATAAAGAGGTACAACTAGGCGTTCAAAGAAATACTGCTTATAAAAGTTTGATGGATCGTAATTCTTCAAAAGAATTACAGTCACTTGTAAATGCCCTGATACAAGGTTCTTCTTTAGGGGTGGCAGTCGCTCGGGTATTTAAACTTCAAGCGGAGGATTTACGGATTACACGAGGTTTTACCGCAAAGGAAAGAGCCGCGAAAGCGAACCCGCTAGTAACATTGGTCACAACATTCTTCATTGCACCAGCTGTCTTTGGATTTATTATGGGTTTAATAGTCTTAAATATCATCTATAATCCAGCAGCATTCGGATTAGATGCATTCCTGCGATAGCAGATATTAAAAATTACTGGAGGTTAGGAAAATGATGAAAAAACTAGTAGCTAGAATGAATGAAAAGTATTTTGTATATGTTCGAAATGAAAAAGGAGCTCAAGCACTTGAATGGGTTGCACTTGGACTTGTTGTTATCGCAATTATGTCTGTCATTGCGATGGGGATTCAAGGATCAAGTATAGGTGAGACAATCATTTCAAAATTGGAAGAGATGATTCAAGGAATCGGTGGTTCTTAATACAACGAGGGTGATGATGGAATGTTGAAAGAGTGGGGTTCCTATGTAAAGAATGAAAGAGGTTCACAAGCTCTTCAGTTTTTAGGATTGTTTCCGCTTGTGATTTTATCCATGTTAATCATTTGGCAAGTTGGGCTTATATCTTATACCGTTGTAGTCGCAGAAGCAGCAGCTCGTGATGGCGCTAGAGCAGCCTCAGCACACGATGAAAAATGGAAAGAGATTGCTGAGAACTCAGCATTTGGTCTGGAAATTGAAGTTTCCGGTGGAGCGGGAACTGATATGGCAACTGTCAAAGTGAAAGCGAAAGCACCTATTATCAGTTTGCCTCTAATTGATAACATGATATTCGAATTTACTGCTGATGCAGTCATGCCGATGGAGAAAAAGAGGGATTAGGATAAGATGAATTACATCCGCAAGTATGTACAAAATGAGCGGGGTGATGGGTTAATGCTCGTTATTATCGGCATGCTTTTTACATCTATCTTCCTTTGTTTTGTTTTCTTTGATTTTTCAAATGTATTTATTAATAAACGTGTCACGCAAACTGGTGCTGATTCGGCTGCACTTGCAGGTGCGAGAAGCTCGTCGGAATATATGAGCGAAGTGTTGAAAGAGAAAGTTGAAGAAGAGCTTCAAAGCTTACTACAATCTTGGGAAGACTTTTTGACAGCAGCGTTGGCAACAGCTGAAGATTTGGAAGAAAAGAAGAGTGTCGCCGAAATTTTCGATGAGTTTATAGAGGGCATCGAAACAAGTTTAGGGAAATCGATGCCCGGTGATGTGAAAAGCTATGTATGGAGCGGCGGGGGAGAAGTCGAAGGCAATCCGGCATTGCTTTTCTTTTTTAAGGATAATCAAATTAGTACGATGGCATGTCAGGCTGTACTTGAGAATCTTACAGAATCGTATAACGAAGCCGTGACTTTTGCGGAAGCAAATCAAAATGATCGGATCGTCGAATACGAATTTCTAAAAGAGGAGTTTAAAATCTACGCAAAGACAGAAAGAAAAGGTCAATACATAACTGTTCCAGACAAATCGGTCAGTGCAATATCTGCACAAGCTTCCGTTCAAATTGGCTCGCCGAAGGGAGTAACGATTACTTGTCCTTGAGAATTTCCAAAGGTTTGGTTAGTGGGTAAAGATGTGAAGAATGATCTTTGTACAAATAATGGAGTTTATTAACTGAAAAAAGGAGTACTTAAATATGGAGTTTTCAACGGCAAAATGGATTGCAAGTATATTAGGTTTATTAAGCGTGATTACAATAACTGTATATTTCGTATTAGAAGAGAAGGAGATTATGATTCCTGCGTTTTCTGCAAGTTTCATGACAATTGTTACTATTACGCTCCTTCCAGCAGTATTCTTGCTTGGCGCAATGATGATGGCTGAAGCGAAAAAAGAAGATAAGATATCGGGTAAGAGCCTCCAGAGGGCATTGGTTCTTATTGTAGGCTTACTTATTTTCAGGTTGCTGACCGGATATTTTTCATGAACCACATCAAGGAATAACTGGCTATTTTCCGTTCTCTTTTGATGCGAATATAGGGTCGTGGATGACTTTGGTAATTAGTGGATTATTTAGTTTTAGTTGATCTGAGAGGGTGTGAACAAATTTGAAACATAGATTGAAAATAGGTGCATTAGTTGCGGTTTTCATAACATTACTCTTTTCAAATTTTTCTAATACCACCTTAGCGGATGTTACAGAAATAGACTATGACTCTCCGTCATTCGTTGAGACAGACAATCAGGAATTAGATAATAATAATTCTGCAGATACCGGAGATTCACGTAATTGGTTTGAGAAACTATTAGATAAGATTAAGGATAAAGCTTACGATGGAACAGAGTATTTACTAGGTGAGTGGGAGAAGTTCGAAGATTGGTCTGCAGAAAAATGGAAGGATTTTAAAGAATGGGTTCCTGGAGCATGGGATATAACGAAAGAATGGGTTTGGGGTGTAATTGAAGATGTAGGCGACTTTTTCGTATGGGTATGGGAAAACGAATGGGTTCAAGTCGTTGTTGGTGCAGTAGTAGCAACGGGTGTTGTTATTGGAGGTTTATTATTAATAGGTACACCGATAGGGTGGGGCATTCTAGCGGTTGTAGGCGGAGGAGCCTTGTTAGCTGGAGGTATTTATAAGCTATTTGCAGGGGATAACTTCAGTTTTTTAGGATCTCTAAGCTGGTCATTACTTGGTGGGCTCTCGGGACTAGGAATTTATGCAGGAGTTACATCAGGATTCTTTGCACTAGTAGGAGGAACTCTAAGAACAACGGCAATGAGAGGGTTTGCCGCTTCACGTATCTTCATACTTGATGGGCTAGTAAAGTTAAGGTTAATGGGCTCTTTGGTTACCGTACTCGTTAAAAGAAAAATTATTGGCGGATGGACTGCCGCAGTTGCATGGGCTAAATCAGGGGTAAGTCTTTTAGGAAACAAAATAGTGAGTGGTTGGGCATATGTCAGTTCCCAAATAGCACGTGCTTTCGGAGCGGTTACCTCTAAAATTGCCCCCTATGGTTGGAAGGCATTGGCTTCAATGGCGGCGAAATCAGGTTTGTTTGGAGCAGGTTTTAACGCTTGGCTATACTTAGCACTTACGCCAGTCAGCGAGAGAAATTTAAAGCATTTATTAATAGATACAGTGATTGGTGGAATTTCAGGCGTATTATTAAGTCCATTTTTATATTTGGAAAAAATGACTAAAGGCGCTTATGCCTTCTTGTCTGGATATGCTGGTATGGAAAACTTTTTAGCTGAGGGAATTAAAAATGGAACGTGGTTATGGGAGAATATTGTAATCGGAGCGGTTGCTGGAGCGATTGTTATACGAGGTGCATCTCCTTACCTTAGTAAAGGCACGCAGGCTTTAAAAAATCTAGTCATGGGTGAAAAAATTCCATTAAGTAAAATAGACGATATTATTATTGATAATGCTACAAAACCGTTTTCGTCTGAAATTCGTTCGGAGTTGAACGATAAAATAAATCCGAACGATATACCGGATTCGAAGCCAGAACCACAGCCAGATCCGAAGCCAGAACCACAGCCAGATCCGAAGCCAGAACCACAGCCAGATCCGAAGCCAGAACCACAGCCGGATTCGAAGCCAGAACCACAGCCGGATCCGAAGCCAGAACCACAGCCGGATTCGAAGCCAGAACCACAGCCAGATCCGAAGCCAGAACCACAGCCGGATCCGAAGCCAGAACCACAGCCGGATTCGAAGCCAGAACCACAGCCGGATCCGAAGCCAGAACCACAGCCGGATCCGAAGCCAGAACCACAGCCGGATCCAAAGCCAGAACCACAGCCGGATCCGAAGCCGGAACCACAGCCGGATCATCCTGTTGATGATGGGAATGAAGAACAAATACAAGGTGGAGAAGAATTAGACCCTGTTCAAGAAGTAGATGACACTGATAGTTCATCTGATGAAATTTCAGATGGAAAGCAGAATGAATCAAAAGAAGAAGTCTTATCAGGTAACGAAAAGAATGGGGAAAACAAAAGATTTGATGGCCTTCAGCCTTCTTTTACAAACTAACATGTCTGTTAAGTTAGCACATTCTTATATCAATCATTTGCAAGATAAACGTAAAATTCTACGTCACTTATACATTTCTGGTTGCTTTAGACAAAATAATAACAAAACCTCTATCGCTTCTAATAAAGCCTTCTTTGCTTATTTTAGTAAAGATATTTTTAAAAGTAATGGATATACTTCGATATTCTAAACAAAAAAAGTTAATTCAGCTTCTGAACGGTATCCATTTATGGAGCATCCCGAAAAAATCTGAAGATAGGACAAACCAGAAAGCTAAACGGCTATTTTAGTATTTCAGCTTGAAAAAGGAGCTTTTAGGGTATTAATAATACTATCGATAAAAAGGAGTGTTTTTAATGTCTGAAAAAAAACAGCAAGATTCGAAAAAAGAAAATGACAATGGGTTTACGGGAATGCCGGAAGAGAAGCCGTATCCAGACTTCGAGCCAAAGAAGAGTGAAGAAAAGCAAGTTGAACAATTTAAGGATACTGCAGAAAATGGCAAGGGAGATAAGTAACATAATTAATGAGACACTTCCCAAAGTGTCTCATTTTCCTCTACCATACTTTTAGTTTCTACGAAACGCTATTCAGCACTAACTTCCGGTCTATAATGAGTTAGGTAGTTGTGAAACTCTAAAATTAGCATGACTGGGGATAGTATATTGAAAAAGAAACTATTTGTGTTATTGATTACTATGTTTATACTAAGTGGGTTTAGCTTACGTGATTATATGGGGGAGAAGTCCACCGTACCTGCCGATTTTGCAGAACGCAGTATACCGGTCACGCTGAATATCGAGATTGAGATGAAGTCGTTAACCATTGGTATGATTGGCGATATTCTTCTTCATAATCCACTCTATACATACGATAATTATGATTTTGCATTTGCAGCTGTGAAAGACCGACTGACAGGCATCGATTTCTTACTCGCTAATCAAGAGTCAATGCCGGGTGGTGTGGAACTTGGACTGTCTGGTTATCCGAGCTTTAACAGTCCCAAACATATTATCCGAGATTTGAAAAAGAACGGCGTTGATATGGTCTCGATTGCAAACAATCATGCAATTGACTTGAAGGAAGCAGGTCTGCGGAAAGCAATTAGCAATATTAAAGAGTATGGCATGCCCTATGTAGGCGCATATACATCTAGTGAAGACAAGGAGAAAGACCGAATCGTAGAAGTTGATGGCGTTCGGATCGGCATTCTAAGCTATACGCACAACACGAATGGCAACCCTATTCCGCGAGGAAAAGAATATCTAGTCTCCGTCACTGAGCGAAAACAGATGCGTGAAGAGATTGTCCACCTAAGGAGCTTGGTCGACGTGTTGGTTGTTTCGATGCATTGGGGGATGGAATATCAATTAACGATTTCAGAAACGCAGGAGGAGATTGCACAGCTTGTTGCAGATGCTGGTGCAGATGTCATTTTTGGTCATCATCCACATGTGTTGCAAAAATATGATGAGGTAGGGAAAACGAAAGTGTTTTATTCACTTGGTAATTTCTATTCTGCGCAGCAGTTTGACTCGACGAATATAGGCGGCATCGCAAGAGTTTTCGTGAATCATACGGAGTTCGCAGGGAAGCAATACATAGGAATAGGGAAGGCTGAATTTTTCCCGACTGCCGTGACACGAGATGGCAACGGAAAGTACATGGTTGTTTCATTGAAAGATGCAGAATTGGATGGAATGTATAATGAGAGGTGGGTTAAATCACAGGTAGGTCTTCCGTCATTTTAATGAACAGAAAAAGCGTTCTTGCACACTATAAGAAGTTTGCAAGAACGCTTTTTTCCTTAATTAAAAGATCATAGATGAAGTGCAATAAAGATTCCCTTCAAATCCGCTGCGGCTACCTCTTGTAAGGCGCCTTCACTCAATTTATAGAGGTAATCACTTATTCAACATATATAGAAGGTTTTCAACCTAGCGCAGTTTCAAGATTCTGAGCGCCTTCCATTTTGCTCATTCAGCCTTTTTCACTTGTTTTACATTGTAAATGAAATTTGAAACGATTTTTGCAGCATGTTCGCGTGATGTTGATTGACCAGGCATGAATTTCCCGTCAGAGCCTGAAGTAATTCCAAGTTCATGAAGCATGGAAATTGCGTTTACGGCTTCCGTATCATAATTTCCGAAATCTGTAAATGGAGCTTTTTTAGCTGCTGTGTACTTTTTGCCTGTGTAATTTTCATACGCACGTTCAAGCATCAATGCGAATTGCGCACGAGTCACTTTTTCGCTAGGCATGAATTTGCCGTTCTTGCCTTTAATAAGCCCATTTTCAAATGCTGCAGCAATTTCAGCTTTTGTATCGGCTGCGTAACTATCGATGTCGCTAAACGGGGCAGCTTTTTCTGCTTTCAAATCAAGTGCACGGACGATCCAAGAAGCCGCTTGTGCCCGTGTCATTTCTTTTTGAGGACCATATGTCGCACCTGTCCCCTTTAAAATACCGCGGTAGTAGAGATCTGATACATACGGATATGACCAGCTATCGTAGGCAACATCACTGTAAGGGACTTTTGCCAGAATACGCCCTTCAATACCTGAGTGGATTGTACCAATGGATTTCATATGATCTGCGAAGTTCTCCCAGTCAGAGAAACCAGGCTCGCTGACACGCCCATCTTCATATGCCTTTTTTAGAACTTCATAGTTGTCGCCGCCTTGAGCAGTGAAGACGTTAGTTGTGACTTTATACATTTTGTCGGCTTCTATTTCCTTGCCGTCAGTTTTCATGGAGATAACACGATTGCCGACTTCAGCTTCTGGATTGAAGATCAGTTTCATTCCAGCAATGTGAAGGAAACCGCCGTCTTCTTCAGGGTATTTCTCAACGGATCTTTCAAAAACAGCTTTCAATTCTTTACCGCTTAGTTCCATCAATGCAAGTGTATTTCCGAATGGCAGTACAGAAATTGCTTGGCCATATGTAATCGGCCCTTGCGGAATGGAAGTCCGGATACCGCCGCCATTTTGGAATGCGATAACAGTGGAAGGATCGATTTCTTTTGCTTTTGCCAGCATACCGTCCGTGATGATGTTCCCAAGATTGGTTTCACCTGCACGAACACCGCCTAGATCGCGGAGACCGCTTAGGAATACGCCAGCAGTTGCGCCGGTCGGTTTTTCCATCGTCTCTTTCACTTTATCAGCGTAAGGTTTGATAAGTTCTGCTGCGTCCGCGTCAACTGCCGCATTTTCACCGCCGACAGTATGCAGAACGCCGCTATAATCTTTGATGATACCTTTGTTATCGAATGTGATATCAAGTTGACCCAGGAATTTGTTATATTCATTCGCCTGAACGACTATCACTGGGACATCTTTTGTACCGGCATTTACAGGTTCTTTCAGTTCAGTATGTGTATGTCCACCTACGATAATATCAATCCCCGGCACGTTTTTCGCAAGAAGCAGGTCATTGTCAACTTTGTCGGAGTCATTATGGCCAATATGCGTAAGGGCAATAATTTTGTTAACGCCGGCATCTTCAAAGGCAGCGACTGCCGCTTTTGCTTCCACAATATAATTCGTGAATGTTATTTTTTCAGGGCTTGAAATGTCCTTTGTTTCTTCCGTTGTTAAACCAAAGATTCCGACCTTTTCTCCATTTATTTCTTTTATAATTCCGTTATAAATTTTACCGTCTTCTGCTTTTGCATCGACAGTTTTAAATTGAAGGCCTTCAAATAGCGGATCTGCTGAGAAATCAGTGTTGGCGCTAATGAAAGGGAATTTTGCACCTTTGATGAAATCAGCTAGCGCTTTATGTCCATCAGCAGATCCACCAAGATCAAATTCATGGTTACCAAATGTCATGGCATCGTACTCGAGGTAATTCATAACAGCGAGGTCGGCTTGTCCTTCAAACTCATTGAAGTAAAGCGTCCCAGAAAAGACATCACCTGCATCAAGAAGAACATTGTAAGGCTTTTCTTCGCGTAGTTTTTTGACGAGTGCTGCACGTTCCGCTGTCGTAGCAAGATTTGCATGCGTATCATTCGTGTGGAGCACTGTCAGCGAGAAGTCCCCTGTTGCGGAAACTGGTGTTTCTGCTGCCATTACAGGTGTGATTGCGGCTGTACTCAATAGAAGCATAGTTGCCGCAGTGCTTTTAAAGTATTTCATAGAAAGAAATCACCTTCCTTATCCTTTTTTTGCTATTTTATCATTAATCGAGTTTCTACCATAATGACGAAATAGTCTGCATCTCAAGTGTATCATTATGGTCAATAGCGGACAATCAGATTAATTGAAAGTTTACAAAAAAATATGCTGGGGAAGAATAAATTCATTCTTCTCCAGCATATTTGATTACTCTGCGGAATAGTATTGTACTAGACCTTGATAGATTGCTTCTGCGTATATTTCCAAATAGGCATCGCTCGTTAACTTTTTAAAATCATCTGCATTGGAGATGAAAGCGAGTTCGACGAGGACAGCTGCGATATTGTTGTTCTTAATGACATAAAAACGATTGTCTTTCACACCGCGGTTAACCATATTAGCTCTTTTAACTATATTATTTTGAATGTAAGTTGCTAAGGATTTACTCTCCGCAGAGTTAGCATTCAAAGATGAATCAAAGTACGTTTCAGTTCCTTTAGCCGATGTCGCAGTGGCTGAATTTACGTGAATCGACACAAATGCTTCAGCAAAATTTTTCTTGGCAAACTGAGTGCGTTGTTCAAGTGAAAGGAAAGTGTCATTTGAACGTGTCATAACTACTTTTGCGCCTGCCTTTTTCAATTTTCCTTCGACAAGTTTACCGACTTTCAGTGTGATGGCTTTCTCCGTCACCTTATTTTTCGAAGCCCCAGGATCATGTGCGCCGTGACCGGGGTCTAAGACGATAATACGATTAGCAAGTGGATTACCTTTTTGATTGATTAGTTTCAAATATGTTTTACTAACGTAACCTGTTTTAGAATTCACACGGATTTTAGCCCAATTACCATCAAGTGATAGCACTTCGACTTTTTGTCCTAGTTTTAATGCATCGATAACAGGGGAGCTAGTGCCAGCACTTTGTCGTACGTTCAAGCTTTTTGTTGTCACTTTTCCTAACAGGTTGCCTGTAACGGATGGTTCCGAAGGTTTTTCTTCAGGAATCGTCGGCTTTTCAGGTGTCACTGCGTTGTCATCGGGCGTTTCAGTTCCAGCTTCAACAGTATATTTGCCGTTGATATAGCCTTCACCGTCATCCAGAAGGATTAGTAACCAGTCTCCTGTTTGACCGACAACTTCGACAATATCTTTATTATTTAGATGTGTAATGATATTTCCATCCACTGATGGAAGTGAGCGTACGTTCAGCGTTTCTCCGCTTGTCGCCACTTTTACAAAATACGTACTTGAAGTTTGATCAGGCAGTTTAACGGGTAAAGCATATTTATCATTCATTGCGCGAGCAAGGAATAATGAGAACTGTGAGCGCGTCAAGAAATCATTCGGCAGGAACTTTCCTGCATCACCTTTCGTTACTCCAGCGTAATAAAGTCCATTGATACGTTCAGCATATTGATGACTCTTCATATCCGTCAGCATCATTGGTTTTTCTGTTGAAATCTTTTCCGAAAGATTGAAAGCGACCGCGAGTGCATTACCCATCTCGTCACGTTTTAAGTTTTCGTTCGGTTTGAAGCTTCCGTTAGATCCCGCTTTAAAATAGCCGAGTGAAACGGCACGGCTTATATATTCATATTGTTCCGTACCAGGTTTAACGTCTTTGAATTTTAAAGACGGGGCAGGGATGTTCTGCTTTTTAGAAGCGATGACAAGCATTTTAGCAGCTTGGGCACGCGTTAGGTTATTACCAGGTTTGAACTTTGAGATACCATTTTCCATGTATCCTTTAATAATATCAAGATCTGCTATGTAATTGACCTGTTCATAATATTCCTTATCAGGTGTTACGTCCGTGAATTGTGTTTTTGCGAAAGACTGTCCCGGGACCATGGAAACGAGTACAAAAATCATCATCGCCATTGCTGCCCACTTAATTGTTTTCATTGTGTCCTCCCTTGATTTACTAGAGTTGTAGATTCATTTTAACAGTGATTCTTACATATTGCTATACTAATAAATAACTATAATTGAATTTTTATATAAATAAAACCGGATGTTCCTTTTAGTGGAACACCCGGTGATTTTGGAATTAGTTATTGAGTCGGTCAATGAATTTACCAAACTGGCTTGCAGTAACTTTATCGTTTAAACCATAATTACCATCGCCATAACCGGTTGTAATATCGTTGTGATAAAGGATGTTGATATACTCATTTGCCCAATGATTTTTTGGGACGTCTTTGAAGGAAGTTTCTGAAGCTCCTTCTAGATTAAATGCTTCTACAAGAACTTTAGCAAGTTGCGCACGTGTCATTTCACCAGCAGGATCGAATTGACCGTTGTTACCTGAGAAGATACCTGCATCTGATACTGCGATAATAGAATCGAATTGTGGATGAGTAGCCGCTACGTCAGAAAAAGGAGATTGTGTGCTACTTTTCTTTAAACCCAGTTCGTCTACAAGTGTTTTAGCAATTTCTGCACGAGTTGCATACTTAATGGCTTTTTTAGCTTCAGTTGGTACATCAGCCGATGCAACAAGAACTTCAGGTGTGAAATCTTTCACACGGCGAGCGCCGATATAACGGCTACCCCAGTAAGCAGGATCATTTATTGAAGAAATCATGACTCCCTGGCTAGTGGAAGAATGAATGAATTTTCCGGAACCAATGTAAATTCCGTTATGTGAAACGCCACTGCCGCTTGTGTTGAAGAATACAATGTCTCCTGTTTGAAGATCACTTTTTGCAACAGATGTTCCCATAGCATGCTGTTGACCAGTAGTTCTCGGGATGGAAATTCCTACTTGTTTAAATACGTGTTGCGTATATCCTGAGCAGTCAAAACCGGAAGTGGTTGTCCCTCCATATGAATAAGGTGTACCTATATAGGATCTTGCTGTACTAACGAGATCATTTGCAGAATTCGCTGAAGTCATGGACGGGATGGACGTTGAAATTAGTAAACTTGCCAAAACCAAAAATAAAAGACGTTTCATTCGTTTCTCAAAATCCCCTTTCGCACATATACATGCTGTGTGCTTTGTCTGTGAACATCTTAGCATAGCTAAACCTCCATTTCGGTTACAGTTACATTACAATAGCGTTACAACGCTTTCATTTCACCTATAAGTACTCTTTAAACGCCATTTGACGGGATTCTACCCTATCGAAAGGTGTTTTTTTATGGTGAATAACTAGTTTGTAATTGCAGATTTACCGTCAAGAGGTCGATTGTCAGGTGATATGTTATAATAATTGAATGTAAATAATGGTCTACAGATGTTGAATATATGAATACAGCATAGACGCCTTACAATAGGCAGTCGTAGCAGATTCGAAGGATTTTTATTTCAATTTATAAAGTTTGTATATAAGTTGAAATAAAGAATTCTATTGAACCGCTTAGGCGCTAGGGGGTGCCTCCCGTCAATAAGCAAGGGTGCTGAAAAAGTACGATTTCCTTCAATCCCGTTGATTTCCTTTCCGAGCGGACGCTTTCCGCGGGCACGGCTTCAGCCAATCGAACTACGAAGGGTTCGATTTGCCGTATTTCTGTGTTCTTTGCAGAAATTAAGGCATTCTTGCCCGGTGCTCCCAACGCTAGCGCTTTTGCTCGCAAAAGCCGTTCTTCGTAACGGCTCTTCCTGCGGGGTCTTCAGCTCGCGCTGTTCCCGCTGGAGTCGCCGCTCTCCACTACAATCAACTAGGACTTACTAAAAAAACTTTTTCAGTGGCTTCCAATAAGCCTGGCAGCTTCGCCACCAGTCTTATGGCTTCGTCTCCCCCTTTTAAGGCGCTTTCGCTCGATTAAGATACCGGATTCAATACTTCAACTTATTTAGATTATTAAAAGATGGGGTTGGGAAATTAAATGGAAAAAGTAGTCGTATTCAGCAATATGTATCCATCACCGCAGCATCCGACATTTGGTCTATTCGTCAAGAATCAGGTTGAACTTCTTCAATCTGCAGGCTTGGATGTCGATGTAGTTGCTATTCAGGATCCAGGTAAAGGGAAAATACAGGCAATGAAGAAATACATGACATGGTTTTTCCGTTCTTTTTTATACATGATGAACAATCGTAAGCGTTTGTCTCTAACGCATTCGCACTATGCGTTTCCAACAGGAGTTCTTTCATTAATAGGAAAAAAGATATTTGGCATTCCTTATGTAATCACTGTTCACGGCGGGGATATCGATAAGATGGCGGCGAAGAGTAAGCGTATCGCTGACTATACAAAAAGAATTTTAGGACAAGCGGAATCGGTCATCGTGGTTGGCGACAAACTTCGGGATGATGTGATAAACCGTTTTGAGGTTCCGGAAGCGAATGTGCATGTCATGAGTATGGGCGTTAATACTACTATTTTTAAATATGTCCCTAAGGTGGAAGCGAGAGAAAAGCTCGGTCTTCCTATAGAAGAGAAAATGTTAATCTTCGTTGGAAATGTGATTCAAGCAAAAGGTCTTTTGGAACTTGTTGAGGCGTTCGATTCACTGAAAATGACGTTTCCTGATAGCTCGTTGTATATGATTGGTTCGCAGAAAGACAGTAATTTTGTCGAAACGCTGCGGTCATTCATCCGTGATAAGGATGTTGAAGATATCAAATTCAAAGAGCCGCTGGGTCAAGCGGATTTGGCACTTTGGATGTCGGCGGCCGATGCCCTTGTGCTTCCCTCGCACCATGAAGGATTTGGATTGGTCGCACTAGAGGCGATGTCAGCGGGGACAAAAGTTGTCGCAACAGACGTTGGAGGGCTTTCTTATTTATTGAAAGATCAAGCAGGAATCCTGGTCGAACCAAAAAATCCGGATTCGCTGGCGGAAGGTTTGTGGAGTGCGCTGGGCGAAAGCTCTGATGGCATCGATGAAACAGTTGTGCAGGCGAAAATTGCACAGCACTCATTCGACACGATAGTAAAGAACTTGCTGTCGATTTATCGTTCAGCCGGGAAAGGTCAGGTTGATCCTAAATGAATAAAATGATGAAAATTATCGGGGCCGTAGCGATTATTAATATTGTTGCGAGGCTGTTTGGGTTTGCAAGGGAAATGGCGATTAGTAATCAGTATGGTACTTCAAAAACTGCGGATGCAATTATTACAGCCTATACAATACCGAATTTCATTTACCTAGTAGTTGGAGGTGCTTTGACGACAGCATTCATATCTGTCTATCATTCGACTAGGACGGATAAAGCATTGTTCGTTCGAAAATCGTTTACGACAGTTCTTGTAGCGGCAGTTGCGATTACGGCCGTATTGATGATTTTTACAGATCCACTCTTGCGTTTATTTTTCAAAGATATGACTGCTGAAAAATTTGCGATGACGCGAACTCTTTACCTATGGATGATGCCGTCTTCTATTATTCTCGTTTTGTCAACGTGGATGAGCGGTGTATTGAATGTAAACGGCAAGTTTAACCTGTCCAGTATAGCAGTGCTTCTATATAATGCGTCCTTCGTCGGAATCGCTGTTGTGCTGACAAGTTATTTCGGTCCCGAATCATATGGGATTGGTGCACTAGCCGGTGCGGCATTAATGGGTGTGTTTTTATATGTAGGACTTCGAAAATCAAAACTCTATTCCTTGAAACCTTCATTTTCCATGTCTGCAGATACGAAACGACTATGGGTTATTGCATTACCAATTTTGTTCGGTGGTGCATCATTGCAATTTTATGCTGTTATTCAAAGAATTGTAGCCGGCGGGTTTGGGGACGGGACAATTTCTGCAGTCAACTATGCTTCTAAATTAACTGGCTTTCCGCAAGCGATAATGATGACTGCTGTCACAACCGTAATTTATCCACTTCTCAGCAAAAAAGAGGGGGAAGGGGATATGGAAACAATCCGCAAGCTTTATAAAAAAGGGATGCTTTATTTGGTTGCATTGCTTGTGCCGGCAACTTTGATCGCTTACTTTTTAGCGGATCCACTTGTCCGTCTTGTTTTCGGGTACGGGGAAATGACGGAGGAGTCTATCCTGCTAACAGTGCCACTTTTCCGCGTATTTACATTGTCGATGTTTTTCCTTGCTGTGAATACCTATATAACACGATTCTACTACGCAAAAGCCAATTCGATGGTGCCTGTCATATTCAGTTTGATAAGTGTCTTTGGGATTAATATCGGAGTTATCTATCTGATGATTGACTCATACGGTGCTTCGGCAATTGCATATGGTACAGTCATTAGTGCCGCTGTAAACTTCGTAATGCTCGCTATTTATGCGAGAGTGAAATGGAAACTGTAATTGAATTTATTGATGAAGTTGCTCTGGAATGTTCGGGGCAACTTTTTTAAATTGTATGGAGATGGTAGACCGAAAATAGATGTTTTCTCAGAAAGCATAACTGTGCGGTGACCGCCCCTACCCGCCCCTACTCGCGTATAGACCGCTCATATAACCCGCCGAACCGCTCCTATCCGCGTATAGACCGCTCATATAACTCGTCGAACCGATCATAACCGCACGCCGACCGATCACATATGCCAATACAACGCTCATATCCACACACCAACCGATCATATCCATTTCCAAACTGCTCTTTATATTTCGTGGAAAGTAGGTTATTCTGAAAGATGTGAAGTATTGAAAAATAGATGATGACATGCAGACTGATTGGAGTGTTTTAATTGGTAGTCAAAGAGAAAATAGGGGAATGGTTTGAACATTTTCATGCCTATCCAGAAGTGAGCTGGAAAGAAGTAGAGACAACTGCTAAACTGGCGGAAATCTTAACGGAAATGGGTGTGCAACATCATACGTTTGACGATGTAACGGGTGTTGTTGCGGAAATTGGCGAAGGTGAACGGATTATCGCAGTACGTGCCGATATCGATGCATTGTGGCAGGAGGTCGGGGGTGTCTATAAAGCGAATCATTCTTGTGGACATGATGCAAATATGTCAATGGTGTTAGGCGCGCTTAGTTATTTGCGACAGGAGGAACTGAGCAGTCGGATCCGGTTTATCTTTCAGCCGGCAGAAGAAAAAGGGAATGGCGCAAACTCGATGATTGAGCGTGGAGCGGTCGATGGTGTATCTTATTTGTTTGGTGTGCATTTGCGCCCGCAGGAAGAGATTCCGTTTGGGAAAGTGACACCGGCAATTCATCACGGAGCGGCAGTGTTCCTTGAAGGGAAAATCATAGGTGATGATGCGCATGGCGCGCGTCCTCAGCAAGGAAAAAATGCACTTGATCCATTATTTGCGATTGCCCAGTTCGTGAAAACGATTCATTTCTCACCTTACGAAGCGTATTCGGCAAAATTGACAAAAGTACAAGCTGGTGGAGAAAGTCTCAATATCATTCCAGGAACTGCAACGTTTGCAATCGATGCCCGGGCACAATCCAATATAGTGTTAAGTGAGCTGAAAGAACGTATTTCCAAGGGGATTCAAGCAATTGGACAGATGCACGGCGTTGAAATTGAATTGGCATGGAGTGATTATACGCCGGCTGCCGAAGTGTCCGAAGAGGCGACAACTATTGCAAGAGAAGCCATTTTGGCAGCGGTCGGGGAAGAGGGATACGCACCCGACGTCATTACATCAGGTAGTGATGATTTCCATTTCTACACGATTCATAATCCAGATTTAAAAGCCGCTATGATTGGTATTGGGGCAGATCTTGGCCCAGGGCTTCATCATCCAGACATGACGTTCAACAAGGAAGCACTTGATATTGGTGCACGTGTTTTAGCGGAAACGTTGAAAAAAGCATCTTATTGGGGGAAATAATTAAACAAAGCCTTTTGGCATTACGGATTATCGTGATGCTGAAAGGCTTTTTTAACGAATAAGAAAGTATAAGTTTTTCAACCTGGTGCATTGTCTAACCCCAGCACCTATCCTCTCAGAGTTGCCAAGGCGCTTGGGCTTTTTTATTGTCTAGTTTAGGACAAGTGGAATATTTCAACCAACTGCCACGTAAAATGAACTTAACAATCTACGAATCTAACTTCCGATTTGAAAACGTTCACACAGGACATTAAATAGAAATTAAACAAGGGGGTAACAAAGTGAGGAAGAAAAAAGTACATGTATTATTTTTCTTGGCGATAGGAATGGTACTAGTCTTATCTGCATGCGGCGGTGGAAGTAAAAACATTGCGATTGGACCGGCGGCAAGTGAAACGAATAATGTGGCGAAGTTGATTTTGCAGGCATATGGGCTTGAAGATGGTGACTACAAGGCATACCAAGAAGGATTTGGAGATGCTGCGGACGGCGTACAAGACGGCAATATCGATGTGTCAATTGGTATTCTTGGACTGCCTGCAGCAAGTATTGAAAGTTTGCAAGCGTCTGCTGGAGATGTAAAAATGCTTGGTCTTTCTGATAAAGCAATTGAACATATTGAAAAGAATTCAGGTTATCGACGACTTACAATCCCTAAAGAAACGTACGATTTTCTTACGGAAGATATCGAAACAGTTACTGCATACGCGATCCTGATGGGCAGCACGGATACGATTGATGAGGAACTAGGGTATGAGATTGCGAAGAGTATGATTGAGAATGCTAGCGAAAATACACATGCTCAAGCGCAACAAATGACATTGGAAAATGCATTGCGTGGGGCGGAAGGGCTTTTAATACATCCGGGAGCTAAAAGATATTATGAAGAACAAGGACTGACAGTTGAAAATGAAGTTGCGGAACTCACTGCTGATGCAACGAAGCGAAAGAAAGAATTTATACTTGGAACGGGTAGTCAGGGCGGGACATATTATCCTCTTGGCGGCGAGATGGCCAACCTCTGGAACAAATATATTGATGGCATGAATGTAACGAATACGGAAACGGGCGCCTCCGTGGAGAATTTATCCTCGATCCGTGATGGGCATATGGATCTAGGTATGTCTGTACACGTTCCTGCCCTGCAAGCATTAAATGGAGAAGCCGAATTTGAAGGGCACGAAGTGAAGAATGCGGCTTTCATCGGCCATATCTATCCTGAAGTTATTCAGATTGTCACAAGAGAAAAGACTAAAATTAAAAGTCTTGGCGATTTGAAATGAATTATAGAGCCGCGTAATTAAATAGGAAGGGAGTACGCCAATTGAAAGCTACCCAGCAGAATGACGCACAAGCAATCCTAGAGAAGTATGATAAAGAAAATCAGTTTCGCACTCAAATTGGAAAATGGGCATGGGCTGTAACATTTCTCGGCGTCGCACTCACGGTTTTTCATCTATATACAGGCTATTTTGGTACACTCCCTTCCCAAAAACAAGGAGCGGTTCACCTCGGGACTGCTTTAGGGATTATTTATCTCCTCTATCCTGCAAAAAAGGAATGGAGAAATACGCACAAAAAAGTTCCATGGTATGATGTTACGCTAGCTTTTACTGCAATGTATGTGACCTATCATAAAATCATTTTCTTCGATTCGATTTTGCAAAGTCGAGTTTCTGGCTATAGTACAATTGACATTATCATTTCCATTCTAGGGATCGCTTTGGTTCTTGAGGCGACAAGGAGGACAGTCGGTTTGCCGATTGTCATTGTAGCTAGTGTGGCTATTATTTACACACTTGTAGGAAAATATATCCCGACGCAGATTCTTTCCCATCCGGGATTTTCAATGGACCGGATTACGACGAATCTATGGTACAGAGAGAGCGGCATCTTCGGGACGCCCATACAGATTTCGGCGAAGTTCATTTATCTTTTCCTCTTTTTTGGGGTCATTCTTGTTCATACGCCAATTGGTAAGTTTTTTAATGACATCGCTTTCGCTTTAACTGGACGGTTTACGGGCGGGACTGCCAAGGCGGCAGTTGTGGCAAGTGCGTTGCAAGGGACAGTTTCGGGCAGTTCAGTTGGAAATACAGTAGCATCGGGATCCTTCACGATTCCGATGATGAAAAAATCTGGTTTTACACCGGAATTTGCCGGCGCTACGGAAGCTGCGGCTTCTACTGGTGGACAGATTATGCCGCCTATGATGGGGGCCGCAGCATTTATAATGATGGAATACTTAGGTGTTTCATACGCCACCATCATGTTGGCAGCAGTTGTTCCAGCGATCCTGTACTTTACGGGAATATTCATAGGAACACATTTCGAAGCGAAGAAATTAAAAATTATTGGATTACCAAAATCCGAATTGCCTCGATTCAAAGATCTACTAATTAGAGATGGTTATATGCTGATTCCTCTATTTGTTATTATCGGGACTATCATGTCCGGCTTCACACCACAACGGGCAGCACTTTTTGGCATTCTATCTGCATACATTGTTTCGCTCGTTCGGAAGGAATCTCGAATGAATGTACGGCAAATCGTCAATGTCCTTGAACAAGGCGCACGTGTTGCTTTGCCGGTTATCGCAGCGGTAGCGACTGCGGGGATAATAGCTGGAGTCGTCAGTATTACGGGACTCGGTGCGAAATTTGCTTCTGGCATTATCGCGTTATCAAGCGGGCACTTGATACTTGCACTCTTTTTCACGATGATTGCCTGTATCATACTTGGGATGGGGCTTCCAACAACCGCGAACTATGTTGTGACAGCAACAATTGCAGCACCTGCATTGATTAATGACTTCATGGTTGCTCCGCTTGCTGCACATATGTTCGTGTTCTATTTTGGTATTGTTGCCGATATTACGCCGCCCGTTTGCCTAGCCGCCTATGCAGGGGCGGGTATAGCAAAAGCAAATCCTTTTAAAACAGGGATTACTGCGGTGAAACTAGCGATTGCGGCATTTATCATTCCGTATATATTCATTTACAATCCAATGTTGGTCCTTGTAGATGTGACTGTTTGGAAATTGATTATAGGAGTCTTGGCAGCTGTACTGGGAATGATCGGTGTGAGTAGTGGCGTCATTGGTTATTTTATACGCAATTCGAAAATCTGGGAGCGGATTGTATTATTTGGCGCGGGGCTTATGTTAATTATTCCTGAATTTTTATCTAGCGGAATTGGGCTCGTGTTGATTGTTGTTATCTGGTTTATTCAGAAGAAAAGACCTGAAGAAGATACGCCTAAATTGCTCACCCTATAGAACACATAAGAAAAAGAGTTTTAACCTGTAATGGTTTTAGCTCTTTTTTTGATTGCTTCTTTTACTTTTTTCTTTATCAACGCCATTCACTTGATGCAGAATCGTAATTTTTTGGCCAGTCTTGAAAGCAAATAAATTGCAAGGGACTCGAAAAAGGATTATTGTTTAGACATTAAAGTATATTGAAATGGAGTGGTCATAGTGGGTAGATTACAAGACAAAGTTGCATTTGTAACAGGCGGAGCATCAGGTATGGGTGAAATGATGGTCAAGCTGTTCACAGCTGAAGGAGCAACTGTTATTGCAGCAGATATTAATGAAGCTGCACTCGAAGAAAAATGGGGTAGCAATGAAAAAGTAATGACGGTTAAATTGAACGTCACTTCCGATGAAGAGTGGGAAGCAGCGGTTGTTAAAGTGGTTGACAAGCTTGGGAAAATTGACATTTTAGTAAACAACGCGGGTATTTCTACGGAAAAAGGGTTGAATGAAATCACAATTGAAGATTGGCGCAAACTATCGGATATCAATGGATTTGGCCCATTCCTCGGCATGAAACATGTACTTCCGTATATGAAAGAAGCAGCTAAAGGATCAATCGTCAATATCTCTTCCTATACAGCACTTATCGGAATGGGTTTGAATCCTTATTCTGCATCAAAAGGAGCGGTTCGAGCAATTTCACGTGCGGCTGCAGCAGATTTTGGACAATATGGAATCCGGGTCAATACTGTATTCCCAGGAGTCATTGAAACACCGATGACAAAAGTACTCGAATCTTCGCAAGAGATGGTCGCTTCTCTTGTGAAAATGACACCGCTTGCCCGTCTAGGACAACCTGAAGACGTGTCGAATGCAGTACTTTTCTTGGCATCGGACGAAGCAGCTTATATAACAGGCGCGGAACTTGTGATTGATGGCGGCTTCTCAGCACGGTAATCGATAGTCCCAGAATAATGTAATAGGAAAACCGGTACTGCAATTTTTGCAGCACCGGTTTTTTCTATCTCTAGCAAGTTGGGAAAATTTATTATGAGGAAAGGTAACATTGCAAATGGGTTTAATATAGTAGTTTATACATATCGAAGGCATGTCCGAACTCCTTGTAAGCGCTATTAAAATAATGGCAAAGGTTGGATATGAAAGTTTGCTAGCGCATGGTAACTTTAATTTGCCCACTATTCAAATGATTTAGAATGGTGTAATCGTAAAAAAGGGGGAAATAATTTGAGCATGATAAAACGAATCACCTTGTTAGCAGTGATTTTTGTGCTGACATTCAGTACAGCAGTTTTTGCTGCAGCAGGGCCTGCTTCATTCGGCAATAAGGGTGGAGGACTTGCTCCTGCTAATGGAATGACTTCTGTGGATAAAATACCTGAAAGTCTCTTGCAACCGGAAAATCCAGAACAGATGGTGCGCATCATCATCGAACTGACGGCACCTCCGGCAATTGAGGGAGCAACGATGAAAGGGCGGCTCTATAAGGAATTGTCCGAATCAGAACGGGACAACTTAGAAAAGGGCGTCATCTTTCAACAAAAAGCGATGCAAATTAGTTTGGAAAATGCATCCCCAACTAGTCTTATGCACGAAAACTTTACAACAGTATTCAATGGATTCTCCGCTGATGTAAAAGCGGCCGATATTGAAAAGATAGCGGCAATCAAGGACGTCAAGGCAGTGTACGAGTCAAATGAATACAAACGGCCTGAAGACAAGCCTGAAATGATTCATTCAAAAGAACTTGTACAAGCCCAGCGTGCCTGGAATGAATATGGCTATACAGGAGAAGGAATGGTTGTCGGTGTTATTGATACAGGTATTGATCCGGCCCATCGTGATATGGTCCTGACAACTCCTGCAAAAGGGGCCATTAAAGAAGCGGGTGTAACACGTCTTAAACGGAACGGTTCGTTAAAGGGTGGAAAATATTATACAGAAAAAGTGCCGTTTGGCTATAACTATATGGATGGCAATGACGAAATTCTAGATCTTGGTCCGGATGCATCCATGCACGGAATGCATGTGGCAGGCACGGTCGGAGCTAATGGTAATGAAGAGGCGGGCGGCATTAAAGGGGTTGCACCGGAAGCACAATTGCTAGCATTGAAAGTTTTTGGCAATGATCCATTATATCCTTCGACGTATGGTGACATCTATGTGAAAGCGATGGATGACTCCGTTAAGCTTGGAGCGGACGTATTGAATTTATCGCTCGGTTCTACAGCTGGTTTTGTTGATGGGAATAGCCCTGAACAGCAGGCAGTTGAGCGGATGGTGGAAAATGGGGTTCTTGTCTCAATTTCAGCCGGGAACTCAGCATTATACGGAAATGGTTCATTCTACAATCATGTGGAAGACCAGGATTACGGTTTGACAGGATCGCCAAGTGTATCTTACGAGTCACTGGGCGTAGCATCATTTGAAAACTCAATGATTACGGCATATAGTTTCGCCTATTCCTTAAATGGAAAAGAAGCGGGCCGATCGTTATATATGTTGTCGAGTGATGCTGATCCAGCAAAACAGGGCGGGAAAGAAATTGAAATCATGGACGCAGGTCTTGGCAATGTGAGCGATTTTGCAGGCAAAGACTTCAAAGGTAAATATGCACTCGTTTCACGAGGAGATATTGGCTTTGTCGATAAAGCCCTGAATGCACAAACAGCAGGTGCGGCGGGCATCATCATCTATAACAATGCACCGGGAACCATCAATATGGCTGGCGATGCTGCCATTAAAATTCCTTATATGTCGATCATGCAAGCGGATGGCGTGAAAATGTCAGAAGCTGCAAAAAAAGGTGAACGCGTTACAGTGAATTTCGACGGGGAATATATGAACACGAAAAACCCAAATGCCGGGAAAATGAGCGGCTTTACTTCTTGGGGACCGACACCGAACTTGGATTTTAAACCGGAAATTACAGCCCCAGGCGGCAATATTTTTTCGACATTGCAAAACAATGAATATGGAATTATGAGTGGGACTTCAATGGCGTCGCCTCATGTAGCGGGCGGGACAGCTCTGGTGTTTGACCGCGTTGATTCCGATTTCGGCTTGAAAGGAAAAAGCCGTGTGGATTTAGCGAAACAACTTCTGATGAATACAGCGAAACCAGTTCTATTCGATGAAGATTACGGCGATTATGTATCACCGCGACGTCAAGGTTCGGGTCTTATGCAACTTGCAAATGCACTTTCAACAGATGTTGTTGCGACAAATAAAGCGACAGGTGAAGCAAAAGTGGCATTGAAAGAAATCAAAGGCAACACAATCACGTTCACATTAGAAGCAGAAAACTTTTCAGATGAAAGCAAAACCTATGCAATCGATTATGCATTGCAGACAGATGTTCCATACGAATTGAACGGTGTTTGGGTAACTGCGTCCAATGAATTGGGCTCCCATATCATTACAGATGACGTTACAATTAATGCCGATCGAACAGTCGCAATCCCTGCGAATAGCACAGCATCAATCCAGGTGTCCATTGACCTATCGGGGGCTAGTTACTTGGACGACTATTTCTCGAACGGTTATTTCATTGATGGGTTCGTCTTGCTGACGGATCCAGAAGAAGAAACGACAGGCAATGTGCCACTGACGGTTCCCTTCTTTGGATTTAAAGGCGTTTGGAATCAATCACCGATTTTTGACGCCTTTAAATGGGAACAAAATTCGTACTGGGGAATGACAGTTTTGGCGGATGAAAAAGGTCAATTCATTACCGGGGGAGGGAATTACGATCCATTACGTTTTGGATTTTCTCCGAATGAAGATGGCTTCCGCGATAAAGCGATACCTGTATTTTCCCTTATCCGAAATGCCAAGCATTTTGAAGTAAATGTACTTGATAACAGTGGCGTGAAAGTCCGTACGATCCGGACTTCGAATTGGCTGCGTAAACATTATATCCAGAACGCGAGTACAAATCCGTACACGTTCAGTCAGAACTATGCGTGGGATGGAAAGATTAACGGGGAAGTAGCACCAGATGGTCAGTATTATATTGAACTGCGCGGCGTAATCGATTTTGAAGGGGCAGAATGGCAGTCTATTCAATTCCCTGTGAAAATCGATACAACTGCACCGGTCGCCAAAGCTTCTTATGATATAACAACAAAAACAGTGACGGTAATGGAACTAGAAGATAATGAAGGTGGTACAGGGATTGAAAAGTGGGAAGTATTGTTGAATGACAAAGTTATTAGCGGTAATCCGCTTAGTGCTGAAACACTGACATTCACGGTGGCAGAAGATATCGGACCAGAAGATATACTGACCATCCGTGTATGGGATTCTGCGTTAAACGCTGCAGATTTTCCTGTTGAAGCGGGCGCGCCGGTAGTGAAACCGGTCGTCTATATCACATCACCTGAAAACTTTGCTGCATTTGGAGAAAACACAGTGACTGTCACCGGCAAAGTGGAATCTGAATCTGAAATTGCATCTGTTACCGTAAATGGTGTAGAAGCAGAAAACTTCGATGGCAAAAATTACTCGCATACACTGACATTTGAAGACGGATTCCAAGAAGTAAAAGTGCAAGCAACCGACAAATACGGAAATGAGATGGGAATTGCACGACGTGTATTTGTAGATACACAAGCAGCGATTCTAACTTTTGAAGACAACAATGTAAAAGAGACAAAAGATGAAAACGTTAAGTTGAAAGTACGTGTTCAAGATAACTTTGACGATCTTCGTATGTATGTTAATGGAAGCGAAGTATTTGCGCACGACTTGTCACAGCCATATGGCATGACAAACTTTGACAGTGTAATAGAGGTCGAGCTTAAACTTAAGAATGGAATCAATGACTTCACATTTGAAGTGATTGACCTTGCTGGACATAAGACTGTACAAAAAGTGTCAATCACGAAAAAGCCTGCCCTTGGCAACGGGGGACAATTGAACGACAATAAGAAACCACTTCCAGGCTCCGATCAATTACAGCCGGGGATTGACGATTCAATCATCATTTCTCCACAGCCAACAATAGAAGCTATATAAAAGTTAAAGTAATGAAATTGGTGGAGGCAGGAGGCGTCCCTTAACGTCCCGGCGGTTCAATGGAATTCACTTATATAGTTGAATTGTTAAAAAGGATTGCACACTTCGTGCAATCCTTTTTGGTATTTAAACTCCTCTAAAAGGCTAGAGTTGTAAGACTTCAGACAACTTCATCTATTATTGTTCAAAAGTGCAGATTTTATCCGATGTAATAGAAGCAGAATAGATTGGTGAAAGTGAGTGGAGTAGATGAAATTTGCTAGGCTAGTAATTCTTTTATCGGTTTTGGTAATACTCGGTGGCTGTGGTCTTGAAGAAAAAGATCCACTCGAGGGAAAGGTCAAAGTGGGTGTCATGCTTTCTGAAAATGGCCTTGGAGATCAGTCATTCTCCGATTTGGCATTCGCAGGCTTGACGAAGGCACGGGATGAAGATGATATCGTCATCGAATACTTGGAACTTGCGGAAACGGATACATATGAAAAAGGATTTAGGGAACTTGTCGAAAACGGTAATGACTTGGTGTTTGCGCTTGGTTTCACAGGTCAGCAGGAGTTGGAAAAGGTGGCGCTTGACTTCCCGGACCAAAAATTCGTTCTTGTGGATGCCGTTTCGGAAGTCGCGAATATAACGTCAGTAACATTTAAGGAAGACGAAGGAAGTATGCTTGCAGGAATTGTGGCAGCAACAGTTTCGGATTCACAGGTAATCGGTTTTATTGGCGGTGTAGAGGCCCCGGTCATTCAGCGATTCGAGAAAGGGTTCATCCAAGGGGCAAAGTCGATCAACCCTGACATCGTTATTCTTTCTGAATACGCCGGTGACTTTGATAACGACAACCTAGGGGCAGAGATGGCTTCGAAGATGATTGATAAGAAGGCGGATGTCCTTTACGCTGCTGCTGGCTTCACAGGTGTAGGCATGCTGGAAGAAGCTGAAAAAAGGGGAATATATGCAATTGGTGTAGATAGTGACCAGTATTTTTATGCTGAACAAGCCGTCATTACCTCCATGATGAAAAATATTGATAGCGCGTTGTTTGATATCATCCATTCTTACAAGGAGACAAGCGAAATACAAGCGGGTCACATTGAACTAGGTCTAGCCGAAAAAGGAGTGGGTCTCGCGCCATTTAGAGTGCTGGAACTGTCAGAAACTGAAAAAGGCAATTTAGATACGCTAATTGAACAAGCAGCATCGAAAATGGAATGATAAGGGGAAAGTTGAAATGACAATAAAGAAAAAAATAATAATCAATTCACTTTTCGTACTCGGCCTATCGATTGTGATGATTGCAGTTATTATATTCAGGATGCTGGCGATTCAAAATACGAGCAGTGATTATGTCAACGTGCTATTAGCGGTGCATGATGTGAATGCAGAAACGAAAGCATCGATGGAAAGTTTAAATACACTTGCCTACAATATGACAGACGGGAATAAAGAGGACGTACGCAAGCAGCTTGAGTTTACTTCTGAAAAATTCACGATTGCGGACAATCTTGTAAAAGAGAAAGAGCCGAGGCAAATTCTTTTAAAAGCACAAGAGAAATTTGGTTCGTTGAAAGAAGAAGCGCTTGTAGCTGTTGAGGAAAATAACTCTGCTGAAATCAATCGGCAATCACTGCGGAATGTGGGTATTGTCAATGATATTTATATGGTAGATCTCTATACATCTGCTCATTACGACTATTTACAAGAAGCACTTGCCTCTAAAATTAAAGGCATAATTACATTTGCGATTATAGGAAGCATACTTGTCATCATGGGAACGATGGTAATCATCATCCGGCTTGCAAATGCAATTACAAATCCTCTCAAGAAGCTTGCCGCGAACGCGGAAGAAATTGCAGCAGGCAATCTTGTTGTCGAGCCGATTCAATATGATAAAAAAGATGAACTTGGACAATTGAACCATTCATTCACCTCGATGACCAATCAGTTGCGGACACTTTTACAATCAGTTGACGGGGCGAGTCGGAAAGTGGATGACTATACAAAAGAGCTTGAGATGGAAAACCGTTATCTTGCCGAGGCGAGCAACCAAGTGACGCTCTCGACGGAAGAGCTTGCAAAGGGAACTCAAAGCATCTCCGAAGACTTGCAAAGTTCGGTTGAGCTCATAGAGCGGATGAATGGAGAATTTGGTCTTAATGTCGACCGGGCAAGAAATTCGGCTGATTCGGCAGCAATGGCTAACGCGGCAATCATGGAAGGGCGCCGCGCCATCGATGAACAGCGTGAGCTTATCGACAGCAATGGCGCAGCAACGCAATCGATCAAAGACGCGACTGCCCAATTTACACACTATGCGATAAGAATTGAAGATATGGCGAAGACGGTATCCAACATCGCTTCGCAGACGAACCTGCTTGCGTTGAATGCGGCAATCGAGGCCGCACGTGCTGGAGAGGCAGGCAAAGGATTCGCAGTCGTCGCCTCAGAAGTCAGGAAACTAGCAGATGAATCAACAACCGCGACTGCGCAGATTTTCGATATGGTTAATCTGATTAAAAACGGGCTAGGCTCAATTTCAGACTCAGTTGAAAGAGGTGCCGAAATTGCCAAAGCACAAGACGGCAATGTGACGCGAACACTGAATACGTTTACCAACATTGAAGAAAAGATGGAAAGTATTACCGAGGCATTGACAAATCTTGTGGCAGGAGTGGATAACTCGAAGCAGTTCAATGATACAGTGCTTGAGAATACCGAAAACATCAGTGCGGTCGTGGAACAAACGGCAGCAGGTAGTGAGGAAATTTCCGCCTCTGCAGAAGAACAACTTGAATCCATCGAAAAAGTAGTGGACAAGGTGACTGCGCTCCGTGAATTGACCGATGATTTAAATGCAACGATTTCCAGATTCCAATTGTAAAATAGATTAGGGGCGGGACTACAGTCGAGATTAGTCGACTAAAGGCCCGCCCCTATTATTTATTCCTTACTAATTTCACTTTCTCTCAATAAAATCCCCTCATAACCCATCTTACGGGCTAGTTGTGTAAGATGAGGCTGCTCAAGACGGGCGGTGTGAAGAATAGCTTCTTCTGCAAAAGCATTACGCGTAGGCCCGTCGAATAATAATTGTCCGTTACTGACTATAACCGTCCGACCAAATGTCTCGGCGACAAAATCCATATCATGCAAAATACAAAGTACAAGTTTACCTTGTGCATGTAGCGCGCGAATAATCTTTTTCAAAATTATTTTACCGCGTGTATCTTGCCCCATTGTCGGTTCATCGAAAATAACAATGTCGGTATCCATTGCAAGAATGGATGCAACAGCAATCAATTTCCGCTCGGCGAGGCTTAAGTCGTATGGATTTTCCCCTGCTTTATTCAATAGTCCAACGCGTTCGAGCATCTTCTCTGCATTGGCGCGCGCAATTTCAGGTGGTTGTCCGACGTTGAGCGGCCCAAACATCACTTCATCCAGAACATTATTTTTGAAAATCTGGTCATTTGGGTTTTGGAAAATGAGCCCGATTGTTCCTGCGAGTTTTGCCGCGGTTGAATCACGCGTATTCATGCCATTAATGAGGATATCGCCTGCATCCGGCTTTAATAAAGCTTTCAACAATTTAACGAATGTTGTTTTTCCTGCACCATTTTGTCCAATAATTGCAGTGGGTTCACCGCTTAATGTAATGCTGATTCCATGCAAAATGGGGCTTCCTTCGGTATAGCTGAACTGGAGATCTTTCACGGCGATTTCAGGATTCCCCGCATTTGTTAAAGGTGGAGATTCACTGATAATCTGTATTTTTTCGCTGGATAATCCACTTGCCGGCATTTCTTCTAGTGAAATCGGATAGAGGCCCGTTTCTTTATTACCTAATTGAAGAGCTTTTGCGACTGTCGTATAAACGGGCGGTTCGACTCCGAAAGTTAACAAATCATCACGTGAGAAAATTTCTGCCGGCGGTCCAGAATCAATCAGTTTACCCTCATGCATTAGAAAAATTCGATCGGAATAGGTGGCAAGTTTCTCCATTTTTTGCTCGACCATTACGATTGTCATTCCTTCTTTCGAGAGGTTTTCAACGACGCGAAATACTTCTTCGGAACCTTGTGGATCTAGCTGTGATGTTGGTTCGTCAAGTATTAAAATATCAGGTTTCATGGCGACAACACTGGCGATTGCGACACGCTGCATTTGCCCCCCAGAAAGGGAAAATGGATTTTTATCCTGTAACGTCTCAATGTCGAGAAATTGCATACTTTCTTTAATTCGCCTGTGCATTTCATCACGAGGGATGCCTAAGTTTTCAAGCCCGAACGCAATTTCATCATAAACCGTAAATTTAGCGCCGGTCATTTGGGAAAAAGGGTTTTCAAAAACAAGCCCAACTTTCGCTGTAATCGCACTGATTTCGTGTCCAAGTACGTCCATGTCGTTAATGAAAACATCTCCGCCGTATGCGCCTTTGAAAAAGTGGGGAACCAACCCGCTGAGTGCATAGCAAAGGGTGGTTTTACCGGCAGTATTCATACCTGCAATACCGATGAATTCACCTTTTTCAATTGTGAAAGAAATGCCGTCAAGCGCAAACGTATCGGTGTTCGGATATTTATATTTCAGATTTTTAACACGGATACTATTCATGAAACAATCCTCCAGACTATAGCGGCAATTAATAGGATAACAAGTATGATTTTCAAGATGAGGCCGTATTTATAATGAAAGGATTCATTTACAAATGTTTTCGTTCCCTTTGCATTGAATCCGCGTATTTCAAGTGCGATAGACCTTTCACGCGTATCGTTCAATGAATTAAGGATAACTGGACCGAGAAGCGGGATAAATGACTTGATGCGCGTCAGTAATTTACCTTCTGTTTCCATTCCACGGGCTCGCTGTGCATCGGTAATTTTACCGGTCATGGCTATCATTTGCGGGATAATCTGCAAAACTGACAGAAAAACATAGCCGATTTTAGGAGACATTCCTTTATTAATAAGCGATTCGACAAGATTATCCGGTTTCGTTGTTAAGATAAGGACACCGAACGCACACACCATATTAATGATACGGAGGGTGAGGAGCAAAGCGAATGCGAATCCCTCCTTATAGATAGGAAGAGAACCAATTTCAAAAAGAATCGTCGCCCGGTCCGGATGAAAGAAACCTTGAACGATGATAATAGAAATAATCAACAGCAGGCTAACACCAATAACCGGTAAAATGTACTTGAACACTTTACCGGTAAGGAGTAGAAGGAGTGTAAATGCCAAGACACAGATGATAAATAAATGAGTCGGCAGGATATACGTCAATGCAATCGATATAAAGACGAATAAAAGCTTTGTAAGTGGATCAACGTCATGGATGACCGAATCCTTATTTACATACAGTGTCATGTTTTTCACGGAAATCCTCCTTTGCAGCCTTTTAAAGTCGTTCGATTTCTGAACGATTGTCGTACATATTTGTCAAATTCTTCGGCAGTCCTTTAAAAATAAGGAAACTAATGAGTACGGTTGCCATTTTGTCAGGAACATCGACAACGACACTGTCTGCGAAAGATGCAAACCAAAGCGGTAGATCTTGTGTCATCATTGTTGCAAAAAGTGCATCACCCCAAATGTTCCCCGTTTGTCCACCCCAAAACATGATATTAAGCGGAGTCGAGACAGTAGCAGCGATTAAACCGACAACGAGTCCAAGTACAAGTGCTTTTCCAACGTTTGCAATCCACCCTTTATATGCCATAATTCCGACGATAAGACCGATGACCGCGGATGTAATCGCATAGACAAAAGAAATCGGATCGGCTGTAAAACCGTAAATAATATTATTCACAATCCCCGCAATGGCACCGATAATTGGACCCGCTAACATACTGGCAAGCACTGTACCAATTGAGTCGAGCCATAGTGGCAATTTAAGTAGACCCGCGAACAATTTTCCTAGATAGTTGATGCCGATTGCTGCTGGAATAAGAACTAGAGCGGCAGTCGTGAAATTAAGTGACCACATACTGTTTTTCTTCATGAATTATTTCCCCCTTTATTTCTGTTTTTTTAAAAGATAAGAAAGTATAAGTTTTTGAACCTGGAGCAGTGTCTAGCTCCAGCGCTTTTCTTATCGTATGAGGCGAATGCCCAGAGCGACACAACATAAAACAAGGTGTCTTTACATGTGTATATTCAATTATAGCTTATAATCGTCTCGCGGAATAGATAGAATTTTAGGGGGAGAAGAAGTTTGAGGATTGCGCTTGGACTCTGACGAACTCCCTAAACAGAAGCTATTAATGCAAAAAAACAGCTTCCCCAAGGTTGGGGAAAGCTGTTGGTATCAGTTAAGCTGATTGAAGCGCTTGAAAGCTGTGAATTTATCCTTCCAGTAAATCGAATTAATTGAGGAGATCTCGACTTTTTGCGTAGCTGCGTGAATGAAGTTCCCATCACCCAAATAAATTCCAGCGTGTGAGATGCCGCTGCGGTATGTATTTTGGAAAAACACTAAATCGCCTGGCATTGGCTCGTCCACATTAAAAGAATTAGTATGCATTCCAATAGTGTCGAGTCTTGGCATTTTTAGTCCTGCTTGGCTAAAGACGTAATGAATAAATCCGCTGCAGTCAAAGCCTTCCGTAGTTGTACCCGCCCAAACGTAAGGTGTGCCTAAAAGTGGAAGTGAAGTTTCGACAGCGTTGGTTAAGATCTTTTTAGAGGAAAGTGTCGGTTCCTTTGGCTTCACTGTTGTGGCAACCGCATTCTTCCAAGAGTTAGTGGACGATGTTTCTTTTACAACAGTTCCAACTTTTGCATTTGGTTTTTTTGCTACTGATTGCTGACTAACGACTTCTTTTGAGGAAACGGTCAATTTTTGATTGGTTTTAATCGAATCAGAAGCAAGACTGTTTAAGCTTTTCAATTCGTCAACGGTCAATTTATGCTGCGAAGCGATTTTCCATAGTGTATCCCCCGGCTTGACGGTGTATGATTCAGTTGCTGCATCTGCACTCCCGACTGAGATAAACGTCGCAAGGGCAAATGTCGCCAGCACCGAAAAAGCTCTCTTTTGCATCTATTTTCCCCTCTCCACGACAAACAGTTCTATATATCTATTCTATCGGATTAATAGAACTAGAACAATAGACTGTTAAATTACATTTATATTACAAAGTGATTACAAGTATATTGCGGAGTGTTTTTATGCCAATTGATATAAATAGATGAATACATTTAATTCAACAGAATCCCGTATATAGTAATTAAAAAAGGCATCGCCATGAGTCGAGAAATAACTCCTGGCGATGCCCTCTAATTTTTAGTCCGCCTGAATCGAAATATGACGAAATTCATTAACATCAAATAATCCAGTATCCGTCAATTTCAGTTCAGGAATGACTGGGAGACTTAAGAAGGATAATGTTAAAAATAAATGAAAGTCTAAGTCTGGATGAAGTTCATGCAATGCATTGTGCAACTTGTGTAAATTTGCAGTAGTTTCCACTGCAGGACGATCTGTCATTAACCCAGCAATCGGCAATGCGAGTGAAGCGAGCACTTTCCCTTCATTGACGATGACAAATCCGCCTTGCATGCGTTGCAATTCTTCTGCAGCAATCAGCATATCTTCATCACTGACTCCAAGAACAATGACATTATGGGAGTCATGTGCAACGGTTGTGGCGACAGCCCCACGCCGTAATCCAAAACCATTGACAATGCCAAGACCGATAGTTCCAAGTCCATGATGGCGTTCAATGACGGCTAATTTTAATAAATCCTGCTGACTATCTTGCTTGAAAAGTCCGCTTTCAACAGGTACTTGCAGCACTTTCTTATAGGTCATCAACTGATTTGGAATGATTTCCATAACATGAGCGAGCCCTTCATTCGTAAACGGTATAGCAAAGTCATCCACTGTTAATTCGGGAAGATGAACGGTTTTCGTGATGCGTGATGAGGGGGGACTTTTCTCATCTCTTAAACTAAGCATTTGCCCGTTTTCCGCAACTTTAACGCCATTTTTCCAAACTGACTGCGCACGAAAACTTGCTATATCATCAATCAGAACCAAGTCAGCAACGAATCCCGGGGCAATCGCACCTCTATTGTCTAAACGATAGCATTCCGCAGCGTTAATGGTCGCGAGCTGAATCGCTTGGAGCGGGTCCATCCCTTCTTGAATCGCAAGACGGATGGCGTAATCGATACTGCCTTCTTCCAACAACTCGTCCAAATGCTTATCGTCTGTGCAAAATAGAAATCGGCGTGCATTTTGAGGCGTGACAGCAGGAAGTAACGCGCGCAAGTTTTTTGCGGCGGAACCTTCGCGAATTAGCACATGCATCCCTTGAGAAACACGGTCCAACGCTTCTTCTGCCGTGACGCATTCATGATCAGTATGAATACTAGCAGCGCGGTAGCCCCGAATCTGATCTGAATTAAGGCCTGCACAGTGTCCGTCGATCATCACATTTGCTTCGCGCGCCATGAGTAACTTATCGATGATTTCGGATTCTGCATTCAGGACAGACGGGAAATCCATCACTTCTGCCAAACCTAAGACGGATACATTTGCTAAAAAGGGTTGTAAATCTGAAGCTCTCAGAACCGCGCCGGCATGCTCAAACGGTGTTGCAGGGACGCTTGAAGGAAGCATAACGAAAATATCCATTTCGCACGATGCTGCGTCATCAATCATAAATTGAATCCCTTCAGCCCCGGCAACATTTGCGATCTCATGGGGATCTGTAATGACAGCTGTTACCCCATGAGGAAGCATGACGCGACTAAATTCAGAAGGGGTCACGAGCGATGATTCGATATGAATATGCCCGTCAATTAACCCTGGGATGACAAACTGTCCAGTTGCATCTTCCTCTTGAGTGGCTTCAAACAATCCGTGCTCGTCAACAGCCACAATTACCCCGTTTGTTATGACGATATCAGCTCTAATCCAACGCAACGAAAAAACATCTGCAACCTGTGCATTGCGTAAGATGAAATCTGCCCGTTGCTTCCGTTGCGATGCAAGGATTTGTTTTTGTAGTTGTTCTTTAGTCAGGCTCATTTAATTAACTCCCTTATAGAGGTTTCCTCGTATTATACGGTTAATTGTCGAAATAGGATAGAAATTACGTTTTAATTAGATATGATTTGCGCCTGTGGATATTCTTTATGCATTTAATGGTTAGAAATACGAAATTAGTATCGGTCCAGTACCTGCAACATCGTATAGTGATGGAATAAAAGCAACGCTAAAATGGATGACGGATAGAGAGCTGGAGGTTAGTAAGGAATCCTCAGCAATAAATCGCTAGATATTTTGAACAGATGAGATTCTTTCTCTCAACATATCAGATGATTCTATAGGAATATAAAAACCGGCCCCCGTTTTATACGGAAGCCGGTACATTTTGTTACATTGGAAATTATGAATTTCTCGACCTTAAGATAATATGGGAATCGTGATAATACACGTCTAGACACCAGCTGACTTAGGCTGTGTTCACCTTGCAGGCGCCTTGCACTTTTGTTCAAAGGTAAGAAAGTAGACGTTTTTCAACTTGGAGCAGTGTCTAGCTCCAGGCGCCAGCCGCTCGGGTCATAAGCAATCTAGCTATGTGGCGAAGAGCGCCACGTCGTGCCTGCAAGGATGCAGGTATGCAGTAGGGAGGGATTGAACTTCATCCCTCCTTGTTGCGACAGGACGTCGCGATCTTAGACTGCCTTCATTTATCGACTTATGCCTTTCGGGTCTACCAAGGCGCTTGCGCTTTTCTTAATCAAAACGAATACTGTTTCAATAAACCTTCTAGTTTTAATGCGAGACCAATATTGCCTTTAACTTTGAGTTTACCCATCATAAAGGCAGTGGTCGAATTCAAGTTGCCGGCAAGAAGCTTTTTAAAGTCTTTCACACTCATCGCCAATGCACAATCAACTTCCCCGGGATCACCGATAAGCGTAACGGCTTTGCCATCTGCTAGCGCTAAGCCGTATAGGCCGCCATCTTCACCGGCTAGGTTGAATGAATAGGTGACAGTCATTCCTTTAATCGGATCCGGTTCCTCGTTTAACTTTTCATCGATTTTAAGCCAAATTGCCGTCATTGTCATCTCATCAAAATGTATCTTCACTGGACAACCCTCCATCATACTGAATGCTCATTCAGTATAACTGAAACTGGAAAGAAAAGCTGAAACTTTCTGAGAATTAAACTCTTTTCTTAAATAATGGGCTCAGAATTACACCAACAAGTGCACCGACAATCGCAGGCACAAGCCACCCAATTTGCTGTTCATAGAGCGGGAGATAAGCAAGCACATCATTGACAGGCTTAATATCGATACCGGCTCCTTTTAATCCGTCAAAGATACTAACAAAAGCAGTTGCAAGAAGCGCCAAGATATAGACAATCGGCTTTCTGCCAAATGACTTGTCGATGAATGACATCAGCATCAGCACAATAGCGAGCGGATAAATCGCGAGCAAAACTGGAATTGAAATTGAAATAAGTTGTGTCAATCCAACGTTCGCGATAATTGCACTGAACCCTGCGAAAATGAATACATAAGTCTTATATGAATTACGCGGGAAAACATGTTCAAAATACTGTGCACATGCTGAAACAAGACCAATCGACGTCGTCAGACAAGCGAAAATAATCGTCATCGCGAGAATCATTGTTCCATATGGACCGTATAAAACAGTCGATGCAAGTGCGAGAACTGCGCCTCCATTGTCCTGTAAACCAATAACGTCGACGCTTGTCGCTCCGATGTAACCAAGTGAAACGTAAACAAGTGCAAGCCCGGTAGCCGCGACCAGTCCAGCAAAAACCATTGCTTTCATGACAGCACGGCTTTCTGTTACACCTTCTGCTTTTAGCGCATTAATAACAACGATGCCGAAAACAAGTGCCGCAATGACATCCATCGTCAAATACCCTTCAACAAAGCTGCGGAAAAACGGTTGCGCCGCAAACTCGTCTTGTGCTTGTCCGATATCTCCTATCGGCGACACAATACTCTTCACAGCGAGTGCCCCAATAACTAGGAATAAGACAGGTGTCAACACTTTACCTATTCGATCGACAAGTTTCGCAGGATTTAGAGCAAGCACCACCGTGATGATAAAGAAGACAATCGTGAACAACGCAAGAGGCCAGTTTGAGCCGGATATGCTATCAGGCAGAAACGGAATCACACCGATTTCATATGAAACGGTAGCTGTTCGTGGAATGCCGAAGAATGGACCAATTGCCATATAAACAATCATTGTAAAAGCAATTCCAAAATAAGGATTGACACGACTTGCAATGGTTTCCAAGCCGCCTCCTGCATTGGCAATGGCGAGAACAGCAATTAGAGGTAATCCGACTCCCGTGATTAGGAACCCAATCATAGCGATGAAAAGCTCATCTCCAGCCATTTGTCCGAGAAGCGGAGGGAAGATAATATTGCCCGCGCCAAGGAACAATGCAAAGAGCATAAGCCCAATGATAAAATTTTTCTGTAAAGACAAGTAAACTGCAACTCCTTGAGAGAATGATATTACGTAACGTGCCACTATTCATTATAACCGAAAAAAGGAGCAATCGTCTAATAAATTCGATAGTTCTATGGATATAGAGAGGATTAACGAATATTATGAATGAAAGTAGTTCAAACTGTCTATTAATCTACAAAAACCATGCTATAATCTTTATAATAGTTTCTTTTTCGACAAACTATGTATCCATTTCCATTTTTAGAAAACTGCTTTGTAATATAGAAGTGAATAGTAGGAGGATGAAGTAGTGAAAACAATTCGAGCAAAAATATGGGCAGGCTTCGGAGTGGTCGTGATTCTTGCAACGTTGCTGGGTCTGAATGGAGCCACAGGAATCAAGGGTCTTGTTGAAACATCAAATGACATCAGTAATGAGCAATTACCGATGCTTATTACTGATTCAAGGCTAGCTTTCAATATAGCGGAGCGGGTAGCTATGTCAAGGGGTTATATCATGTATGGGGATAATAAATATATCGAAGAGTTCAACCGATTAACGGAAGTAAGTGTGACCCTTCAGGATGAACTTGAACAGAATACTAACTCGGAGGAAGTAAGGGGGTTAATCGCCAATAGTATCGAATGGCGAGAAACGTTGACGAATCAGGTTTTTCCAGCTGTCAAAGCTGGGAAACAAGAGGAAGCTGAGCGTCTTGACCATGAAATTGCAGAGCCGCTTGCAAATGAATTGATGGAAGGGTTCGATGCCCTTGCGATATCAAGACAAGATAGAATCATGAGTGATGGAACTAAGAATGTGGAAAAAGGTAAAAAAATACAACAGGTAAACTTCGCCATAATGATTGTAGTTATTTTACTAGCCATCCTAATTAGTTTTTATATGGCACGAAGCATTTCTAGACCGGTCATAGCGGTTTCCCGCAGAATGGAACGGATGTCAGAAGGGGTTTTGAACGATCCTCCTCTTGTAACAAAACTGAAAGACGAAGTTGGACAACAAATCCATTCTATTAATAAAATGAGAGAAGAAATGCAGCGTATTTTAGCTGATACCTTAACGATTTCACGTCAAGTGAATAATAGAAGTACAAATTTATCCGATACGTCAGAGATTGTAAGTGACTCCACAAATCAAATCGCAGCAACGATGGAGCAACTCGCTGCTGGATCTGAAGCACAGGCGAATACTGCTTCGAATATGGCGGAAATGGTCGGTACTTTTTTTGAGGAAGTTCAACATGCAAACGAAGCCGGTGGACAAGTTGTAGAATCTTCACGAGCAATTTTACAGCGGACAGTGAGTGGAAACGAAATGATGGATAGTTCCGTTCACCAGATGAATGAAATTTATGGAGTAGTCACTGAGTCCGTTGAAACAATTAAACAGCTGGATAATCAGACGAAGGAGATTTCGTCACTCGTAACGGTCATTAGTGAAATTGCTGCACAAACGAACCTGCTTGCGCTTAATGCGGCAATTGAAGCAGCACGAGCAGGTGAGCATGGAAAAGGCTTCGCTGTCGTTGCAGATGAAGTGAAAAAGCTTGCGGAACAGGTTGCGAATTCTGTTAGTGAAATTACAACAATTGTCAACGCTGTTCAAGCAGGATCTTCACATGCAGTAAAAGCTCTTGAAAGCGGCTATCAAAGTGTTACTGATGGAAAGCAGAAAGTGCTTGATACAGGCGTTGTCTTTGAAGAAATTTCAAAACTTGCTTCCGAAATGAATAAATTGACGGCTGAAATGTCTGAAGATCTAGATCATCTTGAGGAAATCGGCGGCAAATTGACAAGTGGTGTGACTGAAGTCGCTTCAATCGCCGAGCAGTCTGCGGCAGGAGTTCAACAAACGACAGCATCTGCCGAACAGACGTCTTTCCAAGTCGAAGCGATGAGAGAAGCTGCCAGTGAGCTATCAACACTTTCTGAAGCATTGGAAACATCTGTGAATCGGTTTGCAATCGAAGAAAACCGGGACTTGAGCTAAAAAAGGCAATAAGATTCAGTCTTATATACGTTGAACAAATGAGTACAGCGTAGGCGCCTTACAAGGGGCAGCCGAAGACATAAGACTAGCGGCGAAGCTGCTTGGCTTATGGCGGGAGGCATCCCCTAGCGCCGCAGTGGGTTCAATGGGATTCTTTATTTCAACATATATAGTAAGACAGTTCTTGATTCGGGATGTATTGAATGGGAACTGTTTTCTATTAAATAGATACTTTAATCATAGTCAAAGTAAGATATTGGTCGCATTTGAAAAGGAGGGGAACATATGGAACGTTCTATTGAGATGTCAATTGAGTCGGCAAATTCGGTATTAGAAGAACTTCATGAACAACAGCAATTACTTTTTTCGCAGGCAAAACAATTAAAGCTGACAAGTGATTCAATTAAACCCATTCTAGAAGAAACATGTAACCGAATTCTAGAAGTGATGCAGTGCAATCGGGTAAGTATTTGGTTATTTAATGAGGACAGGACATCATTAACTGCTCAAATGATTTGTGATCACCAGACTTCGAATCAGGCGTCAGGCGACGTTCTATTGCAAACGGATGTCCCTTCCTATTTTGAAGCGATTCAGCGTGAGCGAACATTAGCGGTGGAAGATGTAATGGCGAATCAAGCTACGCGTGATTTTGAAAAGGCATATTTTAAAGAACAGATACCCATTAGTTCAATTTTAGATGCCTCAATCCTTTTAAGTAGAGGAATCGGCGGTGTGCTTTGTTGCGAAACAGAAAAAAAACGTTCGTGGACAACGTTTGATAAAGTTGTCATTGCATCACTGGCCGATATGCTTGCCTTCTTGTTTGACCGGCTTTACCGGCTTGAAGTGGAAGAGCATGTGCATAAACTCGCATTCACTGACACCCTGACAGGACTTGACAATCAGCATTCATTCACAGAAAAAGCGACACAACAATTACAGTCTTTGACTGGAAAAGAGCGCGGTATTTTTATATATATGGTCCTCGATCAGTTTACGGAAGTGCAAGGGGCGCTTGGTTATGACGGCGGTGAGCAAGTACTGAAGAAAACTGCAGAGCGACTGCAATTCTTGTTTCCTGAACCGGCGTTAACCGGCCGTATTGGCTTCGACCATTTCATTATTTTTTATCCATATACAGGGAATCGGGCGACGCGCGAAATGAACTTGGATTTCGTCGCCCAAGTACTGCGGGAACCGATGGATATTGGTGGACAGGAAGTGTATATGACATTCAGCTACGGTGTGTCGTATTTTCCCGATCATGTTAGTAATGTGAAGGAAGGCTTACAAGCAGCCCAGATGGCACTCGGGATGGGGCGGAACAAGTCACCCCGTAAAGCACGGGGTGTCTATAAAACGGGCATGAGGAAATCCATGAAAGAAACAATGCTATCCGAAATGAATTTGAGAAAAGGACTGGATTTCAATGAGTTCAGGCTGTTTTATCAACCTCAAGTTAATTGCAATTCTGGAGAAGTAATTGGATTTGAGGCGCTTATTAGATGGCAACATCCGGAACGCGGATTAATCTTCCCGGGAGATTTCATCGAACTTGCCGAATCCACTGGGCTTATAACGCCAATCGGTGAATGGGTCATTAAAGAAGCATTTAATCAATTAGCCATCTGGAAAGAGCAGGGACAAGGACATTTCACAGTTTCTATCAACTTATCGCCACGGCATTTTCTTCATCCTAAACTTCCAGCTTGTTTGATGAGATATGCAGATGAGACTGGTGTCGATCCGCAAAAACTTATTTTGGAAATAACGGAAAATGTCGCGCTAGAAGATCATGTTGCGGTAAAAAAACGGATTCATAAACTGAGCGATTGTGGTTTTGCAATTTCAATTGATGATTTTGGGACAGGCTATTCTGCTTTCATTTACTTGCAGCATTTCCCCATCCAAGAAATTAAAATTGATCGTCAATTTATTAGCACGTTGGATGAAGATCCAAAGAGTACTGCTATCATTCAAACAATTATCAGTCTTGCACAAAGCCTAGGTCTTCGTACAATTGCAGAAGGTGTTGAAACGGAAGAACAGTGGAATAGTTTGAGAGCAATGGGGTGTGATGATATCCAAGGCTTTTATTTTAGCAAACCGTTGCCCATTGAAGAAATAAATAGACTAATGGCATTGTTCATAGGGGAAGAGAAGTTGTACTTGCCTGTAAAATAGGCAAGTACAATTGAAGAATAGATGCCGTAATTTCCCACTTCATGTGCTAGATTGCGCTTTTCTTAATATAAGAAAGTAAATCATTTACGACCTGGTCTTAACCGTGTAAAATGATGCAAGGGTAGTATAATCAGGAGGTTTTAAAATGGAACAAGTTCAATTCATGCGTAATCTAATCATCGAGACGCCTTCGGTGCCGGGGAATTTCGCGAAAGTCGCGTTAGCTATCGGGCAATTAGATGGAGATATTGGTGATATTCAGACTATAAAAGTTGGAACATTATCAACGATACGAGATATTTCAATTCAATGTGTAAGTGAAGAGCATTTGATGCAGATTGTGGACGCTGTCAACCAAATTGGCGAAGGAATTAGCGTCCATGCTGTAACGGATGATGTATTGCAAGCACATGAAGGCGGAAAGATTCATATGAAAGGCCGCATGGAAATCCGTTCGCTTGGCGATCTGCGTCGCGTCTACACACCAGGCGTAGCGAACGTCTGTGAAGTTATCAAAAATGATCCGGAACAGGCAAAATATTTCACGGGAATATCAAACACCGTTGCAATCGTAACAGATGGTACTGCAATTTTAGGTCTAGGGAATATCGGACCCGTCGCTGGAATGCCTGTAATGGAAGGAAAGGCTGTCTTATTCGATCAATTTGCTGGGATTAGCGGTATTCCTATTTTGCTTAATACGAGTGATCCGGATGAGGTTGTTGAAACAATAAAACATATTCATCAAGGATTCGGCGGTATATTGCTAGAAGACATCGGTTCACCGCATTGTTTCGAAATTGAAGAACGGCTAAAAGCAGAGCTGTCAATTCCTGTTATGCACGATGACCAGCACGGTACAGCTGTTGTCACGCTGGCTTCTGTCATATCCGCATGTCGACAGACGAATGTTAAGCTTTCAGATGCGGTTGTCGGACAAATTGGTCTTGGTGCAGCGGGTCTAGCAATCAGCCGTATGCTCATGGCATATGGTGTGAAGGAGATGCGCGGTATCGATCGCAATGAAGTTGCGCGGGAGAGACTTGCCAGCCATGGCGGCACCATCGTTGATTCTCTTGAAGAATTGATGGCAACATGCGACATTATTGTAGCGACAACAGGGGTTGCTGGGCTTATCAAACCAGAGTTGGTACGCAAGGGACAAATCATCTTGGCCTTGTCTAATCCGAACGCAGAAATTGCACCGGAAGACGCACTTGCGGCGGGCGCGGCATTTGCGGCAGATGGCCGTCTCGTCAACAATATCCTTGGATTCCCAGGTATTTTCCGGGGGGCGCTCAATGCGCATGCAAAGGAAATTACATATCCAATGTTGATCGCTGCAGCACTAGCAATTGTCGAAAGCACAAAACCGGGCGATCTCGTTCCGCATCCGCTCGATCCAAATGTCCACCACAATGTAGCAGCTGCAGTTGAACGAGTTGCAAACAACTTATAAATAAAAGATTGAAATAAAAAGAGCTTTCTGCCGGGAATGTAATCCGGTGGAAGGCTCTTTTTATAGAGATAAGAAAGTATACGTTTTTCAATCTGGAGCATTGTCTAGCTCCAGCGCCTCTACCAAGGCGCTTGCTCTTTTCTTAATGGGGATAACTAAATTAGGGTTTGCCCTGATAGATTTGTGGATTGTTATGACCAACTGTAGAGGAGCCATGACTAACTCCGAAAAACAGCCCCAATCATCTGGGGAAATTTAGAAAATAGGGCTGTTTCAGTTACATGATCATCTGCCAATCGGCCAGTCAAATGGCGGTGAACCTGGCGGTGAATGTTTCAGTATATCGATTACGGGAATCGTATAAGCGAATAGAATCAGACCAATCGTAATCGCAATCCACAAATACCAGTTTTCAAGAATCTTAGGTGTCGGTTCTGCATTTACTTCCTCTTCAGCAATCGGGAATTCTTCAACGCCGCGCGGTGCAAAGAACGTCAGCTGAATGAAAATGTAGACCATCAAGATAATTCCGATGAAAAGGATCGTTCCCCCGACTGCCTGTGCAATTTGGTAATTAATCCACGTTGCAACTTGTTCGCCGCCCGCATACTCAGAGAAGTTAGATCGACGTGGTCCGCCGAGTAATCCTTGGATATGCATGGCACCTGACATGATTGTCATACCGATCGTCCAGATAAAGGTCTGGATGATTCCGAGTTTATTCAACTTCGGTGTCAGTCTTCTGCCTGTCAAATGCGGGACAAGCCAATACGTAATCCCGAAAAACGTAAGAATAACTGTCGTTGCTGCAGTTAAATGGAAATGCCCCGTAATCCATATTGTATTATGAACAAGTGCATTCATCTGGTGGGAAGCATTAACGATACCACCGGCACCTCCGGGAATGAATGCCACCATTCCGATGAACGGAGCAAGGAAGCGGACATCTTTCCAAGGAAGCTTCCTAAACCAGCCGAAGAGGCTCTTATACCCTTTCTTACGACCTGTTAGTTCAAATGTAGCGAAAATCGAGAATGCTGTCATCAATGAGGGAATAACAACCATGAATGTCAGCACAACTTGAATGAATTTCCATGTCGGATCAATACCCGGTTCTGTTAACTGGTGATGAAATCCGACGGGAATTGAAAACATCAGCAACAGAATGAAGGCCATTCTTGCAAGTGAATCGCTGAATAGCTTCCCGCCAATGATTTTAGGAATAATGACATACCATGCCATGTAAGCAGGGAGTAGCCAGAAATAAACGAGCGGATGTCCAAAATACCAAAATAATGTCCGACTCAGCAGAACGTTAATCGTTTCAGCATAGCCCAGTGACCAGGGGATGAACTGGATGATGACAGATGTTGCCACCCCGATGGTAGCAATGAACCACATCAGCATATTGATTGTAACCATGAATGCAAGTAATGGTGATTTCTCGCCTTTATGTGCTTTCTTCCATACATAGAGCTGACGGAAGTTGACGAACGCTGCAATCCAGCTGCCAATAATAACGAAAGCGAGGCCAAAGTAAAATGCAGGATGTGCTCGCAGTGGTGCATAGAACGTATACAATACGGATGCTTCTCCTACAAGAATCGTAGTCGCTGCCATAACGGTCCCAACGACCATAACCCAGAATGATAGCCAGGCAATTTTCCTTTGTTTATCCGAGATACCAACTGTTTTTCCCATGAGCGAAAACTGAAATCCGATGATGAAGAAAGTTGTCAAAACGAGACCGAGAATGACGCCGTGGACAGTCAGGATTGTATAGTAATTGATGTTGAAAGGCAATGTGTATTTGCCGGATCGCGCGAGTGTTTGTAATAGTCCCATCAGGCCTCCCACAAGGAGGGCTATATAAGTCACGTACATAAATGCCATATATAATCTGGAATCCTTTTTAGAAAGCGGTAATTGATTTGTAGTCATTATTCATACACCTCCACTGTTCCGTACATCTGGTGGTGACCGATGCCGCAGTACTCGTTGCAGACAATCGTGAATTCGCCCGCATTTTTCATAACCGTTTCATATCGGCTGATATGACCAGGTTCGACCATCATGTTGACATTTGTTCCAGCCACTTGGAAGCCATGGACAACATCTTTTGTTGTAATTTGATAAAGAACAGTGGAACCTTTTGGTACGCGAATCGTTTTAACAGTATTGCCTTCTTTGTCCTTGCCGAAATCATAGTTGAATGCTGAAGCGACAATATTGACGATGTATTTGCCATCAGCCACTTCACGGATACCTAGATTTTCAGGCTTAAATGCGTCATGTGCTTCAACATTTTGTGGATCGATTGTTTCAATATGACTTTGCGGATGAGTTCCTTTCCAGAAAGCAGCAAAGCCGATAATAAGTAGGAATAGGACAAGTGAAGCCATTCCGAAAACAAGCCAAATCTTTTCAAACTTATGCAAATTCATATGTATCCCTCCTCACGTAAGTATTATCTAGATAGAAATAGTGCATAAAAACCGAACCAAGCTACCAGAATAAAAACACCTAACAACATGACAGCAATGAAAGTCCCTTTCAAATTAGAGGAAGAATCATGATGACTGGGCTGATGTTGCTTTGGATTTCCTTTTCCCATTGGTGCACCTCCTTTTCGCGGCGAAGTGAATTCGTCGTCTTACCTTTATCATAGTCACAAGGAGTATTATGGGAATTAGGGAAAACCCTATGCCTTTAGATAGGGGGTCTGATGTCACAAATTGGTCACGCATTCTTCATACTTTTGACGAAATCTATTGTCGGTTGTATAGAGTAAAGTTTCAGTGACATGGAATGTACAAGAATTAATCAGGTAATCGCCATGTTGAATTCCCTTAAAGTTGACCAGACTGTTTCAAGAAATTACAATTAAGCGAGAGCAAAATCTTAATGAAAGTTGGTTGATCCATATGAAAAATCTAAAACTTATAAAAGTTGAAAGCCCCACACAAGGCGCTGAGCAGGTTTATGAAATTATTAAAGATGAACTTGAAAGTGGACGTCTAAACGTTCTTGGCTTGGCGACGGGAAGTACGATGGTGCCTATTTACGATAAATGGATCGAATCAGATCTTGACTTTACAAATATTGTTACTTTTAACTTGGATGAATATATTGGAATCCCGGCATCGAGCCCGAATAGCTATGCCTATTTTATGAATGAACATCTTTTTGATAAAAAGGAATTTAGAAAAACGAATATTCCAGACGGCATGGCGGAAGATTTGGCGGAAGAATGTGAAGCTTATGAAGAACTTTTACAAGAGTATCCACTCGACCTCCAATTGCTTGGAGTAGGGGAGAATGGGCATATCGCTTTCAATGAACCGGGGACATCTTTTGATTCAGTCACTCATGTAGCACGTTTAACTGAATCGACATTGGGTGTGAATAGCCAGTACTTTGAAAATGATGAAAAGATTCCAGAAACGGCTTTAACAATGGGAATCAGCTCGATTCTCGGTGCGAAAAAGCTGGTTTTACTTGCATTTGGTGAGAAAAAACGCGCAGCGATTACGAAATTGCTTGAAGGCGATGTTACTGTTGAATGGCCGATTACGAAATTGCTTCGCCATGATGATGTAACTGTCATTACGGATCTTGAAATTTAATGAAGAAAAAAATAAAGGTGAGTGCCTACAGTTAGTAGGCACTCACCTTTATTTAAATTGGTACGCTTAGTTAAAGATTTCATTGAATACCGCTTGAGCTACCGCACTAGTTTTTTTAAGCTAAAAAAATGTCCATTATTATAGAATGAACAAAGTGTTTCCCAGGGTACACGCTTTGGCGCTTGTGGATGCCTCCCATGAAGACGCGCCTTCGCTGGATGGTCAAGTTGAGAAAGCGCATTTCGTTTTCGGGGATGAGACCTGCAACCAGGCGTGCCATAAATCGATTGAATGTGATCAACGAATGTTCCAATACATGAGGGATGCATTAGAAATCCTGCTAATACCGCTTCGGCGCTTTGTGGATGCCTCCCACGATAAGCCGGAAAGGAAAGCACTTTCAGTCTTATCGCTCCGGCTACCACGAAGTCGCGCCTTCGCTGGATTGTCTATGCGAGAAAGAGCATTTCGTTATCTGTGATGAGATCTGCAAACTGAAGTGAGTCTTTCTTGAATCTAATTATATATGTTGAACTATTGAATCTGGTGTATAAAATGAGCGAAGGCGCATATTCAGGGGGAGCCGAAGCTATAAGAATGGCGGCAAAGCTGCTTGGCTTAGGGGAAGCCACTGAAAAAGTTCTTTTTTTAGTAAGAACTAGTTGATTGTAATGGAGAGCGGCGACTCCGCAGGAAAAGCGTTAGCGTTGGGAGCACGAGGAAATGATGCCTTAATTTTTTCCAAAAACGCAGAAATACGGCCAATCGAACCCTTCGTAGTTCGATTGGCTGAAGCTGTGCCCGCGGAAACATACTAACATTAGTAGCACAAACCATGGCCATGGTTTGTGCTACTATTTTTTATGGTAGAAGTGAAGCGAAGTCGTGCGGACGCTGGAATCTTTGAATTCGTATAAGGAAACCGACTCACTTCACATCCTTATTTGAATCAGTTTAGTATGTTGGATCTTCGAGATCGTGTATAAGAAAGTGGAATCGATAAGGCAATGTGAAGGCTTCTATGAAACATAAGAGGAGGATGTAGGATGAATAATGTAGTTGCTTTTGACGTGAGTATGGGAAAAAGTACAATGGTGGTGTACGATCACAATCAACATTGCCGATTCGAGGGCGAAATGGAACATACAGTCACTGGGTTCATGTGGCTAAAAGAGAAGTTGAACAATTTGAAAGAACAATCTGGCAGAACACCTGAGATCGTGTTTGAAGCTACCGGGGTCTACTCACAAGGACTGGAACGCTTTCTTAAGGAGGAATGTTATCCATACAAAAGGCTAAATCCCCTACAAGCGAAGCTGCAAATGGCCTCTATGCGCAGAAATAAGACAGACATTAGTGACGCACATGAGTTAGCCAAGTCCCATTTTAAGGTTGACCGTGAAGAAACGTATGTCCAGGAGGCCTACTTTGAACAAATGCGTGCGTTGGGGCGTTACTACGACGATGTCGAGAAAGAGATTCAGCAGTATGCGAATCGATTACACGCCTTTCTACAGCTGAGTTTTCCAGCACTGGAAAAGGTGTTCTCCAAAAGGTCGGTCTTGTTTTTAAATGTGGTTCAATTGTATCCCCATCCAGATTGTCTAAAAGGTCAGTCAAAGGAAGAAATTGCGAAAAACATCAAACAAGCCACTTATAAGCACCTCTCGATTCACAAAGCAGAAGAGAAAACGATGGAACTGCTCATTGCCGCAGAAGACACGTATCCAGCTATCAAACAGGACGATGTTCGGTGCCTGCACTTAAAAGAAGACGCAGCCCGTATAGCAGAGCTAAGACAAAAGAAGAATGAAATCATTAAGCAGATGGTGGCACTCTCCAAAGAACGTGTAGATTTCCAAGTACTTGTATCCTTTCCGGGCATCGGAACACCTACAGCAGTCCGGCTTATCGCAGAATTGGGGGATATCCGTCGCTTCAAGAATCCGAAACAGGTAAATGCCTACGCAGGAATTGATATCCAACGGTATCAATCCGGGAAGCTGCAGTACCAGGATCGGATAAATAAGCGAGGGAACCGTAGGTTGAGAAAAATCCTATATTTCATGGTGATGTCCATGATTTCTTTGCGACAACGAACGAAGAATACCATTGTAGACTATTATGATCATTTAAAAAAGCAACCTCAGAGGAAACCTCATAAGGTTGCGGTCATAGCTTGTGTGAATAAGTTCTTGAAAGTCGCATTTCACCTTATTCAACACAGAGTCCTTTTTGATTACGAAGCAGCCCAAACCAGTTCGTAATAAGGATATCCAAACTATAGCACAGAAGACCTTTCGAAAAAATAGATAATCGTCAGGTTTATTTGTGCTACTTAAATTCTCTAGCGGAGACCCCACGTATTCCTATCCTTTCTTGATTTCTCTCTTGTTGCTTGTAGTGGAAGCGCTCGACTCCTGCGGGAATAGCATGAGCCTTGAGACCCCGCAGGGAGCGAAGCGGACGAGGAGGCTCAAGCCATGCCCGCGGAAAGCGAGCGCTGGAACGAAAAGCAATTGCCTTGGGCTATTCTTTATTCCCCCACCAATTTTTTTAGAAATTACTTGACTAGAGGTAAGAAAGCGTCTGCTTGGAAAGGAAATCAACGGGATTGAAGGAAATCGTACTTTTTCAGCACCCTTACTTAGGGCGGGAGGCATCCCCTAGCGCCGCAGCAAATTCGATGGGAGTCTTTATTTCAGCATATATAGTAGAGAAGATTTGAGCAACCAAAATTGTATCTTTGGAGAGTAGCGAAGGAACGGTCACCATATCATTACCGAAAAAATGTATAGGGATACGACTTTGTCGCATCCCTATACATCAAAAAATCTCGGTAATGATATAGATGTCATTTTCATCTAAAGCGATCCAAAAGCATCTGTACACAGAACACCCAAGTTATTTTACCGGTTCTTTTGGTTAATCAACATGTGTGAATTTACTTATGTTTATCCAATGCACCAAAAGTAGATCGGATTTCTTCAATTTTATCGCCACGTTGCTGTTCTTCAAGTAATACTCGTTGATCTTCATCGATTTGTTCATTTAAGAGGTCAGAGGGTGGGACTTTGTTTTTCGTTATTCTATCTTCTCCAACGGGACTCCGTTCTCGGTCTTCTGATACATGGAATCGGCTATCTTCTTGAATGGGTTCGTAATCACCTGCGGCAGGGTCAAGAAAAGGATCGCGGATATAACTTCGGCCGGTAATTTTTTTCTCGATTTGTTCGTTACCTACCCAGTGACCGGCTTTTTCTTGTGTCTCAAGAAATGTTTCTTTCGTATCTTCCGAAAAGTCATCTTCGTGTTTCACTTCAATCGCCTCCCATAAAATAGATGTTATATAACTAAATTCCCTCTCTTATAAACTATAAACCTTATGAAAAAGCTATTATGTTTCAAAAAACTACTTTATTGCGTTTTGTGTAACGACCTTGTTACACAACTGTAATATAAGGGGTGTTTCAAACATGTTAAGGTTGTAACAGATAGTTTTTCAGATAAATTAAGCCATTGGGGGAACACATGAAACTTACATTTACGATGAAAACGACAATTACGATTATTGCAATGTCATTTCTATTACTAGTTGCACCATTCACGGGACAAGCCGAAGCTTCATCTAAAACGGCTGCTATTTCAAAAACAGCAACAAGTCTTATAGGGGTTAAGTATAGTTACGGAGGCACAACAACAAAAGGATTTGACTGCTCAGGGTATGTCTCATACGTCTTTAAGCAGAACGATATCCACGTGTCACGTACAGCAGCTAGCATGCACGCATCAGGTACAACTGTTAATAAAGCGAACTTGGAAACCGGAGACCTCGTATTTTTCAATACGTCAGGCAAAGGGGTTTCGCATGTTGGCATATACATAGGTGATGGTAAGTTTTCACATGCATCGACATCAAAAGGTGTACGTGTTGATAAGTTAAATGATCCTCATTATTGGGGCTCGCGCTACGTAGGTGCAAAACGCATCACGGGCGTGAACTCAATCGCTTCAGCGAAATAAAAAATGACAGTACTAAGCGTCCTGATGAGGGCACTTGGCGCTGTCATTTTTTAATTTTTTTATAAAAAAGGCTGCATACCCGAATCAGGTAGTAACTGATTTGGATATGCAGCCTTTTATTGATATATAGGAAATTAGATAATCTGATTCTGTGAATAGGTTACCATAAAGTGATTTGCTGTCTAGGCCCCTGGCATCGAATGCTCAGAGGATCAGAAGGAAGGGGTACGATCCCTTCTATAGTAGCCACATTCGTTTTTATTTTTAAGCGTTTTGTTGTGGTACACGAACTGTCCAACGTGACAAGTCAGGCTCTTCTTTTTGAATCAGTTCTTTTGGATAGATGAATGTCCATGGTTTTGAAGTGTTGGCTTTCACAGAAAGTGGATCTAGAGCAAATGAACCACTCGCAACTAGATCGCCGGATGCATCAATTAGTTCAAGTGGAAGCTTCTCGATATTGATTTGTTTCGAGTGACCGTTACGGATAAATACAGATGCTGCGATACCGCCGTCATCCTGCTGTTTCACTTGGAATCCGCTAATATTTACTTCACGCGGTTTTAATTTCGGAAGGCCTTCGACGACTTTTTCTAGTCCGTTTTTTTGCTCTTCCGTTAAACCGTCTTCCCATGCTTGTTCCAATTCCAGTTTATGAGGCACCATTGACTGGACATTGAATGCTAGTTTCCAGTTTTCCGTAGGCGGCTGTTCCGCAAAGATATTATCTTTTGTGAAGACGAACACCCATGGTCTTGCACTGCGTGCCGGGATATCGCCGAGTTCTTTCAAATCGAATTCATCGGATGCCAGCGTTTTACCTTCTTCATCAAGCAACATTAATTCAACTGATCCGACAGAAATCTGTTGGTCAAGTGAAGAACGGAAAAATGCTTTAACGAGCCAGCTGCCGTTTGCGGGCTCGACGTCGATATCGATTCCGGAAAGGGAAATTTGGTTCGGTTTAAGTGGTTCAAGTTCATTTGAAAGGAAGCGGAAAACGTACTCTTGCTCCTGTGGAACTTTCCATTCTGGATGAAGAGAAAGCGTAGTTTCGACCTCATCGGTATTTGTCGATGCATTTACACCGTCAATGATTTCTTCGGAACCGATTGTACTGTCTGACCCAGTTTTTTCGGTTTTCTTAAAAAATGAGAAAAGTTTCATTGTTGTGCCTCCTGTTGTTGTTCCATAATGAGTTTCATAAAGCCGATAACTTCAGATGCGATACTACGGCGCAGTTTTTGGTAATGACGACCGAACAGTTCCAGTCCTTCACGCTGATAGATACGCATCGGGTCTTCTTGTCCGTACGAACGAAGTCCAATGCCTTCCTTGAGGCGTGTCATAACTTCCAAATGCTTGACCCACATTGCATCAATATGAGATAGCATTACTTGGGGAATCATCTGATTGATTTGCTCATTGTCTGCAAATGAATCAATAAAGTTCAATAAATCAGCGAGTGGTGCTTCATATAGTTTTAGCACTTCTGCCGTTTTTTCAAGCGTATGCGGAATTGAGACAGGTTCCAATAACAAGCTGTTCATTGTGCGTTCGATGCGCTCGAAATCCCAGTTGACTGAAGGTTCTTCATCAGGACAACTATCGAAGACAACGAATTCAACCGTTTCAGAAAGCATCGTTTTCAATTGATCCAGGATGCCTTCGCGGTCCATAACGTTATTACGAAGCGTGTAGACGACTTCTCGCTGATCGTTGATGACGTCGTCAAGTTTTAAGTTGTATTCACGCATCGAATAGTGAGCGCCTTCTACGATGCGCTGCGTCCGTTCTGTCAGTTCATCCACTTCAGGATTCTGCACGAGACCGTCTTCGTTTGTCGTCACTTTCTTGAGGAACTTCTCAAGCTCATCTTTGGCGAACCGTTTGAACATATCATCCTCAAGAGAAAGGAAGAAACGGCTCTCACCATGATCGCCCTGGCGCCCTGAACGGCCACGTAGCTGGTTATCGACGCGGCGGCTTTCATGCTTTTCAGTACCGAGTACAAAAAGTCCGCCGATTTCTTCGACATTTTCCCCGAGTACAATATCAGTTCCTCGTCCAGCCATATTTGTAGCGACTGTAATTTGACCGAGTTGTCCAGCCTGCGAGATTAAATCTACTTCCTGCGCAACACTTTTCGCGTTCAGCAAGTTGTAGTTGAGCTTATATTCGTCTAAATACTCGACCACTTTTTCCGATTGTAAAATGGATGTGGTACCGACGAGAACCGGTTGTCCTTTTTTATTGCGCTCAGCGACTTCTTTTGCCATCGCTTTATATTTTTGCTCAACTGTTTTGTATACTTGGTCTGGTGAATCAATACGTGCGCGTGGGCGGTTTGTTGGAATTTGAATGACTTCCATGCCGTACACTTCGCGGAATTCTTTCTCCTGCGTTTTCGCCGTACCGGTCATTCCGCAAAGTTCTTTATACATCCGGAAATAGTTTTGGATTGTAATTTGTGCTTGTGCTTTGTTTTCCTCAGTGATTGGCAGACCTTCTTTTGCTTCGATTGCCTGGTGAAGACCGTCGGAAAGTGTGCGCCCTTCCATAATTCGTCCTGTAAACATATCGACAAGTTCAATCTTGTCTTCCTTAACGATATAGTCAACATCACGTTCGAAGATGACATGTGCACGCAATGATTGAATCATGTAATGATAAAGGGTTTGATGTTCTAATTCGTATAAATTATCGACGCCAAATGCTTTTTCCACTTTCTCGATTCCTGTATCGGTAAGTGAAGTTGCTTTTGTTTCATCGTCAAAATCAAAATCGACGCCTTTTTTGAATCGTTTTGCAAGACGTGCGGCAATGTAATGAAGATCCGCATCCGCTTGCATTTTACCCGCTACAATAAGGGGAGTTTTTGCCTCATCTACGAGAATACTGTCGACTTCATCAATAATGGCGAAATGATAGGGACGCTGAACTTTTTGGGCTACTTGCTGCGCCATATTATCGCGCAAATAGTCGAATCCAAATTCAGTTCCTACCCCGTACGTAATATCAGCATTGTAAGCGGCTTGTTTTGCCGGACCTTGCATCATTGGTACATTCAGTCCCACTGTGAGGCCAAGAAAACGGTGAATTTGACCAATCTGTTCATAGTCACGCTTTGCTAGATAGTCGTTTACTGTAATTACGTGGACGCCTTTACCTTCAAGTGCACGCACATAAGAAGGCAGGGAAGCGACTAATGTTTTCCCTTCGCCTGTCGGCATTTCAGCAATGTTTCCTTCTGTCAGTACAAGTCCGCCAATGAGTTGGACATCGAAATGACGCATACCAAGAACCCGTTTGGATGCTTCGCGTACAACAGCAAACGCGTCCGGGATAATCGATTGAATTTTCTCCCCGGATTGGATTCGATCCTTGAATGTATCTGTCATACTTATCAGTTGTTCGTCTGACATAGGCTCATATGTAGCTTCTAATTTATTTATTTGCTGGACAATCTTGCGGTATTTTCGAAGTTGTCGATCGTTCGTCTGATTTGAACGTTTGAATATTGATAGCATTGGATGAACGCTCCTTTTTTCCGATCCCTTTAAAGGACCCGTCCCCATTTTACCAAAAAGAATGGGAAATGACTACCTTGAGCTGAAATCTACATATATAAGGAAGAAGATATGGGATAGCTCGGGGGAGATGAGGGAAAGATAAGAACAAGAATAGAAGTACTCAGAAGAAAGAGTTTTCTAGTAAAGTGCTTTACTCTTCTAACTATGCTATAATACTGTTGGTTTGATAAAATAGCGTTTTATTATAAGGAGGAAGGACATGTTATTCCTTGCAATGGCTGCTGCATTTCTAGCGTCCATCTTACTTACTCCGCTTGTCATTAAATTGGCATTCCGGATTGGAGCGGTCGATCGCCCGAATTACCGGAAAGTGCATGCATCTGTTATGCCGCGTATTGGCGGCCTTGCTATATTTGGTGCTTTTTTGATTGGCTATGCGATATTACTTCCGTCAAATGAACATGCTGCTGGAATTCTTGTAGGCGCTTTTATTATCATCGTCATGGGTTTCCTCGATGATATGCTAGAAATTACCGCGAAAGCGAAACTTGCTGGTCAATTGGCTGCAGCTGTTATCGTTGTCGCATGGGGCGGCTTGCATATTGAAGTTATTAATTTACCGTTCATTGGCGAATTTGATTTTGGTTACTTAAGTATCCCAATTACAATTATTTGGATCATCGGCATCACAAATGCCATAAATCTTATAGATGGATTGGACGGACTTGCGGCGGGTGTATCGACGATAGCACTTATTACAATTGCTGTAATGGCGATGATAATGGGAAATGTATTCGTTGTTGCTACGGCTTCGATTCTTGCGGCAAGCTCACTCGGTTTTCTATTTTTCAATTTTCATCCCGCAAAAATCTTTATGGGGGACACCGGTTCCTTGTTCCTAGGCTTTATGATTTCAGTTCTGGCATTATTAGGATTTAAGAACATTACAGTCGTCTCATTGATTATCCCGGTTATTATATTGGGTATCCCAATTTCTGATACATTTTTCGCGATTGTTCGCCGAATACGCACAAAACAGCCTATTATGGCTCCGGATAAATCACATTTACATCATTGTTTATTACGCAGCGGTTTTTCACATAGGCAGACTGTTTTGGTCATTTATGGATTGGCGATTTTGTTTGGAATTGCAGCTGTGCTGTTCTCACAAGCGACAGTATGGGGGGCGATTCTGCTTATTGTAATTATGCTGATTGCGATTGAACTATTCGTTGAAGTAATTGGTCTAGCCGGCACAAACTATCGTCCGTTGCTAAATCTTGTACGGATGATCGGGAAGTAATACATCCTTTTAAAGTTAGGCAATAAGAAAAGTGCTTAATGCGTGAAGTCTAGACACTGTTCCAGATTTAAAAAACTTATACTTTCTTAATTTCACAGAAAAAATGGCCATGCTCCTTTACATTAAGGTAGCATGGCCATTTTTCTTTGAAATATGTATGTTTGGAAATAAAAAAGAACCAGGTGTATTTTTTACCTGATTCTTTTTGTATCAGTTAGTTAAATTATCTTCTAAAGCTTCTTCACCTGAACCAGTCATGGTCGAACTGCTGTCAGTTAGACTGGATGAGTCGGGGATGAGGCCAAGATGTGACTGCAATATTTTCTTCACTTCAGCTAGATAAGGCTCATCTAGCTTCCAGTAGTAAATACCCGTGGACATATCATCGTAGCCTTTCAAACTGAGTGTATCAACTTGTGGCATACCGCCTTTAACATATTCCAAGAACGATTTCATTTCATCGAACGTCATGTCGGTTTTCATGTTGTCACCAACTGCATCAATGACATCGCCATATTTTGTTACTGATTTCACTGAGACGACTTCTTTCATAATTGCCTGCAAAATCATTTGCTGGCGTTTCCCGCGTTCGACATCGGTATCGAGTTTACGTGTCCGTGCAAGTGCAAGTGCGTGTTTACCGTCAAGTTGCTGTAAACCTTTTTTGAGTTGTATCGTGTATTTATCATTTTCATCTTTTTCAATTCGATCGTATGGGACTTCAGCTTCGATACCGCCAATTGCATTGACGACGTCAATGAATGCGTTAAAATTCATCTTCACATAGTAGTCGACTGGGATTTCGAATAATTCTTCAATTGTTTCAATTGCTGCACGGGTTCCACCGAATGCGTGGGCATGCGTGATTTTATCCCTGTACTTGACTTCGGGAATATAAACATATGAATCACGCGGAATGCTGACCAGTTTCACAGACTTATTTCTTGGATTCAACGTTGCCAAGAGGAGTGCATCCGATCGGCTGTTGCTATCACCCTGATGACGTGCTTCACTGTCATCGACACCGATGAATAAAATGGAAACATTGTCACTTGCAGGCTCGACTTTCACTTCGCGAATTTCAGATTTAGGTCGGTCGGGGACAACTTCATATGCACGAACTGCCGCATTTTCTGCTTTTTTCTGTAAGGAAGCAGCATAGGCCGCAACAACAAGAAATAAGGAAAGCGTAAGAAGAAGCGCAACTTTTATAGCTAAGCGTTTACCAGACGATTTCTTCTGTTTCTTATAATCTTTTCTTTTCATTTCTAGTTCCTCCGGAATCGGCTATGTAAAACTTCCCTTTTTTCATAGCTGATCATATAATTGACACAACTTGTCAAAGAGCAAAGACAACATTACGGGTTACAAGGCTTCGTGACATAAATGACCACGATCTTTCCTATTATACTATTTTTTTAGTTAGCTGTCGAATTCGAGAAATTCGCTAGAGGCCGACATAATTCCCGCCTGTCCATTCGTCAGCTCAGCCATCCATGCTGTGAAGGTCTCTGCTTCCGCCACCGGAACGTACACGAATAGATTAACACCATCTGAATAAGAAATTTCTTTTAGTGGATAAGGGGATTGTCTTATTTCATTTTCGACTTTTCCAAGCCATGTATAGTCTATAGTTACTTTCATCAAATAATGAAGTTTTCTTTCGACGGTACATGCGGCTGCAATGCCTTCAGTCGTTGCGCGGCCATACGCACGAATTAACCCACCGCCACCGAGTTTGATCCCTCCAAAATAGCGTGTCACGACGACGACGGTATCTTTCAGTCCTTGCTTTTTCAACACTTCAAGCATGGGTACACCCGCGGTTCCCGTCGGTTCACCATCGTCATTTGCCTTTTGGATGTTATCGTGCTCGCCAATCATATAGGCTGAACAATTATGATTGGCATTATGATGTCTTTTTTTAATATCTTGAATGAAGTCAAGGGCCTCATCCTCCGTTTCGGCACGTTTCACGAAGGTAAGAAATCTGGATTTTTGGATAATCAATTCACTCTCTCCATAATTTTTCACTGTAGTATAATCTGCTCGCATTTGCGGCACCTCCATTACTTGTAATACAATCTTAATATCAAGTGGGTACTATGATGCTATAATAAACAAAGTGCGGAAGGAAATCATTATTCCTACAACACTCCTTATTAGTATATATGTCAATTTTCGGGCCTGTAGGCGGGAGGGAACTTATTGAAGGAAAATACAATCGATATCCAAACGCTTGAAACCATCTTCAATAGCATGGTCCGTGCTATGGATCATTCAAAGAACGATATCTTTATTATAAGTGAACAAAGCCGTCGAAGCTTTGAAGATATGAAAAATGAACTTACAATAGTCAAAAACGACATTTCCCGGGCAATAACAGAAGGTGACTATTTGGAAGATATGACGCGTCATTCCCGCCGAAGACTTGCAGATGTTTCAAAAGACTTCATGAATTTTACAGAAGAACAAGTTAGAGAGGCTTATGAAGTGGCAAATGACTTGCTTGTCCGACTATCCATTAACCGGATGGAGGAGAAGCAACTTCGCGCCCGCCGGGATGACTTAGACAGACGTCTTGTAGAGCTACTTGAGACAATCGACCGGGCGGATCATCTTGTCAACCAAGTGGCAACTGTCATTAACTATTTGACAACGGATTTAAAGAATGTTGGCGAGGCACTTGAAACCGCAAGGCATAAACAAGAATTTGGCATTAGAATTATCCAGGCACAGGAAGAGGAACGTAAAAGACTATCTCGCGACATTCATGATGGACCTGCACAAATGTTAGCAAATGTGTTGATCCGTACCGGATTGATTGAAAAGGTTTATGTCGAAAAAGGGCCTGAACCTGCACTGGGTGAACTGGCAGACCTTAAGAGCATGGTGAGAAATGCGCTCCATGAAGTCCGTCGTATCATTTATGATCTCCGGCCTATGGCGCTTGACGATCTTGGTCTGATTCCGACATTGAGAAAGTATTTATCGACAATCGAAGAATACGAAAAAGGTGTCGAAATTCATTTTCAAAACATCGGACAAGAATTGCGTTTTCAAACGAACTTCGAAGTGTCGGTATTCCGGCTTGTGCAAGAATCCGTTTCAAATGCATTGAAACATGGGAAAACGAAGGACATTTGGGTGAAAACTGAATGGCTTCGCGATATAATGAATATTATCGTCAAAGATACTGGACAAGGATTCGATCAAAATGAAGTGAAAGATAAGTCATTCGGTTTGATTGGAATGCGGGAACGGATTGAGTTGTTAAAAGGCAAGATGACAATAATTTCAACGCCTGGCAATGGCACGATAATCCATTTCCAGATTCCACTTCAGAGTGAAATAATTGATGACTAGATGCATGGGGAGGAAATGACTATGACTATTACAAAAATATTAATTGTAGATGACCACCAATTATTCCGTGAAGGGGTAAAGAGAATCCTTGATTTTGAAGATTCTTTTGAAGTTGTTGCCGAAGGAGACGACGGCGGCGAAGTGAACGAACTTTATAGGCAGTGCGAACCGGATGTTGTCCTCATGGATATTAACATGCCGCGCATGAATGGTGTCGATGCGACTGAAAATCTTGTTAAAGAGTTTCCTGACGCAAAGGTAATTATGTTGTCGATTCACGATGACGAATCGTATGTATCGCATGCACTGAAAACAGGTGCACTCGGTTATATGTTAAAAGAGATGGATGCAGATGCGATTGTTCAAGCGATTAAAGTTGTTGCGTTGGGCGGTTCATACCTCCATCCGAAAGTGACGCATAATCTCGTTACAGAGTTCCGCAGATTAAGCGAACGTGAACATAAAGGATCGTTCCAGCAAAATGATATCCGTCGGCCGTTTCACTTACTTACTAAACGTGAGTGTGAGGTATTGCAACTGTTGACAGATGGGCAAAGTAACCGGACAATCGGAGAAACGCTATTCATTTCTGAAAAAACAGTCAAGAATCATGTCTCAAGCATTCTTCAGAAAATGGCTGTAAATGACCGAACACAAGCGGTTGTAACTGCGATTAAAAATGGTTGGGTCGAAGTGAAATAAATTAGATTTTGTTCAAAAAAAGGAGAAAGGCCTTCCAGTTGGAGCGGCCTTTTTACCTGTTCGGGAGGAAAAAAGATGAAGAAGATGATTGTCCCTATAAGTATGTCAGTCCTTTTACTGCTTGGTGCTTGTGGTAAGGATGAAGGAGGCCCTGTTGAAACGGGCTCTGTCAATGACGGTGAAGCAACAAATGAATACGGCTCGATCAATCATGGTGTGGATGAGAAAAAAGTGGGATTCAGCTTGTCGGGAGAGACGATAGAAGAAGCGTCTGGTGTTCCGGCTGATGAGAAAAAACAACTTTTAGCTGTACTTGACAGGAATATGGAGACATTGAATAAGCAGGATCTCGATGGCTATTTGGCCACGCTGTCAGCGAAAGACTATGATCTTGAGGAAGAACGCGCCTTTATGGCAGACCATTTCAAGGAGTATGAGCTAAAGCGTGAAGTATCGAATGTAACTATTGTGAAATACTCTGATACGGAAGCCCAAGTATTTTCAAATTTGACGACAACGTATAAACAATTGTCCACAGGTCTTGTAACGAAGCCGACTGGCAGACAAGTGACCGTATTTACGAAAAATGACGGCGACTGGAAAGTGGCATCCGTGCATTACATTGGTGATGATGGAGAGAAACAAGAGTGAAATTATGTAGGACTTCCGGCTTTTTGGCCGAAAGTCTTTTTTTGTTCCAAGAGCTATTAAAATCTCGTACTATGGATAACCTGCGAAAGATGATAATTCATGTCCAGTATCTAGCGCTTAGGGCTATAGGATACAACTCATGCAATGAGTGGGATTGAACTTCATCCCTCATTGGGCAATCCTCCTCCAAGTAAAAGCATAAATTCCATAAATTTGTAGGTTGTTTTTTCAATGATGCGGGCATACAATAGGTGTGCGAACTAACGTTCCTACTTGGAGAGAGGAGTGACTATAATGCCTTTAATTCCTGCGGAGGCATTGCCGTATTTTGAGAACATGATTTATTTGCCGATGCTTCTTATTATATTAGCGAGAGATCGGGAATCAATTGAAAAAGGTTCATTCAAACTGAAAGGCCCTTATGTCAAGCTTGTTGACGAAGCTGCAAAGTTTGCACGGATCGAACTGAAGAAAACTAAAATCTATTTACGTCGCCATAACATGAAAGTCATACGGAGGAAAACGGACGCCACCTTCACCGAGTATGTTTTTATGCACGGCGGCTATGAAGATCACAGACGCTATTTGAACGTCCGCCTCCGCAATCGGACAGAAGAACTGTTAGGCATATACTTTGCAATGGCCGAAAGTTAAGTCAATCGTCGTCCTCAGTGTCATTATAATCTTCAAACTCTTCAAAGACGGAAGGTCTGTTTAGCTGTCTTTGTTTCTTCAAGAAGTTTTTTTCGAGAAGAGTAGCGACTGCATATTGACGGTACATAGTCGCGGCTGAAATATTCACCTTGAAAGAACGATTATTTTCTAAATGGATAATAGAGTCCATATTGTCTTGCTCTATATTTTCGATTGCACTGTAAGAAATCCAGACATTCTGTTCAGAAGCTGGAGACATGGTAGGTAGGAAGATATAAGGTACCCCAAAGTCATGAGCTACGATAATCGGAGTTTTATGTCGTTTGCCTAGCGCAAGTTTCGCTGTATTTGTTGAATTTTGCAAAGAACCTCCATAAAAATCGCAGGACTTTCTAACAATGTGGATGGGCTTTCTTGGAACACTGAATTCGCCGTTTCGTTCGACGACATTTGTTGAAATTTTATTCCCTTTGATTACAGGTTGTAACATAAACGTGTCGAAGGAAACAATGTAATTTCCATTTTCATTCTTTTTCCCCAAATTAATGCACCCCTTATAATTTTTAGTCTTAAAATCACATTATAAGTCAGAAAATTATAAATGCAACCATTTTGTTGGTTAATATGTACTATTTTGTCTGTTGGTTCCATTAACCTGTCGAATATACAGTTTTTTGGGGCTGAATTAAGCGGTCTTTAATGGGTTTACAGGACTTTTTATGATTGACCAATAGTAAAAAGGCCTTCTCACCTATTTAAGTGAGAAGGCCATCATTTTCATAAAGAATAAGAAATTATAAGTTTTTCAAGCTAATCAGGCGCTTGCGCTTTTCTTGTTGTCTAGCTCGAGCGCCTTTAGCTTAAAGCCTTCCAGCACTTTTCTTATTTTTGATAATCGATTGCTGCAGCCCCGAGTGTTTTTGCGGCCAGAAGCATTGCGCTTTCATCAAAGTCGAATTTCGGATGATGATGCGGATAAGGATGCTCCGGTTTTGCACCTGTGAAGAAAAACGTGCCAGGTACTTTTTCCAAATAGTACGCAAAATCTTCGCCACCCATTTGCGGCGTTGATTCGACGACAGATTCTACGTTAAGGATGCTTTCTGCTACAGTTTTTAGAAATTCCGTCTCAGCTTCGTGATTGACAACGGCAGGATATCCGCGTACATATTCAAAATCAATGGTACAGTCATTTGCAAGTGCAGTTCCGTCAATGACACGTTTCATCTCACGTTCCATTAAGTCACGAATTTTTGGATTAAATGTTCGGACTGTACCACCCAATGTTGCTGAATCGGCTATGACATTGAAAGCATTTTGTGCGACAAATGATCCAATGGATAATACAGCGGAATCGATTGGATTGACGCGTCGGGAAACGAGTTGCTGTAAATTCATAACCAGTTGGGCACCGATGACAATGGCATCTTTCGTTTGATGTGGAGCTGCACCGTGACCGCCGGCGCCTTGAATTATAATGTCAAAACGGTCGGCGGCTGCCATGACAGGACCGGTTAAATATTCGATTGTCCCGGAAGGTGTCAACGACCATAGATGCGTTCCGAAAATGACATCGACCCCATCGAGGCAACCGTCTTCAATCATCGAAATAGCACCGCCTGGGGCATACTCTTCCGCATGTTGGTGGATAAAGACATACTCACCGGTAAGGTCTTCTTGCAACTCATGAAACGCTTTTGCAAGCTGGAGGAGCGTTGCCGTATGCCCGTCGTGGCCACAGGCATGCATGACACCGGGAACAGTCGATTTATAGGGTACATCTTTTTCATCTTGAATCGGTAGGGCATCAAAATCTGCACGCAGTGCGACTGTCTTGCCTGGCCTTCCGCCTGATACCCGTGCTACAACTCCATTACCACCAACCCCTTGCTGTACTTCAATCCCAAGTTCAGCATAAAAATTATATATATATTGCGCAGTATTTTTTTCCTTGAAAGATAGTTCAGGATTCATGTGAAGATGACGGCGAATAACGACCATATCCTCGTAAGCGCTTTCAAGTTTTTCGAATAATTGCTCTCTCAATCGATTACCCCTCTCTAAATGCCACTAGTTTGAATGTTTCTACTTCATTATAGCAAACATTCGATGAGGGACAATGGTAGGGCAGAAAAAATAACCGTGTCCTGCAGCAACAAAGAGGGATGAAGTTCAATCCCGCTCCGCTGCATGGCTTGCTTTATGCAGGCCTCAGTTCACGCGTTTGTGTACTTACTCCTTTGTTGTATAAGTTGTTACATAAGGAGCGCTTGAAAAGATATGGGGTGTATTGTCGACCCCAGTTTCTGAATTTGGTGAGTGGGCCTTGTCGAAAGAGGAGGAGTTTTTCCACCTTGTATAATGGGCGCTCTCGGACCATTCTGTCATCACGATATAGGTGTCGGAATCGAGTGGACGGAGCAAACGGAAAGCAATAAAACCGAGTTCAGAATCAATGGCACCCGCACGTTCTGCAAAGCGATGTTCGAAAATGGGACGCCCTTCATCCGTGACAGGAATATTATTGAAAACGAAATAGCCGTCATCTTGAAGCGTTCCGGACGTGCCGATTACTTCGTAGCGGCGTGGTGTTTGAAACACCGTTTTCCCTTCTGTTTCATGCAACAGAAGGGAATTGCCTTGTCCATGCATGGCAATCAGACCTTCCGCCGCGTACTTTTCTTTTAAAGTAATCATAAATTCAGGTGTACCGGATGTCATATAAATATTCATTTCCAAAAAACCTCCTTACAGTTCTTATCTATCTATTTTCCCCTATTTGAGAACTTAAAACAAACTTTGACGAAATGATGGCAAAAAAATAGAAAGTAAGCACAATTGTATGAATAACGGGGCTAAACGCTATACTTTGCAGGGAGAAACGTCTATATTAAGTACGGATATGTAACACGGAAATAGTTAATTTAGAAAGAGGGAATAGACTAAATGACAAAATTCAATGATACACTTTTGCGCGCTGCGAGAGGCGAAAAGATTGATCATACACCTGCCTGGTATATGAGGCAGGCAGGCCGTTCACAACCGGAATATTTGAAAGTCAAAGAGAAATACTCTCTTGAAGAAATCACACATCAGCCGGAACTTTGCGCATATGTAACGAAGCTTCCAGTCGATCAATACAATGTTGACGCAGCAATCCTCTACAAAGACATCGTCACGCCATTACCTGGAATTGGTATCGATGTGAAAATCAAAGCGGGTGTCGGTCCGGTTATCTCGAATCCTATCCGCACTGTTCAAGATGTCCACAATCTTGGTGATTTATCGCCGGAGGATGATATTCCTTTCGTTCTTGAAACGATTAAAATACTGACGAAGGAACAACTGAATGTTCCGCTTATCGGCTTTGCGGGCGCTCCATTTACACTTGCGAGTTATATGATCGAAGGTGGTCCTTCGAAAAGCTATAACTTGACGAAGTCATTTATGGTATCTGAGCCGGAAGCATGGTTCGCATTAATGGACAAACTGGCGGATATGACGATTACGTATATTACTGCACAAGTTAATGCGGGTGCAAAAGCTATCCAGATCTTCGATTCGTGGGTAGGAGCATTGAACGTTTCCGATTACCGAATCTTCATCAAACCAGTAATGACACGTATTTTTACAGAACTGCGTAAATTGAATGTTCCACTGATCACATTCGGTGTCGGCGCAAGCCACTTGGCAAACGAATGGCATGACTTGCCTGTAGACGTTGTTGGTCTTGACTGGCGCCTGTCCATCAAAGAGGCAGGAGAACGCGGTCTAACGAAGCCGTTGCAAGGGAATCTTGATCCGTCATTGTTGCTTGCTGATTGGAATATTATCGAAGAACGTGCAAAAGTAATCATCGAGCAAGGCGTGGAGCATGGCAACCACATTTTCAATCTTGGCCATGGTGTGTTCCCAGACGTGAAACCAGCAACTTTGAAAAAACTAACTGAATTTGTTCATGAATATAGTGCACAGCTGCGTAAATAACGTGCTGATCCAAACGAAGAGGTGAATGTTATGACAAAGAAACAAATGGGACTTTTAGTGATGGCTTATGGAACTCCGAATAAGGAAGAGGATATAGAATCGTATTATACGCATATCCGGCACGGTCGCCCGCCAGCACCCGAACAATTGGAGGATCTTCGCAATCGTTATGAGGCAATTGGTGGGATTTCCCCGCTTGCTAGGATTACCGAAGACCAGGCAAATACGCTTTGCAATCGTCTGAATGAAGTGCAGGATGACATTGAATTTAAGGTCTATATCGGGTTGAAACATATTGCACCATTTATTGAGGATGCGGTAGAAAAAATGCATGAAGACGGTATAACAGAAGCGGTCTCAATTGTACTGGCACCACACTTCTCGACGTTTTCTGTCAAATCATACAACGGTCGCACGAAAGAAGAGGCCGACAAGCACGGCATCGCAATTACTTCTGTCGAAAGCTGGTACAAACAGCCGAAGTTTATTGAATACTGGGCTGATAAAGTACGCGGTACATACGAAAGTATGAGTGATGAAGAACGGGCGGGCGCATGCCTGATTGTGTCAGCGCATTCCTTGCCTGAAAAGATTATTGCGAACGGCGATCCATATCCGGAGCAGTTGAAAGAGACGGCTGATTTAATAGCTGCGGCTGCAGGTGTGAAAACCTACGAACTAGGCTGGCAAAGCGCAGGGCAAACACCTGAACCATGGCTTGGCCCGGACGTTCAAGACTTGACGCGTGACTTGCATAATGAAAAAGGATATACAACATTTGTGTATACGCCAGTCGGGTTTGTTTCCGACCATCTCGAAGTACTATTTGACAACGACTATGAATGCAAAGTCGTTTGTGATGAAATCGGTGCTTCCTATTATCGCCCCGAAATGCCGAACATCGATCCGCTATTCGTGGATGCGATGGTAGCAGCGGTATTCGAAAAGATGGAAGAAGCCTAATATGATTGAAAGAAAGAGATGATGGACATGAACGGACAAAACAAGAAAGTCGTCATCGTCGGGGGAGGAATTACGGGCCTCTCCGCGGCGTTCTATATGCAGAAAGAAGCACGCGAAAAAGGCCTCCCGCTCGATGTCATCCTTGTCGAAGCATCGAACCGACTTGGCGGCAAGATCCAGACAGTGAGACGAAACGGTTTTGTCATTGAGCGTGGTCCGGATTCATTCCTTATCCGCAAGAAAAGTGTAGGTGTCCTTGCAGAAGATCTCGGCATCGAAGGAGATCTAGTTAGAAATGCAACAGGACAAGCGTACGTACTTGTAGGGGGCGAACTGCATCCAATTCCAGGCGGATCGGTTATGGGGATTCCTACGAAAATCGGTCCTTTTTTGAAAACAGGATTGTTTTCATGGGCTGGAAAACTGCGCGTAGCCGGTGATTTTGTTCTCCCGCGCTCAAGCGTCAAAGGCGATCAGTCGCTCGGCGGTTTTTTCCGAAGACGTTTTGGCGGTGAAATCGTTGAGAACTTGATCGAACCATTACTATCAGGCGTTTACGCAGGCGATATCGACCATATGAGCTTGGAATCGACATATCCACAGTTTTACGCAGTGGAAAAGAAACACCGAAGCCTTATTCTTGGGATGAAAAAAACAACACCGAAACAAGTGCCGCAGAAGGATGGACACGGCGCTAAAAAAGAAGGCGTCTTCCATACGTTCCGCAATGGGCTTGAAACAATTGTTGAAGCAATGGAGCAGCAACTTGAACCGGACTCCGTCATGAAAGGCGTCCGGATTGATGCAATCGAGGGACCAGAAAGTGCCGGAGAAAAAACGGTTCTTGAAATGAATGACGGCCGAAAAATTGAAGCAGATGCAGTTATTCTCACGACGGGGCATGAAATGGCGGGCCGCTTGTTCGCGCCGCACGGATTATTGCAAGATCTGAGAGAAATACCGACAACATCTGTTGCTACAATCGCCTTGGCTTTTCCTGAAGAACATGTAGTACAGGACAAAGAAGGAACCGGTTTCCTTGTCTCGAGGAGCAGCGATTATTCAATTACAGCATGCACATGGACACATCGGAAATGGCCTACGACAACGCCGGATGGAAAGGTACTTATCCGTGCATTTGTAGGCCGAGTAGGCGACGAAGCGATTGTCGACTTACCTGATGCTGAAATCGAGAAGATTGTTCTTTCGGACCTCGGTAAAATCATTGAAATAAAAGGAGAGCCGGATTTCACGGTTGTCACCCGCTGGAAAAAAGACCGGCCGCAATACCGGGTTGGCCACAAACAGCGAATTGCAGAAGCACGTGCGGAACTTAAGTCGAAGTTTCCACAAGTGAAATTAGCCGGCGCATCTTATAATGGCGTCGGATTACCCGATTGCATTGATCAGGGAAGAGCCGCGGTGAAAGAAGTGCTGGACGATTTATTTGATTGAGAAAAGTGCCGAAGCGGATTTACAGGAATTCTGAATGTAAACTTATTATAGATGATAAAAAAGTCCGCCCTTGGGTGGACTTTTTTGTTGGATAAAGGGTATGTAAGATACATAGAAGATTATCGAAAAGAGGAATAGATATGAAAAGATACATATGGGGACTAATTTGTGCTGTGTTGCTATTGACGGGTTGCACCAAAGGAGAAGCAGAGGAAGGGCTAATGCCAAGTGATGATTTTCTCATCATCGCCCATCGTGGCGCATCAGCTTATGTGCCGGAAAACACGCTGGCATCTTATGGATTGGCGGAAGAGCTTGACGCCGACTATATTGAACTAGACATACATTTGACAAAAGACGGACAACTTGCCGTCATGCATGACGCAGATATATCCGGTACGACAGAAGCCAACGGGGAAATCGGTGCATTAACACTCGCTGAGTTGAAGGAACTCTCCGCGAACTTTCGACGTGAGGATGAAAAGAAAAAAGCTGTAGATGGTCCATCCGAAGAATTTGCAGTGCCTACACTCAGTGAAGTGTTCGGTCAATTCGGGAACAATATGAATTTCATCGTAGAGTTAAAGGATCCGAAAGACTATCCGGGAATCGAAGAAAAACTGGTCGATGCATTGAAAGAGTATGACATGATCGGATTTGATGAGGACAGCCATCCGAAAGTGGCAATCCAATCTTTCAGCAAAAAAGGGTTAAAACGTGTGCATGAATTAAATGCAGATATCCCGCTTTTACAACTCATTTCATTTGATGAGGATGAAGAGGCGAAACTGTCAAAAAAAGAACTGGATGAACTGTTGACATACGCATCAGGGATGGGTGTAAGCTATGAAGCATTGACGGCGCCTTTTATAAAGAAAATGCATGAAAAAGGGCTCGCAGTTTACGCGTATACGATTATCGATGCTGAAACAGCGTTACAACTGAAAGCAATCGGAGCAAATGGCATTCACACAGACCGTCCTGACATACTGGATAAGTAAAGAAAAACAGCCGCAGAGATGAAATCTCCACGGCTGTTTTTAGAGTTATAGGATATTGCAATCGTCGCATTTGTTGCCGTAGCATTCATGTTGCTCTTCGATTTCCTTACCACATGATGTACAAATTTTAGCAGGTAGGTTTTTGAAAAAATCGATCACATTTTCAAGCATAGCTCATTTACCTCCTTACCCAATTGTATTAGTACTAAACTATATTTCAGTGGTGTAATAGTACAGGGTTAGTAAAAAAAATCACAAGATATTACAGTTGTCGCATTTGTTGCCGTAGCACTCATGCTGTTCTTCGATTTCCTTACCGCATGATGTACAAACCTTCGCAGGCAAGTTTTTGAAAAACTCGATGACATTCTCAATCATAGTTTCATTCTCCCCTTTCAATTTGTACTATAACTAAATCTATTATTAGTAGTGTATTATAACAGACTTACAAATGTCAATAGATTAGACGTTTTATTCTGAAAAGTTTAAAGAGGGGTCTTCTTTGCTTAAAAATGATAAAATAGTCGAGAAGCTATTTATAGGGAGCGATAACTATGCATTTTATTGATAATAAAGGAATTACAGATCCGCATATCAATTTAGCAATCGAGGAATACGTTCTTAAGAATATGGATATTGATAAAGATTCATTTTTGCTATTCTATATTAACGAGCCATCCATCATCGTCGGCAAAAACCAGAATACAGTGGAAGAGATCGATACGGAATACGTGGAAGCAAACGGTATTCATGTTGTTCGTCGTCTATCTGGCGGGGGTGCTGTCTACCATGATCTTGGCAACCTGAATTACAGTTTTCTTACCAAAGATGATGGCGAGTCGTTCCGCAACTTCAAAAAGGTGACAGAACCAGTTGTTCAAGCACTCGCAGAAATGGGCGTCAAAGCAGAACTACTAGGCCGTAATGATATTCTTGTTGAGGGACGTAAAGTTTCAGGCAACGCACAGTTTTCAACAAATGGCCGTATGTTCAGTCACGGGACGCTCATGTTTGATACAGAAATCGAACGTGTCGTTTCAGCACTTAAAGTACGAAAAGACAAAATTGAATCAAAAGGCATCAAATCGATTCGTAGCCGTGTCGCGAATATTTCTGAATTTCTCAAAGAGCCAATGACAATTGAACAGTTCAGGATGGAAATACTGAAATCGATTTTCGGCGGGGAAGAAAAGATTCAATATTTGGAGCTGACAGATGAGGACTGGGACAACATCCGCAAACTTTCTGCAGAGCGTTATGCAAACTGGGATTGGAATTACGGCAAATCACCGAAGTTCAATATGCAACACTCACACAGATTCCCGGTAGGCGGCATCGATGTCCGGATCCAAGTGAAAAAAGGCATCATGGAAGACGTCAATATTTTCGGCGACTTTTTCGGTGTCGGGGAAGTAGCAGTCATCGAAGAAAGCTTGACTGGCGTCCAGTATGAAAGACAGGCAATCAGTGAAGCCCTCGCTTCAATCGATATTCCGACATATCTAGGAGGAATTACGAAAGAAGAATTCCTTCAATTGATTTATTGATAAAAGTGGGAGCCTGACAATATGTCAGGCTTTTTTCTTTTTTTAGATTACCTTCTTTTTGAGTGAGAAGGGTGTAGCTGATTTTATAGCATGGGTGACTGATCATATAACGTGGTTAGCTGCTCAAATAGCGTGGCAGACCGCTCATATAGCGTGGCATACCGCTCATATAGTATTTCCGACCGCTCATATAACGTGGCAGACCGCTCATATAGCGTGGTAGACCGATCATATCCCCCCGCCCCCGCCAACCCCAACAATATTTCCAAAAACCTGCCAACCGCCAGAGCTATTTTTAAGTTATAATGAAAAGAAGTGTGAAAGGGGACTGACCTATGGAAAACCATCGTATATTCATAGTTGAGGACGATAAGAAAATCGCGCAATTATTAGCAGACACGCTCAGGAAATACCAATACGACGTTGCAATCGTCGAAGATTTCGAACGAGTCACCGAAGAAAGCCTTGCATTTAATCCGCATCTCATTCTACTTGATATTAATCTGCCTTCTTATGACGGCTATTATTGGTGCCGTCAACTTCGTCAACATACTACGTGTCCTATACTATTCATTTCCGCACGATCTGGTGACATGGACCAAGTATTTGCGCTGGAAAATGGCGGCGATGATTTCATAACGAAACCTTTTCATTATGAAATCGTCCTTGCAAAAATAAGAAGTCATCTGCGCAGAACATTTGGTGAATATGCTCCGAATCAATCCGAACGTACCGTGAAAATCGGAGCGCTTAATCTATACATCGAGCGGATGGAACTGCATATTAAAGAAAATATTGTGCCATTGCAGAAAAAGGAGTGTGTCATCCTTGAATTGTTGATGGATGCTGTACCGAAAGTTGTTTCCCGGGAAAGTTTATTGGAAGAATTATGGGACGACCAGTCATTTGTCGATGAAAATACGTTAAATGTTAATATGACACGCGTACGGAAAAAACTTGCCGATTACGGGGTTTTATCTACTATTGAAACTGTGCGTGGCGCAGGTTATCGCTTCGTATTGGCATCGGAGGAATCATGAAGAATGTGATGCTTTTTCTGAAAGACCATATATCCTTCCTTATATTTCAAGGAATTCTTATTCTGTTCATGATGCTGATATACTGGCTGGATGGTTTCAGGAATGTTAATACTGCCATCTACACGATCAGCATGAGTATGCTGTTGACCGGGGGCTACCTTCTTGGGAAATTCATTATAAGGCGTTCATTTTACGAGGCGATCATACGCAAGCCAGAAAAAATGGAAGACGCGCTTATTCGCTATCCGCAAGGCCCGGAACATCGGCAAACAACCGAATTTACTCGTGAATTGTACAAGTTATATCAAAATGAAGTACAACGGCTGTATGCGGCTCAACATCGCCAGCTTCATTTCATGAATCAGTGGGTGCATCAGATGAAAACGCCAATTTCCGTTATGGGGCTTCTGTTGCAGGAAAAAGATGATTTGGACCGCAACAGCATCATTGAAGAAGTCGAAAAAATAAGGAACGGCCTCGAATCTGTGCTCGTCAATGCACGGCTTGAGACATTTGAACAGGATATGCAAATCGAACGGATCGGCTTGAAACAATTGGTGCAAGAAATCGTAACGGATCATAAGCGGCTATTCATTACAAATGGCGTGTTTCCGGTTATTTCAATCGATGACAACTTTCTTGTTGCCACCGATGTGAAATGGATGAAAATCGTCATTGGGCAGTTCATTACCAATGCGGTGAAATATACGTTTGATGAAGGAAAGAAGGTTCATTTAACCGCAGCTTGTACAGGTCATGGGCTGAAACTGGCGATTCGGGATGAAGGAATCGGTATCCCTTCTTCAGATTTGAACCGCGTGAGAAAAGCGTTCTTCACGGGTGAAAATGGCAGGCTGACGGGTGAATCGACCGGTATGGGTCTTTATATTGCGTCGGAAGTCTGCAATCGGCTTGGCCATCCGCTATCAATCGAATCAGAGGCGGGAAATGGGACAACAGTGACAGTGTTGTTTGAAAACGGAGAGGCAGGAGAGACGGATGAAACCGAACACAATCGTGGAGCTGGAGGAAGTAACGAAGATTTATGAAGGCAAAGTGATGCACCGGGCATTGAACCGTCTCGACTTTGATGTAGAGGAAGGCGAGTTCGTGGCAGTAATGGGCCCATCAGGAAGCGGAAAGACAACATTGCTGAACTTAATCTCGACGATTGCTTTGCCGACATACGGGCGCCTGATGATAAATGGAATCGAACCGGAAGTACTCAAACCAAACGAACTGGCGCTGTTTAGACGGCGCAATCTAGGATTCGTTTTTCAAGATATTAATTTGCTTCAAATGCTGACAGTTGAAGAAAATCTTGTCCTGCCACTGACGCTCGATGGACAAACCGTTCCTCAAATGGAAAAACGCGTTGCAGAAGTTGCAGCTAGGCTCGATTTGTCAGATATCTTGAATCGCAGACCCGATGAGTTATCGGGTGGACAAGCACAGCGAACAGCAATTGGCCGTGCATTGATTCATAAGCCGAAGATCATTTTGGCTGATGAACCGACGGGTAATCTCGACTCGAAGTCTGCAAAGGACGTTCTTGAATTGCTTAGTCATATTAATAAAACCGAGAAAAAGACTGTAATCATGGTGACACATGATCCCATTGCAGCGAGTTATTGCGACCGTGTGCTATTCATAAAAGACGGCGAATTTTTCAATGAAATCTACAAAGATGAAAGGCGTCAGACGTTTTTTCAACGTATTTTGAATGTCTTGTCGCTTCTCGGAGGGAATGTCCATGACCTTTCGTCAGTTCGCTTACCGTAATGTCATTCGAAATAGACGGGTCTACGCTGCATTTTTAATGGCGAGCGTTTTTTCAGTTATGGTATTTTTTCTCTATTCCATGCTACTGTTCCATCCGTCCATAGAAGATCGGTTTGTGCAGGGGATTGCGTTTATGGGCATGGGCATAGCTGAAATCATTTTGTATATTTTCACTGTGTTTTTCCTGTTTTATTCGATGCGTGCATTTTTACAAGCACGATCGAAGGAATTTGGCATATTGCTCCACTTAGGTATGGCGAAGCGGCAATTGAACCGTCTTATTTTCTTGGAGACAATGATTATTGGAGTTGCCTCGATTGTAGCGGGGACGATTCTAGGGTATATGTTTTCGAAATTCTTTTTCATGATTATCAGGGAAATTGTACTCTTACCGGCTTTGCCACTTTATTTATCATGGGAACCATTTGCACTGACAATAGGTGCTTTCATGAGTCTCTTTATACTCATTTCGTACGTCGCGCCGGTCTTCATCCGGACAGGGGAAGTAGCAGATCTTATACAGGGAGATATTAGCAGCCAAGGAGCATACGGTTATTCAAAGGTCCGCGGCTATCTAGGGTTGATCTTCCTTGGCATGTCGTATGTTATGGCGGCCTCGACGTCGAATTCTGTTGTCATCGGGCTGCTCTTTTTCTTGCCGCCGCTCGCTACGATAGGGACTTTTTACTTTTTCACGGATTCATTGCCATTGCTGTTACATAAGCTTCGTAATCGAAAACGATTGTATTGGCATCAGTTCTGGCTGCTGTCAATTTCAGAAGGTGCCGTCCGGCTACGTGAAAATGCACGCATGTTTTTCATTGTAACAATGGTGTCCACGATAGCATTCATGTCAGTTGGCATACTTGCCTCGCTTACTTCGTTTGCTTCGCAATATCGAGAAACGCATCCGCTGGGTCTCGTTTACAAGAGTACACAGAAGAATGAACTTGAAAGAAAGCATATTGCAAAGCTCGTCGATGAATTAGATACAGAACGAATCGATTATTCCCTTATTAGATTCCAAGTATTGGAGCAGACCTCCTCATTTACGGAAAATCCGGTAGCGATATTGAAGTCATCTAATGTCAATATGCTTGCACATTCGTTCGGTTATCCAGCAATGGACTTGGAAGAAGGCGAAGCCGTATTTCTTCCACCGTCAGCGTCATCATTTGACCAGCTAAAGGATAGAACTGTGAAAACGCTTCTCGAAGAAAGTAATGTATCTATCCAGATAGAAGGCGCCTATCCGCACCAATTGTTTTCAGCGTATTCCATCGCGACGAACGCCATCATATTGAATGATGCAGATTATGATAAAGTGTTTGAAAGTGGATTCACTGAAGGATTTAAGGCATTTTCCTACTATGCATTCAATGTTCCAGATTGGCAACAAACAAAGGTTATCGGGCTATCCATCGAGGCGAAGGTTTCGGAATCATTCCTAGCAGGAGATTCTGGAGAGTTGCCGTATTCGTTTGAAAATCCAGGCTTAAATTATTCTGTTATCCGGACGACGTTTTCATTATTGTTGTTTATCGGATTACTGCTGGCGGCAGTATTTTTCCTAGCGGCGGGCAGTTTCATTTATTTCAGGCTCTATACTTCACTTGAGAGTGATCGTAAACAGTTTGATGTACTGCGGCGCATGGGTATTACGGATCGCGAATTCAAAAAAATCGTCAACCGGCAATTAATCCCGCAATTTTTCTTCCCATGGGGAGTCGCTTTTGTTCATAGCTCGTTTGCATTTCTCTCTTTACAAGTGATTTGGGATGCACTGGCGGAAATATCGATTGTAAAAGAATTAGTCCTTGTTCTTGCCGGGTTTACGTTGATGCAAATTTTTTATTTCTATTTAATACGTTGGCGCTATCTTGCGCATATAAAAGCATAGTGATAACTTAGGAGTTTTCATGATATAGGTTTATACAGTGGAGGGAGGAAGTGCATCCCTCTTTTTTGCGTAGGGCATGGCGAATTTAGGCTGCCTTACCCTAAACGGCCGCTTCTGCTTTTCGACTGTCTAGCTCCAGCGCCTAGGGGCTCGGGTCATAAGTCAAATTGGCTGTGCGGGAAGAGCACCGCGTCGCCAATTCGTCTTAAGCCTGTCGCCCCTGAACAGGCGCTTCTGCTTTTCGAGTCTTGTATTGTCTGAACTTTTCTTATATAATGATATTGATAGGTTATGAATGGCTATTCATTCAATCAAAAGGGGATGAACTTATGAATCTAGTTACTCGAGTGCGGGAAACGGCATTGACACAGCCTGAAAAAGCGGCTTATCACTTCATGGGGAAAGATACATCATATGCGGAGTTTGATCAGTCAGTGTCGATGTTTGCCTCGGCGTTGCAAGATCTTGGCATTGGCAAAGGGGACCATGTCGCATTTCTTCTGGGGAATACACCACACTTTTTAATTTCGCTTTATGCGACAATGCGAATCGGTGCAACAGCGATTCCAGTTAATCCGATTTACACGCCGGACGAAATTTCGTACATCATACATAATAGTGATGCCAAGGCGGTTATCGCGCTGGACCTTCTTCTGCCACTAGTTGAGCAGGCGGCGGGTGCATTCCCGACAGTTAAACATTATGTGATTTGCGAAACACTTCCAGAAACGCCGGAAAAGATCGCTGCACTGCCAGAAGCAGTAAAGTCGAAAGTCCTTTCATTCACACAGCTGATTGCGACAGGGAAACCGAATATGGAACCCGTTACTGTGGATGAAAATGAAACCGCTATCATCTTGTATACGTCGGGAACGACAGGCCAGCCAAAAGGCGCGATGCTGACACATAACAACTTGTATTCAAATGCGCGCGACGTTGCGGACTACCTTGGTTACTCGGAAGATGACCGTGTTGTGGCGACACTTCCAGTATTTCATGTCTTCGCACTGACAGTAGTCGTTAATGCTCCGCTGGTGAAGGGTGCAACGATTTTGCTAATGCCGCGCTTCAGCCCAGCGGAAGTGTTCAAAGTCGTGAAGGAACAGCAGGCGACTATTTTCGCGGCTGTGCCGACAATGTATAACTTCCTTTACCAGTATCCTGATTCAGCTCCGGATGATTTCAAATCGGTTCGGACTACAATTTCTGGCGGATCATCATTGCCTGTCGCATTGCTTCACAATTTCGAGGAGAAGTTCAATACACGTATTTCAGAAGGATACGGTCTTTCAGAAGCATCACCTGTAACATGCTTCAATCCGCTTGACCGCGAACGTATCCCAGGTTCAATCGGAACAGATATTATTAATGTCGAAAACAAAGTCGTTGATGAGCTGGGCAATGAAGTTCCAGATGGTGAAGTCGGCGAACTTGTCGTACGAGGACCGAACGTCATGAAAGGCTATTACAAAATGCCTGAGGAAACCGAATCGGCTATCCGTGACGGCTGGCTGTATACGGGTGATATGGCTAAACGTGATGAAAACGGCTACTTCTATATCGTTGACCGTAAAAAAGACCTTGTCATCGTAGGCGGCTACAATGTCTATCCACGTGAAGTCGAAGAAGTATTATTCACTCACCGTGACATAGTTGAAGCAGCTGTCATCGGTTTGCCGGATCCTAATTTCGGCGAAGCAGTTCATGCATTTGTCGTGTTGAAAGACGGAATTGTCCCTAACGAAGCAGCATTGATGGAGTTCTGCGCGGCTCGTTTAGCGAAATACAAAGTACCGCAACGAATCGAGTTTTTGGACGAACTACCGAAAAACACAACTGGTAAAATATTAAGACGGTCATTGAAAGATCAAGTGAGACTGTAAATAGCGAGGCCTTCTCGAGGTAAATGAGAAGGCTTTTTTGGATGGTTTGATTTTTGGGCGGATGAATCACATTACTTCAAAAAGTTCTTTCAATCAAGTTCAACCTATTTTAAGACTTTTTCCGGGTTTATCTGAATGAGATGAAAGTCAGATCGAAACAGGCATGTCAATGGTTCGTTTTTTAACCTTTAATGAACTTCTCATTCGCGCATTAAGAAAGAAACCTCTTCCCGGGGAAAGAGGTTTCTTTCTTACTCTATTTGTTTAGGGAGAATATTTTGGAAAACAGTCATTAGTTAGAAGGTGAAGCGGCTTTTACGATTGTAGTTCTGTTGTTATCGACCACAGCAAGGATAGTGATTGTTACTTGGTCGTTGTTGGTCATAGCAAGAACGTCGCTTTTTGCTCGGAAGTTGTGGACCAACGGTAGAGCATCGCTTGTTGCTTGTGTGTTTTTGACCGCACCAGCATCGCTTGTCGCAAGGATGCTGTTGTTTACCACAAGAGCGTCGCTTGTCGCAAGTACGCTGTTTTTTGCAGCAAGAGCGCCGTTTATCGCAAGTACGCTCTTTTTTGCAGCAAGAACGTCGCTTATCGCAAGTATGCTGTTTTTTACAGCAAGAGTGCCGTTTATCGCAAGTATGCTGTTTTTTGCAGCAAGAACGTCGCTTATCGCAAGTATGCTGCTTTTTGCAGCAAGAACGTCGCTTATCGCAAGTATGCTGTTTTTTGCAGCAAGAGCGTCGATTACTGCTTGTACGCTGTTTTTTACAGCAAGAACACCGATTACTGCTTGTATGCTGTTGGTGATTCGAAGTGCAGCACTCGTCGTTATACGTTTGATGGCTGTTACTGGAAGGTTCCTGGAACAAAAAGTTTTCTAATCCCAAAAGGCCAACCTGATTAATCGCTTTTTGTATTTGATCATCAAAAGGTAGTGACATGTTTAAACCTCCTTTCTTGTTGGACGGAGAAAGGAGGTGTACTCCCATATTCTTTTTACAGAACAGATTCAGAGGCACTACACGCTCCTTACTCTCCCTCTTAAGGTACGTAGATGTACCAACGGTGTAAGAGGCAAACGCACACACTTGTAAAATAATTATGTACAGACGAGGTGAAAATCGCACCTTAACCTATAACGAAGTGAATTTTTAGCAGCTTAAAGCGAAGTTATAAATCAAGCCAGCAATGCGGTAAAGGATACCGCGTCGCTGGCTCGTTCCAGGTGTCTTGCACTGTTCTCATTTCCTGTTATTTTCTCCTGCCCGAAGGTCGTTTGCCGGGACCATGTTTATCTCTGCTAGGAGAGGATTGATTACGTGAAGTGTTTCGATAGCTGTTAACTCTACCCGGGTTATCACGGGGATCCTGAGACATTAATTCATCCAACCCCAAGCGATCGGTTTTTTCCTTTGCTTTTTGTATTTCATCTTCGAAAAATAGTGACATGTCCATCCTCCTTTCTCACTTATTGAGAGAAAGGAGATGTAGATAACCTTCTTTATGAACACCTTAACGCTATAGAGTGAATCCTTCCTCTCTTCTTAAAGTACGTGGTTGTACTAAGAGCGCTAGAGACAAATGCTTACACTTTAAAAATAATTATTATATCCGAGTAACATCCCACATTTGAATACATACGAATAGGATAAAAGTGAAGGGATAGAATTCACGTGGATACTGGCAAGGGAATAACTGAATACCAGCTTTTTATACATCCGAGTATTTTGAGTGAATTACGGAAAGATATTTGGATGGATGATCCAGTTTCCGCCAAGCTGACGATAAATAAAAAGAAATATGCAATTGATATTGCCTATCGGGGCTCTCACATCCGGGATTTTCAAAAGAAATCATACCAACTCTCTTTTTACAAACCAAGTATGTATAGGAATGCAAAAGAAGTTCATTTGAATGCAGAGTTCAAAGATCCATCAATGCTGAGAAATAAATTATCATTTGATTTTTTTAATGAAATTGGTTGCCTATCACCTGAATCCCGTTTCGTTTTTTTGAAAATTAATGGCAAAAACGAAGGGGTTTATTTAGAAATAGAATCAGTGGATGAGCGATTCCTGTTAAATCGGCAACTGCCGAAAGGATCGCTATATTATGCGGTTGATGGGGATGCTAACTTTTCATTAATGAGCAATCTAGATAAAGAAGTAAAGAAATCACTTAAGCTAGGCTACGAAAAAAAATACGGGACAGGTGAAGATGATGAACGGTTACAAGAATTGATTCTGGCCATCAATACCATTTCAAGAGAAGAATTTGAGCATGAAATCGTAAAGTATGTAAACGTGGATAAGTATCTTCGCTGGCTCGCTGGCGTTATTTTCACTCAAAACTTCGATGGATTTGTTCATAACTATGCACTTTATCGGAACGGGGAGACGGGACTGTTTGAAGTTATCCCTTGGGATTATGATGCGACATGGGGAAGGGACGTCAATGGAGAAATAATGCGTGAAGACTATTTAAGAATCGAAGGATTTAATACGCTTACTGCAAGGATTTTAGATGTAAAAACATTTCGGACGCAATACAAGAATTTGTTGGAAGATGTTTTAAACAGTACATTTAATGTGAGCTATATGAAACCCAAAATACAGGAGATGCATGATTTGATCAGGCTATATGTCCAAAAGGACCCCTATCAAAAGGATAATATGGCCGTATTCGATGAAGAACCCGCTTTCATCATGGCTTATATTGAGGCGCGGGGAAACTATATTAGAAGCCAATTGGGTATGTTGGATTAGGTGGAAATAAAACTCTGATTGAAGAGATTTAGCATATTAAAAGCTCTTATTTGTTATGATTCGTTGGGAAAAGAGCCCTATACATTGTGGGCCATAAAGCAAACCTTGGCAAGCCAAAGGCCGGCTAGACCGTTAGTTCAGAAGGCGAATTATTTGAAGTTGAAGCGGTCAAAAGTAGTTGAATAAGTGGGGGGAATTGGATATATATGTTGAATAAAAAAACCATTGAATTTGCTGCGGCTCTCAATAATGAGAGTGTTGAAATTTTGAGTGTGGATTGTAGATCGCTTGGCGCTTTGGGGATGCCTTTTGCCGTAAGTCTGGATTATCGCTTCGCATCCAGTCTTACGGCTTCGGCGACCCCTTTGCCGCGCCTTCGCTAGGGTGTTCATTATCGAGAAAAATGGGATTTTAAGATATATATGCCGAGACTTTTATGTGATTACTAGTTGATACTAATTATATTCAAGAAAGACGCACTCTAGATTGCAGATTTCATCACAGCTAATGAAATGGGCTTTTTCAAATCAGCGAAGGCGCGACTTCGTGGTAGCCGGAGCGATAAGACTGAAAGTGCTCTCCTTTCCGGCTTATCGCGGGGGGCATCCACAAAGCGTCGAAGCGGTATTGAAATGAATTCTGATTATTGAGAGTTTTTCAGCAACTTTTCATATGAAAAGTTGCTGTTTTTTTATGCGATTCGCGGATAGCGGTGATAATGGGGCTAAAACCGGTGATAACGATATTTTGCTTATCTAGTCAGAAAAACAATGAGTCGTTTTTGAATAGAACTATTGTAGTCATCCGTAGGCAAGAATTTGTTCCGTAAAAGATGTAAAGTCTACCAAGTGGTTCTCAATAATTTCTTTTAAGATATTCGTATTGATAGTCTGATAATCATGGACTGCGATATTGCGAAAACCAACCATTGCTTTCATGTTGGATGCAGTTTCTTTTGAAATCACATAATTAGCATGCAAAAGTTCGAATGCTTCCCTGCTTTTTTGTGGAACACCGAACTTCTTGGCTGCTGATACATGCATGGCCAAGTCAATACACGCTTCACAAACACGTTGGATATTTAAAACGATGGAGTCCTGTTTTGTGAAATCCGTTAAATTATTCGTATTATCATCGTAGACGATTTTTACTCTTTGAAGACATCTTTCAATGACACTGATTTTATTGAGAATCACATCATTCACCATAAACTGACCCCGTTTCCATAATTTTATCGATGATCGGCTGACGTTCTTCGTTGAGTCGTGCGTACATACTGTATGTCCTCATGTGCAATTCCATTCGAAGGTTTTCGTTTTTTGAATAGATGACTTCTCCAGTTGAAAAGATTTGTACCGCAAAAACAGTGGATGCCTCTTTTAAATCTACGAGATCGACCTCCATACCGATAATATCTGCTAATCGTTGCGGAATCATAAAGAGTTCGTATGAAGAAAACACTTTATCTTCGCGATAGAATGCTATGTCGATATCGCTTTCACTATGCGTTGTCCGTTTTGCGTAAGAACCAAAAACGATGATGAAGTCAGGATTTAGTTTTTCCGTGATAAACTCGCGAACCTGTCGGAAGATTTCATCGTACATAAAAATCCCTCCTTAACTAGTCTCTTCAGTATATCATTAACCAAAATAATAATTAGAAACCTGATCAATAAACTCTTCTTCAAGTTCGCCTTTCTTTTTCACAAGGATATAAGTCGAAACGGTTGGCAATTCGAATAGGTCAAAATGGGGCTGCATCAGTCTGCCTTCAATCAGTTCACGACGAACGATGGAATGCGGAAGGAATGAGACACCTAATCCTTCCTGGATGAACCTTTTTGCGATGTGCGCTTGTGTCACTTTCATCGTTCGGATGCCGGGAATGTGTTTATTGAGGATGAATAGTAAGTCATCCCAATAGACTGGATGATGATGTGTGAATAGGTGATTTTCTCGAAGTACTTGAGAAACGTCAATGGGGGGACCGCTTTCCTCATCATAAGGATCCGTTGGCATGATGAATAAAATGGGGTCCTCGTAAATCAGAATCGATTCAATGTTTTTGAATGTAGCATCGAGTGCAGAAATGCCAAGATGTGCGGTTCCATTGTCGACAAGCTGTTCAATCTTTTCTGATTCCTCAATGCGAATGGATAGTTCGACATCGGGATGGCGCTTCATGAATGACCGCAATAAGTATGGCAATATCGTTTCGGCCATCAACGGAGAGATTGCAATGGTCCAGTTACGGCGGTAGCCTTGCGAAAATGCATGCATCCGATTCACACTAGCGTCCGCATCCTCGGTAAGTCGAACAGCTTCAGGATAAAAAATCTTGCCGGCATCGGACAAAGTGACACGGTTGTTTAGCCGATCAAAAAGAGTAGTGCCCAGTCGCTCCTCTAATAGACGGATATGAACGGTTACACTTGGCTGGGATAGCATCAGTTTCTCGGAAGCTTTGCGGAAATTTAATGTTTCAGCGGCGACGATAAATGTTTTGAGCCATTGATAGTCCATTAGAAAACCTCCCTTTGATTAATATTCCTAATTGATTCAATGAAAAACATTTAATTTCTATAATTATACATTCCCCTTATACTAAAGAAAAGAAGGAGGAATGGTCATGTTTCAAAAAGGGTTGAAAGATGTTATCGCAGTACACACGAATATCGCTTCAGTTGATGGGGATAAAGGAGAATTACGTTATAGAGGTGTTTCTGTAGGCAATCTTATAGCAACGCATTCATTTGAAGAAGTGGCCTATTTCATGTGGAATGGAGTATTCCCGGGTGATGAGGAACTTCATGAATTAAATGAGAAAATGATTGCAGGAAGAGAACTCCCTTCACATGTAATTGCGATAATAGATGCGCTTCCTACTAACATGCCATTGATGGAAGTGATGCGGACGGCGATTTCCGCATATGGACACACTGCGTTTAAAGATAGAACAATCGAGGATCAGGCGATTATTTTGACGGCTGCCCTTCCGGTGATCATTGCGCGCCATTATCGCAATCAAAACGGGCAAACAATCGTTGAAGCGGATCCGGCTTTATCGCATACTGCGAATTATTTGTGGATGCTTACAGGTGAAATGCCAAATGACGTACAAGTCGAAGCGTTGGAGACCTATTTGAAATTGACGATGGAGCATGGATTAAATGCTTCTACTTTTGCGGCACGAGTCACCATTTCGACTGAGTCGGATTTAGTCTCCGCCATCACATCAGCAATCGGCACGATGAAGGGGCCGTTACATGGAGGCGCGCCATCAGGTGTGATTGATTTGTTGGAGGAGATGGGAACGCGGGACAATATCCGTCGAGTTGTGGAAGGAAAAATCAAGGGTGGCGAACGCATTATGGGATTTGGCCACCGGATTTATAAAACAGAGGATCCCCGATCGATTTTGTTGAGAGATAAATGCATCAGCATGTCGGGCGAAGACGCTTGGCTGGACTTGGCGACGGTAGCTGAAAAAGAAATTATAGCTTTGCTTGAAGAGCACAAACCAGGAAGGAAATTGTATACGAATGTCGAATATTATGCGGCAGCCATCATGCGATCAATTGATATGCCGCCGGAACTATTCACACCGACATTCAGTGCTGCGAGAATCGTCGGCTGGACGGCACATGCAATAGAGCAGTTAAGTGATAATACCATTTTTCGTCCGCAATCAGTGTATGTAGGAGAATTTCATGTGGAGGGCTGATTGCTAGCGGAATTGTCCTTCCGATTTGCCATAACTGTCACACGAGTTCCACCTGATCTCCTTCGTCATACAAGGGGATCATTTTTTATTGCCATGAAAAAAAGGGTAACTGTTCCGAATGTCGAAACAAGTAGATAGGGAAGAAATAAGGGGGAATTACAATGGGAAAACGTAAACTGCAAGTAGATGATTTGTTTAAATTACAGTCTGTGACAGATCCGAAGGTAGCACCGAATGGCAAAGAAGCAGTGTTTGTGAAAACGCATATTGACGAGGAAGACAATAAATATATAGCGAATTTATTTCATCTAGACCTTGCGTCAAACGAAGTGACGCAGTGGACGCATGGCAAAGGGAATGTTTCATCACCCGAATGGTCTGCCGATGGGAAGCAGATTGCTTTTTTATCGGACAGGGAAGAGAAGAACCAATTGTTTATCCTGCAGGCACGAGGTGGGGAAGCACGGAAGGTGACGTCGTTTGAAAAAGGTGTTTCAAGTTTCCTTTGGTCGCCATGCGGCAAGAAGGTTTGGGTGAACGCAATTGTGAAAGAAGGCAAGACGTTCACGGATAAAGAAGAAAAAGATGAAAAGAAAAAGCCAGAACCGTATCGTGCCACAAAAATGAAATACCAGGCGGACGGAGCGGGCCTTTTGCCGCAAGATACATTCCGACAAATTGGCGTTGTCGACATTGAAACGGGAGATGTGACTCAATTCACAGAAGGAAATTTCCACCATGGACTGCAAGCCGTATCGCATGACGGTAAGAAACTAGTTATGGGTGTCAACCGAAATGAGAATCTAGATTTTGAATTCCGCCAGCCGCTATTGATTGTAGACGTGGAATCAAAAGAAGAAACAGTGCTTGTCAATGAAGACGGCTATTTCGGGGGAGCTCAATTTTCTTTTGATGACCGTTACATCGCATACGTAGGTTCGGACCGGGCATTCCAAAACGCGACGCATAGCAATTTGTACGTCTATGACACGCAAGATGGCACGCGCATGAATCTGACAGAAGGCATTGACGCGCCAGTTGGGGATTCCGCCGTTGCGGATCATCTGCAAGGTTCGGGTGCACCATCAGTGGTTTGGACAAAAGACAACTATCTGTATTTCCAACTGTCGACAATGGGTGACATCCGTCTGTACTTTGCGTCACTTGAAGGTGCGTTGTACCCAGCAACGCCTGAAAATGAGCATGTATATGGTTATGATCTTTCAGCTGACGGCGAGTTTGCGCTCATTGCGGTCAGCAATGCCGTCAATCCAGGAGAGCTGTATAAGCAGACAATCGCAACGGGGGAACGGGAAGTACTCACTTCATTCAACAAAACGTATTTGGAAGAAGTTGAACTCGTAGAACCAGAAGCAATTGTCTATAAAGGCGCAACCAATTGGGACGTGCATGGCTGGCTAATGAAACCGGCAGGCTACGTCGAAGGGGAAAAATATCCGTTGATCGTCGAAATTCACGGCGGTCCGCATGCAATGTATGCGAACACGTTTTTCCATGAATTACAGCTATTGGCGGCGCAAGGATATGGCGTGCTATATGCTAATCCACGCGGCAGCCATGGGTATAGCCAGGAATTCGTCGATGCGGTGCGAGGCGATTATGGCGGTGGTGATTATGAAGATATCATGGCCGGCCTTGACAGCGTTATCGAAGAAAATGACTGGATTGACACTGACCGTCTTGGCGTCACGGGCGGGAGCTACGGCGGCTTTATGACAAACTGGATTGTCGGTCACTCGGATCGTTTCAAAGCGGCAGTCACGCAGCGTTCGATTTCGAATTGGATTAGTTTCTTTGGTGTATCTGATATCGGTTACTACTTCAGCGATTGGCAAATCGGCGCTGACATGACGAATGTTGACAAGCTGTGGGAACATTCACCGTTGAAATATGCGAAACATGTAGAGACGCCGCTGCTAATTTTACACTCGGAAAAAGACTTCCGTTGCCCGATTGAACAAGCGGAGCAGCTGTACATTACATTAAAAAGCATGGGGAAAGAAACGGAATTTGTCCGCTTCCCGGATGCTGACCATAACTTATCGCGGACCGGTACGCCGAACCTGCGCGTAGCAAGGCTCGATGAGATAACAGGCTGGTTCGCGAAATATCTATAAACAGAATCAGAAATAAAGAAAAACCAATGCCTCCGTTAAAAAAGGAGCGCATTGGTTTTTTTTCGAAGAACACCTATAAATGGCTACTAGCTACTTAAGCGTATTGCACATTCCTTTTTATTACTGATTGGCCATGTTAATATTAACTTAACATATTTGTTAAGTTATCAAACGCGTTCTTTTTGAATATACTAAAAGGAGAAATCAAATCATGAAATTTAACGAGGAAGGTTTGTTACCACCAAAAGACTATGAATTAACGTTAAGTGAACTGAGGGTATCCATTCTCGTCAAGGGATCACAAAATGAGAATCCATGGGATATGAAATGGCGATTGTTTTTGGTCAATCAGTTGGAAATCATGGCTGAACAGCTTTGGGTGGTGGGGATTAATCAAATTTATATTGACGGGTCGTTTGTAGAGGATAAAGCCCATCCCAATGACATCGATGGTTATTTTGAATGTGAGTTAATGGACTTGGCATCGGGGGAATTGGAACGTAAATTAAACGCCTTAGATCCTTATAAAGTTTGGACTTGGGATAGTAGTAGTCGAAAACCTTATCGTGGTTTTACTAAAAAGCAATTACCAATGTGGCATCGCTATCGTGTAGAGTTATATCCTCATTTCGGTCAGCCATCCGGCATTCGAGATGAACATGGAAATCAACAGCAGTTTCCAGCCGCATTGAGAAAAACAAGGGACTCTTATCTACCAAAAGGTATTGTGAAAATTATTCAATGATGGAGGTGTAAGAAATATGATTAAAACAGAAACAGCCTATAAAAAATCGCTTGAAAAACTTCAAGAGGACAAGTTATTTATTCGAGACCAAAAAAAAGTGTTAGAAGACATGGGATTAACGGAAGAACAAGTGGAAAAGGCGTTGCAACCTTCCATTACCTTCCATGAGCAATTGAAGGAGGAAGTCGTTTATTATGAACGAATTCGGAGAGGCGAATTTGAACCCATCATCAATCTTCACAACTTGGGAAAATCATTAATTGCTTATCGGATTTACGTAGGTCTAAGCCAGCAAGAACTTGCTGATCGCTTAGGCGTATCTGCTTCCCAAGTATCGAGAGATGAACGAAACGAATATTATGGGGCTACGTTAGAACGAGTTCAAGAAGTAATGGAGGCCATGCGTATGGTGGCTAAAATGGAGATTCAGTCTGAGGATTTGTTATTAGAGTGAAATTTCCAAGCGCACAGGCACTCACACAATTCGAATCGTTTCAGAGCAGCTGTACATTACATTAAAAAGCATGGGGAAAGAAACGGAATTTATCGCGTACGGGTACACCGAACTTGCGTATTGCAAGGCTCGATGAGATAACAGGCTGGTTTGTGAAATATCTGCCCCGCATTAACGCGCAGTAAGCCCCTCACATTAAGACAGTAGGTATGACAAGGAATTTCGGTTGAGTGGCAACTGCCCGTAAATGCCCGATAAGTTCAACTAACAATCAGTGGAAAACCATCACTGATTGAAGTTGAACTATATAATCAAATTGGAGGAAAATGATTGAGTTATATAAATGAGGGCGTAACAATACGTCCAATCCAAGAACAAGATTTACAACGAATGTGGGAACTGAGTTTTAAAGATGAAAACCCTGAATGGAAAAAGTGGGATGCACCTTATTATGAACATCAGACAATGACCTATGAAACGTTTCTGGAAAGACGCGATAATATCGTTGCACAAGATGATTATTGGGGCATCGAAGTGGATGGCCAATTAATCGGCATGGTTAGTTATTACTGGGAACATAAGCCGTCCCTTTGGCTGGAGATGGGGATTGTCATTTATGAACCACAGTATTGGAGCGGCGGCTACGGAACGAAAGCGTTCACGATGTGGATTGATCATTTATTCAATGAAATGTCGTTGGTTCGTGTCGGCTATACGACGTGGTCAGGTAATGAACGTATGATTAAAGTCGGCGAGAAACTGGGCATGACGATGGAAGCGCGGTTGCGGAAAGTGCGTTATTGGAACGGGACTTACTATGATTCGATTCGGATGGGTGTTCTTCGCGAGGAATGGGAGTCCCGGCTTTCATGAGGTGGTCGAAGCTGAAGCAGATGGCGGAAGATTTGCTGTGTGAATCACTGAAAGGTCGGGTGCATTATCAGGCAATCGTCCATCGGAAAAGTCATGACCAGACAAGCAGTTTTCGTGTGACATTCGACGGTAAAGAGATTGGCTGGGCATCGGATATTCCCTACGCGATGGAACTGAATCGACGCAGTGACGATTTGCGGGACGAGCGGCAATTGAATTCGTTCCCGTGGCATCTCCACTGGCAGGAATGGGAAGAATCTGAAGACTATAAAGCCTATCATCGTGCATACGCGGATACTGAAACCGAACTGATTGCTGACGAAATTTTCCCGGCATGGGCTGTAAAAGAACTTTTATTCGAATATGTTCATATGCCGTTTGAAGAAGCAGTTGAGCATGAGCATCCATTTGTCAGAGCGATCAGCGTATTCGATAAGCGGTTTGGGAAGAGAAGACTAGCGGAAATCGATTCTGAAAAGGAAAGCGGATTGGTCAAGACGTTTTACGAAATTCGTATAGAAGCAGATTCCAATTCAAAAGAATAGCTAGATATGTTGAATTAAAGAAGCCCATTGAATCCGCTGTGGCGCTCAATAATGAGAGAGTTGTAATTCGGGGTGTGGACTGTAGAACGCTGGGCGCTTTGGGGATGCCTTTCGCCGTAAGCCTGGATTAGCGCTTCGCATCCAGTCTCACGGCTTCGGCGACCCCTTTGCCGCGCCTGCGCTAGGTTGTTCATTATCGAGAGAAATATAATTTTGAGATGTAGATGCCAAGATTATAAGGTGATCACTAGTTGATACTACTTATATTCAAGAAAGGCGAACTCCAGGTTGCAGATTTCATCACTGCTAATGGAATGCGCTTTCTCACATAGACCATCCAGCGCAGGCGCGACTTCGTGGTAGCCGGAGCGATAAGACTGAAAGTGGTCTTCTTTCCGGCTTATTGCGGGAGGCATCCACAAAGCGCCGTAGCGATTCAATGGCATTCTTAATTCAATTTATATAGAAGCAAACTGCGATTGAAGGATGTATGGACTTTTCGCCCCCGCTGCGATAGGACACTTGAATTCGTACCTGAAAAAGTTCTTCCCCAGATAGGATTTTTTGGGGAGCTTTTTTTCTTGTCGTTTAAAACTGAGAGCCAAAAAAGCTCAGACATATGAAATGGATTCAGGTAATAAAACTTTACAGGAAGGTATATTTCAATTAGAATCTCAATTAGGGATATTAAGTGTCTCCAATAACCATTTAGATAAAACTATGTGTGAAGTATAAATACATTTTCGTTTTTCTAAAGTTAGTCGCTAGAAAAAATAAATAATAAAAAGGGGAATATGTAGATATGGCTCAAAATAATAGTGACAAATTAACAAGAAAGATCAATATACTAGAAAATGCGGATAGAAAAGATAATTTTCCAGCAGAAGACTTGTTAAAATTGCTACCAATAAAGAGATCTAACAATATCTTAGACTTAGGTGCAGGAACAGGTTATTTGGCACTTCCTGCAGCCAAACAAATTGACGGTATTGTTTATGCATTAGATTTAGATGTGGATATACTTAATTATTTGGATTCGAAATCCAAAGAAGAAAAACTAGGTAATATTAAAACGGTAGAAGGCAGTTTTGATAATATTCCACTGGAAGATAACACAATTGATATTGCCTTAGCGTCTTTAGCATTACATGAAGTTAATCCATTATCCAATACGTTGAAACAAATAAACAGAGTACTTATAGAGAATGGATACTTATTATGTGTAGAATTTGAACAAAAAGAAGCATCTAATAGTCCGAGAGTACATTCATCAGTAATGGAACAAGAATTACTAAATGCAGGATTCAATATCAAAGAAAAAATATTTCCTTCTAACAAAGTTGCGAATGAAGCATTATATATTTTCATTGCTCAAAAACAAGGATAATGAAGTATATATGTTGAATTAAAGAATCCCATTGAATCTGCTGTGGCGCTCAATAATGAGAGAGTTGTAATCCGGGGTGTGGATTGTAGAACGCTTGGCGCTTTGGGGATGCCTTACGCCGTAAGCCTGGATTAGCGCTTCGCATCCAGTCTTACGGCTTCGGCGACCCCTTTGCCGCGCCTGCGCTAGGGTGTTCATTATCGAGAGAAATTTGAATTTAAGATGTATATGCCGAGATTATAAGGTGATTACTAGTTGATACTAATTATATTCAAGAAAGACGCACTCTAGGTTGCAGATTTCATCACAGCTAATGAAATGCGCTTTCTCAGATAGACCATCCAGCGAAGGCGCGACTTCGTGGTAGCCGGAGCGATAAGACTGAAAGTGCTCTCCATTCCGGCTTATCGCGGGAGGCATCCACAAAGCGTCGAAGCGGTATGGGCGGGAATTCCAACTTATTCCAAGCGTCGTTTTCAGTGTTCTCCCAAAACCCCCTGTAAAGCGCGTATGCCGTATTCATTTGTTCAACATATATATAGACATTTAATTTAAGAAAAAAAGCATTTAAGTTACTTAAACCTAAGAAATACCGGATCTTACTATTAAATTTACGAGGACTACAATGTAATAAGCCCAACAAATAAGTCGATTCCTTAGCGTACAGGAATTCGGCTTATTTAGTATGAATTTTTGCTGTGGCTACCCCTGTTTAGGTGCCTTCATTCAGCCTATACACTGGATCCAATACTTCAACTTATACAGATAGCCATTCGGGAAACTAGGGATGGCTGTTTTGTATTTCAAGAGTAGGCTGGGTATAGCAGGAGAGACTTATGATTGGTCATCGAAGTTATATGATTGGTCGAGGAAAGGATAGGAGCGGTAGTTGGAATTATATAGTCGGTCTAGTGGGAGATACGGTCGGTTCGCCGAGTTATATGATTGGTCTGGCATGATATATGATCGGTCCCCCGAATTATCTGTCAGTTTTTTGATGGGAGACTGAATAATCAACATACCTGAATCCTATCACTATGTACTTAGACTTAGTCGAATTTAAACGGATTGAAGTGTATAAAGGATTCATTAGGTCATTTAGCAGGGGATAAACCATTGGAGAAATGATATGATTAATGGGAAATGGTGGATAAAAGGGCATAACGAAACAGTCCATCAACTACTGGAGCGTGAATAAATGGCTTTATATAATGTAATGGAAGAAGTCGTCCGCGACGTATTGGTGCAATACAAAGACAAAATGCAACTCACTTGTCAGTGTGATCGATGCATGAATGATATTATGGCGATTGCGCTTAACGAATTGCCGCCGCGCTACATTGCAAACGAGGAATACGGACCTTATGTGAGGGCTGCACATGTGGCAGATCGCCAAGGTGCGACGAATATTATATCGATCGTGACAAAAGCGGCAGCATTTGTTTCAAAAAGTCCACGCTGTCCGGCTATGAACCCTGCTATGCCTAAACAAACTGAATAACTTCTAAAAGCCTAGCAATTTTTAAGGATGACTGCGATAGGATTCATGGTCCTTAAGAATATACAAGGAAGAGACGACTTCACATTCGATATTTGAATGTGAGGTCGTCTTTTTTGAAAAGGTAAGAAAGTATAAGATTTTGAATCTGGAGCAGTGTCTAGCTCCAGCGCCTAGAGTCTCGGGTCATAAGCAATCCAGCTACACGGCAAAGATCGCCGCTTCGCCGGTCCGTCTTATGCCTGTCGCCTCTACCAAGGCGTTTGCGCTTTTCTTACTGTCTAGCTCCAGCGCCTAGCCCCTCAGGTCATAAGCAATCCAGCTATGTGGCAAAGACCGCCACGTCGTGCCTGCAGGATGCAGGCATGCAGTCGTTGCGACTAGGACGTCGCGAACTTAGACTGCCTTCATTTATCGACTTATGCCTTTCTGGTCTACCAAGGCGCTTGCGCTTTTCTTATGCTACAGAAATTATAATACTTTGTAATATGAATAATTGTAAGTTAGTGATATTGCTTCTAGATTTCAGGTGCCAAATATCTGAGTCTTTAGCCATTTGACTGTCGAACACTTTCCCGAAAACGATAGCTCAGCTTATACTTAATCCCTTAATTTCAGCATCCTATGAAATTAAGAGAGCTACTATTTTAATAGATAGAAAGGGGTCTAGAATCCTGATTTTATTGAACTGCAATCTAGCTTTAAAATCGAGGATCAGAGTTGCTCATTACTAAGTTCGAGCAGAATGAACAATTTATTTTTTTGAATGTTAACGTTATAGAACTTATTGCCGATAAAAGTGAGGTGCACAACTAAGATATGAATGTTAAAAAGTAATTCTAGATGGAGGAGTTTTGCTGTAAATGGCTGAAAAAGAGGGTTTTAATTTTGTGAATTTCTGGTATTTACATCGGGTAATGGGATTTATTCTATTTTGAAAAAGTAAATGTAAATTGAGTCACTTGCCGTAGAAGTGTGCTTTTTTAATGAAAACTATATAGAGAAGGTGTCCTTATTGAAATTATTTAATTTCTTTTCATCAACAATTAAAATGAAACTGATTACTATTTCTTTCTTACTACTATCTATTCCCTTAATCATTACAGGTACGTTTGCATATCAGAAAAGTAAAACTGGTTTAGATGATTTGGGAGCAACAAATTTAAAAAATAGTGTAGAAATGACCATTTTGTTAATAGAGGCACTTAATAAAGAAGTTGAAAAAGGGGACCTGTCCTTAGAAGAAGCGCAAGAAAATGTGAAAGTCTCCATTTTAGGTGAAAAAAATACCGATGGAACCAGACCCCTCAATCCAAACCTTGAATTGGGCAAAAACGGGTATATTTTTGTGTTAAATCAAAAGGGAATTGATATAGCACATCCGAGTATGGAAGGTACTGATACATGGAATTCCGTAGATTCTAATGGTGTGAAATTTGTTCAAAAAATAATTGACATCGGAAATAATGGTGGAGGTTTTACTTTTTATGAGTGGCCATTACCGAATACAAAAAATCAAATTGAACCAAAGGTAACATATTCGAAGGTAGATCCACATTGGGGATGGGTTGTAAGTGGCAGTACCTACATGATGGACTTTAATCAGCCAGCTAAAGAAACGTTGAATTTAGTTTTATTGGTTATAGGAGTTTCCTTGTTTTTGGGAGTCTTCATTATTTGGCTTTTTGCGAATAACATTTCTAGACCGCTCAATATGGTGTCTGGACAAATGAACCATCTTGCAAATGGTAACCTAACTCTCGAACCATTACCAATAAAATCAAAAGACGAAATTGGCCAACTCGGTCATGCGATGAATCAAATGCAAAAGGGGCTAAAGGAAATGATTCAAAATGTATCCAATGCCTCTGAAACGATTACTACTCAAAGCGAGGAATTTACTCAATCTGCAAATGAGGTAAGACAGGGTGGAGAACAGATTGCGACGACGATGCAGGAACTATCATCAGGTGCTGAATCTCAAGCCATGAGCGCCACAGCTCTTATCGAAATGATGGAAGATTTTAATGTGAAAATTGAAGTATCCAATAAATTTGGAGATGAGATTGAAAAAACATCTGATTCAGTATTAATTATGACCGGGGAAGGCCGTGTCTTAATGGACCAATCAGTCACGCAAATGGAGAGTATCCATCAGAAAGTAACTATTGCGGTGGAAAACGTAAAGGGATTAAATAGCCATACGAAAGAGATTTCTAAGCTTATTCAAGTAATCCAAGAAATTGCAGATCAAACTAATCTATTAGCTTTAAATGCGGCAATTGAAGCAGCAAGGGCAGGTGAACAAGGTAAAGGATTTGCCGTGGTTGCGGCAGAAGTGAAAAAGTTGGCTGAACAAGTATCTGATTCAGTTGGGGGGATTACGAATATTGTGGATCGTATTTTGCTCGGTTCAGATGATGCAGTAAATTCATTGCAGTCTAGCTATGATGAAGTAGAAAATGGAACTAAACATATTAAAGTAACTGGGCAAACATTTGGTGCCATTAATGAATCAGTGATAGAGATGGTTGGAAAAGTACAAAATATTTCTCGGAATCTGAGGGTTTTGACAGATTATAGTGTGGAAATGAATAAATCTATTGAAGAAGTGGCAGCCGTAGCAGAGGAATCAGCTGCTGGAGTTGAGCAAACCGCCGCTTCGACACAACAGTCCAGTAGCTCAATGGAAGAAATAGCTCTTGGAGCGGATGAACTCGCATCCCTGGCAACACGATTGAATGAACAAGTTAATAAATTCAAATTATGAACACCATCACTATTATCAAATGTTTGGGATTAACCGCTATTCATAAATCAAGGAGATAGTCCTTAAACTTAATGAAGTTAGTTGTGATAGTGGGTCTAATCGTGACCAAAAGAAGAGCACATAGTTAAAAAAACGGACACCATCATTCACTGATGGTGTCCGTTTTATTTTGAAAATAAGCTTAGTACGCCCTGCACATTCTGATTGACGTGGTTGACCAAGAGGTGGTCGCCTTTTTGACGAATATCGCCAGAAATGAAATTCATCATTTCCTTTGCCATATCTGTATCTTCAAAAAGGGAAAGGGATTTTGTTAAATTGTTTTCGAACACAATTCCGTTGCGCAAGTGATGCTCAATTGCTTCCATATCAGAGCCGATAGCTGTCAGGTGGCCTGTCACTTTTCGCATAGCTCCATCAATTTTCGTGATCAGTGCTTCGGCATCTTCACGAGTCACCAATGTAGCATCATCAAGTCCCAACGCTTTCGTACTCATGTCCACCAGATTGATGTTGATTTGCTGGTAGGGATTTGCGCCGACTTGGAGGGTAAGCGTCGTATTCTCACCAAGGATTTTCTTTGTATTGAATTCCATTTTCCCTGCTGTATCATCGATAGCTCCCAGTAATTGGACTAGCTCTTTCTCACTAGTCACGCGGTCATTATCCGTCAATGTACCATTGGCATTCATGACTGCGAGTTCACGCGCGCGTTGCAATAAGTCGTTAACATTATTCAGCCCACCATTGACAGACTCAAGGACGGACAAGCCATCTTGCATATTGCTTTGCGCTTGTGAAAGCCCTCTAACTTGTGCACGCATCGTTTCCGAAATAGAAACCCCCGAAGCATTATCGCTGCCTTTTGCAATTTTTAACCCCGAGGAAAGCTTTTGAAGACTTTTCTCAATTTCAGTGGCATTGCGATTTGCTCGGTTCGTCGAAAAAGCGATCTGTTCCTGACTGTTTATTCGCATTCTCTCACTCCTAGCTACTTTTAATTCCAACTACTCCCTCTCTATATCGGCAAATTGCCTTATAAATGAACATTTATTACCGATAATAAGGAAAAGATAGATGGAGTGAAGACAGTGGATGTAAAAAAAGCGGCAGAGCGCTATCAGCAAACGAATTATGCGACGCTCTCCACAATCGAATACGTCCTGTTGTTGTTGAATGAATGCCTGCATTATGTAGCTATTGTCGAAACAGCAGTTCGAACTGAGGATATAGAAGAACTATACGAATATATATCAAAGACGCAGCACTTACTCTTTGAATTAATGGCAGCAACCAATACACAGCCGACAGAGGGGAAACGCCTATCGTCATTTTACGCGTATCTCAACCAATGCCTGGTGGAAGTCCGTCTCAATAAAGAGCCAGATAAATTGGAGATGGTAAAGCAGCATCTCGAGGAACTGATTGAATCATGGGAAGTCGCAAAACAAAAAGGCCGCATAGAAAAATATACGACCCCGTGGATATAAGAAAAGCGCAAGCGCCTATGTAGACCCGAAAATCGCTGGAGGACCTTAAGATAAAGGCGTTCTTTGCCTTTAACTTAAGGACTGAAGCGACTCGAGGGTCTAGGCGCTGGAGCTAGACAATAAGCAAAGCGCAAGCGCCTATGTAGACCCAAAAATCGCTGGAGGGCCCTAAGATAAAGGCGCTCTTTGACTTTAACTTAAGGACTGAAGCGACTCGGTACACTTTCAAGTCTAGAAATCGACGCGAGTAGAAAAAATGTCTTTTTTACCTTTTGACTAACTTATTTCCCCGTAAACACAGGCTTCCGCTTCTCAGAAAATGCATTCAACGCTTCAATACGATCCTCTGTCGGAATTGTAAACTCATATGCTTTTCGCTCAATCGCAAGTCCCGTCTGCAAATCTACGTTCATGCCGTGTTTAATAGCAAATTTCGCTTGCTGTAAGGCAATCGGGCCGTTTGCAAGGATGGAATCCGCAAAATCGGCTGTTTCGCGGATCAGATCTTCAGGCGCAGCAGTTTTTGTCAGTACACCATAGCCAAGCGCTTCAGCTGCTGACATTTTACGTGCAGTCAAAATAAGTTCAAGCGCTTTTGCTTCGCCGATTAAACGGGGAAGCCGCTGCGTTCCGCCCGCTCCCGGAATAATTGCAAGTCCCGTTTCCGTCAACCCCATCAGTGCAGTGTCGGCTGCAATCCGGAAGTCGCAAGCAAGTGCCAGTTCCATGCCACCTCCGAAAGCGAAACCGTTCATCATCGCGATCGTTGGTTGTGGCAAATTCTCAATTGCGGAGAATACCTCTCCAATTTTATATACATTCCGCTTCACTTGTAGCTCTGTAAGTGTTTTACGCTCTTTTAGATCAGCCCCCACGCTGAATGCACGATCACCTGATCCAGTGAAAATAACGACGCGGATATCTGGATTGATGCGAATTGATTCGGTAATCTGTCCAAGTTCGACCAACATATCATAGTTAAATGCATTCATCGCTCCTGGACGATCAAGCGTCACAAAAGCAAGATTCCCCTTTTGTTCATAACGAATTGCTTCCATTATTAAAATCCTCCTTAAGTAAACATATTACTAACTAGAACATACCATTTTTAAGGGAGTGTTGCTATTCTAATTAATTGTATTATTTTGTAGTTATACTGGTAAACTAGTCTTTTTTTGCTATACTACTAGTAACGGGGTGAGTATTATGAACGACATGAATATATTTGTTGGCAGACAGCCAATATTAGACCGAAATGGAGATATTTATGGATATGAACTGCTATACAGAAACAGCGATAAAAACTACTTTCCGAACGTAGATCCCGAACTTGCGACGATCGGGTTAATCGTTAACACTTTCCTCACAATTGGAATCGAGAAAGTCGCGGGAAACAACTTGTCATTCATCAATTTTACAGGCGAATTGCTTGCACAAGATATTTTTTCAAGCCTCGACCCTGACCAGGTTGTCATTGAAATTTTGGAAAACGTCGAAATTACCCCTTCGCTGCTAACTAAAATGCGATCATTGAAAGAAACAGGTTTCAAGTTGGCACTAGATGATTTTATCCTTCAAGAACAATATAGTGTACATAGTGACTTATTCCAACTTATCGATTACATAAAGGTCGATTACTTGGATACGACGCCGGCCGAGCGATTAGAAATCGAAAAGTTCATTAAAAAGTATCCATCTATCGTGTTGCTTGCCGAAAAAGTTGAAACAGAAGAAGAGTTTGAGGACGCAAAAGCATCAGGGTACACCTTATTTCAAGGTTATTTCTTCTCCAAACCGGAAATTGTCAAAGGAATCGAAATCCCAACAAACGTCAGCCTTCATTTTCAAATTATTGAGCGGCTCCATACAGAAACACCGGATATCGACGAAATCGCGGAACTCATTATGCATGACATCTCTTTGACCTATAAACTGCTAAGGCTGATTAACACCCTTGCATTTAACGTTCCGAAAAAAATTAGTTCTATCAAACAAGCCATCGTTATCATTGGTCTGCGTGAAACAAAAAGATGGATACAAGTTCTGGCCCTACGAGAGATCGGGGACGGTTCAGGGAATGGCCGTACAAAAGCGCTGGCCGATTATTCACTGACACGGGCGAAGATGTGTGAACTGTTAGCGATGCATGATAAGAAAAGCAATTCTGAGGAATACTTCCTTGCCGGCATGTTTTCACTGATTGACATCATCATGAAGCGGGACTGGGATTCCGTATCGCAATTCATCCCATTGTCAGACGAAGTCATGCGCACAGTAAAAGGGGAGCAGACAGAAATGACCCCGTATCTTCAACTTACTAAAGCGGTTGAGTGCTTTGACTGGAAACGTATCAAGCGGCTAACTGCGGAAATGGGCATCACGCAAACGGAATTGAGCAAATATTCATTAGAAGCACATCACTGGACACAAAGCTTGCAGCAATAAACCAGGCTTCCCGCTCGTGTTTATGAATGTGGGGGAAGACTTGCACTAGTACTTTGTCAATGAGTTATTTCGCGGTCGCAGGGTTTAGTGAATTCGTAGTATGGTTCTCTAAGTTTCTCTTTGTAAGCACTTAGTAACGCAGGTTGCATAGCCATGAAAGAACATCGAACTATTTTTCATGCATTTTTTTCGTCTAAATGTGGTATAATGAGGATATAATAAAAAATGACCAAGTGCGATAACACTCGGTCGGTGCAGTACATGCCGCGAGAAAGAGCGGCTAGCCAAGTAAGTAAAAGATGTTTAGCTCAAAGAGTAATCACCTACAATCCTGGCAGGGAGAGGGCGGTTACTTTTTTTTGTTGGTGGCAATTGCGATGATTGCAGCCACAGCTGTTATTGCTGTGGCGAGGAATATACCAAATTGAAAAAGCATATTCATTGCATCGTAAGTTACCATATATAAACACCCCCTTTCTCATGGTAAGGGAGTGCCAACCGCCTGTCCGCTTTATGTAACTGCAAGACTTAGTTTACCATTTTCAGGCTGTAAAAGCGATGGCGTTCTTCGTCTATGTTTAACCTCTAAACGGTGTAGTGTACGGGGTAATTATACCAATTTAATAAAGGGAATGAAGAGGCGCAGATGACATAGTCAAAGTAGATGTGACTAAACATTCATTCATTCATTCATTCATTCATTCATTCGCTCGCTCGCGCAATTGTAGTGTATCTTGTTATAGTTTCGTGTATTAGACAAGTCGTAGAGTTGACTAGAATTGTCATATAGTCTGTAATTTTTCTACGTATAGCTCGACCTTGGTGTCATACTGTTATTCGGACTCACTCTACAGTGTCCACGATTACCTTACACATTTAAATACCTATTTCACCTCATTTTAGGTAGAATAGATGATAGGAGTTGATGTGAATTTGAAAACAGCAATTGTTACGGATAGTACGGCCTATTTGCCTGCACATATAATGAAAGAATTAGACATTCGGATGATTCCGTTATCAGTGACATTGAACGGGGAAGCGTTCGATGAGGAAATTGATATCCTATCACCCGATTTTTACGATAAAGTACGAGGAGACGGACCGCTGCCAAAGTCTTCACAGCCACCAATCGGCAAATTCGTTGAACTGTTCGAGTCACTGAAAGGCACGTACGATGCAGTTATTTCCATCCATTTATCAAGCGGCATCAGTGGAACATATGCAGGTGCTGGGCTAGCAGGCGATATGGTGGAAGGCCTGGATGTTTATCCATTCGACTCGGAAATCTCCTGCTACATGCAAGGCTTTTACGTACTTCGCGCTGCGGAACTTGCGAAAGAAGGAATGGCACCCGATTTAATCATCGCTGAGTTGGATGAAATGAAACAGACGATGCGCGCTTATTTCATGGTGGACGACCTGACACATCTGCAACGCGGTGGCAGACTCTCCGCTGCACAAGCACTGATTGGGGGACTTCTCCAAGTAAAACCATTGCTCCATTTCCAAGACAAAGTGATTGTGCCGTTTGAAAAGATCCGGACACGCAAAAAAGCGATGAAACGGATTGTGGACTTGTTAACGGAAGATGCAGCAAAAATGCCGCTCGAGGCGGCAATCATTCACGGCAACCGGCCGGAAGATGCCCAAGTATGGCTAGCAGCCCTCTCAGAGCAATTACCGGATGTGAAATTCACCGTCAGCCACTTTGGACCCGTAATTGGTACACATTTAGGGGAAGCATCAATGGGGCTTGGATGGGTAAAAAGAAAGGTCTAAGCGGTTGCTTAGACTAGACAAAAGAAGAACGTTATAAACAAAGAATTGAGGTGATGCAAATGACAAATACTTTCGATCCGTCAGTCAGGGACTTCCTGGCTGGCCGTATTTGGCTTCGCTTGCACACCCCTTTTCCAATTGAAACAATCGATGCCCACATTACATCCCGGCATATCAAAACCATTCAAGGCATCACATCAACCAAAGCCTATGCCCATCAAACCAAACACTTCTGCAACCGATGTGAAAACACCCTTCTATCCCGCTTTACAACTTTCGACTGCGCAAAATGTGAAGGTCCTTGCACGTATTGCAGGCACTGCCTCAAAATGGGTCGTGTTTCAACATGTACGGAACTGATCGTCTGGAATGGAGAACAGCCGATATACCCGACAGCCCACATCATTGCTTGGCAAGGTACACTTACACCGCGACAACAGAAGGCATCCAACGAACTGACAGCTAGCAATTCCAAACGCATCCCACATCTTATCCATGCCGTCTGCGGTTCTGGAAAAACAGAAATCCTATTCGAGCCAATTCACAAGTTGTTAACAGAAGGTAAACGGGTTTGCATCGCTGCCCCCCGTGTAGATGTCATTCTAGAACTAGAACCGCGCCTCCGTGCGGCATTTCCGCAAACAGCAATCGACGCGTTATACGGCGGGGCAGAAACAACAATGCAATCTGCCCAACTCATCCTCGCAACGACACATCAGCTTTACCGTTTCCATCACGCCTTTGATGCCATTTTCGTCGATGAAGCGGATGCATTTCCATATACAGCCGAGGAAACATTAAGAAGAGCCGTTCGAAAAGCAGCGAAACCGGGAGCGCCCGTCCATTTCGTCACCGCTACACCGTCGGACAAACTACTGGCCGACATTAAAAAGACCGGACAAGTTTCAACCATCAATCATCGATACCATGGACATCCATTACCTATCCCGCGGTATGACGCCTTATGGAATTATGCAAAACATATTCAAAAAGGGAAGCTGCCGAAAAAACTAGCCAACTGGACAGAAGAGCGACTATGCCGAAAAGAACCATTTCTTATCTTCTTCCATCACATCGTCCTCATGGAGCAAGCGGAACCGCTATTCAAAAAACTGGACGCACGTATTCACGCTGTCCATGCATCGCATCCCGATCGGAAAGAACATGTCCAAGCACTGCGCAACAAAGAAGTACCCGGTCTTTTGACAACGACAATCTTAGAGCGTGGCATCACCATCCCAAACGTCCAAGTCGCCGTCGTCGGTTCGGAACAACTCATTTTCAACAAAGGCGCACTTATCCAAATTGGCGGCCGTGTCGGGCGTTCCGTGCAACATCCAACAGGCGATTTCGTCCTCTTTCACCACGGCATCACTTATGCGATGGACGAAGCGAAAAACGAAATCATCCAGTTGAATAAAGGAGGTGTTCGCTCATGAACAGTTGTCTCCTTTGTGAAACACCGATTGCCTCAAACCCGTCATGGCAAGCCCTTCTCGGACTCGATCAGCAGACGAATATCTGCCAAGACTGTTCAAAAAAGTTCCAACATGCCGACATAAAGAATGAAGAACCTTTTTTGGATCAAGTTACTTCACTCTATAAATACAATGAAGCGATGCGTGAATACCTACACCAATTCAAATTTCTCCAAGATGTCGCATTAGCAAGCGTCTTCGCAAATGAACTGCGCACATACTTAACAGGAAACGCTACAATCGTCCCAATCCCGATGCATCCCGAAAAAAGGATTGCGCGGACATTTGCCCATGTCGATGAACTGTTAAAAAGCGCCCGCGTACCTTTTACGCATCTGCTTGAAAAAACGGGTACCGAAGCAATGGGGGAGAAATCGAAAGAGCAACGGCTTGCAATGGAACCGCTATTCAAACTTAAACCAAAAATGATAATTCAACCAGGCACATACAGATTAGTCGATGATATTTATACAACCGGCACTACGCTCCGTCACGCGGCAACCGTTTTAAAAGAAGCAGGTGCCACGCGTGTCGAAGCAGTCACACTAATCCGTGCAGAACGATGAAATGACAGGAGATGGACCAAATGGCAGAACTGCGAGATTGCCCAAGATGCGGCGAGTTTTTCAACTTTACAGGGATAAGGGAAGTTTGCGCGAAGTGCGCTGCGGATGAGGAGAAAATGTATGAAGTCGTATACCGTTTCTTGAGACGCCGCGAAAACAGGGCGGCGACAATTGAACGAATCGTCGAAGTAACTGGCGTCACCGAAACCCTGCTTCACCAATGGGTACGCAAAGGACGACTTCAGCCGGCTTTATTTCCAAATCTCGGTTATCCATGCGATAATTGCGGTAAACTAACGAACACAGGGAAACTATGTGTCGGCTGTACGGCAGATATTAAAAATGGCTTGAGAACGTTTGAGGCGGCGCAGGAATTCAGGGATGCAGTCGATGCAAATGACAAAGCAACCTACCACGCGGAGCGTAAACGAAATTAGAAAGAAAACCGGCAGTTTTGACTGACCGGTTTTTCCTATCTATAAAGCGCTTTCGCTTTTCGTTCAAAAGACCCTAAACGTTCACGAATTTATGCCGAAATAAAGGAAGAAGAGTCACATACCATTTAAACATTCAACGAAAGGAGCATGATGAAGATGAAAATCGAAAAGTTCAATCTCCCTGCCATTAACCCGTACAAAGCGAATCAGCTGAAGGCGGAACAGACAGAGCAGAAAGCAAAAGTGAAAACAGACAAACTCGAAATTTCATCCGAAGCAAAACAACTGTCGGAAAAGTCATCATTTACTGTAGAAAGAAATGAACGCGTCCAAGAATTGAAAGCGCAAGTGCAAGCGGGAACGTACGAAGTTAATCCCGAGCAGCTCGCTGCCAACTTGGTTAAATACTTCAAACCGTAAAAACTGAGTGCTATGAAAGTAGGAAGAAAACATGTCTATCACAACTATTCTGGCGTCTCTCGACAGCCTAGAAAAACTTCATAGAAGTCTGCTGAGACTCGCATATGATAAGACTGGACTCATCAAGAACGGGGACATGGATGAACTCGATCAGCTGCTGAAAGACGAGCAGGCACATTTGGCTGCCATCGTACAGATGGATACTCAAAGGCAACTTACTGTATCTCAATATTTAACTGATCAAGGACGATCAGTGCCGCTCAATCCGACCGTCACCGACTTGCTCGACGTCGTACCGGAAGCGGACAAGAAAGGCCTTGAGGAGGCGAGGGACCGTCTCCTGCATGCGATTCATGACCTGAAATGGCAAAATGATTTGAACCAGAAGCTGACCTACCAGTCCCTTCAGTTCGTGAATCTGTCGCTGGACATGGTCCGGCCACGCCCGGAATCAGTCAACTACTCAAAAACAGAAATTAACGGAAACAAAGTATCTACTAAACAAACAACCTTTGATACAAATGCCTGAGGGGGAAAAATAATGTCCACATTCATGGGACTCGAAACAAGTAAACGTGGCCTGTTCACACAGCAATCCGCACTCTATACAACAGGGCACAACATCAGTAATGCCAACACACTCGGCTACTCACGCCAGCGTGTCAATATGGAAACAACAGCAGGATTCCCTGGCGTCGGTTTAAGCGCAGGCACAATGCCTGGATTCCTCGGAACCGGTGTTCAAGCTAGTTCCATCCAACGTATCCGAGACGGCTTTGTCGATCAGCAGTACAGAGGCGAATCCAACAAATTGGGCTATTGGGAAACAAGATCCAATGCAATTTCACAAATGGAAGATGTGCTTGCAGAGCCTTCTGCATATGGCCTTCAGAAATCACTCAGCGAATTTTGGTCATCCCTACAGGGGCTTGCGACAAGCCCGGAAAATGGCGGCGCGCGTGCAGTGGTTATTCAAAATGGATCTGCTGTGGCAGATTCATTCAACTACATGCATAAATCACTGACTGAAATTCAAACCAACCTAGGCAAGGAAATCGGCTTCTCGACAAAAGACATCAATTCGATTCTTGAGCAAATCGGAGATCTTAACCGTCAAATATCAGAAGTTGAACCAAACGGCTATATGCCGAACGATTTATACGACGCACGGGATATGCTGTTGGATGAACTATCAAGCTATGTACCGATTGAAACAAGCTATGAAAAATCTGGCGGCCGTGCATTGGCGATTGCCGAGGGTACCGTTACGGTGAAAATTAAAACCACTGGCGATCCAATTACAGTGGTTGCTGGAAAAGACTTTTCAAAGATATCCGTAGATGGAGCGGACATCGAAGGAAATCCAACAGGTCCAATGACAGGCTTCACTTTTACAGGTGGTCCAGCAGCTGTTAATAATATAACTATAGATAATATGCAGACAGCTGGTAAATTAAAGTCATTAGTCAATTCATTCGGATCCGCTGATGGCACTCCCGATGGGAAAGGTCTATACCCTGACATGATCGCTGAGTTAAATAAAATGGCAGCGGCATTTGCAAATGAAATGAACAAAGTGCATTCAACTGGTACTGATTTAAATGGTAATCTAGGAACTAATTTCTTCGATTCGAAAGTAACGGGGGAACCATTTACAGCAGGAAATATAATAGTTAATGAACAACTCTCGAAAGATCCGAATTTATTAGCTGCTTCAAATTCCCCAGAAGGATCGACAGAAGTCGGGAATGGTAAAAATGCTAAAAATCTCTCAGATGTCCAATTTAAAGCGATGGACGATCTCGGTAAATCAACCATCCAAACCTATTTCTCAGGCGTCGTCGGAAAACTAGGTGTCGAAGGACAACAAGCCGTAAAACTTGTGTTCAATACTGCAACATTATTGGGTGCCGTCTCCAATCGTCGGGATTCTATCAGTTCCGTCTCGCTTGATGAGGAAATGACCGACATGATTAAATTCCAACAGGCTTATAACGCTTCTGCAAGAATGATCACTGTTGTCGATGAAACACTCGACAAAATCATCAACGGAATGGGCGTCGCAGGTAGATAAGAAGGGGGAACCAATTAAATGCGTGTAACACAATCAATGTTATCCAATAATATGCTCCGCAACTTGACATCGAGCTACAATAAAATGGGTAAACTACAAGAACAATTGTCCTCTGGGAAAAAAGTGAATCGTCCATCCGACGATCCAGTCGTCGTCATGAAAGGGATGGGCTATCGCATGCAAGTGGACAAAGTCGCTCAGTATCAGAAAAATCTTGGCGAAGTGAACAATTGGCTGGACAGTTCGGACGATGCCTTGGATAACGTCGGGCAAGCATTGCACCGCGCTAAAGAACTGGTCACGAATGCAGCAAATACTGGTGCAATGACTCCAGAAGATCGGGATAAAATCAAAATCGAACTTAAGCAACTACAAGAACAAATTCAGGATCTTGCGAATACAAAAGTTGGCGACAAGTATATTTTTAGTGGAACGATGACAGATAAGCCCTTATACGATAAAGTAGCAAAGTCGTTCCCAGCGGATACGACAGCATTTGACAAAAGCATAGAAATTGAAGTGTTTGATGGAGTGAATTTGAAAGTTAATACAAATGCAACTGCTTTATTTGAAGGAATAGATGAATTGTTTAAAGTTATTACAGCCGGTGATGATGATGTTGATTTTGGAGAAGCCATTAAACAAATCGATACACAATTGGATGCTGTACTCACGAGTCGTGCCGATATCGGCGCACGTTCTAATCGTGCAGAACTGATGCACAACCGTCTCGAAATGCAAGAAGGCGCAGCCAAAAAACAACAATCGGAAAATGAAGACATCGACTACGAAAAAGTCATTACTGACATGCTTACCCAGGAAGCAATCCATAACGCGGCTCTCTCAGTAGGCGCACGCATTATCCAGCCATCACTAGTAGACTTCCTTCGTTAAATCCTAACTTAGCATAAGTGATGTCATGGTTATCTGGAATAAGCTGAATAAAATCGCAGAAAGCGTTTGGAGAACCTCCAAACGCTTTCTTTAGAAGGTGACAATAGTGAACATCCCACAATTACAAATTCAAACAACAAAGGGAATTCTCGGTCTTCAAATGACAAAACCGAGCCAAGAAATCGAGCAACCTAGAGCAACACTATCCCAACAACAACCAGCCGCCATTTTAGAAATATCCACAACAAGGCCGCAACTCTCACTCGACACAACTGAAGCGCGTGCAGATGTCGACATGAAGAGTGTATTCAGACGAAGCAATGAGTACGCACAACTGGGCAAACAAGGTGCAATGGAAGGTATCGCAAGACGGGCGCAAGAAGGACGGCAACTAGTGAAAATTGGCAACGGCGGTAACGCGATTGCAGCGATTGCCAAACAAAATACTACCCCGTCACCCGCACCACTTGGCATCCGATTCGTAGGCAACCGATCCCAAATTCAAATGGCCATCCAACCGGGAACACTTAACATCCAAGCAACACCACAAAAATCCATTAACGACGTCCAAATCAATAAACCAATCCATAACTATACACAAGGCAAAGTAACCGGACAGATGGAACAATACCCATCCATCCAAATCGATGTCAAATATTAAATGAATATACATATAGAGATGCGAGGATGTCTGCGCAACGTAAAACAGCCGCTTGGCATTCGAATGTATATACATACCTAATAAACTGGCAAATGCCGGTCTATTTTGTTTCTGACATAGGAAGTTATAAACTATCAATAACAATTTAAAAGGAGAAGATAACGTGATAATCCAAACAAAATTCCACGGCTCACTCGAAATTCAAATCGACCAAACATGGAACTTTCCAAAAGGCATCCCTGGCTTCGAAGCCGAAAAAGAATTCGCACTCCTCCCTATTGAAGACAATGATCTTTTCCAAGTACTTCAATCAACTAAAACAACTGATGTCGCACTTATCGTTGCAAACCCATACACGCTCGCAGGAGACTACTCCTTCACCGTGGATGAACCGACAATCGACCTATTAAACATCGAAAAAGAGCAAGACGTCTTTATTTTGGGAGTTTTATCCTTAAAAGAGCCATTCGAATCATCAACAATCAATCTACAAGCGCCACTTATCTTCCAAACGAAAACAAAAAAAGCGAAACAGATGATCCTGAACGATAACATATTTCCCATACGTCACCCAATCGGTTCACTAACAGCCGGGAAGGGGGGGGACTGACATGCTCGTACTATCGCGAAAAACGAACGAAACAATCCAAATCGGTGATGACATCGAGCTACGCATCTTGGAAGTGAAGGGTGACACGGTTCGAATCGGTATCGAAGCACCAAAATCTGTGGATATCCTTCGTGGGGAACTTGTCCTTTCCATCTCCCAATCAAACGCAGAAGCAACGATAGTGGACTCTACTCTATTTTCACAACTTACAAAGAAAAACTAGCTTACTACTAAAAAGGCTAAACACGACAGTTACCTATCCGATATAAGTACTGTGAGCGGTAGTAAAGAGTTCGGTCGGCCCTTCACTCCGCAAGCAACAACCAAATCCGGTTTACAAGGACGTGAACCGAACACACTCAAGGAGGAAAAATAATGATTATTAATCACAACATCGCGGCACTCAACACACACCGCCAACTAGGCATGAATAACATGAACGCTTCAAAAAACTTGGAGAAACTATCTTCAGGACTTAAAATCAACCGTGCTGGAGACGATGCGGCGGGTCTTGCAATCTCTGAAAAAATGCGTGGACAAATTCGTGGTCTAGATATGGCGGCAAAAAACTCACAAGATGGTATTTCACTTATTCAAACAGCTGAAGGCGCATTAAATGAAACACATTCCATTCTTCAACGGATGCGCGAACTTGCCGTTCAGTCATCAAATGATACAAACACAACATCCGATCGTGGTGAAATCCAAAAAGAAATGAACCAATTAACATCAGAAATCAATCGTATTGGGAATAACACAGAATTCAACACCCAGAAATTGATTAATGGTGATAAAACAGGTTCAGGCAATGCGATGAGCTTTCAGGTGGGTTCAAATAATGGACAGGCCCTAAAATTAGAAATTGCTGATATGCGTGCTGCTAGCTTAGGAATAGCAGGTGCTGCTGAAGATTCAGCCAAAGTTTCCGGATCAGCTGGTACTAGTGGTGCATCATTTGCAGCGGCTGCAGATACTGATAAGTTAACAGACGTTTCTGCTGGGGATGAATATGCGCTTGATATTACAAGTCATACAAAAGCTACAAAAGCTGTTGAAGTACTTGACATTGCAATGGCTAAAGTATCAGCTGAACGATCTAAACTTGGTTCATACCAAAACCGTTTAGAACACACAATCAATAACCTTGGAACAGCTTCCGAGAACTTGACTGCAGCGGAATCACGCATTCGTGACGTCGACATGGCGAAAGAAATGATGGACTTCACTAAGAACAACATCTTGACTCAAGCTGCACAAGCAATGTTGGCTCAAGCCAACCAACAGCCACAAGGTGTACTTCAACTTCTACGTTAATACCCTCTCTAATATAAAACACGGTCTGAGCAATTGGACCATTTTTTATTTTGAAATTTAACAAGTCTAGATAAACAATAGGTAATGATTCCCGATATAAACACTGTAAGCGACAGTAAAAAGTTCGGCCGACTTTTCACCTCGCAAGCAACAACTAAATCCGGTTCACAAGGACGTGAACCGAACACACTCAAGGAGGAAAAATAATGATTATTAATCACAACATCGCAGCGCTCAACACACACCGCCAACTAGGCATGAATAACATGAACGCTTCAAAAAACTTGGAGAAACTATCTTCAGGACTTAAAATCAACCGTGCTGGAGACGATGCGGCGGGTCTTGCAATCTCTGAAAAAATGCGTGGACAAATTCGTGGTCTAGATATGGCGGCAAAAAACTCACAAGACGGAATTTCACTTATTCAAACAGCCGAGGGAGCATTGAATGAAACACATTCCATCCTTCAACGGATGCGCGAACTTGCGGTTCAATCTTCAAACGATACAAACACAACATCAGATCGCGGTGAAATTCAAAAGGAAATGAACCAGCTTACATCTGAAATTAACCGTATTGGAAACAATACAGAATTCAACACGCAAAAACTAATTAATGGTGATAAGGACAGTGCGACAAGTGGTGCAGCATTGAGCTTCCAAGTAGGTTCAAATAATGGTCAATCATTGAAATTGGAAATCGCAGATATGAGGGCCAGTGCATTAGGGATTTCAAGTACTAGTGGTACTGCCTTTACAACTGGATCTGGAAATACATTGACTGATAGTAGTGATGCTGCGGTATCAGAATACGCTTTAGATATTTCTACTCATGCGAAAGCAACTGCTGCAATCGAAGTGCTTGACGATGCAATGGCTAAAGTATCGTCTGAACGTTCTAAACTCGGTTCATACCAAAACCGCTTAGAACACACAATCAACAACCTTGGAACAGCTTCTGAGAACTTGACTGCAGCGGAATCGCGCATTCGTGACGTCGACATGGCGAAAGAAATGATGGACTTCACTAAGAACAACATCTTGACTCAAGCGGCACAAGCAATGTTGGCTCAAGCCAACCAACAGCCACAAGGCGTACTTCAACTTCTACGTTAATATAATATTTAACATAAAACACGGTCCGAGCAATTGACCGTGTTTTTGTTTTGAAATCTTAACAAGTTTTGCTAAACAATAGGTAATGATTCCCGATATAAACACTGTAAGCGACAGTGAAAAGTTCGGCCGACTTTTCACCTCGTAAGCAACAACCAAATCCGGTTCACAAGGACGTGAACCGAACACACTCAAGGAGGAAAAAAATAATGATAATTAATCACAATATCGCAGCACTTAACACACACCGCCAACTAGGCATGAACAACACGAACGCTTCAAAAAACTTGGAGAAACTATCTTCAGGACTTAAAATCAACCGTGCTGGAGACGATGCGGCGGGCCTTGCAATCTCTGAAAAAATGCGTGGACAAATTCGCGGTCTAGATATGGCGGCAAAAAACTCACAAGACGGAATTTCACTTATTCAAACAGCCGAGGGAGCATTGAATGAAACACATTCCATCCTTCAACGGATGCGCGAACTTGCGGTTCAATCTTCAAACGATACGAACACAACTTCAGATCGCGGCGAAATTCAAAAAGAAATGAACCAGCTGACATCTGAAATCAACCGTATTGGGAATAATACAGAATTTAATACTCAGAAATTGATTAATGGAGACAAATCAACAGCTTCTGGCGTTATGAGCTTCCAAGTAGGTTCTAACAATGGACAAGCTTTAGAACTCAATATTTCTGATATGAGGGCAGTTAAATTAGGTATTGCACATGTTACAGCATCAACAGCTGGAACAGTTAGTGGCTCGGCTTTCGCAGCGGGATCTGGAAATGTCTTGACTGATACAAGTGCTGGTACTGGAACTGAGTTTGCGTTAGATATATCTACTCATGCAAGTGCTACAGCTGCAATCGAAGTACTTGACAAAGCAATGGCAACAGTATCAGCTGAACGTTCTAAACTCGGTTCATACCAAAACCGTTTAGAACACACAATCAACAACCTTGGAACAGCATCCGAGAACTTGACAGCAGCAGAATCACGTATTCGTGACGTCGACATGGCGAAAGAAATGATGGACTTCACTAAGAACAATATCTTGACTCAAGCAGCTCAAGCAATGTTGGCTCAAGCCAACCAACAGCCACAAGGTGTACTTCAACTTCTACGTTAATACTATCATTAATATATAACACGGTCCGAGTAATCGGCCGTGTTTTTGTTTTGAAATCTAACAAATCTAGCTAAACAATAGGTAATGATTCCCGATATAAACACAGTAAGCGACAGTGAAGAGTTCGGCCGACTACTCACTCCGCAATCAAATAACAAATTTGGTTCACAAGGACGTGGACTGAACACACTCAAGGAGGAAAACAACAATGATTATCAATCATAACATCGCGGCACTCAACACACACCGCCAACTAGGTATGAATAACACAAACGCTTCAAAAAACTTGGAGAAATTATCTTCAGGACTTAAAATTAACCGCGCTGGCGACGATGCAGCGGGTCTTGCAATCTCTGAAAAAATGCGTGGACAAATTCGTGGTTTAGATATGGCAGCGAAAAACTCACAGGATGGTATTTCACTCATCCAAACAGCTGAAGGTGCGTTGAACGAAACACACTCGATTCTTCAAAGAATGCGTGAACTTGCGGTTCAATCTTCAAACGACACAAACACAACATCAGATCGTGGTGAAATTCAAAAAGAAATGAATCAGCTTACGTCAGAAATCAACCGTATTGGAAACAACACAGAATTCAATACACAGAAATTAATTAACGGAAATAAAGACACTGCAACAAGTGGTGCAGCACTGAGCTTCCAAGTAGGTTCAAATAACGGTCAAGCTCTGAAATTGGAAATCTCAGATATGCGTGCAAAAGCATTGGGGATTGCAGGTACTTCAGGGGGATCGGCTACAATAAGTGGATCTACAACAACTACGGATGCTAAATTTGCTAGTACAGCTGCTAATAAACTGACGGACACTAGTGCGTCTGGTGCCGAATATGCGTTAGATATTTCTACGCACGACAAAGCGACTCAAGCTGTTGAGATACTCGACAAAGCAATGGCAACAGTATCAGCTGAGCGTTCTAAACTCGGTTCATACCAAAACCGTTTAGAACACACTATCAATAACCTTGGAACAGCTTCCGAGAACTTGACTGCAGCGGAATCACGCATTCGTGACGTCGACATGGCGAAAGAAATGATGGACTTCACTAAGAACAACATCTTGACTCAAGCAGCTCAAGCAATGTTGGCTCAAGCCAACCAACAGCCGCAAGGCGTACTTCAACTTCTACGTTAAAAACTATAAAACAAAACACGGTCCGAGAAGTCGGCCGTGTTTTTGTTTTGAAATCTAACAAGTTTAGCTAAACAATAGGTAATGATTCCCGATATAAACACTGTAAGCGACAGTGAAGAGTTCGGCCGACTTCTCACTCCGCAATCAAAAAACAAATCTGGTTCACAAGGACGTGAACCGAACAAACTCAAGGAGGAAAATACAATGATTATTAATCATAACATCGCGGCACTCAACACACACCGCCAACTAGGTATGAACAACACGAACGCTTCAAAAAACTTGGAGAAACTATCTTCAGGACTTAAAATCAACCGTGCAGGAGACGATGCAGCAGGTCTTGCAATCTCCGAAAAAATGCGTGGCCAAATCCGTGGTCTAGATATGGCAGCAAAAAACTCACAAGATGGTATTTCACTTATTCAAACAGCTGAAGGTGCATTGAACGAAACACACTCGATTCTTCAAAGAATGCGTGAACTTGCTGTTCAGTCATCAAACGATACAAACACGACATCAGATCGTGGGGAAATTCAAAAAGAAATGAACCAATTGACATCGGAAATCAACCGTATTGGAAACAACACCGAGTTTAATACGCAAAAGTTGATTAATGGAGACAAAACTACAAGTGGTGGAACTGGCGGTAATGGAGCTGCACTAAATTTCCAAGTAGGTTCAAATAACGGACAATCATTAGAGCTTCAAATTGCCGATATGCGGGCTGCAAAATTGGGAATTGCAGGTGGTGCCGGGGCCAATGCAACTTCAGGAGCGAAGTTTGTAATTGCAAGCGGTAACGACTCGCTTACGGATGTAAGCTCAGGAACTGAATATGCTTTGGATATTTCAACTCACGATTTAGCAACAAAAGCAATTCAGGTACTCGACAAAGCAATGGCAACAGTATCAGCAGAACGTTCCAAACTCGGATCATATCAAAACCGTTTAGAACACACAATAAATAACCTTGGAACAGCTTCCGAGAACTTGACTGCAGCAGAATCACGTATTCGTGACGTCGACATGGCGAAAGAAATGATGGACTTCACTAAAAACAATATCTTGACTCAAGCAGCTCAAGCAATGTTGGCTCAAGCCAACCAACAGCCACAAGGTGTACTCCAACTTCTACGTTAATAGCAACAACAAAACGCGGCCAGGAAACTACAGCCGCGTTTTGTTATGTGTATTTAAGATGCTGATTTTGTAAACTAATATGCACCCAGTTGTGAATATATGCCCCACCTTCAGTGCAATTGTAAAGTTGTAGATGCGGATGCTCCTTCGCATAGTTTTCAAACCATTTCCGATAAATATTTAAATTATTTGCTGTATACACCTCTCCGGTTTGACCATAATTCATCACTTTTTTTGCATTTTGAGTCTCTTTAATTTCTTTTTGTGCATGAGTTTCATTCGCATGACTTTTTCCATCTGTATACGCTAAGTCTTGTCCGACGAGTGCGATGGATTCTGCACCTAGGTAAACCATTAAATCGAGTAATGCAGTCGCAACGGATCCACCAGTTTGAATTAAGGGATCTTTTTTCTTAGGTGCCATTTTTTCTGCTTCCCCATAACCATCTTGCCACAATATTCGCCTGGGTCCATTATGCAACATAATGGTATCATGATAAGCAGTACTTAAATAAAACAATACAGTTTTGGGAAGTGCAAGATCAGTTAATTGATTATAGGTTGCTTGGTTAGGATCAATGATTGCAAAGAAGTCCGGAATAATTCCGAATTTAACCAATGGTTTTACCGCAGTTCCGACAGCTCCGATAATAAATTTTTTTTCATCGTTTATTTTTTTTAATAAAGGTAATTGCTTATCAAGCGATGGACCGGCGGAAACTAAAATCATTGGCTTTCCCTTGTATTTATTTTGTAACTTTCCAATACCTTTGTCATTCAGAAGCACATTTTTCTCGAAATTCGTATTCATATTTCCTATTTGGTTCATAATCGAGTTTTTCTGAAGTTTAATATCTTCTAATACTGCTTTCACACTCTCATATTCATCCGGCAAAATATCCAATCCATTTTTATGAATCAATAAATTCGTAGAGCTGACAGAGGAAAAAATACTTTCTTTCATGGTTGGCGAAAGACAACTAAATTGTTTTATGGACACATTTTCAAGGATTACAATATGTGCATAAAAAGAACTATTTTTAAACCACTTAAAAAAAGTATCATTAAATTCAATAACAGTGATAAGTTTATTGGGCATAACCTTCGCTAACGCACGTATATGATAGCCTGCGCCAAGTCCAACTATGACAATCTCTTCTTGGTCTTTCAAATATTTAAGCGAGTTCTCACTCCAAACGGCCGCTTCGTGTAATGGATCATACTTACTATGGAAAACAGCACATTTCCCGTTCAAATCGACTTTAATTGTTGGAACGGTTCTTGTCTCGACAATTGATATTTTCACGTCCATCCCTCCATAACTATTGTAATACATAAGTAGTCTTGAATAAATGAAGTAAAGAACATAATTCATTTGAACAATGCCGATTTCAACCGATATAATAGAAGGATAGAGTAAATACATATAAAACTTTGGGGGAACATATATGAAACTCCTTTTTAATGAACAAGTAATCGAATTGGGACAAACACTATTGGTAGAAGAAGTGTTAGAAAAAATTAATGCCTTTTTACAAGATGATTTCTACTTCAGTCATTTCATTGTAGATGGGAAAGAAGTATTCGAAGATCCAGAAGCATTCCTAAATATGAATTCAACGGCAATTGAATCGCTTGAAATCATTTCTGTATCTGCGAAAGAGTTTATAAACAATCTTTTATTATCTGCGGAAGAATATACTAAACGTGCTGTTCCACATATCACAACGTTAGCTGATGAATTTTACAACAATCCTTCGCCATCTAGTTGGGCCGAATTAGGTGAGTTATTCGAGGGTATCCAATGGCTGTCCACAATGATTGAAACCGTTGAAAAATCGGTCGTACGCCCATCCAATTGGAGCGAAGTACTTACACCCACTTTGGCAATGCAAAATGAACTTAAAAACTTTGAAGAGGCGCTTAAGAATACAGATACCATTCTGATTGCCGACATGCTCCACTATGAGATACTCCCTGTCTTCGAAGCACTCGCGGCAGAAATGAAAATAACAATCGACACCGAGGGAACACGTCATGATCTTAATTGACAACCGAAATGTCTTGCGGATAAAAAACAGAGAACTGTTAAACAGGTTAACGGAAATTGAGAACAACATACCGGCTGGCAACGTTATTGTGGAACAAGCGAAGACCGGTGTCCCGACGCTTAAAATAGCACTCGATGGAAAAACACAATATCTTCACAGTAAATATGATCCTGAAAAAGATGCAGAACGTCTTGTTAGTAAGTATGAAACTCTGAAATACAACCATGTCCTCTTCGTCGGAGCAGGTCTTGGCTATCATATTAAAAAGTTTATGGAAGCACATCCAGACACAAAGTTCTCAATTTATGAACCTAATGAGGAAATACTCCTGGCATACCTGGCTAATGTGAAACTACATGCATTGCCACTCCATAATCTGACACGAATATTTACCGGAACAAACAATGCTGACATAACAAATGACTTAGGGCACCTGCTTGGATTATCTAAAGGGAAACTACAAATTATCACACTCCCATTTCACGAAAATATATACAGTGGGCAAATTAATACAATTATGAAGAAAGTTCTTGAATCACTTAAAGAAAAAAGAAGTGCTATCGCAACAGATGCTTCATTCCAAAAACGATGGACAATCAACTCCATCAAAAACTTCCCAACCGTTTTAAAAACACCGAATATCCTACATGACATCGACAAAAGTGCATTCGAAGGAAAACCAGCTATCATCGTCGCGGCAGGTCCTTCATTGAACGAGGAATTTGAGAATTTACGTTATATAAAAGAGAATGGACTGGCTTATATCTTCTCTGTAGGATCGGCGATTAATGCATTGATTGAGCATGGAATTTATCCGGATGCGGCTTGTACGTATGATCCTACTGAGCGAAATCAACTCGTTATGCAGAAAATTAAAGATGAAAATATTACTGATATTCCGTTAGTTTTCGGAAGTTCTGTGGGGTATGAGACACTTGAAGAGTATCCTGGAAAGATGATGCACATGATCACAAGTCAAGACACGGTTTCCCCGCAGTTATTGGACACAACTGAATCTATTGGTATTGTTTTAGATGCACCTTCAATCGCAGTCGTAACTCTACAATTACTTATGCAACTTGGCAATAATCCAATAGTATTGGCAGGACAGAACTTAGGATTTAAAGACAATAAAAGATATGCATCGGGGATTGAATACGACTCTGTTGAAAATGAATTGAATGAAGAAGAAAAAAAAGAAGCATTTACGATAAAAGATGTGCATGGAAATGACATAAAAACGAATGATGGATATAATCGAATGCGTCAGCAACTTGAAATGCATATCGGTGCGAATAGGCATATTGAAGTGATTAATACAACAAAAGTCGGTGCTCAAATCGAGGGTACTTCGTTTAAAGACTTAGATGATCTAATAAATGAAAAGTTCATAGTCAAGACTGTTTTGCAAGGATGGAGTAATAACGTAAATACTTACAATATGGATTATACAGAAGAACGTCTACAATTACTTAAGCGTGAAGAAAAAAATTGTAGGAAGCTCTTGCAAAGTTCACTGGATGAGTTACAAACTATACAAGTGGCTTTGCAAAAGAAACAATCGGGAATTATGGAGAAACGTTTCGCCGCATTCGATAAGCAATTTACTAAATTAAAGCGGAATTCTTTTTACGTTGGTTTCATTGAACCAATGGTCAGAGTGCAAAATGAACATCTTTCAGAAAAAAGTCAGTCTATCAGATACGAACCAGATGTCTTGAAGAAAGCAGAAGTCGTTGTTCGTTTATTCCACGCATTTTTGTACGAAATTCATCGCCATCATGAAGCTGTTTTTCCGTACTTTGAAGAAATGAAGTTGCGAATTGGAAAATAAAAAAACAGATATACGAGGAGAGTATAAAATGAAATCAAAAGTAATTGTTGAAGTTGGCTGTAATCATAAAGGTGATATGAAAATTGCGAAACAATTGATTAATATAGCCGCGGTTTACTGTAATGCCGATGTAGTTAAGTTTCAAAAGCGTAACAATAAAGAGTTATTGTCTGAAGAACAATATAACGCCCCTCATCCAAATTCTGCAAACTCATATGGGAATACTTATGGTGAACATAGAGAGTTTCTAGAGTTGTCACTTGAACAGCATAAAGAGTTGAAAAAGTATTGCGAGGAATTCGGAATTACATACAGCACATCTGTGTGGGACTTAACCTCTGCTAAAGAAATAGCATCGCTAAAACCAAAACTAATAAAAATACCTTCTGCAATGAATAATCATTACGAGATGCTTGGTTGGCTCTGCGACAATTACGCTGGAGAAATTCATGTTTCCACAGGGATGACGAATTATAATGAAATTGATGAACTAATTCAGTTTTTTGTAGAAAAAGATAGAAATAAAGATGTTGTCCTATACAACTGTACTTCCGGGTATCCAGTTCCATATAAAGATATTTGTTTGAAAGAAATCACACGATTACTAAATAAATACAAAGATATCGTTAAATCAATTGGCTTTTCGGGACATCATCTTGGAACGGCAGTTGATATTGCGGCTTATACACTTGGAGCTGAATGGGTTGAGAGACATTTTACGTTAGATAGAACTTGGAAAGGAACAGATCATTCAGCATCTCTCGAGCCTGAAGAAATGAAAACTTTAATTACTAATCTCAGAAATGTAGAGGATGCTCTTAAATTCAAGGAGGAAGAAATCCTTGAAATTGAAAAAGTACAAAGAGAAAAGCTGAAATATCGTGAGCAACAATGAAAAATGAAAAGAAGAAAGTAATTGCATTTATACCTGTCCGTGGTGGTAGTAAGTCTATTCCATTAAAAAATATAAAAAAAATGAATGGTCGCCCACTAGTTTATTGGGCAATAGATGCAGCATTGCAATGTGAACATATAGATGAAGTTTATGTAAGTACTGATAGTATTGAAATTGAAAACTCTATCTCTTGCTATGATAAAAATCATAATGGCAAGTTGAAATGTGTTAAACGTAGTCCTGAAAATGCAACGGATACATCGACTACAGAATCTGTATTAATGGAGTTTGTAAAAGAAGTCAAGTCTAATGAAATAGTATTGATCCAAGCTACTAGCCCTCTTCTACAAGCGAAAGATTTAGACGCGGCCTTTAAAAAGTTTTATTTGAATAACTTCGATAGTTTATTGTCACTCGTTAGACAAAAAAGATTTGTATGGAGGGAAAATAATAACGAAACAGTTCACCCAGTAAACTATAAAGTAGAGTCCAGGTTGAGAAGACAAGATTTTGACGGTTATTTGGTGGAAAATGGTGCCTTTTACATTTCAAAATATGATGCTGTAATAGAATCTAGATTAAGAATATCAGGTGAAATTGGTCATTACGAAATGCCAGAGGAAACATATGTGGAAATTGATGAACCAGAAGATTGGCTAATTGTTGAAGAAATCCTTAGAAAAAGAGTAACACAGACGTCAAAAAAAACAATATTGAAACCAGGAAAAATAAAATTATTTGCAACAGATTGTGATGGCGTTTTAACTGACGCAGGAATGTACTATTCAGACGCAGGCGACATGTTGAAAAAATTCAACACTAAGGATGGAATGGGCCTTTCTATGCTGAAAAACAATAATATAATTTTAGCAATTCTTACTGGAGAAAATACTGAAATAGTTAAAAAAAGGGCAGAAAAATTAGGTATTAAAGAGGTTTATTTAGGCTGTAAAGATAAAGTAGCTGCAATGGATAAATTGTTAGACAAGTATAATTTAAGTTATGAAAATGTAGCTTATATCGGTGATGATATTAATGATTTAGAACTATTGAAAAAAGTAGGCTATTCATTTTCTGTTGCCGATGCTATGCAAATCGTAAAAGACTCTGTAGATTATGTGACTTTGCGAAGGGGAGGAGAAGGAGCAGTCAGAGAAGTAGCTGATCTATTACTATTAAAAGATGGACGTGATAATAATGAATTTAACTAAATATACTTTACATGAAAATGCGACAATATTGGAAGCCTTGAAACAAATCGAACTGAACAAAAAAGGGTTTGTTATCCTCATAAATACTAATGAGGTTGTAAAAGGAACATTGACGGATGGGGATATTAGAAGATCGCTATTAAAGGGGAAAGGACTCTCTTCTTTTGCTTGTGAAGCTTTATCTGGTGAGTTTTCATTTATTAATGTAAATGATTCATTTGATAAAATAATAGGTTTTTTCAAGAAATCTAAAATCGGGTTTTTACCAATTGTTGATAAAGAAGGAAAGTTAGTTAATGTGTTGACCAAAGTTCAGCTACATACGGCACTACTTGAAGGGCTAGAATGGGATTGTAGATATGATTTTTCTTTGTTAGACGGACATACAATTGATCATGAAATTTACAATCGACCATGGGGATATTATAAAACTGTTTTCCTAAGTGACTACTCAAGAGCGAAAATCATTCAAGTCAATCCAGGTGAGGAACTCAGTCTTCAAGAGCATAAAAAGCGCGAGGAGCACTGGGTAATTGTAAAAGGTGAGGGAGTAATGACAATTGGGGAAAGCGTAAGGGACGTGAATGAGGGATCGTATATTTATATTCCTAAGGGGTGTAAACATAGAGTTTCGAACAATTCACAATCAATCCCCTTGATGATTTCAGAAGTACAGTTAGGTAGTTATTTTGGTGAAGATGATGTTATACGATATGAAGATAAATACGGAAGGTTGGATTCGTGAATATGGATAATCATAATCATAATCATACAAAGTGCTATCTATGTGGGTCAAATAATCTTAGAGTGAGGCATGATAGAGTAAAAGACTCTAATCAAATAAAGGTTTTAGAATGTAATAATTGCAATCTGGTTTTTCTATCATCATTCGAACATATTAATGATAAGTTTTATGAAGAATCAGGTATGCTCTCCGGAAAAATTAACATTAATGAATATCGGGTGAATTCGCTACGGGATGATAAGCGGAGAGCAAGTTATATTGAAGATAACGTCATCAATAAAACTATGCTAGATTTTGGATGTGGCGGCGGAGGATTACTTCATTTATTGAAAGAGAAAACAAATGGAATAGCCGGTCTTGAACTTGATAAAACATTACATAAAATGATTAATGACGAAGGTATTACGTGTTATCAAGGACTAAATGACATTGAAGAGAAATTTGATTATATTACAATGTTCCATGTATTGGAACATTTATCGAATCCTGTCGGAGTATTAAATGAATTAAAGAAGTATTTAGCGCCAAGTGGAAAAATAATAATTGAGGTACCAAATTCGGATGATGCGTTATTAACACTTTATAATAATGAGGCGTTTGCAAACTTTACATACTGGAGTTGTCATTTGTTCTTATTCAATGCATCAACATTGCTTGAGTTGTTCAAGCAAGCGGGATATCGGGTCAATTATATAAAACAAGTGCAGAGGTATCCATTAAGCAACCATTTGTATTGGCAATCGAATCAGTTACCAGGCGGCCATAATGAATGGAACTTCTTAAACAATCCCTTATTGGAGAAAGCATATGAAGGTCAACTCGCGGCTATCGGTAAATGTGATACTTTACTTGCAGAGATAACATTGTAATTAGTGAATTTTAAAAAAGAAAGTAGGAATAGATAGTATGAATAATATATTTGAAATTGAAAATGAGTATTATCAGAAATGTAGTAATGATAGAATCTCAAAATTAATTGCACATTATGAGTTATATAAAATGTCGGAAGAAGTAGCGGGGAATATTGTTGAAGCGGGAGTATTTAAAGGTGGTTCTTTGATTCGATTTGCTACATTCAGGGAAATACTTGGTGCTGCATTTACTAAGAAAATCATAGCTTTCGATTCTTTTGGTGATTTTCCGGAGACAGATTATGAAGAAGATAAAAAACATCGTGAAAGTTTCATTAAAGCAGCAGGTACTGACAGTTTAACGAAAAGTGAAATTAATGAAATAATTAAATTGAAAAAGTTTGGTGGGGAAATAGAATTAGTTAAAGGGGATATACGAAATACTGTACCAGAGTATGTAAATGAGCATCCTGAATTACGAATATCATTATTACATATTGATGTTGATGTTTATGAACCAACCAAAGTATTATTAGAGGAATTATATTCAAAAGTTGTTAAAGGTGGAATCGTAATTTTGGATGATTATGGTGTATTTCCTGGGGAAACACAGGCAGTGGATGAGTTTTTTAAAGATCAATATTTGGAAATTAAAAAGTTTTCGTTTGCTGCAACGCCTTGCTATTTTGTTAAAAAGTAATAGTTACTACATAGGCAGGGCCTAATAAAAGGGGAATTGTCCGGACAGGGCTAGAATAAAAGAAGATAGTACTTCGCGGTCCTGTTTTCGAAGGGTGAAAATGATGTTGCAGATTCGCACAAATTACTTAGCGCCCTCGCCTACGCGGAAAAATCCTTGGATTTTTTTACTTTCATTATTGGAATCTCTCGTTACGGACAATATCAATGGTTGGATTCGGTGTGGTTGCAAAGGAATTTATGCTGGATCAATCTAAAGATATCACTGGTAAGGCTTACGTTGCTTAGTCTATGGATGAAAGTATAAATATTTATACCGAACTGAAATCAGTGAACGCCGGAACTAGTTTATAAAATAATTCAGGGTTATTTTATATGTAGGTACCTTAGTCTATGGAACTCCTTTAAGTTGGGAGCTGTTGTAGGGGGAATAATCTTGAAACGTTGACTTAGATCCATTACTTAAATTAATTGATAGAGATAATATTACGGTGCTCGTTGGTATATTATAGCCGCCGTTTTTAACGAAGAATTCAAGAGTAGAAAAGTCTGAACTACTTTTAGATCTTAATGAAGGCTAAATTGCAATATTAAATGCGATAAGTAATGTGAATTTTAAACAACTATTTGAATCTAATTTCGGAATATCTTGAAATGAATGGATTGTTAGGTGTTCAATAATGTCTTATTGAGCAATTGATAATAGTTTAGGCACCTATTATGTGTCACCAAACTAGTCGTTTTTGTCAAAGTCAAAATAGAATATATACCAGTTCATTACATAGCTGAATATTACAAGGGGCAAGGATTTGATGGCGAAATATATTAAATTGGTAATAACCCTGATGGACAAAAAAATGTCTTTTAAATCCTGAAGTTCACTAGTGTTGCATAAACGTAGACTGAATTTTAGTCCCATTATTAATAATATTTTTTCAAAAAAGGTAAATACCCTAATAGAGGTAGCGCTGTCCATTTGGTAGTTTTATACAGAAGTGCGAGGGCGACAGATAAAAGGATTATTCCTTACGGAACATCGGTGTTCTCAAAACGTCGCAGCCAATGCCGCGCCTCTTTCCAAATCATCGCCGTTAACCAGCGTGTAATTTGAAGAAGCGTCTTTTTACTTTTAGTTTCGGCTTGAACCAAAACAGTCAAACAGTACGTGATTAACGCAAGATAGATTTGATTTTTCACAGCGTTTTCGCTCATCCCATAAAAATGTTTGATTTTCACATGTTGTTTAATCCATTTGAAGAACAGTTCAATTGCCCAGCGAGAACGATAGATTTTGCTAATTTCATCCGCAGAAATATCAAATCGATTTGTAATCAGACGCATTTCTTTTCCCCGGCTATCTGTAACAGTCACGATACGAAAGAGGTTCCGCGTCTGATTTTTAGCAGTTCCTATAAGAACCGCTTTATCAGCTAACACGGTATTTCCTTCTAAAAGGTCCAACTCTTTTACGATGTGAATAACCGCATTTTTCTTAAGTCTACACACAAAGAAAAGGCCGTCATCCGTAAAGGAATCGAAGCGCTTATAATCGACGTACCCACGGTCAAAGACGTACATGGCCTCTTTATCATCTACGAGGATTTCAAGCTGATTCCGATCATGTTCCTTCGCATTTGTCATAACTTCCTTGTCTGGATAATGTGAACCATCATCGTTGAATACAAGTCGCAAATGAAGTTTATAGCCTGATTTGGTCTTTCGGAATGTTGCCCATTTAAAATGATTGAGGTTTAGGGGAATCGTTGTCGAGTCGATTATTTTCAGCACCATTTTTGTTTTTGGTGGTTGAAAACGCGTATTCAATTGGCTCGCAAGATTCAAGAACAGACTCGACAGGATTGCCGGATCTACTTCATTGTTTTTTCTAGATAACTGAGAAACGCTGATTGAAGTAAAGCCTAAGGTATTTTGGAGACCTTCGTCTGCAAGTTCAGCTTCCATCGCATACAGGCTCTCTTTTTTATTCAAGTGCGAATAAAGCATCAATAGAATAAAGGATTGTGTAGTCAATTTTTTCGTATAATGATCCTGCTTAAAAAAGTCAACATCCATCTTAATTTTATCAAAATTAATGGGTCCAACCCATTTACCAAATGAAGTTTTTAGTGTATTCTTGTCCATGAGTGAGTCCTTAATATTGGATTTGGACAGGAACTACCTGTACAGACCATAATAAAGGATTTTTTGTTTGGTTTTCTTTTGATTCTTGAAGATTACGCGTATTTTTAATATTCCGTGGATATTAATGCGACACTAGTGCCTGAAGTTATAACAATTAAGTTCGTGAATCTTTTGGAAGTAATTAGGAGTTGTGTGAATTAAGAGTGATATTTCTCTGATTATGATTACTTATATCAAGCTTGAAACTAAAAAGCATTAAAAACTAAAGGAGTGAAAAAATGAAAATACTTATATTCAAAGGATCTAGTAGGTATGACGTATTGAGCACCTACTCACTAATAGCAACTACAGAATTGAGGAAGTTAGGTGCAAATGCCGTAACTGTTGAAATGAATCTAATGAATTCTAATGACTATTTACGGCTTATTGAAAAATTTAAACCAGATCTAACACTTGGTTTTAATCCTGTGACCTATTTTTATGAAGACGAAAAAAACCATATTATGAAAACGGGCATTCCACATGTTTTAAGGATAGGGGATCACCCATTTTATCATTTGAATAATCGAGCAATGCTTAATCCGAATCATCCTAAATTGTTAACACTTTCAACTGAAAAGTTTTTTGAGCAAGCATTTGAAACTAATAAAGTTACGAGATATAAACGGATAACTACGTTGCCAGGTTTGAATGTCTCCAAGCAAGTTAAATTTAACGATAAGACCATTCCACTTTGTTATTTCGGAACATATCATTCCGTGGACCAAATTATTTTGGACATGCAAAACCAATTTAAAGAAAACCCCATAATATTAAAAGTTCTGATGGATTTTTGTGGGGATTTGAATTATTTATTGATTAATAATAAAAAGTATATACAAAATCCAATTGAACTATTGTTAGAACAATATATTCGAGACAGTCTAAAATTAGATGGCGAATCAATTGACAAAGTAGTGAAATTAGCATTCGTGCATGTTGATCTTTTTCATCGAAATCTAACAAGAAAATTAGCTTTAATAGAAATTGCGGAGAGTGGAGTAGAAATGTATACATTTAGTGCGCCGGAACTGCAAAATGTACTGGGGCATTATCCTAACGTCAGATTTTTCAATCCAGTCAGTTACTTAGAGTCTTTACATATCATATCACAGAGCAAGGCAAATATTAATATAACGCCAATGTTTACAAGTCTACATGAACGTATACCTAATTCATTTTTAAATAACAGTATTTTATTTTCAAACAAGATGGTTGATTTTATGGAAAGCAATAAAGAACTTAGTGAAGGAAGTGTCTTTTTTGATCAAGATACGATAAGTGATTCAGTGAATCATTTAAATTCCATTATAAATAACGAAAATATTTTTAATGATCTAACAGAACAAAACTATATACTAGCGCAAAAGAAGTTTACTTTTAAGCAAGAGCTAACCATGTTGGAACAATGTTTGAAAAATGATTTTTAAATTTAATTATTAAAAACAAATAAAGTGGTGAATCCAATGAAAGTAACTGAAGAATATGTGCGGAAAATGATGAATAATAACGAGGAGCAACAAGTTTATTCATTAATTAAGGATCATAAAGCAGAAATGGAAGTTAATCAAAAACTATATAATATGCTAGGTATAATTTCTTATAATCAAAAAGACATATCTAATGCTAATTATTTCTTTGCTATGTCATTACTTATGAATATTGATAATATCGATGATCTTATCAATTCAGGTATAATAAGATTTATTGAAAATGAGTTGGATGAATCTATTGATTTTTTTACACAAGCTAAAAAATTATCAAATGATCAACAATTGAATAATCAAGTTAATCAATACTTGATTGAAATAATGCGTAAGAAACAAAATGGTGTGACATATAAACGTAAAATTACAGTTACATTTTTAGAAGAATTATTAAATGAGTTAATAAATAACATGAGTAATCAAAATTTCAACGATATAGATTTGGACAGATATAATAAAAATGAAGCAAATACAGTACTTAATAATGGAAGCATTAATTATGATGTGGCCTATCAGATTGCGCAGTATATTGAAGGAATTTCATTTTTATATGAAAACTTAGGCGATGAACAATCCAAAGAAACTCTCAAAGGAATTTTATCGTACCGTATTCTTGGACATTTAAGGGTGAAATTAAATCTAAATAACTCATTATATTGGTCAGAGAGGAAGTATATTAAAGATTTGAAAGACAGTGAAGAGAAAATAGCGGTAGGATTTAAAGGCTGGGAACTAGAACATTATGATTTAAGCAGTTTAGGCTATCCAATAAAGATGTTTTATCTTCCGATGGGTATTCATGCAACTTTTGTTAGAAAACAATATGAGCACACTGAAGTGAAAGTTGAAAAAGATGATTATGTAATCGATGCAGGGGGATGTTATGGGGATACGGCGCTATTTTTTGCGGAGGAAGTTGGTCCCCGTGGGAAAGTATTCACATTCGAATTCATCAAAAGTAATTTAGAAATAATGAAAAGGAATATAGATATTAATCCTGCCGTTTCATCTACTATTACTATTGTTAGTCATCCTCTCTGGAGTATTTCAGGAAATGAGTTATTTTATATAGACAATGGCCCGGGAAGTAGTCTAAGTGAACAACCAATTAGTCGGAATAAGACAACAACTATTTCTATTGATGATTTTGTTGTTGAAAATTCAGTAGCTAAAATCGACTTTATTAAAATGGATATTGAAGGAGCGGAGTTGAACGCGTTAAAAGGAGCAGAAAAAACGATATTAAAGTTCAGACCTAAAATGGCAATCTCAATTTATCACAAAATAGAAGACTTTTCAGAAATTCATAAATATATAGATGGTCTAAATTGTGACTACAGTTTTTATCTCGACCACTTTACGACGTTTGCCGAGGAAACAATTCTTTACGCGAAACCTAATAAGCGCCCTATATTATTATGAATGCTTAGTACAATCTATTTAGTTTAAATAATTTGGACTGAAGGTGTATTACTATGAAAGGCATCATCCTAGCTGGTGGTAGCGGAACGAGATTATATCCGATAACACAAGCAATTTCAAAGCAGCTTTTACCCGTCTATGATAAACCGATGATTTATTACCCACTCTCAGTTCTGATGTTATCAGGAATTCGTGAAATATTAATCATTTCGACACCACAAGATATTCCATTGTTTGAAAAACTATTAGGGGATGGTTCAAAGTGGGGTATTAGAATTGAGTATGCCGTACAAGACTATCCAAGGGGTTTGGCTGATGCGTTTATTATCGGAGAAAAGTTTATTGGAAATGATAATGTATGTCTTGTGTTGGGCGATAATATTTTTTATGGACAAGGTTTTACACCTGTCCTTAAAAAGGCAGCCGCACTTGAAAAAGGTGCCGTCGTGTTCGGTTATCAAGTAAAGGATCCGAAGCGTTTTGGTGTTGTAGAATTTGATGAGAACTTTGCTGCAATATCAATAGAAGAGAAACCTGAAAATCCAAGGTCGCAATATGCAGTTACTGGCCTTTACTTTTATGACAACTCAGTTGTAGAAATTGCTAAAAATGTAACACCTTCTCCAAGAGGTGAGATTGAAATAACCGATATAAACAAAGAGTATTTGAAAAATAATCAACTGAAAGTCCAATTGCTAGGTCGTGGTTTTGCTTGGCTAGACACAGGGACATTTGAAAGTCTATTAGAAGCTGGACAGTTTGTAGAAACAATTGAGAAACGTCAAGGATTTAAAATCGCTTGTTTAGAAGAAATTAGCTATCGAAACAATTGGATAACTGAAGACGATATTCGAACGATTGCAGCAGAATACAAGAATGATTATGGCATATATTTAAATGAATTAGTGGATGGTAGGTTTTCATGAATGATTATTCCAGTTACACAACCGTTTCTCCCTCCTATGGAAGAATACAATAACCGTATTGCTAAATTATGGGGTTCCAAATGGTTAACTAATAACGGAGTGTTCGTAAGAGAGTTAGAGGATGAACTTGCCTCCTACTTGGAAGTAACCTCGCTTAGTTTCGTAGGTAACGGAACTTTGGCATTACAACTAGCTTTAAAAGCTTTAGATATAAAGGGGGAAGTTATAACTACCCCATTTTCATTTGTAGCCACAACGACTGCAATAATTTGGGAAAACTGTGAACCTGTTTTTGTAGATATAGATTCGGAAACGTTGTGTATCGATGCAGATAAAATCGAAGAAGTAATTACTAAAAAAACAACGGCAATATTGGCTACACATGTATATGGTATCCCTTGTAATGTAGAACGAATAGAAGAAATTGCAAAGAAGCACGGTTTAAAAGTAATTTATGACGCTGCCCATGCATTTGGTGTTAAGTATAAAGGGAAATCTATTTTAGAATATGGAGATATATCGACACTTAGTTTCCATGCCACAAAGCTCTTTCATACTGTAGAAGGCGGGGGGATTGTTACTAATCTTGGACCGGAAATGGATAAACAGATTAAGTTGTTGAGAAGTTTCGGTTTTGAAGATGAATGTTATAAAATGGTTGGGATAAATGCAAAAAACTCCGAGTTCCATGCGGCGATGGGTCTTTGTAATTTGAAATACATTGATCAGATTATGGAAAAAAGAAAAGTGATTGCGGATACATATGATGCGCGACTACTAAAGCATTTTGTACGACCTAGCATATCAAAAAGTGTTGATTATAACTATGCATATTATCCAATAATATTTGAAACGGAACAAGAATTAGTGGCAGTAAAAGAAGCACTTGATAAAAAAAACATTCAAGCGAGAAGATACTTCTATCCGACATTGAATGAACTTCCATATTTACAAAGTTATTACCCATGTTTTAATTCAGAAGATATTTCGAATAGAGTGTTGTGTTTGCCATTATATAGTGATTTGAACATAAAAGATGTAGAAAGAATAATAGATCTTGTGTTGGGGGAATTAAAATGAGTTTTTTTAGTCAAGAAGAACTTAAAAAAATTGGGTTTGGAAATGTGGGAAAAAATGTTCGTGTTTCCAAAAAGGCATCTTTGTATAATCCCCAGAACATCTTCATTGGGGATAATACTAGAATTGACGACTTTTGTGTACTTTCGGCTGGAACAGAAATCCGAATTGGTTGTAATGTACATATAGCAGTCTTTGCATCATTGATCGGAAAAGGTAAGATAATAATTGATGATTATGCGGGTATTAGTTCAAGGGTATCTCTTTATTCCAGCGATGATGATTATACAGGTGAATATATGACCAACCCGACAATTGATAGGCAATATACAAATGTTACCCATGGGAAAGTTGTTATAGGAAGACATGTTATTATTGGTTCAGGTTCAATTGTACTTCCTAACGTAGTAATAAAAGAAGGTGCATGTGTTGCCGCTTTGAGTCTTGTAAAAGAGAATTGTCAAGCGTTTGGAGTATACATGGGGGTACCGGCAAAGAAGATTAAAGAAAGATCAAGAAAATTAATAGAGATTGAAGAAGAATTTAAACAAGGGTGATTTGTTATGAATCTGTTGATTACTGGAGGAGCTGGCTTCATAGGTTCCAATTTTATACCTTATATATTAGAGCAATATGAAGATATTCATGTGATCAATCTTGATAAATTAACGTATGCGGGGAGTATGAACAATCTTCAAGAAGTGGAGAATCATCCTCGTCATACGTTTGTGCAAGGAGAAATTTGTGACCGTGAACTTGTTGAGGATCTATTTGAGAATCACCAAATTGACTGCGTTATTCATTTTGCAGCCGAGTCACATGTGGATAATTCGATTAAAAATCCAGCGGCATTCGTGGAGACAAATGTGCTTGGCACGTTCATCTTACTGGAGGTTGCCCGAAAGTTTTGGATGGATGATGTCTCTAGTTATAAACCGGGATTCCAACACGCGAAATTTCACCAAATTTCAACGGATGAAGTGTACGGAACACTTGGGGCAGAAGGATATTTTACGGAAGAAACACCATATGCACCGAATAGCCCTTACTCTGCAAGTAAAGCATCTTCTGATATGCTTGTTCGGAGTTATTATCATACATATGGCATGGATGTCGTGACGACTAATTGTTCTAATAATTTTGGTCCGAAACAGCATAATGAGAAGCTAATTCCGACAATAATTCAAAAAGCATTAGCTCTCGAATCGATTCCGATATACGGGGATGGGCAAAATGTACGTGACTGGTTGTATGTGTTGGATCATTGCCGTGCGATTGAGAAAGTATTTTTTGAAGGAAAATCGGGTGAAACCTATTTAATCGGTGGTCATAATGAAAAAACGAATGTTGAAATCGCAGAAACAATTTGCGAGATTCTTGATGAGGTAAAACCATTAGAAAAAAACGAAGCGGTTTCAAGTTATAAAAGTCTTATTAAATTTGTTCAAAATCGACCAGGACATGACTTTCGTTATGCAATAGACGACCGAAAGTTCCAAGTTGAATTTGGTGAACCAAAGATTAGTGACTTTAAAGAATGTCTATTTAAGACGATACAATACTATATAGAGAAATGAAGCAGAAGACCCGAAAAATGTCGATTTGTTTGGATCGATTCTCCCATTCTTTATTCGGGCTTTTTTAGAATAAAATTCTTTGGGACTAAACGCGAATGGGGTTTATTACCAGAAGACAATCTGCTTTAAAAAAGATACTAACAAACGTCGCTTAGACGCAAGTAAAAAGGGAAATAAAAAAAATGCTTGTATCAGAGCTATTCAGAAAATGTATCACAATTCTATAACGATGAAATAAAGATTTGATATCTACGTGAATTGCTGTCTTGTTCCGCATGTTTGTTCAAACGTCATGGGAATGCCAGCAAAAGAAAGAAGTTAAGGCATTAGTATAAATAATTTGAGGTGAAATATATGAAAGTAGGAGAGCAAGATTCAATTAGTAAAGTAATAACCGCTAACGATATAGATCAATTTGCAGTTATTACATTGGATTCAAATCCAATTCATTTAGATAATCGATTTGCTGAAAAAACCCAGTTTGGAGAAAGGATCGCTCATGGAACTTTAACGGGAGGGCTAATAGGCGCGGTTTTAGGAACAAAAATCCCTGGACCCGGCACGATATTACTTTCACAAACATTGGAATTTAAAAACCCAGTTTATATTAATGATGAGATTACTGCTTCCGTTACGATTAAAAAAATAGATGTTAAAAATGCTAAGACTTTCTATCATTGCGATTCAATCTGTACAAATCAAAATGGAGTTATTGTCTTAGAGGGAAAATCATTATTAATCAAATGAAACAGTAAATCGTGATATGTAAAATGGACTTTGACATAAAAATGCTCAATCTAATTTGAATGTCGAGTACCAGGTTATATTACACAATTATAGAATTCGTTCAAGACCGACCAGGTCACGGCTTTCGTTATGCAATAGACGATCGAAAGTTTCAAGCTGAATTTGGTGAACCAAAGATTAGTGACTTTAAAAAATGTCTATTTAAGACGGTACAATACTATATAGAGAAATGAAGCTTGGGCCTCGAATAATGTCGATTTGTTGGGATTGATTTCCCTAGTCATTATTCGGTTTTTTTTAGAATAATGTTCTTCGTAGTGAAGAACGAAAGGAATTTATCAATGAAGACATTCTTCTTAGAAACAAGTTTATTGCAAGAATACATAAGTTCCGATGAAATGGACAGTTATCGCCAGCGTGTGGAATTAATTCACACTCACTTGCAACACAGCGAGGAGAATGAATCTGAATTGCTCGGTTGGCATCATTATCCATTGAATGATCAAGATGAGTTGCTGCAATCCATCGAGGACATTGCGACAGAGATTAAATTAAATGCGGAAGTTTTAGTCGTCATTGGCGTGGGGGGGTCATTTCTTGGGGCAAAAGCCGTCCAAGACGCGTTGTCACCTTATTTCGGTAGTAAGGAAAATGGCATTGAAGTAGTTTATGTCGGTCAGAATATGAGTGGCGCTTATATAAAGCAACTTGTTAACTATTTGGATGGGAAAAGCGTATATGTGAATGTCATCTCAAAATCGGGAAGTACGATGGAGCCGGCCCTCGCGTTTCGTGTGCTGCGCAATTATATGGAAGAACGCTACGGGTTCGATGCGAAACAGCGGATTATCGCGACGACTGATGCTTCCAAAGGCATATTAAAAGAGCTTGCTAATGAAGAAGGTTATCGAACATTTGTAATCAATAATGATATTGGTGGAAGGTATTCCATTTTGACACCTGTTGGACTCCTGCCGATTGCGGTTTCCGGGAATGATATCACGTCACTCCTTGCAGGTGCTAAAGCAGCGGCACAAGATTTACAAGAAAGTAGTTTGGATAAAAACAGCGCTTATCAATACGCCGTAATACGCCAAATACTTCACAAAAAAGGTTATGATATCGAATTGCTCGCTTCATTTGAACCAGCCTTAAAATGCTTTCATGAATGGTGGAAACAACTTTTTGGAGAAAGCGAAGGAAAAGAGAAAAAAGGGATATTTCCGGCATCTGTTACATTTTCAACAGATTTACATTCTATTGGCCAATACATTCAGGACGGTCAACGGATTCTTTTTGAAACGCTACTACACTTTCATGAAATCAGTGAGGACCAATCCATTCCGTTCGATGAATCCAATCACGATGGATTAAATTATTTATCACATCGCACATTCAATGAAGTTAATCGTATTTGCAAAGATGGGACTGCACTTGCACATGACGAAGGTGGTGTGCCTGTATTGAAAATTGAACTTGCGAAGTTAGATGAGTTTCACATGGGGTATCTTATTTTCTTTTTTATGAAGTCATGCGCCATGAGTGCTTATTTATTCGGTGTAAATCCATTTGATCAGCCAGGTGTCGAAGCGTATAAAAATAAAATGTTAAGCCTCTTGAAAAATACTGAATTGATTGGAGGGAAGTGATTAACTAGCTATCAAGATCACTTTAATGAATGGATGACATCGAACGTATTGTCATCTGATTTAAAGGATGAACTTCATTTAATCGAAGAGAATAAATTAGAGTTAGAAGAACGATTTTATCAGTATGTATCATTTGGAACAGGAGGCATGAGAGGCTTACTTGGCACTGGAACGAATCGAATCAATATTTTCACGATCCGACGGGTTGCAGAAGGGCTTGCGCTCTATATTAAATCCGCTGGTAAAGAAGCGATAGAGCGTGGTGTTACGATTGCTTATGATACGCGACACTTTTCAAAGGAGTTTGCACTTGAAACTGCCAAAACACTTGGGAAGGATGGGATACGTTCCTATGTTTTTGAAGAGAGTCGACCGACGCCAGAGCTTTCTTTTGCGGTTCGTTATTTCAATACATTTGCCGGCGTCGTCATTACGGCCAGCCATAATCCAAAGGAATACAACGGTTTTAAAGTGTATGGGGAAGATGGAGGCCAATTGACGCCTGAAGCTGCGAATAAGATTGTTCGCTTTATGGATGGAATTGAAAGTGTTTTTTCAATCGAAACAACTGACAGGGAGATATTGATTGAATCCGGTATCTTGACGCATGTTTTAGATGAAGTGGATGGTGCCTATTAAGAAAATCTACTGACACTCCGAGAAACTGAACAACTTGAAAACGAATTAAAAATCGTCTACACGCCACTGCATGGGGCGGGACTTGTTCCGGTGGTTGAGGGATTAAAGAGATTCGGTTTTCCGAACGTCCACGTCGTTCAAGCACAAGCAGTACAGGATCCTGAATTTCCGACAGTTGCCTATCCGAATCCAGAGGAGCGAGAAGCCTTTAAGTTGGCAATTCAACATGGGAAAATCGAGAACGCTGATATTCTTATTGCAACTGACCCCGATGCGGATCGTCTTGGGATTGCCGCACGTAAACAAGATGGAGAATACGAGTTATTAACTGGTAATCAGTTGGGAGCACTCCTTCTTCATTACATTTTAGAACAGAAAAAACAGCGGGGGACATTACCTACAAATGGGGTTGCTTTGAAGACCATTGTAACTTCGGAACTAGGGCGAGCTATCGCATTCAAGTATGATGTAACGGTCATCGACACACTCACTGGATTCAAATTCATCTCCGAGAAGATAGAAGAGTTTGAAAAAAGTAATGAATATAAGTTTATTTTTGGCTATGAAGAGAGTTATGGCTATTTGATTGGTGATTTTGTTCGGGACAAAGATGCGATCCAAGCCGCATTGATGACTGCCTATTATAAACGTCAGGGAAAGACTTTGTACGAGGCATTGGGAGTTTTGTTTGATGAATTCGATCATTACTGCGAAGCATTAGAATCAATCACGCTAGGTGGGATTGAAGGACAAGCGAAAATCCGAGAAATTATGAAGAAATTACGTGAACATCCACCCGAGTCAATTGCAGGCATTCCTGTGGAGTCGATTGAGGATTATCAGAAACGAACACGTACGCTGCGGGATGGCTTCATTATGCAGTTGGATCTTCCTGAATCTGATGTCATAAAATTAACTTTGGAAGACGGGTCTTGGATATGCATCCGGCCATCCGGAACAGAACCGAAATGTAAGTTTTACTTTGGTGTATGTAAGGATTCGGCGGAAAAAGCGGAAGCGTTGTTGAGGAATCTAAGGGAGAATTTTGATGAAGCATATAGGGGTAAGGCAATGTAACAACCTGTAATAATAAGAACTTATGGAAGCACAACTGCACTTGTATTTGGATTCGTTAATAAAAGGAATCAAACATTTGATTCAATACTTATATTTTAAATGGGGTGATTCTATTGTTTTTTTATTGTGAGTCAAAAAATAGTGGGACTGCAGTTTTAGATGTTCGAAATTTGAAAGAGCTTCAACAATGGTGGAACGAGCTTGAGTTAGATATGTGGAATTATGATGATCCAAGGAGCTTAGTTGAGGTCATGGGTTTAAAAAGTAAAAAGTATCGAGGGCTACGTGAAGGTGCATGGTATGATATACCCAACTCAGTATGGACTGGTTTTTCATTTAATCTTGAAAAGTACTCCAATTACCAAGAGGATGAAAGTTCATTACTTTTCCGATTATCCATCAACTGTAAAGGGCAAGAAGAAATTGATTTTGTATCTTTTAGGATTTATGATTTTGAGGAGTGATACTTTTGATTCATCATTTGCTAAGCGGACTTGATAGTTACCATGGACAAATCGAAGTAATAATTCGTGACGTAGGACATGGGAATTGGAACGAAATCCGTTTTGGTAATACTAGGATTATATATGATATAGGCGCACAAAAAGAGTGGCCAGCAAATAGAATTCAAAGTATTATTGATGCGGCTAAATTTAAGAAGAATGAGGAAATTTACATCTTTATTAGCCATTGGGATGTAGATCATTATCATGCTATTTTAAAACTTAATAAATCCCAATTAAAACAAGTTAAAGGTTTTTTCGCTCCAACTTTGCGAAATCCAAGAACACAAACTATGAATCGAGTATTAGAAAGATTAAACGATGCCGGTATCAGTGTTTCCACGATACCTTTTTCTATAAAGAAAAATAAGGGTAGAAAAATCGAACTGCAATTGGCGTATGGTGGAAATAGACTTAAAGTATTTCGATCCACAAAAACTACTTCAACAAATTTGAATAGTATTGTACTATCACTAGTTACTAACAGTAAAAGTGTATTGATGACGGGAGATCAAAATTATGAAAAGCTTCATGATTTTGTTATTAGTTCTAAGCCACCAACAATGCCAATGATAATGGTAATGCCGCACCATGGCGGATTTGCGGGAAATTTAGACACTAAAAAGTGGGGTATTATCCACCTAGATGAGATTATTATATCTTATCATGATAGTAACAGTTATGGACATCCATTAGCTATAAATCGTACAAGGGCAGAGACTTTATTAGTTACAAAACCTGTCTTATATACAAATGGTACTGGTAATAAAACTTTCAATATATAAAGACTCACTAGCGTTGCATAAATAACGACTGAAATTTCAGTCACTAAGTTTATGTTTTTTTTGAAAAAAAGGTAAATCTCTTAATAGAGGTAGCGTTGTCCATTTGGTATTTTTATACAAAAAGGCAGAGGCATCAGGCAAACAGAGTATTCGTTACGGGACGTTGGTGTTCTCGAAACGCCGTATCCAATGCCGTGCCTCTTTCCATAGTGTTGCTTTCAGCCATCGCGTAATTTGAAGAAGCGTCTTTTTACTAGTCGTTTCGTTTTGAGCCAAAACTGTCAAGCAGTACGTAATGAGCGCAAGATAAATCTGGTTTTTCACGGCATTTTCACTCATACCGTAGAAATGTTTAATCTTCACGTGCTGCTTAATCCATTTGAAAAACAGTTCAATTGCCCACGTGAACGATAGATTTCGCTGTTATCATCCGCTGAAAGATCAAATCGATTCGTGATTAAACGCATCTCTTTTCCTCGGTTATCGATAATATCAACGATGCGAAAAATGTTCTCCATGCGGTTCGTCGTCGATCCAATGTAGACCATTTTGTCGGCCAATACAGGGCTTCCTTCCGGAAGTGCAAATTCTTCTAGGACCCGTATAATTGCATTTTTTCTGAGTCTACAAACAAAAAAGAAGCCGTCATCTGTGAAGGTATCAAAGCGTTTATAGTCCACATATCCACGGTCGAATACATACATGGCTTCCTTATCATCTACAAGAACTTCAAGTTTTCCACGGTCATGTTCCTTGGCATTTGTCATAGCTTCTTATATCGGGATAGTGTGAACCGTCTTCGTTGAATATGAGTCGTAGATGTAGTTTATAACCCGATTTGGTTTTTCGGAACTCTGCCCTCTTAAAGTGATTCAAGTTCAATGGAATCGTTGTGGAATCAATAACTTTCAAAGGCATTTTTGTCTTTGGCGGTTGATCGCGTACATTTTATTGACTAACGAGGTCTAGAAATAGACTCGACAGGATGGCTGGATTGACCTGATTGTTTTTCCTGGATAATTGGGAAATGTTGATTGAAGAGAAACCCAGTGTATTTTGCAGGTTCTCATCTGCAAGAGCAGCCTCCATGGCATGAAGGCTTTCCTTTCCGCTCAAATGAGAATAAAACATCAAAAGTACGAAAGATTGCGTCGTTAATTTCTTCGTATAATGATCTTGTCTGTGTAAATCGACAGATTTTCTAAGTTTTTTGTGAAATTAATGGGTCCAATCCATTTACCAAATGAAGTTGTTAGTGTATTCTTGTCCATGCGATAGTCCTTTTTAGTGGATTTGGACAGGAACTACCTGTACAGACCATTATAAAGGACTTTTTCTTTTGGGTTCATTACAATTTTGAAGATTTGGGGAACTTTTAATTTTCGCTTTCAATTAATGCAACACTAGTGATTTGAAATAAATAGATTAATGTCTTATTGTATAAATATTGACCGTTAGGAATATATGTTCTATAATATTGATTATACAGAACTTATGTACGCTTCGAAAATATAGTTGGGAAAGTAGGTGTTTAAATGGGATCTTATTATGTTAATAAAAATTCACAGCCGAACGGAGATCATGAAGTCCACGTAAGTACATGCAGTCGGTTGCCACTTTCTGAAAACCGTAATTACTTAGGTGTTTTTGAAAACTGCAGGGATGCGGTTCGAGAAGCTAAAAAAAACTTTGCAACGGCTGATGGGTGTTATTACTGTTCAAATGCGTGTCATAAGCAATAAATCTATAAACCTATAAACCTATACACCAGGGATACCTGGTACTAAACATACTAAGATTAGTAGTGTAACCAAGGCATTGGTTTACACTACTATTTTTTTAGTGTTGGCTATCGAGTACTAAAGCAATTACTGACAATAGAAATTCGACGAGGAAATGTGTAGTGTTATCAACACTGCCCGAAGCGTCTAGCCCTTAAGGGAAAATACAGCCCATTTTTTATGTTCGAAAGGGATAGCGATTTAGCAAGCTACCCAACAACCACGAGACATACTTCAACTATTACGTTAATCTACTTAACAAATCCCGGACGAGTATTACTTTGCAAGTAATTCAAATGATTACTTTTCAACTTCGCCCATGTATACATAACGGACCAATTACTCCTATTCGATGGCTTTAAAAAAGCGTCTATCTTTGCTGGTGATTATTAGGGGAAGTTGCAAGTGGTACATGGGATGTTGCTACTGGTATTATCACTCAGGATGAAGAACAGTTAGATGCTGGGCTGAATGATAGGGGAGAGGCAATAGGAGACACTGCCAAAGCGGCTGGTCATACGATTTGTAATGTAGTTGAAAATGGAACAAGTGTTTTAACTGGTTTAATTGACGGAGATCCTGAACGACTAAAGGATTGGTGAAAGTCGTGGCGGTGGGTGTGTTGTCGTTTGGGGTAATTGATTTTATAGATGGAGCGGATGTCAATGACGATGGGCCGACAACGATTGGTTATGATCATTCAGCAAGTATATCGCCTTCTGATGGTGATGTCGCATTGGTGGATAAAACAAATAACCATCATGTTGAGCCGCACTGGAGAACATTACCGGACGGAACTCAGAGTTGGTTCTATGGAGACGGAAATACGTCAGTACATACGAATGCAGGATGGATACAAATAAAACTTGATTATAGGGTGAAGGGGTAGTGTTGTTCGTCATATACTACCTAAGTCACTAAGTGGAACCGATGAATTTAAAAAACTAGTAGTAGTGAATCAATCTGTGAACAGATTGATTCATGCAATAACAGACGAAACGATTGAACGATATATGCAAGAACTTAAGTTGAATGGAAAACCGCTTAGGTGCGATGATTAATGAAAATTCATTTGGTCATGATCAAACTGGTAGCACCTATATTTAAAAGAAAATGAAAAAGGTATGTGACTCTATCGATACTTTTCATAAAAGCGGGACAACAAGGGATAAAAAATAGTTGATCGAGAACCCGCGTGCACGGTAAAAGTGCAGGACAAACGTTAAAGATGTGAGGAATAAGAAATGTAAAAAAGTAACCAAAGGATTGAAAAGTATAGTGAAACTCACTTTGGTCTTAGGAAGAGAAGTCACCAATATCCGTCGATACGGATGTAACTAAAGAAACTGATTCGTACATAAATGACCAACGCTCGCTAATAACCCTGCTTCCGACATTGCGTCTGGAGTGGGGTTTTACTGTACCAAAATATAAATACCGTCTAAGCGGTAGAGAAAGTTAGGTATTTTCGATAAATCAATAAAAAAGATTTATATTTTAATCTAAACTAACTGATTTGTAAAGGATCTAATAAAAAAGCGACTTAATTAATAAACAATCAATATAAATGAGTGAAAATTGCAAAAGTAATTAGACAGTCGAGAAGGCTTCGGATATAATAATTGGAATGGATTAGGAGGTTTTTAATTATGTCTAACACGGGAGTCCTAGCGAAATTAAGAGGAACGATGTATAACCAGTTTGGGAAACAGGTTCTATCCACCCAAATAAGATTCTCAACATTAGAAGCGATGTTTGAAATTGATCATGAAGTCCAGCGTCAGCTAGATCCGAGAAGAAGAGCTGAAATACGAGATTTCATAATGGATTCAATCGAAAAAGGCAAACACTTTTATTTCTCGACCTTCATTTTTTCGAGCAGGAAAGGGTTACAACAAGTCGATGGGGGATTTGAACTTGAGCCTGGTAGTAAGGTGTACGTTATCGATGGACAGCATAGAACGTCTGCTCTATCTTCGGCCATTAGTCATTTTAAATCACAAAAAGAAGTGGCGGAAGAAGCGGGCGATTATGAGGGTGCAAGAGTGGTGCAAGGGTATATCGATAGCCTTATGTCCTACCCTGTAGCTATGCAAGTATACTTGGAATTGGATCAGAAGGAAGAGCGCCAGATGTTTACAGATTACAATACAGAACGAATAAATGCTCATAAGGGGCTGGTCATGCAATACGATCAGCGCGACGAGTACATCGAACTCACAAGGCAAGTGGCAAATCAATTAAAGAGTAGTTTGGATATTGAGTTTGAACAATCAAGATTGACCGCCCAAAACTCAGCGATAACGTCTTTGACAACGATGCGCAAATGTCTTATTGCAATGTTCGAAGGGATCATAGGAGTGAAAACAGGTACGCCTTATTACCGAGGTTGTAAACCAACTGAGGTACCTAAAATTGCAAAACAGTTCTTCCAGTCGTGGACAAGCCTATTTCCTCGGAAAATGGCCAACCGGAAACAATACGTTACAGGACTTACAGGTATCCAAATCGCATTGGCAACTACTGTTTATACACTAACAAGAGAAAATTCAATTACACATATCGAAGCGATTAATATGTTGAAACTACTAAACAAGCAATGTACATGGAGGCATGATGATCCTCTCTTTGCACATATGTATGATCATTCGTCCCAAAGAATTACAAGTCATTCAACGACGACTGCTATCAATAAAACATTGCTTAGATTTTTGTTGGTCATCAATCAGGAAAGGGGGAAATTGAATGATTATCAGTGATGTATTTGAAAAGCGACAGACAATCGTAATTTACACCTTACAAGAGTTGCTTAACATGTTGGAAGATAATCAGTTAACTTTGGGGAAAACCAATAAGGTTCAAGTGAGGATGATTCGAAAGTATATAGTCGACAATGTACTGACAGAGCAAATCTATTTGCCGCCGATAGTTGCACGACTGGAAGGAGGTAGTTTAGATGATGGAAAACCGACCCAATTGACCGTTATTGATGGCACGCAAAGAATGAAGGCTTTGTCACAATTGAAATCCGTCATACTAAAAACGATGAACAGTGAGGATGAAGAAGAACGGAAAAAAGGGTTCAAGTTACATTATACGTTTGACGAGATTGAGGTGGCAGTTCAAGTTTTCGAGGGCCTTACTACGAGCGAAGCGGATCAAATGTATGTCGATTTGAATACGAAAGGCAAAAAAGTATCCCTATCTAAACGGATTGCCTACGACTCACGCAATGATATCAACCAAGCGACGAATCGAATTTTACAAAGCAACCCATTGTTAAGGCAAGCTGGCGTGGAGCAGGAAAAGCATTCAGTCATGCGTCCGAAAAATAAAAAATTACTATCGCTTTCACAATTACGGCAACTTGTGGCATTGTTCGTAACAGGGAAGACAATTGCTAGTAATCTGGCACTCGAGACGGAAGTTCAACTGCAAAGCGAAGAGAATATTGAATTGATCAATACATGGTTTGAGGAATTATTTAAATTGTATCCTGTTCATTCGATTGGTAATTATGAAGTGTCAATGTTAGCGAGCTTCCCTTTGCTAACTGCGATTGCCACTTATGCAGTCGAGGGAATGGAAAAGATGTCTTTTGAAGAAAAGAGGCAAGGAATTATTGAGCGGATGCGCAAATTGAGAGCGGTTACTTGGGAACGGAAAAATCCTATTTGGAGGGAATTCGAAGGTTCTGAAAGAGGAAGAGAAAAATATTATTACTTAGCGAATAATAAGAAAAGTATTGGGTCGTTGGTCGCTTGGCTGCGGCTTAAAGGAGGTGAGTTAAATTAGGGTACCAGGTACTCAAACAATTTCCTTCAAAATGGAGAAATTTGCAGATTTAATAATGGAATTAGACCGATTTAAACATAATCTAGACAGATATCTGTAGACTGGCCTACAAATGTCAACCAATCTATGTACAAAAACGCTCACTTAATGATGTACAAAATCACTCACCTTCTGGAGCTAGATGATCTTTCAAACGATAAGAATTTCCAACGATGGTAACCACCGTTGCGTGATGTAAAATACGATCTAATATCGCATTTGCTAACTTGGTTTCCTGAAATACCTCGTCCCAGGATTTGAAGTTAACATTAGTAGTAAAGATTGTGCTACGTTTTTCATAACGCATATCTATCAGCTGGAAGAATAGTTTTGCATCCTCCGCATCAATCGGTAAATAGCCTATCTCATCGATTATGAGTAACTTATACTTTGTGTAGTGTTTCAAGCGGCTTTCTAAACGGTTTTCTAAGCGGGCCCGCTTCAGGTTCTGAATCAAGTCATGACATTTAATAAAGTAAGTGCTAGTACGTTTTTTAGCGGCTGCGATGCCAATCGCTGAAGCCAAAAATGTTTTTCCGACTCCACTAGGTCCCAGAAATACGATGTTTTCGTTCCCTTCAATAAAACGTAGCGTAAGAAAATCTTGAATTTGCTGTGGATTTAGCGAGGGTTGGAATTCAAAATCAAAATCCTTTACCTCTTTTAAATTTGGAAATGCACCCACTTTTACCATCGCGTGAACCATGTTTTTTTCACGTAAATCGATTTCATAGTTTGTCAGTTTAATTAATGTATCGATAAATGACAGCTGATTGTGGATACCGAAGTCGATGACTTCGTCTAAATACGTTACCATTTGTTTCAGTTTCAAATACTCCAAGTTCTTCAGAAGCTGTTGATAATTTGTTTGCTGCATCATGCGTCATACACCTCTCCAATGGCTTTTAGATTGTTTTTAGCTAAAGCCTCAATGTCTGGATAATGGGGAGCTGATATTTGCAGCGTTTCTTTATAATCTGAAGGACGAATATTTAATTTCCGATTCGATATAGGGTGGCGCGCAATGCACTCCATGTTATAATAAATCCATAATTGATCATCTAGTACTTGTATCCCTACCTTTTGGCCGATGTACTTAGTGGGCACTGAATACTGGTTGGCTTTGTAGGAGATCATACTTGATGTATTCACCTGTACAAGCTGATGCTTGATACGGTAAGAGTTCCTTATTTTTTCTGCTGGTAGCGGAAGAAGGGAACTCTTTTCTTTTTCTAACGCAAATGCTGGGATTTTCCCTGAACCTTGATGAAAGGATTGATTGACTCGATTCATCAACTTTTCAATGAATTGATAGAGTTCGTTCAAGGTCAGCTGACCTTGATAGGCATGAATTTCATCTATAAATTTCATTTGAGTTTCTACTTTCCCTTTCGTACGGGGACGACCTGCAATACACGGCCTAACCTTGAAATCAAAGTCCTTCGCAAAAGCAGCGAACCGGCTATTTACTTTCCCTGGATTATCTTCTCTTCGTGGCACATCCATAATCGTTTTTGGATTATCAGTTACGATTTCCTTCGGAACACCTCCTATTTTTTCAAATGCCTCCGTCAAAAAGGAGAATAAAACATCTTGTGTTTTTCGTAATGTAAGAGTGAATACGCGGAAACGTGAATACCCTAACACAAGCGCTCCTACATTTACCTCTATTTTTTCTCCATCACTTGTTTCGAATGGAATACTTTCTTTCCAATCGAATTGTGCTTGTTGGCCAGGCGGTGTTTCAAATCTTGTCGTCCCTTTAGGTGAAGGCACGCGCACCTGCTCTGTGAAATAGGCAGCGAACTCTGGCTTTTTTGAAATATAACGACGAAAAGTAGATTGAGCACATTTTAACCCATGATTGTCCGTTAGGTATTGCCAAAGTACGCGTCGGTAATAAAAGACTTGCTTCGAGTCCTCAGATAAAAGTGCTGCAATTATTTCGTAGTATTCATCTAAAATCGCTATTTTCTCTTTTGTTTCTTTTGGTGTAAATCCACTTAGGTATTTATCAACCGTCCGCCGATCTATACCCATTTCCCTTGCCAATTGGCTTTTGTTAATTTTCATTTTTAGATTCTCCATTAACTGTTTGAATTTTGTTAAGTCTGAAAGACTATTGATTTCAAAATCCGTTTGAACATCTAGCGTTATGTACATACCAATCACCTCATGATTAGTATGCTAGAAAATGAGGCAAAAGTGTACATTTTTAAGTTAGCGCATTTGTACATAAATATCGTAGCATTTATAGACTGGCCTACAGTGGTATTTGAGTGATGCAAAGAAGAAGCAACAAGTCGCCGCTGAAAAGAAAAGACAGACACCCTCTGGTAAAAGAGATAAATATTTTCAAAAACTTCACCAAATCGAAGCTAGCTTGTCGGATCTCGAGTATCTAACCAAAGACGGCGTCACCTCAGAATTGATTGAAGCTGAATCCGAGAGATACGAACGCTGGGACGATGCACTCAATGAGATTTACGGAGTCCTAAAAACTCAACTCTCAGAGAGTGAAATGAACGCCCTACGGAAAAAACAACGTGCATGGATTGCCTACCGCGACCGTACCGCAAATGCAGAAGGCGCCAAATTTGCAGGCGGCAGCGCAGAACCTCTTGCCTACATAGGCACCATGGCAACCCTAACAGAGGAACGTTGCTATGAATTGGTGGAAGAGTATATGAGGTGAATATTTGGTGCTAATCAACATTGAACAAATGTCTCACTACCCTGAGTAATTCTGAAAAAATACAATGGTTGTGTAACTAGTCACTTGCTTTGGCTCAGAGGCACCAACACATTCAATCCCACATCACGAACTTCTCATCATTACTGAAAGTGCTTGGAAAATCTTTCATTCATCGAGTCCCGACCATTTAGAAGATGATCCATTAGTCCTTTTGAATGGGTGTCTATCCACCCCATTTTGACGCCTAACCAATACTGTGATAGGTCATAGCCGTTAATCAATTCAATCCCTTGTTCTGCCGCGAAACTTTCAGCTTGGGGTGAATAGTTGTTGGTTGAAACGAAAAAAGCTCCTTGTGCTTTACGCGTCACTATATTGGATTGCAATACAACTAAAGGATCATAGTCTATATTATTTTCTGGTTTGTAGCATTTAACCTGTGCAAGATAAATGTCACGGTTTGGAAGGGTATGGACGATGTCGACACCAAAGTCACCCGGCGACGGAGTGACCTTCGCTCTTCCACCCAGCACGTTTTCCATGACGTTAGCTACAAAGGTCTCAAACAATAATGGGTTCTCCGCACTAGGAAGGATACCAGCCTTTTTCCTCTTACGTTTTTCTTGTATATCTTCCTCTCTAAACCGGTGATAAATGCCTAAAGACAATGTCTCGTATACCTTTTCTTCGCTGTTCATATCTTCTAAGCCCCTTCGACACTCACTTGCATTATTCTTTCCATCTGCAAAGGAATTCAATCTACTTTCTGTGAAACGCCCCTTCTCCAATCATGCAGTCGCCTTCGAAGACGCTTTAGATTCTTGCAAGCCAAGGCATTTAAATAATCAATGACAGACACAACGTCGAGATCGTTCTCGACAATCTCTTTTTTAATACTCTTATTCTTTTAGGTTATTGCTAGGGGCATTTTGCCCTCTGTAGAGGGGGCAATCTGCACTTCCTCTTGGGCGGATGTTGCCGTCATCGATGGTGCATTTTGCACCGCCTTGTATCTTGCGCAGGTACGGTTTTAGATTTCATCGATAGAAAAATTCCTCAACGGCCACATCATAATCCATGAAAGCCTCGCTGAATAACGCCTCGTCGATGAGTTCGCGCAAGACACCTGAATAATAGCCAGGAAGATTCCGGATCTTTTTCAGTTTGGTTGCCTGCACAGAAATCCGCAGTGCCTGGAGTGCTAATACTTCAAAGAGCTCGCCTTTATCCGCATGAATGCTAAATTTCAGCATTTGCAGGGACTGGTGGCGATAGACGCCATAGAAGTTGCGTGCCAATTTACTTTCTCCGATTGTTGAAGAAAGTAAAGATTTCATTTTGCTGAAAAGCGTTGTAGGCAATACTTCCGCAGGAGACGTTTTTTTAAGATCTTTAGTAGTTATAGCTTTAGAAAGTAAGGCTTCGGGTTGCGAAATAGTAGGTTGCGGCTTACTGTCAGTAGGGTTTTCATCCTCTTCCGGCCTGTTCATTTTCGACTGATCATGAAAAGGCTTAATGACATAAATATTGGCGCCAAGCCCGCTCATGACGGGACGGATAAAGTGAATGCGTTCGATGATTTCAAGCTTTTCTAGTTTACGGATGGCGCGTCGTACGGTTGCGTTAGATTTCTTGATGGCCTTTTCGATGGTTTCGTGTTTCAGGTGGGCAGCGCCGTATTTTACTGAGTAGCGGCGAATCATATCGAGAACAGCCCGCTCGGTTTGGTTCATCGAATTCCAATGCGCGTGTGCATGTTGCAGAGTTGCTTCGTCAAGGTCGTTTGTGTTTGTGAAGTGTGCGTGTTCTGTTAGGTACGTTTTCATTGAAAGTATCCCCTTTTATTCTTTATATAGAAGAAAATCGGGGTAAAGGATACATTGGTATGAAAAAAGTTTTTTTGATAATTTTTGGGGAGGTTCACCGCGACGTTGGTCCGTCTTATGCCTGTCGGAGCTGAGCGGCTCCTTCCACTTTTCTTACACTAATTCACCTCTCTATTTCATGAGCAGCCGCCCCCTCCGTTTTTTATCCCCTGCAACCGTAATGCCAATTCACTCAGCACATTCAGCAAGCGCAAACCCTTCGATGAATAGCCATTGGACAAGATTGGGAAGTACTTATTTGGATAGTAATGCATCTCCATGCTTTACTTATAACTTTTTAATAAATCTGCTCGGGCTTAATTGCTAACAGAGCGGATTTTTTTATATTTTATGGATCCAATTAATTCAATCCGTTAGTTCTATTTATCTACCAAAAGATATGTTAAAATCATAGGTATAAGGATATAATTACCTCCAAATAAAAAAAACTGTGAATAAGGGGATGGAACTATGGAATTCTTCCGGAATGTCGGACGTGGGGTTAATGTAATTGGCGGAGGTGTAGTGGAAAGTGGCGTGAACATCGCAAGTTCAATCGTCGGGGCCACGTTTCCGAATGCAGGGGCTTACATGAAAGAAGTGGGCGACACGGTTGTTCATTCATCGAGGACCGTCATTACGAATACAAGTCAATTTGCGGATGGGGCAGCAACTGGAATCTATGGTGTTGTCGCAAAGGATGGTTCGAAGGCTGAAGAAGGTTGGCATGATGTGAAAGAGGCGTCATCCAAAACGGCAAAAGGAATGATTGGTGGCGTGGTGTATACGGGTAAAAGTATTGGACAGACAGTTCAAGGAGTGGTTGCACAAGATCGTGAGCAAGTGGTGGAAGGGTTGAAAAATGTCGGGAAAGTGAGTGTAGTGGCTATAGTTGGTATCGGTGTATTGGATTTTGTGACTGATACGGATATTGCTCATGCTCATGCGGAAGAATTAGATACGCGTAACGCGCATTTGGAAGGTTCTTCACATGCCGTGACAGGTGTGGAATTTGAAAGACAAGTTTATGAAACCGATACAAACGGGGTTTATACGGGAGTCTTTCCTGAGTTTCATTCCGCTTTTGACGTTAAGTTGCCTGAAGATACATACCAAATGTCGGATACGGTTCACATTGGAATCGCGAATATGGAATTGTATGAAGCTATTCAAGGTGATCCTACAATTGCGGCTGACCTGGGGTTTGATGAACAGGCTGTTGAGAATCTGAAATCGTCGGTGACACCAGAAGGCTATGAATGGCATCATCATGAAGAACCTGGAAGAATTCAACTTGTAGATGAAGAAGTGCACAGCCAAACAGGGCACACAGGGGGGCGTTCAATTTGGGGTGGGGGCACCGTGTCTCGTTGAATGGAGTACATAAATAGTTCGAGTACCAAGTACTCATACAATTACTGTATTTAAATGACCATCATCCTGACAGCACCAAGCAATTGCTCTTTCATCCGGATACATATTGATAAAACCAAATGGAACCTATTTAAGCCTAGAATGAGTTAGTTTGCGATAAGTAGGGGGAGTCAGTGGTATATGATTTTTCAACAGTTTATAGCAATGATTCGCCCATTCTAGGTCTTCTACTCGATGCACAAATTGAAATTGCGGTTTTCTTCTTTTCTGCTTTGTAATGCTGCCATCCCCTAACAACTCGCCACAGAAATACGGACAAAATTCGTCATACTCGCTCATTATAAACTCCACCAAAAGGTAAGAACGCAAAGTCTTATACTACTAAAGCCGTTTGAAACATTCCTTCCCGAGCCGATATAAACTATAGAGGAATTCGAGCGCGTCACCCACTCATGCAAACGTGAAAATAGTAGTGACTGTGGTGGTGGAAACCACTTCCAAGTAATTTTAACTATTCAGTTGCATTGTCGCTGGATGGCTCGTCGTAAACTTGCCACCATCGTTTATGTAGTGTTTGATTGGTTTATATGCCATGTGTTAAGAAGCTGTTGACGAGGAGGAAGCAACATGAATCAGGACCAACAAGAACACAAGAAATCTCTGGAACAACAGTTGCAATGGACTAAGGAACGGATTCAAATCTTGGATGAGATGGACGTAAAACTTCATGAAATGAAAAGGATCGCTGAATATGCTTTGGACCAGCACCTTTCAGTACTTGAAATCGAGAGACTGAATGGTGAAATGAATGTATTAAAGCTTGAATTCAGTTCCTTGGAAAAACTGTTATATCCTGTTCTTCAGTAGGATGAATTTTTTTGTATTTTGCCCAGGTGCTTTTTGCCTATACTGTTTAATGATGGTTGTGCAATGGTATCCGTTGGCATTAGCAGTAGCCGATGATGAAGCGGTGCAAAATCATTTTAAAAGTTCTTAAGCGCATGCAGGAATTTAACAAAAGTGATTGATGTTAGAGTCCTACATGTAACCTTGAGGTAGTAATGATGAACAATGTAAGCTCACTTATATACTTAGGTATGGGATAGGAGCTATTTACTGAAACCTTTAAGTTGTTCACAGGAGAAAAAATGATAACAAAAAAAGCCGGTATCCATGGGCAGGATATCGGCTGTGTTGTATCCAATTAAATCGTCTCTTGCTTGCTGGCTGTTTGTTTAGTCGATTTTTTAACGATGAAGTAGGGTATCCATACCAACAAGGGGAAGAGGACGGATGCCCCAAAGAGAGTTAAGTTTGTCGGTGCATCGACACCTGTCTCGCTAACTGAAAGGATGGTCCATGAGAACCCTAAAATAATGACCATAAGCGAAAAGGTGATCATGTAAAACCAGCGTAAATAACTTCGCAGGCAATAGAAGAATAGAAAAGCGCCCAAAGTGAAAATGAACAGGCCGGGAATCATGCTGTCTACCAGAAAGGGTATAGTCTGTCCAAGCTTTTTCAGACAAAATACAGCCAAAAACATCAGCATGGAAACAAGCCAAATGGTAAGAATCCAAGTCTTAAAAGTATGTTTCTGCCTTGCTTTTTTAAGTTCGGGATCTTTAGCTTCTTCTTCCGCACGTAGTTTTACCTCTTTATCCTTCCATTTTGTCCAAATCTTCGGTTCGGCGGTAAGCCAAGTGCCTGAAAACGGGAAGTCAATTAGCTCTTCGCTAGACTCGAAATAGTCCAGTCGTTGTTCGTCGTTTAGGAATTGTGTATCGTTCCTATAAATCTGGCGCGCTGTATACTGAATCGGTATTTGCCGATCTTGGAAATGGCGGAGCCAGACATTCATACTGTTATCCCCGTGGTTTGCAAACGGAAGATTTAACACTTTCTGTTGACCGTCTTTTAAATAGCGAATATACAAGATCGGACCAGTTTCGGAAATCACTCTTCCCAAACCAACTGTGTTAATAGTTTGCCTGATAATATAAGAAGAAGCGATGACCGATGTCAGAGAAGAAAACAGTATCACTTGTTGAATTGGCAATTTACTATAGGCTTCAGTCCATTCTACTGATTCAATTTTATTGTTGAACAATGTAAAGGTAGACAAGTGATTATTGTGCCAAGATAGCCTTTTTAAATTGCGAAGGCAACCTCTGGCAATCCAAAAACCTAACGGGATTAAGATGAACAGTATTAACAGCCAGATTATTTGATACGTCATATAAAGCACAATGGGTACCACAGCAAGAGCGATACCGAATAGAGCACCGATAGTAATTACAATTAAATGAAAAATCCACCAGAATGGTTCCATTTTCGGTTCCTCATATGTATGAACAATCGTTTTTTCTTCCATAATGCCTCCTCATACTAATCCACTTCTACTAATCTACGAAACTTGGATAAAAAAAGTTTCATTGATGTTTAAGGGATTTCTTGAAAATAGGTGCCAGCATAATGAAATACACTACAGTTTTATTCAGCTTGAAAGAATTTGATATAACTTTTATGAATACGTATCAAATGGTAAGAGGCTTCCAAATTACAATTAGTTAACATAGTGAACCTGCAAAATAATTATAGGGGAAATTCAAGTATGTTAAATTGAAAGATATACTACTAATCTTATTGCATTGAAATATTGAGAATTATTGGACTTAAGTTATTATTTTAGTATATAATGGGACAAAAGACGAGGGGAAATTTTACTATGTTCCCGAAAAAATGATGTTAGCATCGACAAAAAGGACTGATGAATAATCAGTTTGAAAAAATAGGTTATCCTTATTCGAATATATTTTCCACTTGAGATTGTTAGGAAAGAAGCAGCAAAACTTTATAGGGAACAACATGAAGAGTATTGTGACGTTTCCCGCTTGGCTACGCCGTAAAGGAGGTGAGTGAGGTGTGAAGTTGAATTCCAAAAAGGAAATCCCCGGGTCAATATAGTCCCACAAGACGGACCCGAGGATACGGATTGGAGTATACCAACCTATAGTTAGTATACTCCCTTTTGCAACAAAACATAAGAAGAAATTCAAAAGGGGGAAGTGGGATGTATTCAACTAATTGTATACTAAAGTATGACGCTATTTTGGCTTTACCAAAGCATGATGAGCATGGTAATTTGTTCACCGTTATAATAGGGACCAATGGCCCGGTTGAGGTAGAATTGGGTCCGACTGCACTTATTGATTTCAATTTGCGCTATTATGGCTCCAGTCTGCAAGGGGCTCGTGATGGAGCAAGGTTTATTTTAGGAGAAGGTAAGATGTATCCAATTGTCATGAATGAAAGGCTTGACCTTTACTGGTTACCAAGTAAGTCACCTTCTCAAGAAGATTGTATCTGGTTTGCCTTGCACCATATTGATGGATATATCGGCATAGGCAAAAAGGAAACAAGGGTTAGATTCAGCAATGGCAGTACCATCATTGTTGAGATGAGTGAATATGTGTTTGATAATAAAGTTCAAAAAGCCTATAAACTTAAAGGGCAAACAGAAAGAAGAACAAAGGAGAATTTATGGAGGGTAAGTGAATCAGCAGGTCATTATCATATTGCCAAAAAAGATAACGCTATTAATTACGAAGTAACAGCCCAATATAAAAGATGAAATCATGGTGAGCCGCGAATTGATAGAGTGCGGCTCACCATGATTTTTAAGTTGCTTAATCTTTGTTCACAACGTTTTTTCGCTTTTGGAATTTAATTATTCGCTAACCATTTCGGATTGTTTAGGTGTAGATCTCCTATAAATAAAAAATGAGCACGAGGGTCACCTTTTATCAACCGTATCAATTTAGTATCTTGATCGTAACCGTTTTGTTACCCCAATTAAGTGCATCTTGTTCATTTGGAATAAAGACATCAATGCTTTTTCCGTTAATAGCACTGCCGATATCTCCTGCGATGGCCTCGCCATAACCTTCAACCCATACGCGTGAACCGAGTGGAATCACTGTAGGATCAACTGCAATAACCTTTTCATCGGGATTTGAACGCAAGTCAATTCCTGTCGCAGTTACGCCCGAACATCCTTCACAAAATGCTGTATACGCCGTTGCTTTCACTGTTATTTCTTTTGCTGTAGACGAGGTGGGAGCATTTGCTACTGTATTAGAGAGTACCGGCGCTGAAGCCGCTTTTAATCCTTCTAAGTAAGCGTCAAATACTCCCCACCTTCTAACCCCTTTCGTGTTATGTGATAATCACATTAACAATGTTAGGAGGTTTTTTCATGACACGAGACGAACGGCGAGCCATGTGGCACGCACGGATTGAAGCATTTAAAGCGAGTGGTGAATCTAGCGTAACAGCCTGGTGTGCTACAAATAATATCTGTGTTCCAAGTATGTATACTTGGCTTAAAAAGGAATGGCAAAAAGTAGATACTGCACCTACAGCCCAGCAGTGGGTTTCGTTTGATACAATCGCTCCAAAGGTAAGTATGCCTTCCCAATTGACACTTGCGATAGGTGTTGTTTCCATTCAAATTGAAGAGGGGTTCAACCCTACACTTTTAGGGGAAGTACTTCAGGTACTTCAAACGCATGTTAAGTAAAACACCCGTTGATTGTGTGTATTTAGCCTGCGGACGTACTGATTTACGAAAATCTATCGATGGATTAGCTGTCATCGTTCAAGAAAGCTTTCAGCTTGATCCGTTTTCCCCTAGTTTATTTGTCTTCTGTAATCGAAAGCGCGACAAACTGAAAATCCTACATTGGGATCATAATGGATTTTGGCTTTACTACCGAAGGTTGGAAAACGGTCTATTCCAGTGGCCCGATGGACAAACAACCCAGCCACTTGCGATTAGCCATCGACAATTACACTGGCTACTTGATGGCTTACCACATGAACAAAAACAAGCTCATCCAAAAGTTTCTGCAAAAATCATTATTTAAAAAAAGGAATTCGTCGAGTCATGTCGAATTCCTTTTATTATGGAAAAATCAGTAGCAGTTATCTCATCTACAATTGAAGAACTCGCAGCGAAAAACATGGAGTTGGAAAAACAAAATGAAGCGCTACAGGCTAAACTCAACTGGTTAGAAGAACAATTTCGCCTCAGCCAACAACGAAAATTTGGCGCTTCTAGTGAAAAAACCAATCCAGATCAACTCGCACTCTCTCTTTTCAATGAAGCTGAAGTCACAGCGGATGAAAAGGTAGAGGAACCAACGCTTGAATCGATTACCTATCGTCGAAAAAAACGTACAGGCCAAATCGAGGCGATGCTTGAAAACCTGCCAACTGAAACGATTCACTATCGTTTATCAGAAGAGGAACAGGCTTGTTTGTGTTGCGGTGAACAAGTACACGAAATGAGTACAGAAGTACGACGTGAGTTAAAAGTCATTCCAGCTCAAGTGAAGGTCGTTGAACATGTACGCCATGTCTACAGCTGCCGAAATTGTGAACGCGAAGGCACTGAAACTCCAATTGTCACAGCGAAGATGCCAGCACCTATGTATCCAGGTAGTTTGGCTTCGCCTTCGGCGATGGCCTATATCATGAATCAAAAATACGTAGAGGGTATGCCTCTCTACCGACAAGAAAAACAATTGGAACGTCTAGGTGTCCCTTTATCACGTCAGACTTTAGCGAACTGGATGATGTACGGGGCAACTCATTGGCTAATCCATCTTTATGAACATATCCGTACCTATCTATTGATGCAGGATGTTATTCATGCGGATGAAACAACACTTCAAGTACTGGCCGAACCTGGACGCCCAGCGACATCCAAGTCCTATATGTGGTTATATCGGACGGGGCGTGATGCATCGGCTGCAGTGTTGTATGATTACCAACAAACAAGGGCAGCCAAACATCCGAAAGCCTTCCTTTCAGGCTTTAAGGGATATCTGCACGTCGATGGATACCAAGGGTATAATGATATACCGAAGGTGAAATTGGTGGGGTGTTGGGCACATTCGCGTCGAAAATTCGATGAGGCCTTAACTGCTTTGCCAGCGGAAGCCAAAAATAAGGAAACTCCTTGTGCTGCGGAGGAAGGGCTGCGTTTCTGTAACCAATTATTCGCGATTGAACGCGCGCTAAAGGATCACAGCCCTGAAGAACGCTATAAAGAGCGACTTGAACGCAGTCAGCCTGTGCTGGATGCCTTTTCAACTTGGCTACAAACACAAAGTCCGCGCGTCGCGCCTAAAAGTGCGTTAGGGCAGGCCATCAAGTATTGCCGAAATCAATGGACACGCCTTACAATGTTTCTACAGGATGGGCGTTTGGAAATCGATAATAACCGGGCCGAACGTGCTATCAAACCTTTCGTAATTGGACGCAAGAACTGGTTATTCTCTCAATCTATGAAAGGTGCAAAAGCAAGCGCAATTGCTTATAGCATTGTGGAAACTGCTAAAGAAAATCAGTTAAATCCATTGGTTTATTTAACCCACGTATTTGAACAGCTTCCTTTAATAGATTTGGAGGATTCAAAGGCGCTAGATCAACTACTTCCATGGTCGGAGACCTTGCCGACAAATTGCCACGTTCCCAATAAAACTAAATAAAGCATATAATAAGCGCCCCCTGAAAGACAGGTGGGCGCTATTTGACGCTTACCCTTCTAAAACTAACTGGTCGCCGGGATGGATTACATCACCTGAAATGTCATTCCGACTTTTTAATTCACTCAACGAAACATTGTGTCTCTCAGCGATTTTGAAAAGTGTATCGCCTTTCACGACAACGTATGTATTCACTTTATCATCTATTTTAAGAGTTTGGGAAGGATAGATAAGAGGAGAATCTAAGTCGTTCCACGCTTGTAAATCTTCTACGCTAACATTATTGTCATTTGAAATGGACCACAATGTATCTCCATCCTCCACTGTATGAATGCTGGATGCAGCTACTTGACTTGCCGCCCCGATTGATAATGCCACTACTGCTGCTAATGTTACAATTTGTTTTCTCATATGCTGAATTTCCTCCTTTTGATGAACCTGCAAAAGCATAACACCTGAAGATGTCAGTACCGTTGCAGTGATGTGTGTAGGAGGTTTCAATTGTGTGACATGGAAAAACCGCTTAGGACATTCCATCCTAAGCGGTTTTGCTTTTCCTTAAACCTTAAAACGATGTACAGCCATGCTCAATTCCTCGCTCAATTCCGTCAACGTTTCGGCAGCATCCGTCACGGACTGGATTGCGCGAAGTTGCTCGTCTGTTGAGGCACTTACTTCTTCACATGCCGCGGCTGTTTCTTGTGAAGTTGCCGCCATTGTCTGGATTGTTTCAGCGACATCATCTTTGTGAGTCGCTACCTTCTGAATTTCTTCATAGACTGCGTCGATAGAGTCTTGTATATCGGACATCAATGCCGAAATTTCTCCGAAAGTAATTTCCGTGTCGGTGACGACCGTCCCTTGACGCTGGAAGTTTTCGCGTGTTTCGTTCATTTGTTGTGAGACGAGCCTGGATTCCGTTTGAAGTTCCTGGACTGTTACTTTTACTTCTTCTGTTGAACGGGCAGATTGTTCGGCGAGTTTACGGACTTCATCTGCGACGACCGCAAATCCTTTGCCGTGTTCGCCTGCGCGAGCCGCCTCAATACTTGCGTTCAATGCAAGTAGATTTGTTTGTGCTGAGATTTCAGTGATTGTTTCCATCACTCCGCCGATTGCTTTTACTTTGTTTTCGAGTGTACCGATCACTTCGGACATGGACTGTAAATTGGTCTCCCAATCGTTGAAGGAGATTGTCAGTTCTTGCATTTGACCTTGACCGCTTGTGTTCATTTCACCAGCTTTTGTAGCGATGTCAGACATGATGCGTGCTTTCGTTGTGATTTCGTTAATTTGCTGGCCAAGCAATTCAGCTTTTTCTGTTACAATTTCTGCATCTTCAGCAGATTGTGAAGCGCCGTGTGCAATTTCAGTTACTGCATGAGCAACTTCTTCACCGGATGCGTTCGTTTCCTCGGCAACTGCGCTTAAACTTTCGGAGCTGGCACGAACATTAGTAGCAGAGCCGTTAACGACAGTGATAATCGCGTTCATATTGTCGATCATTATGTTGAAGTTATCGCCAAGTTCACTGATTTCATCTTTTGTTTTGATATCTGAGTGTACCGTTAAGTCACCTTTGGATACGGAATTCATGAGTGACTTCAATTTGCTGATCGGTTTGATAGTATGGTTGATAACGAAATACAATGCCGCAAATATGACGAGCAATGTGACAAGAGCGACAACTACCATTGAAATCCGTAAGTCATTTGCCGCGGCATTGATGTCTTTTTCTTTATAGACAGCTGCAATTTTCCAACCGAACTTTGGAATTGTGGCGAATATATTGGCGTTTTTAACACCTTCATATTCATAGTGAATCTCGCCTTCGTTGTTGCCTTCTTGGTACATTTCTGCGATGAAAGGCAGATTCATTAAGTTTTCTCCTAGCAATGTCGGATGGGCAATAGCTGTGCCTTCCTTGTCTAATACAATAGGGTAGCCATTATAACCGATGTCACTTGAAGAAATTTTATCTGTTAATGCTGCGAGTTGGATATCAAGTCCGACTACACCGAGTAGTTTGCCATCCGATTGGACAACTTTTGAAGCTGTAATAACAAATTCTCCAGTTGCTTCATCAATATATGGATTTGACCATTGGACTTCATTGGGATGTGCGACTGCAACGGTATACCATTCACGTGTTGTTGAATCATAATCAGAACCGAGGTCTGCAGAGGGGACATTAACATGTTTATCCGGGTGTGAATAATAAACGGTCATCGCGTCACTGTACAATTCTAGAAATCCTGAAAGTTCTTTTGTAAGCGTTTCTAGTAAGGCCATGGAATCGATGCCATCTTTTGCGCTGGCTTCACCAACGAATTCAGTAATTGATTGGGAGGTGGACAGTTGTGTAAGGCCTTTCTCGTATTGTCCAAGATAGTTCTCAATCGAATATCCCGTCTCATTAATAATTGTGCCGCTGGAATCATTGATACTTTTTTCGGTCGTGCTTTTTACTTGTGTACTGCTAATGGCTGTCATAACGGATACGCCTAATATAAATAGAATCATAACTGTTATAATTATTTTTGTTTTGATGGATCTGAACATATAGATGGCACCTTCACTTTCTTTCTAGCATAATGGCATTACTATGTGTATTTCGGTTTTTTTGTTCGTATGTTTAGGAATAGATGATTAAATACTGGGTGGTAAAATATTGTAATAGAATTGTAGACGGTCAAGTACATCGGGCAACAAAGTCTCGCACTTCCGACAACAATTCATCATATTATGAAACTAGGAACATACAATAAAAAAGGACTGAGTGTTTGAGCACTCAGCCCTACAACAATTCACTGTAAGACAAAATCAGGGACGATTTTGTGTATGGTACAACGAGGGACTGTAATAGGCTGTTAGGAAGAAAAAGCATTTGATCGGGAAGGAAGAAGTAATCGTTGTCCATACTTCCGCCGACGGAAGGGACCTTTACTTCTTTCTTGATAAGAAAACGATAACTGACAACGACACCGACATAAAAGCAATCCATCCGCCAGATAGCGAAATGAGCAGGCTTAATACTTCGTATGTTGTCATTGGTTTTCACCTCCATCTGTTTACAAGCTAGCACCTAACACACAATAAAACTGAGTGAAGGCGCCTTACTGGGTTAGCCGAAGCGGAGTTAAAGGGTTTTTTTAGATCAAGTTACATAGATAGCCCTTCACCTATGTATATGTACAATAAAATCTGTATATGTCTAATTACGAGAGAAAGATAAAATAAAAAGTCGTTCTGGACACTTTTGTGTCCAGAACGACTTTTTGGATTACTTACACTTTAAACTGGTTTACTGCCTGACTTAATTCCTCACTCAACTCCGTCAATGTTTCTGCAGCATCCGTGACAGACTGGATTGCGCGAAGTTGTTCGTCTGTTGACGCACTTACTTCTTCGCAAGCTGCGGCTGTTTCTTGTGAAGTGGCAGCCATCGTTTGAATCGTTTCTGCAACATCGTCTTTGTGTGTTGCTACTTTCTGGACCTCTTCATACACTGCGTCGATCGAATCTTGCATATCAGACATCAATGTTGAAATTTCTCCGAAAGTGATCTCCGTATCTGTGACGACGCTTCCTTGACGTTGGAAGTTTTCACGTGTTTCGTTCATTTGTTGTGAAACAAGTCTAGATTCCGTTTGTAGTTCCTGAACTGTTACTTTTACTTCTTCTGTTGAACGGGCAGATTGTTCGGCTAGTTTCCTTACTTCATCCGCAACGACTGCAAATCCTTTGCCATGTTCGCCTGCGCGTGCTGCTTCGATGCTTGCGTTTAATGCAAGTAGATTTGTTTGGGCCGAGACTTCTGTGATTGTTTCCATCACACCGCCGATTGCTTTTACTTTGTTTTCGAGTGTACCGATCACTTCGGACATGGACTGTAGATTGGTTTCCCAGTCATTGAAGGATAGGGTCAGTTCTTGCATTTGACCTTGACCGTTTGTGTTCATTTCACCGGCTTTTGTAGCGATGTCAGACATGATGCGCGCTTTCGTTGTGATTTCGTTAATTTGCTGGCCGAGTAGATGAGCCCTTTCGGTAACGGTATCAGCATCTTCTGCGGATTTTGAAGCTCCGTGTGCAATTTCAGTTACAGCACGTGCAACTTCTTCACCTGAAGCGTTCGTCTCTTCAGCGACTGCGCTCAAGTTTTCAGAGCTTACTTTGACATTCGACGCAGAGCCGTTGACGACTTTGATAATCGCATTCATATTCTCAATCATTATATTGAAGTTATCGCCTAGTTCGCCGATCTCGTCTTTTGTCTTAATGGTTGAACGGACTGTCAAGTCACCTTTTGAGACGGAATCCATCAATGACTTTAAAATGCCAATCGGCTTGATTGTCCGACTGATCATGTAGTAAAGGACGATGAAAAATAATAGAAGTGTCGCAACTGCTACAATCATCATTGAATTTCTAAGATCGATTGCAATTTTGTTAATATCTTTTTTATAATAAATTGCAGAGACTTTCCAATCAAATTCAGGAATCGTGGCGAATACATTCACTCTGTCACTGCCTTCGTGTGTGTAATGGATTGCGCCTTTATTTTGGTCTCCTATAAACATTTCTTCTATGTAAGGAAGATTAATGAGGTTTTCGCCAGCTAATGTCGGATGCACCATTGCAAGCCCTGTAGAATCAAAGAGAACCGGATAGCCATTATAGCCAATATCACTATCAGAAATGGTTTTGGCCAATGTATCCAATTGGATATCAAGACCGATAACACCAATAAGATTCCCGTTTTTCTGAACAGCCTTCATGGCACTGATGACATACTCGCCTGTCGCGCGGTCGATGTGCGGTTCCGTCCAGTAGACATTCTCGGGATTCGCAGCCGCTTCTATATACCATTCAAAGCTAGTCGGGTCATAATCATTTCCGAGATCTGTATGCGGAACGAGCATCATTTGTTTCGTTGGAAGTGCAAAATAGACCAATGAAGATTCGTCATATAAATTCAAGAACTCTGTAAACTCGGTCTGTAATGTAGCAAGGCTGTCGCCAGACTCATTGCCGACATTGGTGTAATCCGTTACAGTTTTGGAGTATGCCATTTGAGTGATGGCTTTCTCGTATTGTTGTAAAAAATTCGTAATTGAATTTTCCATTTCATCGACGAGCACAACACTCTGATCAATGAGGTTTTTTTCCGTTTTGCTTTGTACTTGTATACTGGAAATAGCGGTCATTGTTGTCACACCGATGAGGAATAGAATCATTACTGTCAATATGATTCTCGTTTTTATTGACTTGAACATAGCACACCTTCGCTTTCTCTAGTTATATTGAATCACTATGTACTATTCGGGCTAATTGCTTATTTGTTTAGGTATAGATAAATTAAATAATAAGTGGTAATAATCGTTCTAATTAAATCGTTTGAAATCCATACTGAACAGATGGGATACAAAGAGCGCCCAGGATCATTAAGAGATCCTAGGCGCTTTAGATGTTTTTAAAAGTATCGACATTGAAGTAATGTCTCAAGCTATATTCCGATTTTTATACTTTGAACCGATTAACTGCCAGGTTCAATTCCTCACTTAACTCCGTCAATGTTTCTGCTGCATCCGTGACAGACTGGATTGCTCGAAGTTGTTCGTCTGTTGAGGCACTTACTTCTTCACAAGCTGCGGCTGTTTCTTGTGAAGTCGCAGCCATTGTCTGGATTGTTTCGGCGACATCATCTTTATGAGTTGCCACCTTCTGTATTTCTTCATAGACTGCGTCGATCGAATCTTGCATATCGGACATCAATGTCGAAATTTCTCCGAAAGTGATCTCCGTGTCAGTGACGACTGTTCCTTGACGCTGGAAGTTTTCGCGTGTTTCGTTCATTTGTTGTGAAACAAGTCTGGATTCTGTTTGTAGTTCCTGGACGGTTACTTTTACTTCTTCTGTCGAACGAGCAGATTGTTCGGCTAGTTTCCTTACTTCATCCGCAACGACTGCAAATCCTTTGCCATGTTCGCCTGCGCGTGCTGCTTCGATGCTTGCGTTTAATGCAAGTAGATTTGTTTGTGAAGAAATTTGGGTAATTGTTTCCATTACTCCGCCAATTGCATTTACTTTCCCTTCAAGTGTACCGATCACTTCGGACATGGACTGTAAATTGGTTTCCCAGTCGTTGAAGGATAAGGTAAGTTCCTGCATTTGGCCTTGGCCGCTCGTATTCATTTCACCGGCTTTTGTAGCGATGTCGGACATGATGCGGGCTTTCGTTGTGATCTCGTTAATTTGCTGACCGAGTAGTTCGGCTTTTTCGGTGACAATTTCTGCATCTTCAGCTGATTGTGAAGCGCCGTGCGCAATTTCAGTGACAGCGTGAGCAACTTCTTCGCCTGATGCGTTCGTCTCTTCGGCAACTGCGCTTAAACTTTCGGAGCTGGCACGGACATTGGATGCGGAGCCGTTAACAACAGTGATGATAGCGTTCATATTGTCAATCATTGCGTTGAAGTTATCGCTAAGTGCACCGATTTCATCTTTTGTTTTGATGTCTGAGTGCACCGTTAAGTCACCTTGGGAAACAGAATTCATGAGTGACTTCAATACACCAATCGGTTTGATAATGCGGCTGATAACGAAATACAATGCCGTAAATATGACAAGCAGGGTGACAAGCGCGACGACTACCATCGAGATTCGTAAGTCATTCGCCGCCGCATTGATCTTATTTTCTTCATAGACAGCAGCAATTTTCCAGCCGAACCTTGGGATTGTGGAATATATATTGACGTTTTTAATGCCTTCATATTCATAATGAACTTCGCCTTGAGCGTTGCTATCTTGGTACATTTCTGTGACGAAAGGCAAATCCATCAAGTTTTCTCCTTGCAATGTCGGGTGGGCAATAGCTGTGCCTACCATATCAAGTACAATTGGATAGCCGTCATAGCCGACATTACTCGCCGTGATTTTATTCGTTAATGCAGTAAGTTGTATATCAAGTCCAATGATGCCGACAAACTCACCATTTGAGTACACGGCCTTAGTGGCGGCGATGACCATTTCTCCTGAAGCTTTGCTAAGGTATGGGCTGGACCACTGGATAGTATCCGGATTCGCAACGGCATTTATATACCATTCACGGGTCGAAGGATCAAATTCATCACCTAAATCAGAGTTGGGCATCATGATCATTTGTTTGGATGGGAGGGCGAAATAAACAGATTCTAAGTTTTCATAGAATGTATGGAAGTCTTTCAACTTCTTCTCTATTAAGGCGATTGAGTTATCTATTTCGTCTTCTTGGCTAAGGGGAGAGAATCCTGTTAATTCATAAGATGTTGAAAGTAAACCAAGACCTTTCTCATATTGACCAAGGAAATTCTCAATGGCAAAGCTCATTTCAGTAATAAGCGAGCCACTTGAATCAATGACACTTTTTTCAGTCGTATTTTTTACTTGTGTACTGCTAATTACTGTCATAACGGAAATACCTAAGAGAAAGAGGATCATAACCGTTATAATTATTTTTGTTTTGATGGATCTGAACATATAGATAGCACCTTCACTTTCTTTCTAGCATAATGGCATTACTATGTGTATTTCGGGTTTTTAGAACGTTTGTTTAGGAATAGATGATTTAATTTTAGGTGGGAAAATATTGTAATGGGGTTGTATTCATTTGAGGGTTGATTGCAGATATACCAATTTATATAGCGTAGATTAATTCCTAAAGGTAAGCCCCGCTTCAGACCCTATGTCTGAAGCGGGGCTTGCTATTTCTTAAATCTTAAATCGATTAACCGCCTGACTTAATTCCTCGCTCAAATTAGCCAATGTTCCTGCAACATCTGTGACAGACTGGATTGCCCGAAGCTGTTCGTCCGTTGACGCACTTACTTCTTCGCAAGCTGCGGCTGTTTCTTGTGAAGTGGCGGCCATCGTTTGAATCGTTTCTGCGACATCATCTTTGTGAGTTGCAACTTTCTGGATTTCTTCGTAGACTGCGTCGATCGAGTCCTGCATATCGGACATCAATGTCGAAATTTCTCCGAAAGTGATCTCCGTGTCAGTGACGACTGTTCCTTGACGCTGGAAGTTTTCACGTGTTTCGTTCATTTGTTCAGAGACAAGTCTAGATTCTGTTTGAAGTTCCTGGACTGTCACTTTTACTTCTTCTGTTGAACGAGCGGATTGTTCGGCGAGTTTACGGACTTCATCAGCAACGACCGCGAATCCTTTGCCATGTTCGCCTGCGCGTGCTGCTTCGATGCTTGCATTGAGCGCAAGCAGATTTGTTTGAGCTGTGATTTCCGTGATTGTTTCCATCACTCCACCGATTGCCTTCACTTTGTTCTCAAGCGTACCAATCACTTCGGACATGGACTGTAAATTGGTTTCCCAGTCGTTGAAGGATAGGGTCAGTTCTTGCATTTGACCTTGACCGCTTGTGTTCATTTCACCAGCTTTTGTAGCGATGTCAGACATGATGCGGGCTTTTGTTGTGATTTCGTTAATTTGCTGGCCGAGCAAAAAGGCTTTTTCCGTAACGACTTCAGCATCTTCAGCAGATTTTGAAGCGAGTTGTGCAATTTCGCTTACTGCATGAGCAACTTCTTCACCCGATGCACTTGTTTCATCTGCAACCGCGCTCAAGCTATCGGAGCTCGCCTGTACATTGGATACAGAACCATTGACGACAGTGATAATAGCGTTCATATTGTCAATCATCGTATTGAAATTAGCGCCAAGTTCGCCGATTTCATCTTTTGTTTTGATAGTCGAATAGACTGTCAAATCGCCTTTCGATACGGAATCCAATAAAGATCTTACTGTTCCAATTGGTTTCATTGTTTTGCCGATTAAAAAGTAAAGGACGATTAGAACTGTGAAAAGCATAGCAACTTCGACAGTAACGATCGATGCCCTTAATTTATCAGCCATAGCATGGATGTTTTTTTCGTCGTAGATTGCACCGACTTTCCAGCCGAGCTTTGGGACTGTTGAATAGATATTCGCTTTTTCGATACCTTCATAATCATAATAAATAACGCCATTCTTATTGCCTTCTTTATACATTTGCTCAATGAATGGCAAGTCCATCAAATCTTCCCCATGCAATGTGGGGTGTACAATCGCTGTACCTTGTGCATCGAATAGGACGGGGTAGCCGTCATAACCAATGTCACTTGAGGAAACTTTGGCTGTTAATGCGGTAAGTTGAATATCGAGTCCAATCACACCGATTAGTTTGCCATCTGATTGCACGGCTTTGGAAGCGGCGATGACGAATTCACCCGTAGCGGAATCGATGAACGGGCTAGACCATTGAATTGCGTCTGGATGCGCAACGGCATTTTGGTACCATTCACGCGCCGTCGGATCAAAACCGGCACCTAGGTCTGCAATAGGCAGAAGAATTATTTCTTTAGTTGGCAGAGAAAAATAGACTGACGTTGTATCTTCATGAAGTTTGCGAAAACGATCAAGTTCGTTTTCTAGTAAAGAAAGTGAGTTACCTGTTGCATTCACTTCATTAGGAAGAGCGAATTCCGTCACTTTTTGCGAAGTGGATAATTGAATCAGACCCTTTTCGAATTGTGTCAGATAGTTTTCAATCGAATAGCCCATCTCATTAACGAGTGCACCACTTGACTGAGCAATATTTTCCACAGTACTAGCCCTGATTTGCTGAATGCTGATCACGGTGAGAAGCGTCACTCCGATAATGAATATGGACATAACTGTCAATATAATTTTTGTCTTAATCGATTTAAACATACAGCACCTGCTCTTTCTTCTGTAATTAATTATATTACAATAGATATTTCGGCTATTTATTTTAATTATTTAGGTAAAAGGCGAAGTGTTAAAATTAGAAATAATGTAGTAACAGGCTTTGCGGTACATTGTTGGAAATAATAGCGATAGGGAACTGTTACTTTATATTGCCAAATCGCTCAACTTCTATTTTACCTGACCGATATAAATCATAACGAATGTTCTTAACTACAGGGAGGTTTGGCGAATGGTAAGTCGTATGGATGGTGGAACCGCGGTAAATCAAGCGGGGGGAGTAGCAGAAAAAACGGCACCGGCTATGGAAATAGCGGTGGTGCAAGTACAAGCAATTCAGGAGAAAGTGCAGCAGAAAGCCGACACTGAACAACAGTTGCCAGCTGACAAAGCAATGCAAGTGACTGACAGCATGAACACGTTTTTGGAAAGTGCGAATACGCAATTGCGTTTCAAGTTTCATGATAAGCTGAATGAATACTATGTAACGATTGTTGACTCGAAGACCGATGAAGTCATTCGGGAAATCCCCTCAAAGAAACTGATGGACATCCATGCGGCAATGCGCGAATTTGTCGGCTTGCTCGTAGACCGAAAAATATAAAAAAGGTGTGAAAGTTTATGAAAATTAGTGGACTAGCAACTGGAATGGATACAGAATCGATTATTAAAGATTTAATGCAAGCTAACCGTATCCCGCTCGATAAAATTACACAGAAGAAGCAATACTTGCAGTGGCAATTGGATGATTATCGCAGCATCAACAGAAATTTGAAGACAACGAGTAATAAAGTTTTTGATACAATCATGAAACAAAGCACTTTTACGGCGAAAAGTGTAAGCGTATCGAATCCTGATGCAGTAGATGTTAAGGGCAAAGGGGCGTCTACGGAGTTTTCAGGGACAATATCGGTTCAGCGGTTAGCGACACAAGCTACTACTGTAAGTGTGAAAAAGAGTGTTGACACCTCGGCAAAATTATCTACAGTATTACCTTCTGGCATAGCACCTAAATTAGTCGTAGATGCTGTGGATAAAGAAGGTAAAATGATTTCAACAGAAATCGAAATTGACATAAATTCAGACACAATTGATTCTGTACTTCAGAAAATCAATAGCCAATCTGGTGTTTCTGCGTTTTATGATACATTCAAAGAACAATTTGTAGTTACAGCAAAAAATACAGGAAACAACGGCACTACTAATCCTGATATATCGATTACGGGTAATGTTGCTGAATTCATGGGGATAGCGGATAATTCAGTAGGTATTCTGAGCAGTAAGGGACTTACTTCTCAATTTACATTAAATGGATTTGCAACAGAGCGCTCGTCAAACACATTTCAAGTCAACGATATGGAAATTACCTTGAAGAAGCCGACCACTGAAACTGTAACGTTTAGTTCAGCTCCTGACACCGAAAAAATAGTTGATGAGGTCGTCAAATTTGTAGATGACTACAATAAAATGATTGAAGAATTAAATGCAAAAATACGTGAATCGAAATACCGCGATTTCCAGCCGCTTTCCACTGAAGAGAAAGCCGGTATGAAAGAGAAAGAAATCGAGATGTGGGAAGAAAAGGCAAAAAGCGGTACCCTACGCAATGATCCCGAAATTACTTCTATGCTTACGAAACTGCGTACGATTATGAGTAGTTCAGTAAAAGGGACGGATGGTAAGAGCATTTCGCTGAAGGATCTCGGAATTACGACTTCAACTTCTTACACTGAAAACGGCAAACTGATAATCGACGAAACGAAACTACGGGCAGCAATCGCCGATGATCCGAATAAGGCCTATGAATTGTTCGCAAAACCCTCAGTCGAATCCAATGACCCTACCCTAGCTGATAAAGGCGGTATTGCACGGCAATTCCGTGCGGTTATCGATAGTAGCCAGGCTGTCATAGCGAAACGAGCCGGTAAAGTTGGAGACGTCAACGACACATTCACTTTGGGTCGTAATATGAAAGACATGAATAAGCAAATCGAACGCTTTGAGGATCGTCTGAAGCAGGTTGAAAGTCGACTTTGGAAACAATTCAATGCAATGGAAAGTGCAATCCAACGTTTAAATTCCCAGTCTGCCAGTATCATGAGTTCATTCGGCGGCGCGTAACAACAGCGGAGATATAAAGGAGACAGATCAGAAATGGCTATAAATAATCCCTATGCAACTTACCAAAACAACTCAGTAACTACGTCAACTCCTGGTGAGCTAACACTGATGCTCTATAACGGTTGTTTGAAATTCATCCAGCAGGCAAAACGGGCGATGAATGAAAAAAATATTGAAGAGAAAAACAAGTCCGTTCAAAAAGCGCAGGCAATCATTTCTGAGTTAATGCTGACGCTTGATACAACTTACCCGGTTGCTGCAAATATGCTTATTCTTTATGAGTTCGCAAACAGTCGACTAGTTGACGGTAACATAAAAAACGATAGTGCTATGTTTGATGAAGCCTCTGCTATTATTACGGAATTTCGCGATACATGGAAGCAGGTTATTCAGATTAACCGTCAGAAACAATACGCGAATGTGGATGAAATATGATTCGGCCTGCACTGACAGCGTGGCGTGATGTAACGGAAAAGTTGCTTGCATTGACGCAAAAAACTGCGGAAGATACGCGTGATGAGACAATTGCGGGCATCGAGGCACTTCTTGACGATCGCGATAAGCTACAACCGCATATTGCCGCCCCGTTTACACTTGAAGAAGAGACATTCGGCAAGAGCCTTGTTGTAATAGAAACGGAAGTTCAGAAGAAGCTCGCTCTATTTACAGACTTGATTCGCACAGACATTACTGGCGCACAAGCGAAAAAAGACACTATGAAAAACTATGTCAATCCCTACAGCAATGTAGCACGTGACGGTACGTTTTACGATACGAAACAATAACCAAGGGTCGGCAGAGAACTTTTCTTTGCCGGTTTTTTATGCCGTATTACTAGTAGTTATGTTGAACATATAAATACATATATAAATTAAGCATAGATGTTTTCCAGGGATTTCTTTAATTCAATTAATTTAATGGAGAGCTTGGTGCGAGAACATAACGCACTGATTCTATACAGAGACAGGGAGAATGAAAAGATGAACATTTTAGATTTAAAGCGGAATGACTGGATGCGTAAAAATGAGATTATGGGGCTGTCCTTTGGGCTCGCCGCTGGACTTGGTTTATTGATGCAATTGATTACAAAAGCGCCGATGATTGTTATTTTATCAATCGGAATTCCATTCGTTATTGCTACACTCTTTTATTTATTTCGAAAGAAAGTGGACCTTATATCGCATGCCATTCCTTATCTGTTACTGCTCGCCATTTTCAGTGTGTCGTTAAGTCTCATCTTGTTTGTGGGAGCAGATTTAGGGACGCTCGGTATTATTTTTTTGACCCTAATACTTGGATCGATTCATGGTGAGATGAGGATAATGGTTGTAGCGTATGCGTTGAGTTTAATCGCCCTTCTTTTGAATAATAATCGATTTGTCCATCCAGAATTAATTGGGGCAAGCGGGTCGGATCTAATATTACTACATTTCCTTTCAGGGCTTACATTGTTCCTTTTTGTTCGTCAAAGCGGACGTATGTTTAAACATACCGAAGCGCTTGTTGAAGCAACGATGGTAAAAGCGGCTGAGGAAGAAGCATTGGCACTCAAACTCGATGATGCTGTTGTGAAAATCACGACGAATCTAGAACAGCTCCGTACGAACTCTCATACAACGGACTTGTCGCAGCGCGAAATGCTTGCGGCTGTGAATGAAGTAAGTGTCGGCAGCCAACAACAAGCCGATCACATAGCTGATATTGCTGCAAATGCCGAACGCACATCTAACTCAGTACAGGGCATTTCCAAAGGACTTGAACATGTTGCGGAGCAGGCGAACGAGGCGGGAAGAAAAGCGGAAGAAGGCGCCATGCAGATTGGCCACTTGAAAGAGAATGTCAATGTCTTCGCCGGCTTTTTCCAAGAATTAAATGGTACGTTTGACATCCTATCAGAGAAAATAAATGAGACAAATGTGTTTGCGAGTTCCATCAAGGAGATTACCGAACAGACGAATCTGCTTGCACTCAATGCTAGCATCGAGGCGGCACGGGCAGGGGAACATGGCAAAGGCTTTGCAGTGGTTGCAGAAGAAATTCGGAAATTATCCGGATTGACAGATGGAAGATTGAAGAAAATCGACGCCAATTTGTATGAAGTGAATACATACAATGAACTTGCAGTGCAAAAGTTGAAAGAAGGGATGGAGCGAATTGCCATGCAGTCGGGTATCGCGGATAATTCCACCTATTCATTCACCAGTTTGTTTGAGGCTATGGCGAAGTTGCAGGAAGATTTATCGGATTTCATAAAAGATTTTGGAGCAATCGAAACGGACAGTGCTACGATTCGTGAGCGCACGGTCGAGTTTGCCTCGATTATCGAACAAAGCACTGCAACGATCGAAGAGTTGAATGCGACATTGACACAACTGACGGAAGAACAGCACCAAATCTCCGCCTATATCAATGAAACCTATGACGAAGCAATCCAAATCAGGAGTTAAAACTTCATATTTCGACAAGCCAGTAAGAGAAACATACTCTTACTGGCTTTTTCGCTATAAAATAGAAGTAGTTAGTTACTTCCACCTATATGAATGGTTATTCATTGATGATACATTTTACTTAATGTAGTTTTCAGTGTTTTTGAAATATAGTTGACGTTGAAGGAGAGAATTATGATGAATATTAATCAATTGAAGCAGGAAGATTGGCTTCGGTAAAACCAAATTATGATGCTTGGCTTTGCGCTGGCAGCTGGTCTCGGTTTGATTGCCCAACTTATCCAGCAGTCGCCAATGGCAATCCTTTTATCCGTTGCAATTCCTTTTACATGTGCAATCTTATTCTATTTTCTAAGTACTAAAATTGAAGTGCTGTCACGAATTCTTCCTTATATATTATTACTTTTAAATTTTGCAATTGCGATGGGTGTCATCTTTTTCTCGGAAGCGAATCTTGGGACAATCGGTATCATTATCCTTCTATTGGTTATCGGTTCGATTCACGGGAAGATGCGGATCATGGCATTCGGTTTCGTGTTAAGTCTGATTGCGATTGTGACGAATAATCTATTATTTACGGCTCCCGAACTTGTGGAGGGAAGCGGAAAAAATCTTATCATCCTGTTTTTCCTGTCAGGAATCCTTTTGTTCCTCCTCGTCCGTCAAAATGGGAAGGTGTTCATGCATGTTGAACAGCTTGTTGAACTGACGGAGACAAAGGTGCGCGAAGAGGAGGCACTTGCCGCCCGGCTTGACCAAGCAGTTGAAAAGATTACATCGAACCTCTCGTATCTTCGTTCAAATACGGAAACGTCTGGCGTATCGCAACGTGAAATGCTTGCCGCTGTGAATGAAGTAAGTGTCGGCAGTCAACAGCAAGCTGATCATATTTCGGAGATTGCAGAAAATGCTGAACGGACGTTTGAATCCGTACAAGTCATTTCGGAAGGCTTAGGCACGGTCGTCATTCAAGCGAACGAAGCGGGTCGCAAAGCGGAAGATGGAACAGTGAAAATTTCTAGCTTGAAAGAAAGCATCGATTCATTCTCCATGTTCTTTACTGATCTCAATGAAACCTTTGGTATACTATCGAGCAAAATAGATGAGACAAACGTGTTTGCAAGTTCGATTAAAGCCATAACGGAACAGACAAATTTGCTTGCATTAAATGCATCAATTGAAGCGGCACGTGCAGGAGATCACGGAAAAGGCTTTGCGGTAGTTGCAGAAGAAATTCGGAAATTAGCGGGACTCACGAAAGAGACATTACTTAAAATTGATGCCAACTTGTTGGAAGTGAATAATTACAATGAAATAGCGGTTAAAAAGCTTGGAAATGGCGTGGAACAAGTCACGATGCAGGCGGCAGTGGCAGATGAGTCGAGTGCGTCATTTACGGATTTGTTTACAACGATGAGGAATTTGCAGAAGACGTTATCGGATTTCATCCAAGACTTTGGAGCGATTACGAAAGACAGTGCATTAATTCAGGAACGGACGATGGATTTTGCTGCAATTGTCGAACAAAGCACCGCAGCTGTCGAGGAATTAAATGCAACACTTACAGAGTTGACTGATGAACAGCAACAAATCGCAGTGTATATCAATGAAACGCATGAGGAAGCAGTAAGAATTAGAAGTTCACAGCAAGTCGCCCTTTTTTAAGGGCGATTTATTTGTACTGAGGGAGATATAAAATTAGCGATCTGCGGATAACCCTTTATAGGTGATCGTCTACATCCGAATTTTGGATGTGAGGTTATATGCTATGTATATGATCGGTTGTCGATGTATATGGTCGGTCGCGCGGCGTATATGATCGGTTGTGGAGGGAATATGGTCGGTCACACGATGTATATGATCGGTTGGCGAGGTTATATGGGCGGTCATGCGGCGTTTACGATCGGTTTTCGAGGGATATGATCAATCATGAAAGTGGACATGGCAAATCTGAATTGCTTATCCACTTTCATCACAACTTAATTTATTGGATAATTCAATCATTTGCAAGTAAGATAGATGATAGAGAAATAGAACTATTAAGGGGGATTACTGATGCATACTGTCGACACGATTCGGCGGAAGGAATTTGCCAATAAGAACTTTATTCTGTTTGTGACGCTTGGAGGTTCCAGTTTCATCGGTCTGATTTTTTATATCCTGACAGGACAAGCGATGATTAAGACGGTAAGTATGGCGATTCCAGTTGTTGTGACAGTGCTGTTTTTTGCATTGTCGAAAAAGGCAGTGCTATTTGAAAAGTTATTTCCATGGATTGTTCTCGGTGTGACAGCATTCGCGGCGACGTTGAGCGGGGTTGCAGGAGAGCCTGCCGTTGCGACAGCAGGAATCGCCTTTTTTGTGGCGGGTATTGCCAGCGTTCATTTATCGATGCGGATTATGACTTATGGTTTTGCATTATCGCTAGTTGTCATGGGCGTATTTTTAACGAGGTATCCATATCAGGAGCAAATCGCGGAGAGTAAGGGCAGTTTGACGCTTGTACTGATTTTGATGGCGGCAGGGTTGTTCATCCAAATAAGACAGACGAAAAAACTTGAGAAGCAAGTCGATCTGTTTACGACGGAGCAGGCGGCGCAACGGCTTTTAGAAGAGAATAAGCACCGTTCACTGAATGAAAGTGTTGAACAAGTTGCAGATGATTTGACGGCGATTGGTGAGACGGCCGGACGTCATTTGACAGCGCAGAAAGAACTGCTGGCAATTATGGACAATGTTTCGGCAAGCGTTGAGCAGGAAGCAGCGCAAATTGCGAAAATCGCAGAAAATGCGGAGCGCACGCAAGCTGACGTAGCCGACATGCATAAGGAAACACGGATTATGAATGAAGACACTGCTGGGCTACGTACCGAATCTGCTGACATGGTGGAGCTAATGCAAAACTTGCGAACGGGTATGGGAGAAGTGGAATCCTACCTCGCTGACTTAAACGGATCATTTGACGCGCTCACGGAAAATATTGAGAAGACGAATGCGCTCGCCAAGTCAATTGAGACAATTACGGGACAGACGAATCTGCTCGCATTGAACGCATCGATTGAAGCCGCACGAGCAGGTGAACATGGCAAAGGGTTCGCAGTTGTTGCGGATGAAATCCGAAAACTTGCCGGGCTGACTGCGGTGACACTGGTTGAAATTAATGGCAATTTGGAAGATGTCAACACGATGAATGATCGTTCGCGCCATAATTTGGCGAGCAGTACAGGAAAACTGACTACTCAAGCGGCATTATCGGTAGACGTCGAAACGAAAATCGGGATGATGCATGGCACACTGAGTGATCTGCATCGGAAATTCGGCATGTTTGACGACAAAATGGCTTCCATTACAAAAGAGACAACGGACATCGGGCGTATGACAAGCTCGTTTGCCGACTTGCTGACGGAATCGAGTGCATCTCTGGAAGAAGTGAATGCGACGATACATGAAACGGTTGCGGATAATGAACAGATTGTGGCAACGCTGGATGGGACAATGTTGCGAACGAAAAGCCTGGCAGAAGTTCGTTGAAAATTAAGTAGTCTGTTATAGTGGGGGAAATAGATTGTGATGGAACGGAGTGGATCAGATGCTTTACAAACGGACTGAATATTTTAGGTATACATTTGGGGAACCGCTTGAAGCTAAATTCCAGATTGTCGTTGAAAATGGGACGGATACAGAATCGAGTCCGGGTGAGTGTCATTTCATGGATATCAGTCCGGGTGGCGCAAAACTTTTTGCGAAGTTCGATATTCCGCTTGAACGTGAAGCTGTCCGTTTGCACATCAAATTCACCCTGCATGAAAAATTAATCGACCTGCAAGGCGTAATTGTTTGGAAGAAGCCATATAGTGGGGGATATATGTACGGCTATGATTTTGACGAAGACCCAGCAATTGAACAACTGATCGTGGAAGAACTGAAGCTCCGCCGTCGCTCTGAAGTCAACGCGGGAAGCACTGTGAAGGAAGAAGAATAGGCGTTTTACAACAAATTCGTCACACATCGACAAGTTTTTAAATATTCAATATGTTTTTAGAAGGACTTTATGGGGAATATGTAGAAGAGTACTGTATAGGTTAACTAAAGGAGGAGTTCATATGTTAGACTTCAACATCCGTGGTGAAAATATTGAGGTAACTCCAGCGATTCGTGAACATGTCGAGAAGAAAGTGCAAAAACTCGAAAGATACTTCTCAGAAGGTGCGAACGCCACAGCACATGTGAATTTGAAAGTTTACAATGATAAGCAGACTAAAGTGGAAGTAACAATTCCAATGAAAAACTTGACACTCCGCGCAGAGGAACGTCATAACGATCTATATGCAGCGATTGACTTGATTGTCGACAAGCTGGAGCGTCAAATTCGTAAATATAAAACAAAAGTCAATCGTAAATTCCGTGAGCGTGAAGGCGTTGCAGCATTCTTCGCATCCGTGAACAAAAGCGAAGAAAAAAGCAACGATGCAGCGATGGAAGAGGATCAGGAATTCGCAATCGTCCGTACAAAGAATTTCGATCTGAAACCGATGGACCAAGAAGAGGCGATTCTGCAAATGAACATGCTTGGCCATGATTTCTTCATCTTTACAGATTCAGATTCCGATGGCACAAACATCGTTTACAAACGTAGCGATGGAAAATACGGTGTCATCGAAACGAATTGAATTGAATTGAATTGATGAGTTGAAATACTGAATCCGGTATATAAACCGAACGAAGGCGTCTTTACAGGGGTAGCCGAATCCATATGACTGGCGGCATTCCCTAGCGCCGTAGCGGTTTAATGGAATTCTTTACCTCAACATATATAGCGAAGATGATAAAGTTAACAAGACCCTTAAGCGCTAATCTTGCTTAGGGGTCTTGTTTTGAATTCTAACGAAGTATACCCCGCACAATAGCCCTCACAGCAGGCATAAATACATTTCCTTAATGTGTTTTGGCTAGACCATTTGCACCGTGCAATTCAGAGTGTTAAAATGAAGGGTGAACCTAATGAGGATGTGACCTGAATGCTTAGCGTATTGAATAAAATGTTTGATATGAATAAACGGGATTTGAAGCGTCTTGACAAGATTGCGGATAAGGTCGAAGCGTTAGCAACACAGATGGAACAGCTTTCGGATGAACAACTGACAGCAAAAACTGATGAATTCAAAGAACGTTTCGTAGCTGGTGAAACGCTTGATGATCTTCAAGCAGAAGCGTTTGCAGTCGTTCGTGAAGCAGCGAAACGTGTCCTTGGCATGTATCCATTCCGCGTGCAGCTTGTCGGAGCGGCCGCTTTACACGAAGGCAATATCGCTGAGATGAAAACCGGTGAAGGGAAGACGTTGACGTCTACGCTTGCGGTTTATTTGAACGCACTTGCCGGTCAAGGCGTGCACGTTGTAACAGTGAACGAATACCTGGCGAGCCGTGACGCGATGGAAATGGGACAACTTTTCGAGTTCCTCGGTTTCTCGGTCGGTCTGAACTTAAATAGTTTATCGAAAGAAGAGAAACGTGAAGCGTACAGTGCAGATATTACATACAGTACGAATAACGAACTCGGTTTCGATTACTTGCGTGATAACATGGTGCTCTACAATGAACATAAAGTACAGCGTCCGCTGTTCTACGCAGTTATTGATGAGGTTGACTCCATTTTAATTGACGAAGCGCGTACGCCGCTGATTATTTCTGGACAGGCTGCGAAAGCGGCTGAATTGTATCGCTTGGCAAATATGTTTACCAGATCACTCAAAAAAGATGAAGATTATTCATATGATGAGTCGACGAAAGGTGTCGTTCTAACGGAAAGCGGTATCGAGAAATCGGAAGCCGCATTCAGTATCGATAACTTGTTCGATTTGGAACATACGACGCTCAATCATGCGATTAACCAATCGTTGAAAGCACAGGCGAGCATGCATATCGATGTCGATTATGTTGTTCAGGAAGGCGAAGTCGTCATTGTCGATTCATTCACAGGACGTCTTATGAAAGGCCGTCGTTACAGCGATGGGCTCCATCAGGCGATTGAAGCGAAAGAAGGCCTGGAAGTTCAGAACGAAACGATGACACTTGCAACAATCACGTTCCAGAACTATTTCCGTATGTACGATAAGCTTTCAGGCATGACAGGTACGGCAAAAACGGAAGAGGAAGAGTTCCGTAATATTTACAACATGAACGTCATTGCCATTCCGACGAATCGTCCGCTTGTCCGAGACGACCGCGCGGATCTTATCTATGCTTCAATGGAGGGTAAGTACAAAGCGGTTGCGGAAGATATCAAAGAACGGAATGATAAAGGGCAACCTGTCCTTGTCGGTACGGTAGCGATTGAAACGTCCGAAATCATTTCGAACTATTTGACGAAATATGGCGTGAAGCACAATGTCTTGAATGCGAAAAACCATAGTCGTGAAGCTGAGATTATTTTGGAAGCGGGCCATAAAGGCGCCGTTACAATTGCGACGAATATGGCAGGCCGCGGTACGGACATTAAACTTGAAGAAGGCGTGCAGGAACTTGGCGGGCTGGCTGTTCTCGGTACAGAACGACATGAATCGCGCCGGATTGATAACCAGTTGCGCGGACGCTCCGGCCGTCAAGGAGATCCGGGTGTGACGCAATTCTATTTATCACTTGAAGATGAATTGATGCGCCGCTTCGGTTCGGACCAAATGAAGTCGATGATGACAAAACTTGGGATGGACGATACGACGCCGATTCAGTCGAAAATGGTGTCGCGTTCGGTTGAATCTGCTCAAAAACGGGTAGAAGGTAATAACTTCGATGCACGGAAACGTTTGCTGCAATATGATGATGTATTACGTTTACAACGTGAAATTATCTACAAAGAACGGAATGAAATTCTGGAAACGGAAAACATCCGTGAAGTATTGGAGAAAATGCTGTCGAATGTCATCGCAAATGCTGTGGCAATCCATACGACAGAAGAAAAAGAAAGTGACTGGAATCTAAAAGCACTCGAAGATTTCTTAGGCGCTAATATGCTTCCAGAAGGTCGCGTAACGAAGGCTGATATGGAAGGAAAGTCGGTTGAGGAATTAACGTCTCTAATCCAAGATGCTGTCACTGAACGATACGATGAGAAGGAAGCGGAGATGTCGGAAGAGCGTATGCGCGAATTCGAAAAAGTCGTCTTGCTTCGTGCAATTGACTCGAAATGGACAGATCATATTGACGCGATGGATCAGTTGCGTCATGGTATCCATCTACGTGCTTATGGTCAATCTGATCCGCTTCGTGAGTACCAAGCGGAAGGATTTGCGATGTTCGAAGAAATGGTCGCGTCAATTGAAGCCGATTCAGCGAAATACGTGATGAAAGCTGAAATCCGTGACAATCTTGAACGTGAAGAAGTTGTTAAAGCACAGGCCGTTAATCCGAAAGAGGATGGCGAGCAAGTGCGCAAGAAACCAGTGCGTCGCGCAGTAAACATCGGTCGTAACGATCCATGCCCATGCGGCAGCGGGAAGAAATATAAAAACTGTCACGGTAAAGCGTAAGCAGCCGGGCAACCCAAATTCAGGAGGAAACTATTATGATGGAATTATCCGATGTACGCAACGAGCTTGACAAATCAGCTAAGAAATTAGCGGACTTTAGGGGGTCTCTTTGACTTAGAAAACAAAGAGGCACGAATTCAAGAGTTAGATGAAACAATGCTAGAGCCGGGATTCTGGGATAACCAGGACAGCGCGCAAAAAGTAATTTCCGAGTCGAATGCGTTAAAAGACGTAGTCGGCGAGTATACGGAATTAACTGATGAACAGGAAAACTTAGAGATGACACTTGAACTGTTGCGCGAAGAAAACGATGCTGAAATGCAAGAAGAACTTGGCGCAGATTTGAAAGCATTCAAAGGTAAACTAGATGCATTTGAACTGCAAATGCTACTCAGTGATGAATTTGACAGCAATAACGCAGTTCTTGAACTTCACTCAGGCGCAGGCGGTACGGAATCCCAGGACTGGGCATCCATGCTGCTTCGCATGTACACACGCTGGGCAGAACACCGCGGCTTCAAAGTCGAAACACTCGATTACCAAGCTGGGGATGAAGCTGGCGTGAAGTCTGTGACGCTGTCGATTAAAGGACATAACGCATATGGCTATTTAAAAGCAGAAAAAGGTGTTCACCGTCTCGTACGGATTTCGCCATTTGATTCATCAGGCCGACGCCATACGTCATTTTCTTCAATTGAAGTAATGCCAGAATTTGAAGGCGAAGTCGACATTGACCTGAAAATGGAAGATGTTAAAATTGACACGTACCGTTCAAGCGGTGCCGGCGGACAGCACGTCAATACGACAGATTCTGCAGTCCGTATGACGCATTTACCGACTGGCGCAATTGTTACATGTCAGACAGAACGTTCGCAGATTAAAAACCGTGATCGCGCTATCAATTTATTGAAAGCGAAGATTTACCAAATCAGAGTCGAAGAAGAGGAAGCACGTCTTCTTGAAATTCGTGGAGATCAAAAAGAAATTGGTTGGGGAAGCCAGATCCGTTCATACGTTTTCCACCCGTATTCCATGGTGAAAGATCACCGGACGAGTGCAGAAACAGGAAACGTCAGTGCAGTTATGGACGGAGAAATTGACTTATTCATCAATGCTTTCTTGCGCTCACGCATTTCGTAATCGACTGTTTTGGAGAGAAGTGCACTTCGGTGCGCTTTTTCTTTTTTTGTATAAGGTGAAAATGGTAATATTGTCTAAGATGTTTTGTTGGCACCAGATATGTGTATAGTAAAGGAAGTAGCACAATTAAAGCGTTTGGTTGTCTGATACGGCTGTCATAACCACGTTCACAAAGTTGAGACAAAGTGTGATGGGGGTTGAGAGGACGGCATTTGTCATCGGTTTGAAGAATTTAGGGCAATCCCTAAATGATTTAAATGTATATCGTTTTGTTATACTTAGGAAGGCAGTACACAATTTCAAAATAGGAGGTAAGAAAATGAAAAACAAACTTTTGGCAGTAATGCTTGGAGCTGTTCTTGTCCTTGGGGCATGTGGCGGCGATAAAGCAAAAGACAAAGACACGACTACTGGTACAACAGGAAATGATACAGCGTCTGTTGACCCGGAAAAAGTGGTGCAAACTAGCTGTGTATCATGTCACGGCGGAAACCTAGACCTTAAAGGTGGAATGGGCCCAGATCTTTCACAAGTTGGTGACCGTTTGTCTGAAACAGAAATCCATGACGTAATTATCAACGGTCGCGGCAGTATGCCACCTGGTCTTATTAAGGGTGCAGAAGCAGACGCAGTAGCAAAATGGCTTTCTGAGAAAAAATAAGCACTACAACGAAACCGTTGCTGGACAAATGTCTGGCAGCGGTTTTTTTGCGTTTAAATTTCAGTGACGTTGAGTTGACGGAGCCATGACTAACTTCGCGATTCCCCTGACAAACTGCAGTCGAGCCATGACTAACTCTAGGATTGTCCTGACTTCACGCCGGCGCCATGACTAACTTCGGAATTGCCCTGACCATCTGCAGTCGAGCCATGACTAACTCTAAGAAAGCCCTGACTTCGCGCCGGCGCCATGACTAACTTCGGAGTTGCCGTGACTAACTTCGGAATTGCCCTGACCATCTGCAGTCGAGCCATGACTAACTCTAAGAAAGCCATGACTTCGCGTCGGTGCCATGACTAACTTTGGAATTGCCCTGACCATCTGCAGTCTAGCCCTGACTAACTCCAAGAAAGCCGTGACTTCACGCTGGTGCCATGACTAACTTCGCGATTTCCCTGACAAACCGCAGTCGAGCCCTGACTAACTCTAGGAAAGCCCTGACTTCGCGCCGGCGCCATGACTAACTTCGGAGTTGCCCTGACCATCTGCAGCCGGGCCATGACTAACTCTAAGAAAGCTCTGACTTCGCGTCGGTACCATGACTAACTTCGAAATTGCCCTGACAAACCGTAGCCGGGCCATGACTAACTCTAAGAAAGCCATGACTTCGCGCCGGGCCATGACTAACTTCGGAATTGCCCTGACCATCTGCAGTCGAGCCATGACTAACTCCAAGAAAGCCGTGACTTCACGCCGGTGCCATGACTAACTTCGGAATTGCCCTGACCATCCGCAGCCGGGCCATGACTAACTCTAAGAAAGCCCTGACTTCGCGTCGCTGCCATGACTAACTTTGGAATTGCCCTGACAAACTGTAGCCGGGCCATGACTAACTTCAAGAAAGCCCTGACTTCACGCCGGTGCCATGACTAACTTCGGAATTGCCCTGACTTCGCACTAGCATCCTCAAAGTTCGACAGCACCCCTTTGTTTCTGATAAAATCAACCAATATTTCAAATTGTAATAGAGGAATTACCCCTAAAAGGTCGAATACAAACAAGTAAGTCGGTCTTTTGATCTTATAGCCCTGTTATGCCAATGGTACTATCAACTATGTTTACCAACGTTATATTCATGATTTAAATGAAACACAACTGTAATACTTAGAAAGACGAATCATGTTATAATGGGGCTGTTGGAAAAAAAGAGAGATAAAAATATTCAGGTGGTTTTAGAATGATTGTGATGAAAAATGTCTACAAAAAGTACCCGAACGGTGTCGTTGCAGCAAATGGCATTAACATCGAAATTGACCGCGGCGAATTCGTTTATGTGGTCGGTCCAAGTGGTGCCGGTAAGTCAACGTTCATTAAAATGATGTATCGTGAAGAAGTGCCAACTAGCGGAGATATTATTATTAACGGCATAAATCTTGCAACATTGCGTAATAAACGTGTACCTTATTTACGCAGACAGATTGGTGTCGTATTTCAAGACTTCAAGCTACTACCGAAATTGAATGTTTACGAGAATGTAGCGTTTGCACTCGAAGTAATCGAGGAGTCGCCGGCAGAGATTCGCAAAAAGGTGAATGATGTCCTGGGACTTGTCGGACTTACACAAAAGGCGCGGATGTTCCCGAACGAACTGTCAGGCGGAGAAGAGCAGCGTGTCTCCATAGCAAGGTCAATCGTCAATGTACCGAAAGTTGTCATTGCGGATGAACCGACAGGAAATCTTGACCCTGAAACATCATGGGAGATCATGAGGATCTTCGAACAGATCAATGCTCGTGGTACGACGATTGTCATGGCCACCCATAATAGGGAAATTGTTAATACAATAAGACACCGTGTCATTGCGATAGAAGGCGGCCTGATCACCCGTGATGAGTACGGAGGTGAGTACAATGAAGGCTAGAACATTCGGCCGGCATGTACGCGAAAGTTTCAAAAGCATTCGCCGTAATAGCTGGATGACATTTGCATCCGTCAGTGCCGTTACTGTTACTCTCCTACTTGTAGGTGTATTCATCGTGATTATGATGAATTTAAACGAACTGGCGCAAAGTATTGAGAATGACGTGGAAATTAAAGTCGTTGCTGATCCTGCAGCAGACAAGGCAGCAATTAAAGGGTTAGTAGAGAAAGTCCGTTCGACAGAAGGAATAATCGAAGTAGTCTATTCGTCGCGGGACGAAGAGTTGGACAAGATGATTAAATCATTCGGTGATGAACTTAGTTTATATAAACAGAGCAACCCGCTTGGCGATGCGCTGTATGTAAAAGCGAAAGATCCACAGCAGACTGCTACTCTTGCAAAGAAAATCGATACATACGACTATACATATGAGGTCGTGTACGGTGAAGAAAAATTGGAAAAACTCTTCAAAGTATTAAACACAAGCCGCAACATTGGTCTTGTCTTAATATTGGCATTGTTATTTACGGCGATGTTCCTTATTTCAAACACGATCCGTATAACAATCGTTGCCAGAAAAAGAGAAATTGAAATCATGAAATTAGTCGGAGCGACGAACAACTTCGTGCGTATTCCGTTTTTATTGGAAGGAATGTGGCTCGGCATTCTGGGCGCAATTGCCCCGATGCTCATCATTTCTATATCCTATTTCAAGCTATTCGAACATTGGGAACCGAAATTGCAGGGAGAACTATTCCAATTACTTAACGCGACACCATTCATTTTTCAGCTGAATGGACTAATCCTATTCATGGGAATCTTTATAGGTGTGTGGGGCAGCTTTATGTCTGTGCGCAAATTCCTTAAGGTATGAATGATCGATAGAGTGTGAAAGGGGAACTGGGAAGTTGATTAGATACAAAAAGTTGCTGTCAGGTACGATTGCGGTTGTTTTCCTGTCCACCATTATTAGTGGAACGGGCGTTTTGGCGAGCCCGTTGGAGGACCTGAAAAAAGAACAGAAAATACTCGACATGAAAAAAAGTGAATTGAAAACAGGGATTAATAAAAAGGACTCTGAAATTCAGGTCAAAAAAACAAAAATCGAAAAAATAACGGATCAAATTCTTGCGCTCAACGCTAAAATAAATGAATCCAATGCACAGATTGACCGTGTCATTGCTGAGATAAATAAGACAACGGATGAAATCGATGCATTACGAATTTCAATTGCTGATCTTGAAAAGAAAATTGAAGAGCGTGATGTAGTGTTGCGTGACCGTGTTCGCGCAATGCAGGTAAAAGGCGGACAAGTTAACTATCTTGACGTCCTTCTTGGGGCAAATAGTTTTGCAGATTTCATAGACCGTTTTTCGGCTGTCAATTCTTTAATGGATGCAGACCGGAATATTATGGAGCAGCAAGCGAATGATATCGAGCAGCTTGAAAAAGAAAAAGCGCTTGTTGAATCGAAACTTGCTGAGCAAGAAGCGAGTAAAAAAGAGCTTCAAAAACTAAGAGCATCTCTACTAGCACAGAAATCTGATAAGAATAAATTGATTGACCAACTAGAAGCAGAACAAAAGAAATTAACGAGTGAAAAAGTTAAGCTTGAGTCTGATCTTCATGAAACGCACGAAGTAAGTAAAGAAGTTGCAGGGAAAATTGCGTCAGAACAGAAACGTATAGCTGAAATTGCGCGTCAAGCAGAAATTGCACGTAAAGCAGCGGCAGCAAAAGCAGCGAAAGACAGACAAAACAGTGGCAGTTCATCATCTTATGTTCCGCCCGTTTCAAGCGGAACATGGACGAAACCTGCATCTGGAACGTACACGTCATCATTCGGATGGAGAATGCATCCGATCTATGGAACGAGCAGGCAGCACCGTGGTGCTGACATTGCGAATAGTACTGGAACGCCAGTTGTGGCGGCAGGAGACGGTGTAGTTTCTCACGCAGGTCCAATGGGCACTTACGGCAATGTCATCATGGTGACTCACTCGTTTGACGGGCAGATTTTTACTACGGTATATGCTCATCTATCAAAAGTCAGCACTAGCGTTGGACAGCATGTCGCCAAAGGGCAGTACATCGGAAATATTGGAACTACTGGCGCCTCGACCGGGCCTCACCTTCATTTTGAAATGCACATAGGAAGCTGGTCAGCATCCGGACCGAGTGCCGTGAATCCGCTGCGCTATGTTTCTTTCTAACTAATTGTGTCCGCCTCAAGACTGAGGCGGATTTTTTTGTTCTTCCTGCGACTAGAAAGATGGCTTTCGGAGCTATTTTTGGATACGATAATGCTATTAAGTGTTGAAGGAGTCATGCGTGGATGCCAGTCACCAAATTTTTCATCATAGGCAGCCTTAGTGTTCCATCGTCTTGGATTGCTCTCATTGTGGCGTTCGCCATTGCATATAGTGCAGTCCGGTTCCGTTTCGGGAAAAAGCATGCGGAACTCATAGGGGATGCATTCTTTTATTTGGTAGTCGTTTGGAAATTGAGTATCATTATTACTGATTTTGGTTCTATTCTTAGGTCGCCTCTTGCCGTCATTTATTTCCACGGCGGAGCAGTCGGGTTTTACTTGGGGCTCTTATTTATTGGCGGGAAGGTTTTATGGGACTTGAAGAAAGGGCGGCTTGGTGCTGAGGGATTTCTTGCACTATTTACAGGCGCAGTCTTAGTCCAAGCGGTGTTTCAGGTGATGATGGTTTTGTTGAATGAAGGCGAAATCATAGCACAGGTTACGATCGTTGTCGTATTTACAGTGTTCGCAGTGTTTTTCTGGATGAATATTCGGAAAACGGGGAATTGGCCGCTTCAGCTTGCCTGGGTGTTCATGGCGGTTCATATTTTTGTTGCCGCTATTCAACCGGAAGGGTTTATTCAGACACCGCTTATTTCAACCTTATTCATCGGACTCTTTTTTTCAGTAATGTATGCACGGAAGTTAGATTGGGGGGAATCACTATGAGTAAGAAAACACTTGGATTCATTTTAGCAGTACTACTTATCGGGTCGATGGTTGCTATTATGGTGAAATCGAATTTAGATAAACCGAAACCTATTGATGAATTTCTAATCGGTGCAGATTTTAGTTCATTGGAAGAAGAGCCCGGATTGGAAAAAGGTTCAATCCCTCCAGACTTTGAATTATCCACACTTTCGGGAGATGTGGTTAAGCTTTCGGATTTGAAGGGTAAAAAAGTAATGTTAAATTTCTGGGCATCCTGGTGTGGGCCATGTAAGGCAGAAATGCCCCATATGCAAAAATACTATAAAAAATATAAAGAGGCCGATAATGTTGAAATTATTGCTGTCAATTTAACGACGGAGGAGAAGCGGGGCATTAAAGGGGTTAAGGAATTCATCGCCGCCTACAAATTGACATTCCCAGTCCCGTTGGATAAAGAAGGTACCGTCATGAAGGACTATCAAATTCTTCCGATACCGACGACATTCCTGATTGGCACTGACGGGAAAATCAGTCAGAAGATTGTTGGGCCGATGGATGAAAAAAGGATAAAGACGCTTGTTAAGAATTTAGATTGAGTAAGCCGGTTCTCTGCTGTCGTAATGTTCCTTTTCTGTTCATATAATGGACGGAGGAGGGGACATTGCATTATGCAGAGAAGCCGGTTTTTGTTATTTGTCATACTGGCCGCTTTGGCGACGGTAGTCTTTCTTCTGCTGGATGGTTGTGCAGGAGAAGGGAAAGTAAAGTCAGAAGGAGGGACGTTAAGTTCGTTTCCTGTTATCGATGAGGCGTTCGACGTCATCAAAGAGAAAGGCGTATATCCGGTAGATAAGGACCTATTGGTTGAAGGGGCGCTTCGCGGCATGGCGGATGTCATTGGCGATCCGTATTCGACGTATCTGTCAAAGGACGAGGCAGCTGCCCATAGGGAATCACTGGCTGGCGAGCGTATCGGGATCGGCGCTGAAATTACGCGATCGAACGGGAAATATATCATCGTAGCTCCGGTAAAAGGTTCTCCTGCCGAAAAGGCTGGTTTGCAACCGTATGACGAAATTGTCCGAATCGACGGCAAGCGGCTTGAAGGAGATTCTTTGGGAGACGTTGTCCAGCGTATCCGCGGCAAGAAAGGCACTACGGTTTCCATGACGATATTCAGGCCCGATTTGGATAAGCATATTGAACTGTCAGTCGTACGGGACAGTATTCCTGTAAAGACGGTGTCCACTGAAATAATTGAAGAGCGCGGACAGAAGATTGGTTACATATCGATTACGATGTTCGGCAATGAAAGTCGACAAGAATGGTTGGACGCGACAAACAAGCTTATTAAGGGTGGAGCACAGTCACTGATTATCGATGTACGCGGCAATCCCGGTGGCTACTTGCATACGGTCGGCGGTATCGTAGGCAGTCTAGTTCAGAAAGACACGGTGTTTGCGTATATGGAAGACGCAGCTGGAACCCTGGAGCCGTTAGCTACAGAGAACTCCGAAAAGTTTCCGTATGATGAAAAATTAAAGAAGATGCCGGTTGTCCTACTGCAGGATAAAGGCAGTGCATCCGCGAGTGAAGTCATGAGCGCCGCATTGAAAGATTTGAAAAGGGGCTATATCATTGGCGCAACGAGTTTCGGAAAAGGGACAGTCCAAGAAACAATGGAATTGACAAACGGCGGGGAAATGAAGTTATCGACCCATAAATGGCTCACCCCCAAAAAGAAATGGATTCACGGTAATGGTGTAAAAGAAGATTTGGAAGTGGTCCAAAATGATTTATTCAGCGAGCACATCCGTCTCGTTACAGAGACCTATATGGAAGGTGATTACCATGAAGATATCGCCTATGCGCAAAAATTGCTGACAGGTCTCAGTTATAGCGTTGCCCGGACAGACGGATTCTTTGATGAATCAACCACACGAGCAGTCGAGACTTTTCTTGGAGAAGCAAAAGTGGCAGAAGGTTCCACCATGGACCGATTATTTTTCGCGACATTGAAAGATAAAGCGGAAAAATTCCGCAACGACCGCAAAAATGATGATCAGCTGAAGATGGCAATCGGCTATATCCATAATAAAGTGAACGAGCGGTGAAAAGGAGACTCCTGACGATAGCTGTCGGGAGTTTTTCACTTTTATTGAACGGATGATGGATGCATTTGCAGATTGCCATGACTTCAAGGTGAATTGACATGAATAAGTCGAGAGGAGCCGTGAAAAGCGGCCATCGCCATGATTAACTAGGAGCAAGCCCTGACTTCGAGGTGAATTGCCATGAACAAGTCGAGAGGAGCCCTGAAAAGCGGCCATTGCCATGACTAACTAGGCGTGAGCCATGACCTCAAAGTGAATTGCCATGAATAAGTCGAGAGGAGCCCTGAAAAGCGGACGTTGCCATGACTAACTGGGGGTGAGCCATGACCTCAAAGTGAATTGCCATGAATAAGTTGAGAGGAGCCCTGAAAAGCGGACGCTGCCATGACTAACTAGGAGAGAGCCCTGACTTCAAGGTGAATTGCCATGAATAAGTCGAGAGGAGCCGTGAAAAGCGGCCATTGCCATGACTAACTGGGGGTGAGCCATGACCTCAAAGTGAATTGCCATGAATAAGTCGAGGGGAGCCTTGAAAAGTGGACGCCGCCATGACTAACTAAGAGTGAGCCTGACTTCAAAGTGAATTGCCATGAATAAGTCGAGAGGAGCCGTGAAAAGCGGCCATTGCCATGACTAACTGGGGGTGAGCCATGACCTCAAAGTGAATTGCCATGAATAAGTCGAGGGGAGCCCTGAAAAGCGGACGCCGCCATGACTAACTAAGAGTGAGCCATGACCTCAAAGTGAATTGCCATGAATAAGTCGAGAGGAGCCGTGAAAAGCGGCCATTGCCATGACTAATTGGGAGTGAGCCCTGACTAATCCAGATATTTCACCAAAACCATAAGTGATTTCTTCCTTTTCATGAATAATTCAATAACGCTTTACATAGGGCAGTAATCTTTTGTTACAATGAAGAGACTGATAGTGTGTACGAAGATTGGATGGTGACGGTTCGTGTCCGAAAAAGTGATGTTTGATATAGTAGAAGCGGTTGCGCTATTTTTCCTGAATCCATTATTTATAGCCGCTCTATTTACAGCGGTTGCATTAGGTTATTTTCGTGTGAAAAAAGAGCGCCGGAGTTTTAAAGTCCGATTGTTACCAGGATTAACAGAATTGAAGCGGCTTTTGGCTGAGTCATGGCTGTATGCACTCGTTTTGTCAGTTTTGATTTCCGGGGCAGGTCTGCTAGTTGATCCGGGTTGGCTTGTGCTATTTTCTGCGGTAGCGTTAATTGTATTGCTATCCTTTTATTATAAAGCGACTTCACCGATTTATTTTGCGGCGGCGGCTTTTTTCGCTCTTTATTTCATAGAAAAGTATATGGGGAATTTCTCGTTTCGTGGATGGACGCCCGGACAGGCAGATTTGCTTGGTGATATGGCAGTGACGATTCCGGTCATCGCCGGATTATTCTTAATCGTGGAAGGCCTTCTTATTAGGCGCCATACGGTTCGTTACGCATCGCCGATGTTGGTGCATACAAACCGTGGACTGCGAGCTGCCGCCTTCAAGGCGAAGCGGTTATGGCTATTGCCGGTTGTATTTCTAGTGCCTGGCGATATGATTTCGGCCTATGTTCCGTATTGGCCGCAATTCACTTTAGGGGGAAGTGCATTCAGTTTCGTTCCAGTTCCTGTCGTTATCGGTTTTTCACAAGTGGCACGCTCGCTGTATCCGGATAATTTATTCCCAAAGATTGGTCGGGCGGTCGTTTGGACAGGTATTATGGTCGTTATCGTTGGATTGGCTGCACTGTGGCTGCCGATTTTAGGCTGGGCAGCTTTGCTGATTGGCGTAATATGTCGCGCGGTTATTACCATTCTAGCTTGGGTACGTGACAGGCAAGGCGGATTCGCTGTTGCACCGCGCCCGGCAGGAGTCGTCATTGCAGGCGTTGTACCGGGATCCCCAGGTGAGAAAATGGGGCTTCAGCCAGGGGAATGTATTCGTACTGTAAATGGACTTCAGGTAAGTAATGAGAAAGAATTATATGACGCAATTCAGCTCAATGCTGCACATTGTCGACTGCAAGTGATTGACCGCGGCGGAGAAGTCAGGCTTATGCAACAGGTTATGTATCGACATGACCATCATCGCCTCGGACTTCTCGTCGTTCGATGAATATCGAGTGAACGATTACTCCTGAAAGGATGTCAGAAATGGGCTCATTCGAAACAAAACTATTCCTTGCCTTGCTTTTGCCTGGGCTTCTTGTCATTCTGTTCACCCGTGTGACATTTCACCACGTTGTCGGCCTCATTTTGACGGTGGCGCTGATTGCGGCGTCGGTCTATGCGGGATACACGCATAACTGGCTACTTTACGGGGCTGATGCGCTATCACTCACGGTCGGATTCTGGTACGCAACACGCATGATGAAAATCGCAAGGCAACATGAACAAGAGGAATGAACGATGAAACCGCCCACTGAAAAGGGGCGGTTTTCTTATGGGATAAAATAGGGAGGGGCGAGCGATTATAACCCCGTCTACCCGCTCATAACCGGCCGCCGAGCGCTTATAACCCGTTCGAACCGCTAATATCCGTCCGCCGAGTGCTCATAACCGCATCGCACCGCTCATATCTGGCCGCCGCCCGCTCATAATCCCGTCTACCCGCTCATATCCGTCCGCCAAGCGCTCATAACCCGTTCGACCCGCTCATATCTGGCCGCTGAGCGCTCATAACCCCCGTCGACCCGCTCATATCCGTCCGCCGAGCGCTCATAACCCGTTCGACCCGCTCATATCCCGCCACCAACCGCTCAAAAGCCCACCAACCACCCCAAATAAAAAAAAGACCGCACCCACGCGCGGCCTCCTCACATAAAAAAACTATAAACTGCCAACACAGCAATCGTCCCAAGAACAACGGACATGACACCGCCGCCTAGAACCGCGATTAAAAACGCGACGCCCGCTCCAAGTACGCCAAACAATATATTTCCTTCCTGTACAAACAAGATTGCCGGAAATATGAGGGCACCTAGAACAGCATATGGAATATTCCGCAGGACACCTTGAATGACTGGCGGCAACTCTTTACCATCTAACACAGTCAGCGGAATCATGCGGGGGATGTACGTCACAAGCATCATGCCCAAAAGCATCCACCAATAACTTGCGCCCATTATACTTCCTCCTCTCGTTTGAACATCGATTCAGCTGTTTTCCCGCGTTTCGTATAAACGATTTCTACAAGAATCGAAGACGCCAGCGTTGCGACAAGAATCGACCAGCCCGTCGACATTGCCTCTGTGAAGTACAAGACACAATGGATGGCCGCCGCAAGGGCAGCGAGCATGACGACTTTACGGTTGCCTTTCATAGAAGGAACGAGCAAGCCGATGAACATTGCATAGAGCGCAATCGACATCGCAGCTTTTAAAAAGTCGGGCAAATTAGCACCGATGATATGTCCAATGACGGTGAAGATGACCCAACTGCCATAGGCAATCAGCGCGACGCCAAATGCGAAAGCGGTCGAAATCTTTCCTTTCTTCCCTGTTGCGAGTACTGTAAATGATTCGTCTGTAATCCCGAAGGCATAGATCGCTTTGACCCATTTTCGTGCAGGTTGCATCTTTTCATTGAGCGAAGCCGTCATAAGAAAGTGTCGAATGTTGACGATGAATGTATTCATGACAATCAATAGTGGATCAACACCTGACGTAATCAGGCTAAGCGATATGTATTGTGCAGCGCCGGCGTAAACGAACATACTCATTGCGGTCGCTTCGATGATGGACAGGCCAGCGGTTTTTGCGAGTAGCCCGAATGTGAGTGCTACGGGAAAATACCCGATGGCAATGCTCGTTCCTGCTTTTAGGCCAGCTGAAAATTGGTTATTCTCCATTCATGGTCACATCTTCCCAAAGTATATTTAAGCGATTATACTATACTTCAGGGTTTAAATGTTCATATTTAAAGGAAAACTCTAAATAAGGGGTAATTCTATGTGATTTTATATAGAAGCCTGACGAAAAAAGATTTTTAAGCGAGGATGTTACAAATGAACGATTGGTTAAATCCCGATAAAATTATTGAATTGGCACAACACTATAAATCGCTTGGACCATTACTCGGGCTATTCCTGCCTTTTGCGGAGGCGTTTTTACCGTTTCTTCCACTTTTTGCATTTGTTCTTGCGAATGCTGCCGCCTATGATCTTTGGTACGGGTTCCTTCTATCATGGGCAGGAACTACGGTGGGTTCTTATGCGGTATTCCTTATCATCCGCAAATATGGGCGTAACCGATTACTTAATTTCCTGACAAAAAGTGCACGTATCCAAAAGCTGATCAAGTGGGTGGAGCGAAACGGGTTCGGACCATTATTTCTTTTTCTTTGCTTCCCGTTTACACCATCCGCACTGGTCAATCTTGTAGCCGGACTGTCTGATATGAAGAAAAAGACTTATTTAGTCACATTGATGGCGGGGAAATTTGTCATGATTTTCATGATTAGCTATATTGGCTATGACATAAAAGCGTTATTCACAAACCCAATTCGAACTGCGATTGTGGTAGTCGTTATCTTGTTGCTGTGGTTCGTGGGCAAATACTTCGAGCGCAGGCTGAATGCCAAAGTCGAAGCAGATTTTCGGGCATCTGCCTCAACGCATAATCATAAGTGAATGCAACCTATGCATTTGAAATAGTTCCTGTCATCCCTAACTTTCTGTACAATAGAAAGAAAGGGATGACAGGAATTTTTATATTGGGATGAATGATAGAGATTTACATAGATAGGGAGGAAATCAAATGTCACTGCGTTTCATAACTGGCAGGTCAGGCGCTGGGAAAACGACCTTCATTGAGCGGGAAATCGCTGCTGAACTGGAACATAATCCGATGGGAGCACCCGTGATTGTTATTGTACCAGATCAGATGTCGTTCTCGATGGAGCATAGTTTGTCCGTTAATTTTGGATTAAAGGGAATCATCCGTGCCCAAGTATTGACATTCAAACGGCTGGCATGGCGTGTGCTGCAGGAAACGGGCGGCATCACCCGCAAAGAAGTAGATGGCTTTGGGTACCGAATGCTTGTTCGAAGTGTTTTGGAAGAGAATCAGGATCAGTTCAAATTATTCCGGCAAGCTGCGAGTAAACGGGGATTCACGGAGCAAATTGGCGATCTGCTGAAAGAATTCAGCCGGTATTCTCTTGATCATCACACGATGAATGAACTCCACGAAACGCTCGCCTCATCAGGTGCGCCGCGTACATTACTCGACAAAGCAGAAGACTTGTCGCTGTTGTTGACAAAAATTGAGGAGAAGCTCGGCACAACCTTTGTTGATAGTGAAGGACATCTGGCACTTCTCGCTTCGCAAATACCCCATTCAGACCTGTTAAAAGGCGCTGATATCTATATTGACGGTTTTGAAAATTTCACGACGAGGGAATACGAAATCGTGATGGAATTGATGAAACACGCCAATCGTTTGACTGTTGTACTTCCGATGGAGGGGGCACTTACTGGTTTTGCGGATCACGAATTGTTTTTCAATCCAGTACGGACATCTCTTAAACTGCGTGAATTGGCACGCGTGGAATCGGTTGATGTGGAAGAAGATGTATTCATGGGGAGAGCGCATCGTTTTCTGAATGGGGATCTCCGGCATTTTGAAGCGGAATTCGATCACTTTCCGGCGAAACAACAACCGTCAGAAGGCAATATTGTCTTGGTTGAAGCAGCAAACCGCCGTGCAGAGATCCATTCGGTGGCGCGTAAGATTCGGGAATTGATGATTGCTGGAAAGCGCTACAAAGACATTTCAATATTGTACAGGCAGCCCGAAAAGTATGATGAACTGATTGAAACGATTTTCCCGCATTATGATATTCCTGTGTTCATCAGCCAGAAAAAACCGATGCTGCATCATCCGCTGATCGAGTTTTCACGTTCTGTTTTAGAAGCGGTCACAACAGGTTGGTCGTATGAGTCTGTGTTCCGTGCTGTCAAAACAGATCTGTTTTTCCCACACCGGGAAATGAAATTGTTATGGCGCGATCGTGCAGATAGACTTGAAAACTATGTACTTGCACATGGCATTCACGGGCATCGCTGGTTCGATGACAGCCGCTGGCGCGTGAAGAAGTATCGTGGGCTTGAATTGCATTCAGCTGTTCAAACTGATGAAGAACGCGCAATGGAGCAAGAATTGCATTTGATTCGCGATGAAATTCGGAATCCGCTTACCGATTTTGAAAAGCGGCTGAAACGGGCGAAAACGGGCCGTGATGTAGCGGAAGCACTGTTTTCATTCATGGAAAAGCTGCATGTTTACGATAAAATCATTGATCTGCGCGCGGAAGAAGAACGTGCAGGACGGCTACTTGGCGCAACGGAGCATGAGCAGGCATGGAACGGCTGGATTAATGTATTGGATCAATTCGTCCTCATGTTTGGGGATAAAGTGATGGATTCCACAGAAGCGGCGCGGATTTTGGATGAAGGGTTTGATTCGCTTGAATTTGCCCGCATTCCACCATCGCTTGACCAAGTAATGGTATCCTCTGTCGAAGTGGCAAGCTTAATGGATATCGACGCTGTATTCATTCTTGGCGTGAATGATGGTGTTATGCCAAAACGAGTTGACAATGAAGGGATTTTGTCGGATGCAGATCGTGAATGGTTTACAGAAATCGGTTTTGATCTGGCCCCCACGACGAAGATGAAATTGATGGATGAAACGTATATGGCGTATCGTGCATTCACGGCGCCGCGTGAGAAATTATATGTGTCCTATCCGATTGCGGACGAAGAAGGAAAAGCACTGATTCCCTCGTTATACATAACGAGAATTGCCCAGATGTTGCCGGGAACTGAGACGGAAATAGTTGTAACGGATCCATCTGAATTACCGCTGGAGGCCAATCAATTCGATTACATCAGTCATCCGCGTTCAGCACTGCCTTATGTATCGATGAAATTGAAAGAGGCGGAACAGACAGGGATACTGGAACGAGAATGGCGTGCCGTCATGGCGTATTACGAGGAGGACCCGTATTGGTCTTCTGTCATAAATCATATTATCCGTCCCATAAACGCGGATAAGGGGACGGAAAGACTGCGTACAGAATTAACGCAAGGGCTGTATGGAGAGTCATTTGTTTCCAGTGTGTCTCGGATTGAGTCTTATTATAGCTGTCCATTTCAGCATTATGCGTCGTTTGGACTTGGCTTACGGGAACGGACGGAGTTTACACTGGAAGCACCCGCTATCGGGGATTTATTCCACGCGGCTCTTAAATGGATTTCAGACGAAACGATGCGTCTCGATAAATCGTGGGCGGAGCTGACTCGTGAAGAATGTTGGAAGCTTGCGAGGGAAGCAGTGGAAGACATTTCGCCGTATTTCTTTAACCGTATTTTATTGTCGACGAACCGTTATGTTTACATTAAACGTAAGCTGATGCACATTATTCAGCGGACGATTTATTCACTCAGTACGCAGGCAAAATCAACAGTGTTCAAACCGGTTGCCATTGAAGCAGGATTTGGGCCTGGCGAGGAACTGCCTGCACTAGAAATACCGTTGCTCCGCGGTGATTCGATGAAAATGCGCGGCCGGATTGACCGTGTCGATGCAACAGAAATCGGCGGCAAAAATTATGTCCGCGTCGTCGATTATAAATCGTCAGCAAAAAGTCTCGATTTGACGGAAGTGTACTATGGCTTGTCCCTGCAAATGATGACCTATCTTGACGTTGCGCTGGAAAATGCAGATGAGTGGCTGGGCATACAAGCGGATCCTGCGGGCGTCCTCTATATGCATATCCATAACCCAATGATTCGTTCCGGTTCAGAATTAACCCCTGCGTTACTTGAAGCAGAGATTGCGAAATCCTACAAGATGAGAGGGTATCTGCTTGATAATCCGGACGTAGTCATCGGAATGGATGCTGATATTGGCAGGTCCTCTTCAATTGTTCCCGCCTCTATTAAAACGGATGGCACATTTGCGAAAACGTCGAAAGTGCTGTCATCGGATGATTTGCAGATGATGCGCTCGTTTGTTAGGAAGCGGCACCAAAAAGCCGGAGATGCAATGCTTGCCGGGGATACACGTGTTTACCCATACAAATTAAAAGATAAGATGCCGTGTGAATTCTGTTCATATCGTTCAGTTTGTCAGTTCGATCCGACAGATCCAGCTTCAGTGCATCGGCCTTATAGCGAAATGGACCCGGAAATGTCCCTCGAAAAAATGCGCAAGGAGGTGGCAGATGATGATGAACATACCCGTGAAACCTGATGGACTGACATTTACAGATTCCCAGTGGAAAGCAATTTGGGCAACAGGGAAAGATATTCTTGTTTCCGCTGCTGCCGGATCAGGAAAAACGAAAGTATTGGTCACCCGGATGATTGAAAAAGTGCTGGATGAAAATAATCCCATCGACGTTGACGAACTTCTCGTCGTTACATTTACCAATGCATCTGCAGCAGAAATGCGGCACCGGATGGCGGAAGCGTTGGAAGAAGCGATTGCTGAAAGACCGGAATCTGTTCATTTGCGCAGGCAGCTGAATTTATTGAATAAAGCACAGATTTCCACGTTGCACTCATTCTGTATGAATGTCGTTCGGCAATATGCATATTTGATTGATATCGATCCGGGATTCCGGATTGCGGATAGCACGGAAGCGGCGTTGTTAAGTGATGATACAATCGGGGCTGTACTTGAAGATGCATATAGTGCCAAAAATCCCGAAGCGATGTACCGGCTGGCAGACAGTTTCACGTCGGATCGCAACGACCAGTCTATCGAAACGCTGATCGATCGGTTGTATGATTATTCCCGTGTTCATCCGGTTCCGGAGCAATGGCTGCGCTTAATTCCCATGCAATATGAAATTGGTGCTAATGCTTCTATTGATGAACTTGAATTTATTGAGCCTTTGAAAACGGCAATTCGTCATACGTTGGAAGAAGCAGCGGCGTTAACCAATGATATGAGACGCATCACCCTTATGCCTGACGGACCAGAACCGCTTGCCGCCACGGCTGAAGCAGATTTAATGTGGATTGATGAAGCAATTCGCCGCATTACGGATGGGACATGGGAGCAGACTTACGAATTTTTCGGCTCTTTAAAATGGGTAAAAGCAGGAACGATCCGCAAAGATTCATGTGACGAAGAACTTGCAAAACGGGCGAAAGCACTTCGTGATACGGTAAAAAAAATTGTGAACACCTTAAAAGAATCCTATTTTACGAGAACGCCAGCCCGTTTGCTCGAGGAAATTCGCTTGATGGCGCCGACGATGCATACGCTCATTGACTTGGTCATCGAGTTCGGCAGACGTTTTGAACAAGTGAAAATTGACCGCTGCATTGTCGATTTCTCGGATTTAGAGCATTATGCATTGCGTATTTTATCGAATGCTCAGGACGGGAAACTTGTGCCTTCTGATATTGCAATGGATTACAAAAATCGTTTTTCAGAAGTGCTTGTCGATGAATACCAGGATGTCAATATGCTACAGGAGACAATCATTCAACTCGTCAAGCGAGGCGGGGAAGGGGACGGAAATCTGTTCATGGTCGGCGATGTAAAACAGTCGATATACCGATTCCGCCTTGCTGAACCGATGCTGTTTCTTGGCAAATACAATCGATTTACAGAAACGGATGGCAATCAAGGCATGAAAATCGATTTGAATGCGAATTTCAGAAGTCGTAAAGAAGTGCTAGATGCGACAAATTACGTCTTTTCACAAGTGATGGGCGCGCGTGTCGGAGAAATCGATTATGACGATGCGGCGGCGCTGAAATACGGTGCGAACTATCCGGAAAAAGCGGTGACTGCCGGACTGACACTTCTTTATGAAGAAGAGGAAGACGATCAAGAACTAGACGATGTAACAGAACTTGCCGGGCAAAGCTTGAAAAGTTCACAGGCGGAAGCACGGTTCATGATTAAAAAAATCCAGGAGATGATTGCGTCTGGGACGGAAGTAACCGATGCATTTACTGATGAAAAACGTCCGCTTGAATACCGGGATATTGTTATCTTGATGCGTTCGATGACATGGTCAGGCGAAATTGCGGAGGAATTCAAGCTGGCGGGTATTCCGATATACGCTGAGCTGAAGCGCGGATATTTCGATGCGCTTGAAGTGATGATCATGTTGAATACATTGCGTGTCATCGACAATCCCTATCAGGATATTCCGCTAGCATCCGTTCTTCGAGCCCCATTCATCGGCATGACGGAAAATGAATTGGCGCAAGTTCGGCTTGCTGGAAAAAATGAGTCGTTCTTTGAAGCATTAAAGCGTTTTGTTACAACAGGCGGAGCAGGTGTCGCTGCTGTGACACAGGAAAAACTACAGCGATTTTTCAACCAGTTCGAGGACTGGCGAAACCTGGCACGGCGCGGTTCGCTCTCTGAATTGATCTGGCAAGTCTATTCCGATACCCATTATTATGAGATGGTCGGTGCGATGGCGAATGGCAAACAGCGCCAGGCAAATCTTCGTGCGCTGCATGACCGGGCGATTGATTATGAAAAGACTTCGTTCCGTGGGCTGTTCCGCTTTCTGCGTTTTGTGGACCGCATGCGTAAGCGCGGGGATGACCTCGGTGCCGCGCGTTCACTTACTGAGAAGGAAAATGTTGTTCGCATCATGACGATCCATTCGTCGAAAGGACTCGAGTTTCCATTTGTCTTTATCGCAGGGGCGGGTCGGAAATTTAATAAGATGGATTTCAATGAGCCGTATTTGTTCGACCAGCATTTTGGGCTGGCAGTGAAAGCGATTGACCCAGATAACAGGATTACCTATACATCATTGCCGTTTCTTGCAATGAAGGAAAAGAAAGAACTTGAAATGCGTGCGGAAGAGATGCGGGTATTATACGTTGCAATGACGCGGGCAAAGGAACATCTCGAAATCATTGCATCTGTGAAAGACATTGAGAAATCGATTGTGAAATGGCAGGACGCACAACTGGTTGATCCGGAATTAATGTTGCCCGAATACACGAGGTCACGAGCAAATGGCTATTTAGACTGGCTTGGGCCAGCTGTAGCAAGGCATCAGGCGTTCGAAAAGTTCGGTAGCATGCAGGGAGGAGAGACCGTAATCGATCCTTCTGTTTGGCAGATTGATGCATTGCCCGTATCCGCTTTGTTTACTACGATTGAGGGTATAGAGGAGGAAGCGGAGGCACCGGTCGATATAGTTCCAATCGAAGAAGTGGATGGAACCATGTTACTGGAAGTGAAACGCCGGTTCGACGCAACCTATCCATATCTTTCTTCAGTGACCAAACGCTCTAAGCAGACGGTCAGCGAGTTGAAACGGTTGGCGATTCTTGAACAGCAGGCGGAAGATGACTTCTCGGTGTCAACAAATGCGGATGTAAGTACTGCTTATCTTCATAACCGGCCGGTCTTCATGCAATCGCGGGCATTGTCCGCGGCGGAAGTTGGGACGGCGATGCATACGATTATGCAACATATTGATATCCGGAAAGAAAGCAGCGTACCTGACGTGGAAAAGCTTATAATTGAGTTGACTGACCGCCAGTTGCTTACTGCAGACGAGGCGACCGCTGTCGATGCAAATGCTGTTGCACGTTTCTTTGAGACAACTATTGCTCAACGTCTGATGAAAGCTGAGCATGTATCACGTGAGCTGCCGTTTACCTATGCACTTGATGACAATGAAGGCGATTATCAAATATTACAAGGAATCGCGGATTGTTTATTCGAAGAACAGGATGGCTGGGTGCTGCTAGATTATAAAACGGATTGCGTTCGTGGCCGTTATGGTTCAGATGAAGAAGTCGACATTGAAATGGACAAGCGGTACAGCATTCAGTTGAATTTATATAAGAAAGCGCTTGAAGAAATTATGAAAATTGAAATTAAAGAGATGGTCCTTTATTTATTTGACGGAGAAAGGACCGTGTACATTCAGGGGGAATAAAATTGAAATTAACACCGACGACACTTGGAGATCGCATTGAAGCGCTTGATATGCTACGGGGAGTTGCATTGCTCGGGATATTCATAGCTAATATGTTACTTTTCCTATCACCCTATCTGTATATGGATCCATATACATGGTTCAAAGATGGGGATGCAACCATATTTAAAAGGATTGACATCTTTGTGGAAGCGAGTTTTTATCCGATTTTCGCAATTCTGTTCGGTTATGGCTTGAATATGCAATATGAAAAAACAATTGCAAACAAGCTACAATTTGCTCCAGTCATGGCACGTCGTATGGGCATTTTGCTCGTATTCGGGTTGCTTCATGCCCTGTTCATCTGGATGGGGGACATCTTGTTCACTTACGCGCTAATGGGCTTCGCGATGATTGCGTTTGTCCGGATTCCTAAGAAATGGCTGCTTCCTCTTGCAACAATTATGTATGTAATACCATCGGGAATCATTTACGCGGGTGTATATTATCTGAACAAATTGCGTCCGGATGCAATGATGGAAGGGTATGCGGATATTCACCAGATTGAACGGTCGATTGAAGCATATGCCTATGGCAGTTATGGTGAGATATTCAGTTTCCGCTTTTTTGAATGGCTAACTTACGGATTGACGGGATCGTTGCTAGCAGTTTTCGTTGTCTTGCCGCTGATTATGATTGGCGCAGGGCTGTCTAAATGGAAAGTGATTGAGCGGGCCGCGGAACTGAAAGTTGGAATTGCGATCGTAACAGTCCTTGCACTGATTGCTGGTATATGGATGAAAGCTGCACCGCATAGCGGAGACCCATCATCGGATGCAATCCTTTTGCAAACGCAATTTGGTGGACCAGTCTTGGCGGTCGGTTATATGGGTCTACTGCTCTTACTCTATCAACTGCCGTTCGCTCGCATGCTATTCCGTCCTTTTTCAAAAGTGGGACGCATGTCGTTGACGACGTATATTACACAATCCATCGTAGGCACGCTTATTTTTTACGCCTATGGTTTCGGCATGTACGGCAAAGTCGATTTGGCGACAGGCGTAGGAATTGCAGTCGGCGTATTTGCCATCCAAGTTATTTTTGCAGAATTCTGGCTGTCTAAATTCCGTATGGGGCCAATTGAATGGCTATGGCGAAAAGGGACATATGGAAAGAATTTATCAGATAAAGAGGGAAAGAGTCGACGTTTGTCGTAGTAATTAGAATAAGGATTTTTACTAATGAAGGGATGGGCTAGCAAATGAAATTACTATCGTTCCGTTACGAAGGCAGGACGTTATTTGGTCCAAAAGTGAAGAAAGAAGAAGCAGTTTGGGATATGTTGGCGATTGCCGAAGCCTACGGCGATACGGAATTTCCGCAAACAATTACGGAAGGTATTGCATCTGGTCTGGATTTTGTTGAAAAGGTACGGAAGCTTGCGGAGCAAGCACGTGCTGCAGATGATTCAGAGCGCTTCAAATATGCGTTTAGTGCCATTGAGTGGCTTTCTCCAATTCCTAGAACGCCGAAAAACATCCTGTGTGTGGGCAAGAACTACGCAGATCATGCCGCGGAAATGGGCGCAGCTGCACCTCCAGTAAAACTGATGATCTTCACGAAATCACCGACTGCCATCGCAGCGGACGAACAAGACATTTCCGTCCATGCCGATATAACAGAAAGCCTCGATTACGAAGGAGAACTTGCGGTTGTCATTAGCAAGGGAGGACGCAACATCCCGAAACAGCTGGCCTATGATTACGTTTTCGGCTACACAATCGCAAATGATGTAACGGCACGTGATGTGCAAGCAGCGCACGGTCAATTCTTCCTAGGGAAAAGTCTCGATGGATCATGTCCAATGGGGCCCTATATCGTGACGAAAAATGAAATACCAAATGCACATAATTTATCAATTGTGACAAAAGTGAACGATGAAGTAAGACAGAACGGCAATACAGAATCGATGATTTTTAAAATCGACGAACTGATTGCTGACATATCAAGGTATGTAACGCTCGAACCAGGTGATGTCATACTAACGGGCACTCCTGCTGGTGTCGGAAAAGGAATGACTCCGCCAACATTTTTGAAAAAAGGCGACACGGTAAAAGTGTCCATTGAAGGTATAGGAACTCTTGTAAACAAGTTTGTGTGAGTAGTTTTCCTTTTGCGAATTAGTCAATTGTGATACGATTATTTGGTATTACTAATTAAATGAGGTGACTACTTTGGACGTTTTATCAAACACTACACATTTCCATATTTTCACATGGGTTGTTGGAATTATTGTATTCCTCGTTGCTGCAAGTATGGACACAGAGTCTAAGGGCAGAAAGATTCTCCATATGGTTGCCCGTCTATTCTATGTGCTGATTCTGATTTCAGGCGCATTGCTATTCTTCAGATACTCATCTATGGACGGGGCACTCTACGGTGTCAAATTCCTATTGGGTCTTGTGACGATTGGTATGATGGAAATGGTGCTTGTTCGTTCTAAAAAGAACAAGAGCGTCAAGATGTTTTGGATCTTGTTTTTCGTTTTCCTACTGGCGACACTGTTCCTCGGATTCAAGTTGCCAATGGGCATTAACTGGTTCGCTTAATAGTGAATGCAGGAGGGAATGAAGATGGAATTTAGTATCGGACCGCTATTACTTATCGTTATTTTGATGTTAATGGGTTTGTTTGCTATTTCCGTCTTCCTATTTTCCCGAAAAAAGCGGACATCAGTTGAAGACGATGAACCGTTTGATGAATAAGACACTTGCTGGCACATTGTGCTGGCAGGTGTTTTTTTGTTTTTGATTAGGGGATGTCGTAGGGTTTTGCGTCGTTGCCGTATAGTTTGAACAATCTGTTGTCCAGTCCCACATCGACCGTCGAACACGCTCATCAAACCACCGTTCAGTTTCCAATTTCACAATATCGACCTATTTCATTGCAAAGGGTAAGATTTTTAGCGCAAACAATGGCGGCAAGTCAGGCTGTTTGGTAAAATGACGGATGACAGCTCGTTTTGAGGAGGCAATTTTGTGAAGACAAAAAAATGGTTTGGACTAATTGGTACTTTTCTTCTACTTATAACTACCCTATCTCCAGCAGGGGTTTTTGCAGAAACGAAAAGAACAATAGAGGATGAAAGTATATATGATTTGCTCGTCGATCGTTATAATAATGGGGACGGTAATAATGATTTTGAAGTGAACACGCAAGACTTGACTGCTTTCAACGGCGGCGATTTCACGGGTATCGGTACAAGATTAGAACATATTATGAGAATGGGCTTTACGCTAATTTCCCTTGGACCGGTTTTCGAAACAGAATCGTATGATGGAAGTAAGGTTCTTGATTATACGAAAATCGAACCGAATTTTGGAACCGATGAAGAATTTGTCGGGATGATCAAAGAAATTCATAAAAAGGAACTATCCGTAATAGCTGATTTTCCACTCGGTGGCGTCAGTGCGAATCATATCTGGGCGAAAGAGGGAACTGTGAAAAATGTTCCTGCTGATGAGGGAACAATTGACTGGGATTATTCAGACGCTGCCACACAAAAAGCGTTAAAAGAAGCCGTTGTTGATTTCGTGGAAACGTATAAGTTAGACGGAATCCGTTTAACGAAGATTGACAAAATCGACACCGCATTTCTGAATGAAATTATCCAGGCAGTTAAAAAGGCAAAGCCAGGTACTTATGTTTTGACGAATGAAGAAAGCGATGCCGATTTCGATTCCGCTCCGAAACTGGACAAGATGTCCGCATTGAGAACCTCATTTGTGCAATATGATGGGGATTCATCACCATTATCACTTTTTTCAAATGACACGAAAAAAGAATTGATTCAATTCGACGAATTAACAGGACCGCGTTTCACATACGATATCGTGGAAGCGAGAATGTTCCCGCCGACACGATGGAAACTTGCCATTGCTGCCCTATTTTCAATGCCGGGTGTGCCAATAATGCCTTATGGCACTGAAATTGCAGTGAATGGTCAATCTGCGCCTGAAAGTCATCCGCTCCTGAATTTCAAGATCGATGAGGAGCTAATTGAATACATCGGAGATCTCAACAAATTACGTAACGAATCCGAAGCATTCCGCAATGGCGATTTTGAAATGTTGCATAATGAAGGCGGATTTACAGTGTATAAGCGCTCAAATGATGAAGAAACATGGATTATCGCGATTAATAATACGACAGGGACAGCCAATTTAGAAATCCCGAAAGAAGTGATCGGTGAGAATAAAAAATTGCGTGGTGTACTCGATGGTGATTTGGTACGGGAAGGGAAAGACGGGGTTTTCCGTGTAGTACTGGAACGTGAAGTTGCAGAGATTTATATTGCAGATGAAGATAAAGGATTCAATACTCCTTACTTAATCGCATCAATCCTTATCTACGTATTGTTCTTTGGATTCCTGTTTTTGGCTTTAAGAAAAGGAAGACAAAAAAGAAAAAATAAAGCAGAAATGAAGTAAGACAGAAAACACCAGAATTGGCGAATTAGCCGATCTGGTGTTTTTGTTAGTAGAAAAGAATGTATAAGTTTTTGAACCTGGAGCAGTGTCTAGCTCCAGCCCCTCTACCAAGGCGCTTGCGCTCTTCTTATTTCGCTTTATAACCAATCATATTAACTGGATCTTTCGGTGATGAATAGGCTGGGGAATAGGCGAGCTCAAGGGCAGCCAGGTCGTCGACAGTCATTTTGCCCATGATTGCAGTCGCAATGACGTCGATTCGTTTGTCGACGCCTTTGTCACCGACGGCTTGTGCGCCCAGCACGAGCCTGGACTTTTTTGCATAATGGACACGCAGCAAAATATGTCCATGGTCAGGGTAATAGCCTGCATTTGTTCGCCCTTCATAGACGGCTGTGGCAAATTCAATTCCTTCCTCTGTTAAGCTTTTCGCCGAATGGCCAGTCATAGCAGCTGTCAGAGAAAATAGTTTCGTAATTGACGTTCCAAGGAGTCCGTTCATTTTAACGGGGTTGCCGGCAAGATGGCAAGCGACGATAAATGATTGCCGATGCGCATGCCAAGCAAGTTTTACGCTTTTGGGTTTAGCGGTAAACCAATCTTTGCATTCTGCTGCATCACCAATTGCATAGATGTCAGGGTCATTTGTTTGCATATAGTCGTTGACGACAATCCCTTTCGTCGGTCCGATATGTAAACCGGCTTCACTTGCAAGTTGCGTGTCTGGATCGATTCCTATACTGGAAGCGATAAAGTCAACTTCAAAGTTCAGCCCATTTTTCATGATCAATTGCTTGCCTTCAATGCGTTCAATGGCATCCTCGAAATAGAACTCGACCTTGTTGTCCTTCATTTCCTTGCCGAGCACTTCCGAGATTTCTGGATCCATTATTGTCATGACACGATCGTTTCGTTCTATAACCGCTGTTTTTATCCCTTTATGGATAAAGTTTTCCGCAAGTTCAATACCTATGAATCCGCCGCCGATAACAGCGCATGACTGCGGGTTTTCACGTTCAATATAATCAATGATTTCTTCCATTTCCCTGAAACTCTTTAATGTAAATAATGGCAGGTCAGCAAGACCTTTTAAGTCGGGTATACGTGCCAGTCCGCCGGGCGACAAAATTAGTTTGTCGTAAGTTTCTGTAAAGACTTGATCTGTTTCCATATTGCGGACTTCAATCGTTTTATTTTCCCGATTAATTGACAGAACATCATGCATTAATTGAACAGTTATACCACGTTGCTCGCTAAACTTTTCGGGAGATGAACCGACTAATTGCCATTTGTCTTCAATCAATCCACCGATGACGTAGGGCATACCGCATGTACCATATCCAAGTACAGGATCACGGCCAAATAATGTGATTTCAGATTCGGGAACTGCGCGTTTAATTTGTGCAGCGACAGTGGATCCGCCCGCAATTGCCCCGACTATTAGTACTTTCATCAATAATCCTCCTCGTCACTACTTACTAGAAGTGGAAGCCTTCTGTAGCTAAGGCATCCCCTAGCGCCGTAGCGGATTCAATGGGATTCATCATCTTGACGTTACTGGTTTAATTTATTCAAGAAATAGACACCTACGGTACCAGGACCTACATGTGCGCCGATTACAGATCCAATCATATGGATTTCAATATCCACAGGACGGAATAGCTCTTCTATTATGGCCTTCAATTCAAGTGCTATACCTTCGTCGTCGCTGTGGCTAATTGCGATAGTTTGTTCAGATAGATGGTCGCCGCGCTCCGCCATGAGTTCGCTTATACGGCGCAACACCTTTTTACGTCCGCGGTGTTTTTCAATCGGAACCAGTTTCCCGCTTTCGACATGCAGAAGCGGCTTAATGTTAAGCAGCCCGCCGATAAAGGCACTGGTTTTGGATACGCGACCGCCGCGCGCCATATAATCTAAATCTTCCACAGTAAAAAGATGCTCCATATGCCCTGCCATGAATCGAATTTTACGCTCAATCGTCCGAACATTGTCTTCTCCCGCATCTCGCAGTCGGACTGCTTCTTTTACGAGCAGCCCGTAACCAAGCGAAGCACATCTTGAATCGATAATAATTAGGTTGAAATTCGGATTTGTTTCTTTCACTTGGTCCCTCGTCATGATTGCTGTATCGAATGTCCCGGATAACTCCGAAGAAAAAGCGATGTAAATTCCATCTTCACCAGCAGCGGCAAGTTCTTTCCACTTACGGAGGAACAGTTCAGGTGATACTTGTGACGTTTTAGGCTGTTTGCCATTTCGGATTGCCTGATAGACTTCCTTTGAATCAATTGTCATTATATCGTCGTACTCTTGGTCGTCGATCAGGACGCGTAATGGGAAAAGCGTTACATCATTGTCCTCGAAAAATGACTTTGGCAAATCACAAGCACTGTCCGCAAAAATTCTCATATAAACCCCTCCATTAAATAATAGTAGTTAGTTCAAGTGTAACCTTTCACGGAGTACTCGTGCAATGCCATCTTCGTTATTCGTGTCTGTCACTTCATCGGCAATTGATTTCAATCTGTCAATGCCATTTCCCATCGCCACTCCGACCCCGGCATAGTCAATCATTTCTAAGTCATTGTCTTCATCACCAAATGCAATAATCCGTTCTTTCGGGATATCCATCCATTTGGCAACATGGGAAAGCCCGACCGCTTTATTTAAACCATGCCGAACGATTTCGATGACTTTCCACGGTGCGCCCCATTGCCTGTGATCAATGACTTCTGCATGTACTTCACCAAGATGGCGTCGAATGGACTCAACTTTATCGTCAGGTGCATGGATTAGTAAGCTGGTAGGATCGACTTGCAAAACTTTTCGGATATCACCTTGGGTTATCTGTGGATTCCCAAAGCCGAAAATATCTAGCAGTTTTTCATCATGATATTGCATATATACATCATCCATTACTTCGGCAACAATATTATGGAATGTAAATTGCTGCATGGCATCGATGACATCATTTACTACGGGAAGTGAAATCGTTTCATGGATTGTTTTCCAAGAGCTGTTACCCGGGTGATGGACGAATGCACCGTTGAAATTGACAATCGGTGTCGTCAGACCGAGTTGATGGTAATAGACTTCACTTGCGCGGTAGGGTCTCCCGGTTGCAATCATGATGTGATGACCTTTCTCCTCTGCTTTTTTCAATGTAAGCCTTGTTTTATCTGCTATTACTTTTTCGTCTGTAAGTAACGTCCCATCAAGATCGAGGACGATTAAATGTGGCTTCAAAAAAACGCCTCCTTCTATAAGTAGTCTATCGTTAATAGATGATTCAAGTCAAAAAATTCCGTCATAGAATCGTCCTTTTTGTTTTTTTAGAAAAACTTTGGTACGCTCAATTGAAAAGGAAAAGGTGTGGTTTCGTGAATGTAATCGAAGAGTTATGGGGCAACATCCCCTTATTGCATATAGTAGAAGATGAGTTTAAAGACCAACAAGTACCCGTTGTTATTTTCCTTCATGGTTTTACGAGTGCCAAAGAGCATAATTTACATTATGCATATAATATTGCAAAAAAAGGGGTTCGTGTTTTACTGCCTGATGCGCATTTGCATGGTGCTCGTGAAGAGGATCTCGATGAAGTGCAACTAAGCCTTCGTTTTTGGGAAATCATTTTGACGTCAATTGAAGAAGTGAGTTTCATTCGTGAAGAGCTTGTGAAACGCGGGCTTTATACGACAGGCAAAATCGGTTTAGCAGGCACATCGATGGGTGGTATTACGACGCTTGGCTGTCTTACAGTCTATGATTGGATTGATACAGCAGCCGTTATGATGGGAGCACCAGGCTTTGTACAGCTAGCAAAAGCTCAAATGTCGGAGTTCGAACGTCGCGGATTTACATTGCCCGTTACTGAGGAAGAAAAGAAAAAATTATTTAACACACTTTCTACATTCGATTTAACAAAACATTCAGCGGCATTGAACAACCGACCTGTATACTTTTGGCATGGCAAGCAGGATGCGGTAGTGCCGTATGAGCCGACATACAACTTCTATCAGGCAGTCAAAAAGGATTATGCAGCTACACCGGAACGAATTGAATTTGTTTCAAGTGCTACCTCGGGACATGCGGTTTCAAGAGCGGGAATGCTTCAAGCTGCTGACTGGCTTGCCTGCCATTTGAAATGATGCATCAAACTCTGCTATGATTAAGATATCAAAAACACGGAATGAGGGATGAAGATGAGCCAAGATATGAAAGATAGCATGATGGGTGCGCTTGAAAATGTGATTGACCCGGAACTTGGAGTCGATATCGTCAACTTAGGTCTAGTATATGATGTTGAGCTGGACGAAGAAGGCACTTCAAAAGTGACCATGACACTAACATCGATGGGCTGTCCAATGGGGCCGCAAATCGTTGCCAACGTTACGCAAGAATTGATGGAACTTCCAGAAGTGAAAAACGTCGATGTTGACATCACTTGGAATCCGCCATGGTCGAGAGATAATATGTCCCGTTATGCAAAAATTGCGTTGGGCGTAAGGTAAATAATAAGGAATATCAAGGCTGTGTGACTTAGAGATAAGTTGCGCGGCCTTTTTTTCGTGGAATATGGATAGTATTTGGAGGGCTGCAGGCAATCTCACAATCTTATCTGATTTCACATTAAAAAAGGAATATCGAAATAATGTCGAATGAGTTAGGTATAGGAACAATTATGGAAGGGGAAGTGTGTTTGAATGGATATAAAAACAGCTGATGTATGTGATGAGTTTGGAACTGAATTACAAGTATGTTCCGTGGAATTTAAATCGTTTGGAAAAAACAAAAGATTTTCAGGGCCGATAGCTACTGTGAAAGTATTTGAGGATAACGTCCTCGTGAAAGAAGCATTGCAAACAATTCCGGCAGGCAGTGTTCTCGTTGTCGATGGCGGCGGTTCAAGAAATTGTGCGTTAATGGGCGGCAATTTAGGCGTCATTGCGGAAACTAACAAACTTGCCGGTGTCATTATTTATGGATGTATCCGCGATACGGCAGAATTGAGGGAACAAAATATCGGTGTACTTGCTCTTGGCAGTAATCCGATGAAGAGTAAAAAAGAAGGAAAAGGGGTACAGGGGAATGAACTGAATTTCGGAGAGGTAGACTGGATTCCCAATTACTATGTATATGCGGATGAAGACGGCATTATTGTAGCAGCCCGTAATCTATACAAATAACTATGTATGTTGAATTAAAGAATCCCATTAGAATCTGCTGAGGCGTTTAATAATGAGAGAGTGTTGTACTTTGGGGATGCCTTTGCCGCGCCTGTGCTAGGGTGTTCTTTATCGAGAGAAATGTGATTTTAAGATGATTACTATTCGATACTATATATTGAAATAAAGAACTCCATTGAACCGCTACAGCGCTAGGAGATGCCTCCCGCCATAAGCCAAGCAGCTTCGCCGCCAGTCTTATGGCTTCGGCGACCCCTGTTAAGGCGCCTTCGCTCAGTTTATACACCGATTTTAATAGTCCGACATATATAATTAGATTCAAGAAAGACGCACGCCAGGTTGCAGATTTCATCACTGAAAACGAAATGCGCTATCTCAAATAGACCATCCAGCGAAGGCGCGACTTCGTGGTAGCCGGAGCGATAAGACTGAAAGTGCTCTCCTTTCCGGCTTATCGCGGGAGGCATCCACAAAGCGTCGAAGCGGTATTATTGGGAATTCCAATTCACTCCTCATATATTGGGACATTCGTTGATCACATTCGATCGATTTATTTATGGCATTCCAGGTTGTATGTCTCATCTCAGATAACGAAATGCGCTTTCTCACATAGACCATCCAGCGAAGGCGCGACTTCGTGGTAGCCGGAGCGATAAGACTGAAAGTGCCCTCCTTTCCGGCTTATCGCGGGAGGCATCCACAAAGCGCCGAAGCGGTTTTAGCAGGATGACTAATTCATTCCATATGTCTTGGGACATTCGTTAATCACCTTCGATCGATTTATGGCACTCCAAGTTGTAGGCCTCATCCTCGAAAACGAAATGCGCTTTCTCAAAAAGACCATCCAGCGCAGACGCGACTTCGTGGTAGCCGGAGCGATAAGACTGAAAGTGCTCTCCTTTCCGGCTTATCGCGGGAGGCATCCACAAAGCGTCGAAGCGTAATTAGTTGGAATTCTGATTCACTCCAAGTATTAGGGGTTTTTCAGTGGCTTCCCAAAAGCCCTTGTAAAGCGCATATGCCATATTCATTTGTTCTACATATATAGAGGAACCTTCGAGAGGATAAGCATACCTTTTGGTGTTTTTTTGATCATTGAGTTCTTACATATTCTCGGTGCAAACATCTTTACTTTCACTCAAATAAATTCTATAATTTAATTAATCAAAGATAGTCAAAGTCAAAAGTAAAAAGTGAAACATAGAAAGGTGGACATATATATGAGAATGGATGGACAACAAGAGGACCAACGTACACCTCTAGAACAATTTGGACGAAATCTTGTAGAAGAAGTGAAAAAAGGGAAAATGGATCCGGTCATCGGACGGGATGAAGAAATTCGCAACGTTATCCGGATTTTATCAAGAAAAACAAAAAATAATCCTGTGCTCATTGGTGAACCGGGTGTCGGAAAAACAGCGATCGTCGAAGGGCTTGCACAGCGGATCGTCAAAGGCGATGTACCGGAGGGGTTGAAAGATCGTCAAATTTTCGAACTGGATATGAGTGCACTAATCGCAGGTGCAAAATATCGGGGAGAATTTGAAGAAAGGTTGAAAGGCGTTCTGAAACAGGTGAAAGACAGTGCAGGAGAAATCATACTGTTCATCGATGAAATCCATACGATAGTCGGCGCGGGAAAGACGGAAGGCGCAATGGATGCAGGAAACATGCTGAAACCGATGCTTGCACGCGGTGAATTATATTGTATCGGAGCAACGACGCTCGATGAATATCGTATGTATATTGAAAAGGACCCAGCGCTTGAACGTCGTTTCCAGCAAGTACTCGTGCGTGAACCGTCTATTGAAGATACAGTATCGATATTACGCGGATTGAAAGAAAGGTACGAGCTTCATCATGGGGTACGGATTCATGACCGTGCGATTGTCGCAGCGGCAGCTTTGTCTGATCGGTACTTGACCGAACGTTTCTTGCCGGACAAAGCAATCGACTTAATAGACGAAGCGAGTGCAATGATCCGGACGGAAATCGATTCGATGCCATCTGAGCTGGATGCAGTGACCCGCCGGATTATGCAACTTGAAATCGAAGAGCAGGCTTTGCGCAAAGAAAAAGACACTGTCAGTAAAAATCGTCTTGAAGTGTTGCGGGATGAACTGAAAGAGTTGAAAGAATCTTCCGCGGGTATGCGTGAGCAGTGGGATTCTGAAAAAGAAACGTTGCGTGGAATCCAGGATAAGCGAGAAAAATTGGATCGCTTCCGGCGTGAACTGGAAGAAGCTGAAAACCGTTTTGACTTGAACAAAGCCGCGGAACTCAAGTATGGAAAAATCCCGACGCTTGAGGACGAGTTGCATGAACTTGAAGCTGCACTTGTGGACGGTCAGGAAAATCGACTGCTCCGTGAAGAAGTGACAGAAGAAGAAATTGCGATGATCGTTGCGCGCTGGACAGGGATCCCCGTAACGAAACTTGTTGAAGGCGAGAGGGAGAAATTATTGCGTCTACGTGAAACGCTTGAGGAGCGTGTCATCGGTCAAGATGATGCTGTCCAACTTGTGACGGAAGCAGTGTGGCGCGCCCGAGCAGGTATTAAAGATCCCGACAAACCGATCGGCTCATTCCTATTTTTAGGACCAACGGGCGTTGGGAAGACAGAACTTGCGAAAACGCTTGCTGCGACACTGTTTGACTCGGAAGACCATTTCATCCGCATTGACATGTCGGAATATATGGAGAAACATAGTATATCAAGGCTTGTCGGAGCACCTCCAGGCTACATCGGGTATGAGGAAGGCGGCCAGTTGACGGAAGCAGTGCGTCGCAATCCATATTCAGTCGTTCTGTTAGATGAAATTGAAAAAGCGCATCCGGACGTCGCAAATATCTTGCTGCAAGTGCTGGATGATGGCCGGATTACAGACAGCCAAGGCAGGATTGTCAACTTTACGAATACTGTTGTCATCATGACTTCGAATATTGGATCGGCTTACTTGCTGCATGGATTGGATGATACTGAAAACCATGCTGCAGAGGATCTTGTCATGGCGGAATTAAAGAATCATTTCAAACCGGAGCTGCTGAACCGGATGGACGACATCATTATTTTCCATTCACTTACAGGAGAATCATTCCGTTTGATCGCACGGAAAATGATTGAAGACCTTATTAAACGATTAAGCCAGCAAGAGATCACAATGGACTACAGTGAAGACGTGCTCGATTGGATTGTCAATGAAGGGACAGATGCTGATTTCGGAGCACGTCCATTGAAACGCTTTATCCAAAGACATGTTGAAACGATTGTGGCAAAAGAAGTTATTAAAGGTGATCTGGAACAGAACGGAAAGTTATCTTTAGCTATGGAAGATGGAAAACTAAAGGTGACTAAATTATAAGCAACGCCGTGTGGATAATATGATCCATGCGGCTTTTTGTTTTTTTGTATAAGAGTAAAATCTTATTACATGTATACTGATAAAAACGATTATTTCATAAGGAATTGTAAAAAATGAAATATATTAAACATACTAAGGAATTGCACATACATCCTTGCTATGCGATTGTTTGATGGTTCTCGTATGCTTTCCATTTAAGTAGCTGTAGTTGCTTGGATTGCTGGAGCGGAAAGCAAAGCAAAAGCCCTTGTCCGTGGTTAAACTCTTAAATCCGTTCTATAGAATAGGTACCAGCGAAGGCGCCTTTCAAGTGGTCGCCGAAGTGATAAGACTGACAGTGGTTTTCTGTCCGGCTTATCACGGGAGGCATGCACGAAGCGCCGAAGCGTTGTTGGAGGAAGTCTTTCTTACAACTTGTATACTTACTAATTTTCCGTTTGTTAAGTGCCCACTATATATAGAAAAATAAAAAAACCATTTCCGGCGAGGGAAATGGTTTTTTGTTGATTAATGATCTGAAACTTCGCCTTCTGGGAAAGATTCACCCAAAATGATAACGATAACAGAGACAACGACTGAAACAATTGCGCCTGGCATGAAGTCAAACGGCACGTCAGCGATAGATCCAGCTACATAGTTCAGCATTGTTATTAAACAGAAAGACCAGAAAAATGTCATTACGTATCTCATCGAATTCACCTCTACAATACTATTTCATATTTCATCATATCACAGCAGCTACATTGGAGAAACTAATTTACAAACAATACGAACTTTATTTGGCGAAAAAGTGTCAGCGGGTTGAAATATATGCCTAATTCTTTTATGATTAAGAGCAGGTACTAATAATAGATGATAAAGAAACGGGGAATGCGGAATGAATGCTGGACTTATCGGCATGGGTAAATACGTACCGTCTCAAGTTTTGACAAACGCAGATCTGGAAAAGCGTTTAGATACATCGGATGAATGGATCCGTACAATGACAGGCATCGAAGAGAGACGAATTGCGGATGATTCAACCGACACTTCCCATATGGCATACAGTGCGGCAAAGGATGCGATTAGCAATGCGGGAATCAAGCCGGAGGAAATCGGGCTAATTCTTGTAGCTACAGTGACACCTGATCGGCCTTTCCCATCAGTATCGTCAATGCTCCAACAACAATTAGGCGCAACTCATGCAGCAGCAATGGATATTTCAGCTGCATGTGCAGGATTCATGTACGGCATCGTGACAGCAAAACAATTCATTGAATCGGGCACATATGATTATGTACTCGTTGTGGGTGTTGAAAAATTATCGAAAATCACCAACTGGGAAGACCGCAATACCGCCATTCTATTTGGAGATGGGGCGGGTGCCGCAATTGTAGGAAAAGTGAGCGAAGGGCGAGGAATCCTCTCGTTTGAACTTGGTGCAGATGGCAGCGGAGGCAAACATCTTTATCAGGATGAAAAACTCGTTATGAACGGTCGCGAAGTATTCAAATTTGCAGTCCGCCAAATGGGTGAATCAGCTGAAAGTGTTATTAAAAAAGCTGGCCTGATGAAGGAGGATGTCGATTTCCTCATTCCCCATCAAGCGAATATAAGAATTATGGAAGCCTCTCGGCAACGACTTGGTTTACCTGTTGAAAAAATGTCTAAGACAATCCATAAATACGGCAATACATCCGCTGCGTCCATTCCAATCTCACTTGTCGATGATTTAGCTGAAGGCAAAGTGAAAGATGATGATGTCATTGTGTTAGTTGGATTTGGCGGAGGACTCACTTGGGGCGCTTTATGCATCAAGTGGGGAAGATAAACAGAACATGCCTTGAATGAACGTATAAATTATAAGCAATAGAATCAGTCTATATAGAAGGGAAGTTTTGGCATATGGATAAAAAACGTGTAGTAGTTACTGGAATCGGTGCTGTTTCTCCAGTCGGAAATTCGGCGGAAGAGTCGTGGAACTCGGTATTGGAGGGGAAATCTGGCATTGGACCACTGACAAGACTTGACAGTGAACAGTTTCCTGTAAAAGTAGCGGCAGAAGTGAAGGACTTTGATATAGAAGAATACATTTCGCGGAAAGATGCGCGCAAAATGGATCGATTCACCCATTATGCGCTGGCTTCTTCGATCATGGCTATGAAGGATGCAAATCTTGAACTTGAAGGCGATTTAGCACTTCGCACGGGTGTTTGGATTGGATCCGGAATCGGCGGTATGGAAACACATGAACAACAATTCCTGACATTCCAAGAGAAAGGCTATCGCCGCGTCAGCCCATTTTTTGTACCCATGATGATTCCAGATATGGCGGCAGGGCAAGTTTCGATTTATCACGGGGCAAAAGGCATCAACTCGTGTACAGTAACGGCTTGCGCTTCAGGCACGAATTCGATTGGCGATGCGTTTGAAGTTATCCGTCGCGGTGAAGCGGATGTCATGATTACTGGCGGCGCTGAAGCACCAATCACAACGATGTCAGTTGCCGGTTTTTGTGCAAATACAGCTTTATCTTTGAATCCGGACCCTGCAACGGCATCACGCCCCTTCGATAAAGAACGAGATGGCTTTGTAATAGGAGAAGGTGCAGGAATCTTAATTCTGGAAGAGTATGAACACGCACTTGCACGTGGTGCAAAAATTTATGCTGAACTGGTTGGTTATGGTTCGACAGGTGATGCACATCATATTACGGCTCCAGCTCCTGGAGGCGAAGGCGGCGCGCGCGCAATGCAAGAAGCGATCGAACAAAGTGGGATTTCACCGGACAAAATTGACTACATCAATGCGCATGGGACAAGCACTGCGTATAATGATTTGTTCGAAACGATGGCAGCAAAAACAGTTTTCGGCGAGCACGCATACAAACTCGCGATGAGTTCAACAAAATCGATGACAGGCCATCTGCTCGGCGCTGCAGGCGGAATTGAAGCAATCTTCACGGTGAAAGCACTTCAAGAAGGTATCCTGCCACCGACGATGAATTATGTCAATGCAGACCCGGAATGTGACCTCGACTATGTAACAGAAGGGGCACGTAAAGTAGATATTACGTACGCAATGAGTAACTCACTCGGTTTCGGCGGACATAACGCCTCACTCGTATTTAAGAAAATATAAGGTTTTGGTAGGAAAACGTCTCAGTTTACTGGGACGTTTTTTTTTTTGTAGTGACAGTTTTGCGGGCTGGGCTCACATTTTCATCAACAGACTCGAGAGTTTCACAATTTAAAAAGCCCCCTTCGTCTAAAAGAGGGCCATGCAGTCATATAATCAAAGAAAATCAAAAGGACGATGCATAATGACACGCCTATTATTATTTCTAATCAGTTACGGACTTATAGTTATCACTGTTTCTCAGATGATTTTCTACTTTAATTACACATCGCTCGGATATGACTGGTATCAAATCTTTCAATTCATAGTCAGTTCAGCGGATTTCACACTTTTCATCATATCCGTTATCATGTTAATTCTTACCGTTTACGTCCGAGTCCCATCGCGGTTTCCATCTTCCCGAGAGTGACGGTGGCAATCGCATTTGCTTTCTTCGCACCATTGTCTAGAATTTCATCTAGGACAGGCGAATCAAGAAGTTCATAATATTTTTCTTGGATTGGTGATAGATGACTAATGACGGCTTCTGCCACGCCAGCCTTAAATGCACCGTATCCAAGTCCGTCATATTTAGCAACAAGATCTTCGATAGAGACACCGCTGAGTGCTGATTCAATCGTCAATAAATTCGATACACCAGGCTTGTTTTCCGTATCGAATTTCACAACGCCTTCCGAATCAGTCACTGCGCTCTTAATTTTCTTTTCAATTTCTTTAGGTGTATCAAGTAGTGAAATAGTTCCTTTTTTATTTGGATCAGATTTACTCATTTTTTTCAATGGATCCTGAAGTGATTTAATGCGTGCGCCATTCTTTGGAATCCGGACTTCCGGAATGGTTAAGATTTCACCAAATCTTTTATTGAAGCGTACTGCTAAATCACGCGTCAATTCAAGATGCTGCTTTTGATCATCGCCAACCGGTACGATATCCGTGTTGTAAAGTAAAATGTCAGCAGCCATTAACGGCGGATAGGTTAGAAGAGCGGATGAAACGCCTTCTTGGCCTTCCGATTTATCCTTGAACTGCGTCATCCGTTCCAGTTCTCCGATATACGAAATACACTGCATCATCCAGCCTGCTTGTGCATGTGCAGGAACCTCCGATTGAATGAATAACACTGCTTTTTCTGGATCGATTCCGCTTGCGATATAGATTGCAGCGAGAGAACGGATTGTTTTTGCCAATTCCGCTGGATCTTGCTGAACGGTAATCGCATGCTGGTCAACTATGCAAAATACGCATTCATAGTCATTTTGCAACTCTGTAAACTGACGGAACGCACCGATATAGTTGCCAAGTGTCACTGTTCCTGTTGGCTGTACGCCTGAAAAAATTGTTTTCATCTTAATATCTCCTCCTGTTTGATAGATAATATACTTAGCCAGCACGACATAAGTAAATGATGAAAAAGCCGTAATGGTTACACGCCTACATCCCTGTAGACGCAAAAAAACATCAGCCGTCCCCGTAAAAAAGGGACGACTGATGTTTTTTCAACCGTGGTACCACCCGAATTGCCCGAAGGCCACTCTAGATTCCCTTAACGCGGGGGACGTGACAGGATACTCAAATGGTTGTTTTTCACACTAACAACCATTTTACGTTCACCTGCCAGGCTCGGGATCCCATTCTTTCTGCTCAGTCTGCCTGTTTGCACCATCCACAGGCTCTCTAGAAGACCAAAGTAGAAATACTTTTTCCGTCATTGCCGTTCACTCAAATGTTTCTCAGATTATACAGTCTTTTAGAACGGAATGCAATAGGCAAAGAGGTCATAAGTAAAAAATCGTGAGGGCAATAGCTGTCATTGCTAACACAAGTGCACCACTACCTAAAAGTGATGAAAAAGGCCTAGAAAAAACTTCCGATGGCTTTCGCATCGACATGACATCCTCCATTCGCCGTTTAGGCGTAAACACTTTGCGCATACTTACAGTGAAAAAATCAAAGAAACCGGTTGAAAATACATAATAGATTAAACCGATAAATGTAACTGTGCCACCCACAATAAAAGAAGAATTAATATACGACAATATTGAAAATTGTTTATAATGCAAAAACATTATTAGTAATATAATTAAATGAGCAATCAAAAAATTCAGTATTGTTTTCTTCATAGAAACACCTCGTTTCTTAGTAATAGTAAGGTATTACCAGAAAAAAATCAAAACTCTAGTAACTAAAAAAAAAATAAAAACTAAATAATCGTTATTATCCTTGATATAATCGATTTCTTAGAATAGTAACTGTAACAGTACACTTTGAAAAGTAAAAAAACTCTGTACAACGGAAAATGAAGATGTATAATTAGAGTTGTACCAAGTTTTCAGACAACTTATAGGGGGAGTTAATTTTGAAAAATCCAAAGTTTATGTGGCTAATTAGCCTCATGCTTGTACTAAGCGTATTCCTAGCGGCGTGCGGTGCTAAGGAAGAGGATACTAGTAAAGACACAGGTAAGGATAAAGACAAAGGAACTACAGAAGAAACTGGGGGAGACAACGAACAAGTCCTTAACTTGATCGAATCAGCAGAAATTCCATCTGTCGACTCATCTTTAGTTGAAGATGCCGTAGGCTTTAACGTTCTTAACAACGTTATGGAAGGTCTCTATCGATTAGATGAAAACAGTCTTCCAGTACCAGCGATGGCTGAAAGTGAAGCCGAAATTAGTGAAGACGGATTGACATATACATTTAAACTACGTGATGCAGAGTGGTCAAATGGTACACCGGTAACTGCACATGACTTCGTTTATGCATGGCAACGTGCAATCGATCCTGCTACAGCTTCACCTTATGGTCCTTATATGATGGACGGTATGGTAAAAGGTGCAACAGAAATCGGTAAAAAAGAAGCAGAACTTTCAGATCTAGGAATTACAGCGACAGACGACAAGACACTTGTTGTTGAGCTTGTTCGCCCGGTTCCATACTTCTTATCGCTTATGACTTTCGGAACATTCTATCCACTTAATGAAGAATACGTTGCATCACAAGGTGACAAATATGCAACTACTTCAGACGCTATGATTTACAACGGTCCATTCGTAATGAAAGATTGGGACGGTACAGGCGGCTGGAAATATGAGAAAAACGAAAAATATTGGGATAAAGATACTGTAAAACTTGCAGAAATTAACGTTGACGTTGTTAAAGAATCTGCAACTGGCGTAAAACTATATGAAAAAGGTCAAAAAGACCGTGTATTACTTTCTGCAGAATATGCAATGCAATATGCTGAAGACGCAGATCTTGTAGACGAACTTGAAACAAGCATGTGGTACTTGAAATACAACCAAAAACGTAATGATAAAGAAACACCACTAGCAAATCTTGAAATTCGTAAAGCACTTAGTAAAGCATTCAACAAAGAAGAACTTACTGATGCAGTTCTTGCAAACGGATCTATTCCAGCTAACTTCTTAGTTGCAGAAAACTTCACATTCGATGAAGACGGAAAAGACTACCGTACGTATAGTGACTCATTTAACGTGTATAACGTTGAAGAAGCAAAAGCGCATTGGGAAAAAGGTTTAGCAGAACTCGGTACTGACAAATTAGAAATTGAGTTTCTAGGTGACGATACTGAAAATGCTAAGAAACAACAAGAGTGGTTCAAATCTGAACTTGAAAGAAACCTTCCAGGCCTAACAGTTAAACTGAAAAGCGTTCCTTTCGCTGTTCGACTTGAACTTGACGATAACAGCGACTTCGACATCGTATCAGCTGGTTGGGGACCTGACTTCCAAGATCCAATTTCGTTCATGGAATTGTTCACAACTAATAGCCCACAAAACAAAATGAATTATTCTAACCCAGAACTCGACGCAATTATCGAGTCTACGAAAAACGAACTTGCAACTGATCCTGTAGCTCGTTGGGAAGCTTTTGCAAAAGCTGAGAAAATTCTTCTTGAAGATGACTCTGCAATCGGGCCAACTTACCAACGCGGTAGAATGGCACTAATGAAACCTTATGTTAAAGGGCTTGCTACACACCCATTCGGCGGAGACTATAGCTATAAATGGACTTACATCGAAGGTAAATAATTAAAAGCTAACAAGGAAGAAAATCTCATAGGAGGGGAGTATATGGTGTTTATTCATCATGTACTCTCTTTTTAAATGGGAGAGAACTATCTAAAAATTTGTTGTATTCTACTTACTGAAACTTGCAGGAGGTGCAAAGATGACAAAATACATTACAAAACGTGTAGTATACATGTTTCTATCACTCTTTCTAATTGCTTCATTTACTTTCATTCTTATGAAGATGCTTCCAGGATCCCCGCTTGCATCCGCAGCAAAATTAAGCGAAGAACAACGAGAAGTTGTCTATGAAAAATATGGACTGAATGATCCGATACCTGTTCAATATGTTCGCTATATGGGCAATCTGGCGAAAGGCGATTTTGGTGTATCATTCCAGTATAAAAACGCTGATGTATCGACACTTATTTTGAAAAAATTGAAGTACTCAGCCATTCTCGGTGCCCAAGCAATTGTTTTTGGGACAATAATCGGAATTATTTTGGGGATGATTGCAGCACTGAAACAGAATACGGTATGGGATTATGGAAGTACAATCGTGGCGATTCTTGGTATTTCAATACCATCCTTTGTCTTTGCTGCACTGCTCCAATATGTATTTACAGTCTATTGGGAAGTGCTTCCGGTCGGGTTATGGAATGGCTGGACGTCCAGTATCCTTCCTTCAATCGCCTTGGCAATGGGACCGATAGCGATATCTGCCAGATTTATCCGAACGGAAATGATTGAAGTATTAGGTTCAGACTATATCATGCTTGCAAAAGCTAAAGGTGCTAACTGGTTTGAAATCGCTTTCAAACATGCATTCCGAAATGCACTTATCCCACTAGTAACAGTATTGGGACCGGTTGCTGCAGGTTTGTTGACGGGTTCACTCGTCGTAGAGCAAATTTTTGCAATTCCTGGTATCGGTGAACAATTCGTCAAATCCATTAACTCGAATGACTTCTCTGTCATTATGGGTACGACAATGTTCTTCTCAGTATTCCTTATTGTTATTATTTTGATTGTGGATATTCTTTACGGGATTATCGACCCACGTATTCGTTTGTCCGGAGGTGACAAGTAATGCCCAACAACTTAGAGAAATTGCCAAAAGGCTCATTTGAACGAATCACAATTGACAGTTCACATGCCGAAAAAATTTCAAAACCTAGCTTAAGTTTCTGGCAAGATGCTTGGCTTCGGATTCGTAAAAACAAGGCAGCAATTGTCAGTGCGTTCATTTTGCTATTCATCGTGTTTATGGCGTTTGCAGGACCCTATATGGTTGATTATGACCCAGAAGATGTAAAAGTTTCACATGCAAACTTGCCGCCAAAAGTTCCGGGGCTTGAAAAGTTAGGGATTTTTGACGGTCACGGTAAAATGGGTTCAAAAACGATTGATCTTTATAAAGTGAAAAAAGTAGAGGGATATTACTGGTTTGGAACAGATAGTCTTGGCCGTGACTTATTTTCCCGTCTATGGAAAGGTACTCAAATCTCACTTTACATTGCGTTAGTTGCAGCGGTCATTGATGTGGTGATCGGTGTAATCTATGGAGGAATCTCCGGGTATTACGGAGGCCGGACAGATGACATCATGCAACGAATTGTGGAGGTCCTAATTGGAATTCCGACGCTTGTCATTGTCATTCTTATGTTAATGGTTATGGATCCAGGAATATGGGCGATTATTATTGCGATATCCATAACCGGTTGGATTGGTATGTCGCGTATTGTACGGGGACAAGTGCTGAAATTTAAAAACCAAGAATTTGTACTTGCAGCTAAAACACTTGGTGCGAGCGATAAACGTATTATCGGAAAGCATATCCTGCCAAATATCATGTCAATTATTATCATTAACATGATGTTCACGATTCCGACAGCGATATTCTTCGAAGCATTTTTAAGCTTTATTGGGCTCGGTCTTCAACCGCCGGCAGCGTCCCTTGGGACACTTATCAATGATGGCTATAAATTCCTTGAATATCAACCGCATATGTTGTTCTTCCCAGCACTAATAATCAGTCTTCTAATGATTGCATTCAACCTAATAGGAGACGGATTGCGTGATGCACTCGATCCGAAAATGAAAGACTAAAGGAGGAAAGTGAAATGGAAAAAATAATTGAAGTGAAAAACCTTGAGCTTTCCTTCCATACATTTGCAGGTGAAGTGAAAGCGATACGCGGAGTAGATTTTGAAGTGTTTAAAGGAGAGACGCTTGCAATTGTAGGAGAGTCGGGTTCAGGTAAATCGGTAACGACAAAATCCATCATGCGTCTTCTTCCGGAATCTAGTAGTGAGTTCAAAAATGGCGAGATTTTATTCGAAGGAAAAGATCTGCTTAAAATCTCTGAAAAAGAAATGCAAAAAGTACGTGGAAAAGACATTTCGATGATCTTCCAGGATCCGATGACTTCTCTTAATCCAACGATGCCAATTGGCAAACAAATTATGGAACCCATATTAAAACATCAAAAACTAAGCAAAGCAGAAGCACAAAAAAAGTCTATTGAATTACTTGGGCTTGTTGGTATGCCACAACCCGAATTACGCATAAAGCAATATCCGCACCAATTTTCAGGTGGGCAACGTCAACGTATTGTTATTGCCATAGCGTTGGCATGTAATCCAAAGCTTCTAATTGCAGATGAACCGACGACTGCACTTGACGTAACAATCCAAGGACAAATCTTGGAATTGATGAAAGATTTACAAAAGAAAATAGATACATCTATTATCTTCATTACACATGATCTTGGTGTTGTTGCAAACGTGGCAGATCGTGTAGCGGTTATGTACGGCGGTCAGATTGTAGAAGTGGGGACAGTTGATGAAATCTTCTATAACCCGCAGCATCCTTATACATGGGGGCTTTTAAGTTCTATGCCGTCAATGGACGCATCTGATGAAAAATTGTATGCGATACCTGGAACGCCACCGGATTTGTTGAGTCCGCCAAAAGGAGATGCATTTGCACTCCGTAGTGAATATGCACTGAAAATTGATCTGGAACAAGTTCCTCCATTATTTAAAGTGAGTGAAACACATTATGCGGCAACGTGGCTGCTCCATCCGGATGCGCCTCATGTGGATCCTCCGGCAGCGGTCGTAGAGCGTATGAAAAAGTTCCCTGGCAGCCGGTATTATGAAGGCAACGCAGGAGGTGTTCGATAATGGCTGAAAAATTACTTGAAATCAAAAACTTGAAGCAGTATTTCAATGTTGGTAAAAAAAATGAAGTACGTGCTGTTGACGATGTAACATTTGATATCTATAAAGGTGAAACACTTGGTATAGTCGGTGAATCGGGTTGTGGTAAATCAACGACTGGCCGAACAATCATTCGTCTTTACGATGCGACAGGTGGGGAAGTCATCTATAATGGCATCGATGTGCATGCGAAAAAGTCGAAAAAAGAATTGAAATCCTTTAACCGGAAAATGCAGATGATTTTCCAGGATCCCTATGCATCGCTAAATCCTCGAATGAAAGTGCTTGATATTATCGCTGAGGGACTGGATATCCATGGCCTTGTGAAAAATGCGAAGGAGCGAACTGCTCGTGTCCACGAGTTGCTTGAAACGGTTGGTCTGAACCGTGAGCACGCAAACCGTTACCCGCATGAGTTTTCAGGCGGGCAGCGTCAGCGCTTAGGTATTGCACGCGCACTTGCTGTTGAACCGGAATTTATCATTGCCGATGAGCCGATTTCAGCATTGGATGTATCCATTCAGGCGCAAGTAGTAAACTTATTGAAAGAGCTTCAAGAAGAAAAAGGATTGACTTATTTATTTATCGCACATGATTTGTCGATGGTGAAATATATCTCTGATCGGATTGGCGTTATGCACTTCGGTAAACTGGTTGAAATAGGACCTGCAGAAACGTTATATACTGCACCTTTACACCCTTATACACAATCGTTGTTATCTGCGATTCCATTACCGGATCCAGATTATGAGCGAAACCGTATACGCAAAAGCTATGACCCAAAGTCGCATAATTATCGTGAGGACGAAGAAGTAACAATGCGCGAAGTGACAGCAGGACACTTTGTTCTTTGTTCACAGCGTGAATTCGAATCATTTAAAAAGTAAATAACAAATAGATTAAATTGGGCCGATTTTCGACAAGAAAATCGGTTTTTTTGCATGTTTCGCTATTATTAATCTATCTGATTTGATAGAATGATCGAATAGAGAGGACGGTGCGACGGTTATGAAATTAATGAAGTTGTTGCCGGCTATGCTGCTCACTGCTGCACTGGCATTTCCGACTGTGTCCGATGCTGGAGAAATGAAAAAACTGGAAGACTTTGCAGAACGTACATATGGATTTAAAGCAATTGATGAGACTTCTATTGCAAGCTCGGGATTGTTTCGTTTTGATTCAGGGCTAACATTTGAGTACCCGGATGCAGTTCGGGGTGTTTACGTTACAGGGCACTCAGCAGGCGGAGAACGCTTTAATTATCTTACAGACTTGCTGGATAAGACAGATTTGAATGCCATGGTCATTGATATTAAAGATGATTTTGGAAACATTACATATAAACCGGCAGATGATTCGCCACTGAAAGCATTGAATATCGGGAAACCGTATATAAAAGACCCACAAGAGCTGTTAAAAACACTAGAAGAAAAGAAAATTTATCCCATCGCCCGCATTGTTGTATTTAAGGATAGCGTCCTTGCGGAAAAACGTCCTGAGCTTTCATTCATGGATGGTGAAAGCGTGTGGAAAAATGGAAGGGGAGAATCATTTGTCAATCCTTTTATGAAAGAAGTATGGGATCACAACGTCAATATTGCGATTGAAGCTGCCAAAATGGGCTTCCAAGAAATTCAGTTCGATTATGTCCGTTTTCCTGAAGGTTTTGAAAACCGGCATGATACACTGAAGTATACGTATGAATCCTATGCAGAGTCAGAGCTGGATCCGATACAACGTCGGGTTGAAGCGATTACAGAATTCGTAGCTTACGCTCAGGAGCAATTGGAGCCTTATGGAGCCAAAGTATCCGTGGACATTTTCGGGTACGCAGCAACGCTTCCAGAAGCGCCTGGCATCGGTCAGAACTTCGGGAAGATAGCTGAAAACGTAGATGTGATCTCAGCAATGATTTACCCAAGTCATTGGACGTCATATTTTGGAATTAAGAAACCGGACCTCGAACCGTATAAACTTGTTTCAGAATACGCAAAACTTGAAAACACTAAACTGGCTGAACTTGAAAATCAGCCCATCTCTCGCCCGTGGCTTCAAGACTTCAGTGCACCATGGCTAGGTTCAGGGAATTATTTGAAGTACGGGAAAACAGAAGTTGAAGCACAAATAAAAGGACTGAAAGATAACGGAATTAACGAGTATTTGCTCTGGAATGCCGGTAATAAGTATTCTCAAGGCGTCAATTACAAACCATAATAAAGAAAAGTTCAGAAAATATTTTTAAGTTTCTGTACTTTTTTGATTTAATTTGATTTAATGTGAAACCTTTGCCCATCCTGAGACGTACTATATAAGTGTAGAAAGTAATTTATTTTCAGTTAGTAACTTCCTAAATGAGAAAAAGTTTATTTTACAAAGCAGATGTTTATTTATTTTTGCAACGGGTATAACAGTAGAGAGAACAAGCACATACTTATTGGAGTCGTGATAAAGCCGCTAATGTTGCGGAACTGTGACAATAGTGTATGGGATGGTGAAAAAATTTCAAAAAGTGTATTCATCAGTAATGAATATGTGTATAATAGAAATTAGAAGCAGATACTTTAAAATGATTCTAATCTAACTGTAAAAATATAAATCAAAACATTCGAGATGACTGAAAGGAAGTGTCAGCATATGATGGTCACATTATTTACTTCACCTAGCTGTACATCATGCAGAAAAGCGAAAGCATGGTTGGAGGAACACGAGATTCCGTATACTGAACGTAACATTTTTTCGGAACCATTGAATATTGATGAGATAAAAGAAATTCTACGTATGACTGAAGATGGAACAGATGAAATTATATCGACTCGTTCGAAAATTTTCCAAAAATTAAACGTTGATGTGGAAAGCCTTCCATTACAACGCCTATATGAATTAATCCAAGAACATCCTGGTCTTTTAAGAAGACCAATCATCCTTGATGAGAAAAGACTTCAAGTGGGGTATAATGAAGATGAGATTCGCCGATTCTTACCGAGAAAAGTAAGAGCCTATCAGTTGCTTGAAGCGCGACGCATGGTTAACTAATCAAAAATTCGAAAAATAGTGTGAAGCTGATAGGGGGTGACATTGCAAAATGCCGTATACCTATCGGCTTTTTGTATTACTCTTGCTTTCCCGGTGAATGTTCTCTACAATGCTATTACTATCAAAATTATACGTCCTAAGGCGGAACCCTTTCAAAACGTAGAGGACGGTCATATAGTAAGTATAAGCATTGCAGGATTTTTTCACATAATCAAGGAGACTGGGCTAATCCAGTCCCATAGGAAGGGAGAGAAAAGGGATGGAAATAGAGCGTATTAATGAAAATACAGTTAAGTTTTTTCTTTCATATATTGATATTGAAGAACGTGGCTTTACACGGGAAGAAGTCTGGTATAATCGCGACAAGAGCGAGGAACTCTTCTGGGAGATGATGGACGAAGTCAGCGATGAGTCTGAGTTTGAAGTCGAAGGGCCATTGTGGATTCAAGTACATGCGATGAGCGGTGGTATTGAAGTGACGGTGACACGAGCGCAAATATCCGAAAATGGAGATGCGATGGAATCGCCATTTTCAAGTGACGACCCACGAAAAATGTTCCAGCATGGTAAAATGTTTGATCATGATGATGAGGATGAAACGATGCCAGGCATAGAGGATACTGCATTTGAATGGCATGACAATATATTTGTCTTTACCGATTTTGATGATCTTATTCCGCTAGCGGACCGAATGATAGATTATGAAATAAAGACATCGTTATACGCGTTTGAAAACAACTACTATTTACATGTGATCTATGACATCGAGGCAATGGATGATTCACGAAAAACAGATTTATTCAGCCTGCTTTCTGAATTCGGCGTTCCGTCAAATATGACGAGTCATCGAATTGAGGAGTACGGAAAAGTTATCATGGAAGAAGATGTTTTCTCGGAAATCCAAAAGTACTTTGGCGCTAAATAAGCAGGAATTAAAACAGCTATCTCAAAATGGTAGCTGTTTTTTCTTGCGTTGTTATTAGAAAATTTGTATTATTAAGTGAGAAAGGAGTGGACTCTTATTCTCACAGCAAAAACAGAGAAAGGAAAACTGATTGTTCTTTCACGGGAGCTAGAAAGAGAACGATTGCGGGAATGGCGGAAAGTGCAGGCGTTTTTTTGTACGCAATGTAATTCACCTGTTCAGTTGAAAGTTGGAGATATTATTATTCCGCATTTTGCCCATTTGAAGGATGCTGCCTGTACGACTTTATTCTCGGAGGGTGAATCGAAGGCGCATCTCCAGGGAAAACGGCAATTGTACGAATTTTTCCGAAAAAAGGTTCGGCAAGTCGAACTCGAACCATTCTTGAAAATGTTGTCCCAGCGTCCTGATATCCTAATAACAACACAATCTGGGTCGATACCCATCGAATTTCAATGCAGTACAATCCCCATTACTGACATGGAGTCGAGATCGGCTGGTTATCGCGGCATTGGGATGAAACCTCTCTGGATTTTGCAAACCCCAGCAAAGTTTAGTGCATTGCCGACAGGTGTTGGTATGTTTCACTTCTCAAAATTCCACGAAAGCTTCTTTACGCATTCCCATCCCGAAGGCCAGCTTTTACTCACATACAACCCCCAAACAGAACGATTCCATTATTTCACGAGTCTTGTGCATATTGCAGGTAAACGCTATATCGGTATTCATCGTACGTTGCCATTGTCGAGTCAGGTTTTTCCTTTTGCACGGCCCAAAACTCCGTCAGAGGTAGAAATCCGTCGTTACGTAGCTCTGTATTTGTCTATGCGCCATAAATTCCTTCAATCCCGTGTTTTATTGAACACAAGAGGGGTAAACAATTCTTTTCTAAGAATGTGCTATGAATTGCGTGTAATACCTGCAGATCTTCCACCGTGGATTGGATTGCCAGTCCCTTTCAGTGAGTCATTTCGTGGACATGATTGTGAATGGCAACTAGCATTTTATTATTATTTAAGAAGAAAGGGGTTTAATTTCAAAGACGTATCACGCAATCAGATTAGGAATTATGTTTCCGGGTTAGAAGAATCGTCGGAAGAACAAGAAAAAGCATGCATGAACTATCGCAACTTCCTAATCTCTGTAGATGTCGATTCCGATCAAAAGGCGGCGGATTTTGCCGAAGAAAAAATAGTTCGATTAATTTCAGAAAGATTGCTTGCAAAGCGTTATGAAAATTGAGAAAATGAAAGTGATTCGTTTCCCGAAGTAAAGGGAGAAGGGGGATTATTGATGATGACTGAGACTAAGAATAAAGTATTGACGCGTGATGAGGTAAAGGTGGATGAGACTTGGCGTCTGGAAGATATCTTCGCCACAGACGAAATGTGGGAAAAAGAATATGCTGAGGTCGAGGAATTCGCCGGCAAAGCAGAATCTTATAAAGGAACTCTATCTAATGGAGGAGACGCACTTTACACAGCATTGACATACCGTGACACGCTATCCGAAAGGCTGCGCAGGCTTTATACATATGCGCATCTAAAGACTGACCAGGATACCACAAACAGCTTCTACCAGGCGATGGATAGCCGTGTGAAATCACTTTATGTGAAAGTGGCAACTGCGTTATCATTCTTCCTGCCCGAACTTCTGTCAATCGACGAAACAGAATTGGACAAGCTGGTTGCTGAACACGAGGGACTGGGTCTTTATAAACAAGAATTTGAAGAAATCAATACACAACGTCCACATGTGTTGCCTGCCGAACAGGAAGCTTTGCTTGCGCAACTATCAGAAGTAACGGGCAATTCTTCAGAAACGTTCAGTATGCTTAACAATGCTGATCTGACCTTCCCGATGGTGAAAGACGAAAAAGGGGAAGAAGTCGAATTATCACACGGCCGTTATGTAGGATTTTTGGAAAGCGATGATCCGCGAGTTCGCGAGGATGCATTCAAAGCAATGTATTCGAAGTACAACGAATTCCAAAATACTTTCGCATCGACACTTTCTGGTAACGTAAAAGGCGATAATGTTAATGCACGCATCCGCAATTATTCATCAGCACGCGAGGCGGCAATGTCAAATAATCATATCCCGGAACAAGTTTATGAAAATCTTGTGTCGACTATCAATAAAAACGTCCACTTGCTCCAGCGTTATGTTGCACTCCGTAAAAAAGTATTTGGCCTGGAAGAACTTCATATGTGGGATATGTACGCGCCGCTTGTAAAAGATGCGGACATGGAGATTCCATATGACGAAGCTGCAACAACAATGCTCGACAGTTTCCACCCGCTTGGCGAAGAGTATGTATCCATCGTCAAAGAGGGTCTGGAGAGCCGTTGGGTAGACGTCCGTGAAAACAAAGGGAAGCGCTCTGGAGCTTACTCTTCAGGCGCCTATGGAACAAATCCGTATATCTTAATGAACTGGCAAGATAACGTCAGTAACTTGTTCACACTAGCACATGAATTTGGTCATAGCGTCCATAGTTACTATTCACGTGAAAACCAGCCATTCGTCTATAGCGGCTATTCTATTTTTGTAGCTGAAGTTGCGTCAACAGTGAATGAAGCGATTTTGAATGATCATTTATTGAAAACAATTGACGATGAACAAAAACGTATTTATTTGTTAAATTATTGGCTTGACGGTTTCCGCGGTACAGTTTTCCGCCAGACAATGTTCGCTGAATTCGAGCATCTGATTCATCAGCTGGATCAACAAGGTGTAGCGCTGACTGCTGAAAAGCTGACGGAAGAGTATTATGCACTGAATAAGAAATACTTCGGTGAAGACTTGGTTGTCGACGAGGAAATCGGTCTGGAATGGGCAAGGATTCCTCATTTCTACTATAACTATTATGTGTACCAGTATGCGACGGGCTATAGTGCCGCAGTCGCGTTGAGCAATCAAATCTTGACAGAAGGAGAGCCTGCTGTCGAGCGCTATGTAAATAACTTCTTGAAAGCTGGTTCTTCCGACTATCCAATTGAAGTCCTGAAAAAAGCAGGCGTTGATATGACAAGCGCGGCTCCAATTGAAGAAGCATGCCGCGTCTTCGAGGAAAAACTGAATGAACTCGAATCACTTCTATTGAAAAAATAACTAAACTGCTCAAGCAAAAAGCCTTATCCACCACTATTTTCAGTGGACGTGATAGGGCTTTTTTGCTATGCATATTATTATACAAATATAAAGTAACCTGTCTTAGTGAAGTCTTTAATGTGACAGTCATGTGAAATTCATTGTGAAATGTTGATGCTACTATTATTTTATGATAAAGTAAGGATGTGAAATAAATCACATACCAAACATACACCCCTTTTGTTTGAACGTGAACATTTCTCCCATTCCCTTTGAATAAGAGCATTCCCTCCCCCCCAGGAGCGAATGCTCTTTTCTTTTGTATGGGGAAGGGGGGATGGCGTGAATTCATGGGGAGTTGCAAGTTATTCATGGCTCGTGGACAGTTAGTCATGACAGTTACAGAGTTAGTCATGGCGTTGGCCTGAATTCATGGGGAGTTGTAAGTTAGTCATGGCTTGCGGACAGTTAGTCATGCCCATTCCAGAGTTAGTCATGACAGTTCGGAGTCTCAAAACAAAATCCCTATTATCTGATACGTGATGAAAAAGGGATTGGCGGTAAACTGTTGCCATATCAGCGAGTATTTTGTATAATTAATTAGAATAATCAGTAAAAATAAAACGAGAGGTGACTCAAATACGCACTATTATTAAAAGGAATCAGCCCGCTCTACTAAGAGGAATACCACGCTTGATTGCCCGCATACCCCCTGATCATCGGAAAGTAAATTATTTAAGAGAACAACTTTACCGGATCGGTGCAGGTTATTCAGGAGAGTGTAATGTCGATTCATACATCGAACGTTCCCGTTTTCCCAAAAGTACCAAAATATTTACTGATGTTCATTTGCGCATTTCCCCGAAGTTCACATTCCAGATAGACACCTTGATTATCACTGAACGATATGTCTTAATCGTTGAAGTGAAAAATATTAAAGGTACAATCCGATTTGTCCAAAATCCCCCACATCTTGAACAAGTGCTTGAAACTGGTCATGAAGCGGTTATCGATTGCCCGGTTTATCAAATTGAATCGAATAAATTGAATTTAGATGAATGGTTTTTCCAGCGTGGAATCAATCTGAAGACAATTGGTCTAGTCGTTCTTGCAAATCCAAACACCAAAGTGAAAGATGTGCCTCAAGATTTCCCTATTATTTATAAGAAGCAAATCCCTTTCTATTTACAAAGTTTGAGGCGATCCGAGCCAGTTCTTTCGCCTGCTCAAATTAATGAAATTTCAAGAAAAATAGCTATAGAACAGCAAGAGTTTAATCCCTTTCCTTTATGTTCTTACTTTAATATTGATCATCAGGATTTGAGGACGGGTTTTGTATGTCATTATTGTAATCAGTTACTTCAACGAAAAAGTTCGAGGACATGGTGCTGTCAAAGTTGCGAAAAAGATGTCAAAAATCCATATGAATCCGGTATTAGTGATTGGTTTATGCTAGTGAAGAATTCCCTCACGAACGAAGAGTGTCGTAAGTTTTTAGACTTGAAGGATTCCAATGCAGCTCGGTATGTATTATCTACGTCGTTACTTGTGAAGAAAGGGAAGTCTACTAGGACATTTTACATTTTAGGTAATACAAAAACACATCATTGAAAGTTAGAAAAAGCCTTTCGCTATAGAAAGGCTTTTTCTTATGGAGACATAATCTTACTATGGTAATATGGCTCGCCCGCGAATTCAGGGTACAGGTTATGCACGGCAATGGGCCGGTCAGTCATGGCACTGCTCAATGAATTCACGGCAATGAACCAGTAAGTCATGGCACGGCCCAATGAATTCATGGCTCGCCCGCGAATTCACGGCAATCGGTCAATAAGTCATGGCGCGGCCCAATGAATTCATGGCTCGCCCGCGAATTCACGGCAATCGGTCAGTAAGTCATGGCACGGCCCAATGAATTCATGGCTCTCCCGTGAATTCACGGCAATGGGCCAGTAAACCATGGCTCGGCTCAATGAATTCATGGCTCTCCCGCGAATTCACGGCAATGAACCAGTAAGTCATGGCGCGGCTCAACGAATTCATGGCTCTCCCGCGAATTCACGGCAATCAGCCGGTAAGTCATGGGGCGGCTCGATGAATTCATGGCTCGTCCGTGAATTCATGGCGGGGCCCAACGAATTCAGGGCAATCGGCCAGTAATTCATGGGGCGGCCCAACGAATTCATGGCAATCGGCCAGTAATTCATGGGGCGGCTCAACGAATTCATGGCTCTCCCGCGAATTCATGGCAATCAGCCAGTAAATCATGGCGGTGCCCAATGAACTCATGGCTCACTCTCAAAGTCATGGCACTCCCTAAAAAAGTCATACCCTTCGCCAACCAATCATCCAAAGAGCAAAAGAATCAAAAAAAGCTACCTCATCGCCCGTAAATGTCCGGGTGATGAAGTAGCATTTAATTTAGATCAACTTTTTACGCCACAGCGTCATGTCTTGGAAGGCAATTCGTTCGACATGTTGTTGAAGAAGGCGTTTTTTGAGTTCGCGTTCTGCGGACTGTTCGGAAATATTGTAAATGCTGGCAATCTCTTTTGTAGAGAGCGTATCGAAACGCTGAAACAAATCCTCGAGGGGAGGGGGGGTGTCAGGAAGAAGCGGCCCTCCGACCAGTTCCTCTAAGATTTGTTCGTAGACTTCGTAGTCGTATAAGCCGCTTACTTTTAATCCTTCATCTTCAATATTTTCATTGAAGAAGACGAAGGTAGGTGCTTTGTCGACTTCCATCTCTTTTGCCATATACAAATCGACTTGTAAGGAGCGCAGTACGTTTTTTGAAGAGAAGTCTCGGATAAATTCATCTACGTCTAGATTCAGCTTTTTGGCGATTTCGACAAGTACGGAAAATGACGATACGTTTCTAGACTTTAAAAATGAATATTCAAGCATTTTTGATAAAAACCGAAATCCGGCACGTTTGCCTTGAAACTCCGCAGTTTTAATAGCGATACTTGGAAAAGAGGGATGTGTTTTATCACAAGCCAGCTCATCCTCATCTTTATGCATACATTGAAGATTCATCTTAGGCAATGAGGTCCGCAGTGCAATACGCAATGTAAAATAGCGATCATAATCAACTTGTAACTTCCGAAGTAAAGGCGGGAGTGTCGAGCAATCTCCACATAATGGATCGATGAAAACATATAATTCGATTGGCCTTATGCATGTAGAAGGACTGACCGGGTTCTCCAGTATTGTTTGCCGATTCACGTTCTATCCTCCCCAGTCCTGTTTACCATATGATTGGCGGTCAAGACGAGGCGTTTATAATAGATATCACGTATATTTCCTTCAAGTCCGACTTCGTCCATCGCTTCTGCCATGCAAGCAAGCCATGCTTCTGCTTGAACTGGAGAAATTGGGAATGGCATATGACGAGCTTTCATCATCGGGTGACCATGTTCTTCAGTATATAAATTGGGACCGCCTAAATATTGTGTTTGAAATTGTTTTTGTTTGCGCGCAGTTTCTGTCAGGTCATCTGGGAAAATCGGATATAGGGCCGGGTGTACGGCTACTTTAGCGTAAAACAGGTCGATAAGTTCCGACAATTTTGTAGCACCGATCTCCTCATAAGGGATCAAAGGTTTTCGCATCATTATGTCAATCTCCTTTGCTCTGACTGTATTGATATTCTATCAACCCTGCACCCGTTTCACAAATAAATCGCTCTGTTTGTGAATTGAGTGTGACGATTACCAATCTTATGCATTAAAATAGCCGAGCACTTTTTTCACATATTGCTGTGTTTCTTTGAAAGGAGGAATCCCATCATGTTTTTTTACATTCCCAGGACCTGCATTATAAGCTGCCAGAGCAAGTTCGATATTGCCGCCGAACTGATTAAGCATTTGTCTTAAATATTTGGCTCCTCCCATGACGTTCTGAGCTGGATCAAAACTGTCTTTAACGCCTAGGAACTTTGCTGTTCCGGGCATCAATTGCATAAGACCTTGTGCACCTGCATGACTGACAATACTATTATTGAAGTTCGATTCTTGCTTAATTACGGCAGAAATCAATTTATCGGGCAAGTTATATTTGCTTGCTGCTTGGCTGATGATATCACTATAGCTTTCATTGGCAATAGCCGTGTTTTTCATAGGTACTGAAGAATTTTGTTGCGTTGCAGAAAGAATCGCGTTAAGAGTAGAAGGTTCGAACACGCCATTTTTCCCGTTATAGTGTAAGCTTTCTGTATTATTGAGGTTACCTAGTAGTGTGGATGAAGCGGAAGATAAGGAATCCGTTATAGATGTATTGCCCAACATCTCCTCTAAAATCGTGTTAAACATGGATGGAGATGTGCTATCTTGTTCAGTATACGTCTGAACAGCACCGAGAGACTGCAGTGTATTTATTTCCATTAATGTACGAAAAGTGCGCGTATCCATTACGATCTGTCCCTTCTGACGTTAAGCTGTTGACTCATGAAATAATAACCTATCTATAGTATACCAATTTAAGGAGGAAAACGCATTTTCTAAACTGCAAGGCCACGACTCATATGATAGAATGAACGTAATGACGCATGAAGGGAAGAAGAAATCTTGAACATTCAAAATCGAATTGACAGCGGACTTCAAAACGATGGACAAATCCTTTTTTTAATAGCGGAGCAAGCAGAAAAGATTCAAGGCATACCATCTGGAAAGATGATTACAGATTCTGATAACCTGTCTTTTGTCTATCTTTTAGAAGCAGAAGCAGGGTACGAGCATCTCCATTTTACACAGGCTGTATGGCCGTTAATGGTCGAAGCATTGAAAACGGATTTAGTTCCAGTGCTTTCGTGGAAAGATGAAATAATTGCTCTTCCAGGATTTAAGGATGAGCTGACAATGCTTATATATAATATTGAAGGTAATGATAACTACGGGGAAACATTCTCCTCGGCAGTCGAGCAAGCATTCAGCTCAATACTTCAACATATGGAATAACAGCTGGGAGGGGTCCGGATGAGGCAGTGGAGTCAATTTCTTGAACCGTATAAACAAGCAGTGGATGAACTGAAAGTGAAATTGAAAGGTTTGCGAGCCCAATATGAGCTGGAAGATGTACATACGCCGGTTGAATTCGTGACAGGCAGGGTCAAGCCGCTTGCGAGCATCTATGATAAGACGCTTGAAAAAGGGATTCCATTCGAACCATCGGCTGAACTTGCTGCCGAACTGCCTGATATTGCGGGTCTTCGTCTGATGTGTCAGTTCGTCGATGACATTAGTACTGTTGTAGAAACGTTGCGGCAGCGGAATGACCTCGAAGTAATTGAAGAACGTGATTATATTGCACATAACAAACCAAGTGGATACAGATCCTATCATTTAATCATTAAGTATCCTGTGCAGACGATTCATGGCGAAAAGACAATTTTTGCGGAAATTCAAATCCGTACATTGGCAATGAATTTCTGGGCATCAATTGAACATTCATTGAACTATAAATATGAAGGTGAAATGCCGGATGAAATTAGACATCGTCTTGAACGTGCGGCAGAAGCTGCTTTCCAGTTGGATGAAGAGATGTCGCAAATCCGAAATGAAATTCAGGATGCGCAACAATATTTCAGTGCATTCAAAGAAACAGCGACGAGGCGTTATGGTGATAGGAATGAGAAAGGAGGAGAGAAAAGATGAAATTTGCAATCCAGTCACGAAACGATGCGTTATCCAACCAGCTCATGGAAGAAGCGAAAAACTATTTGACGGATTTCGAACTTATTTATAGTGAGGAAGAACCTGATATAGTCTTGTCAATCGGTGGAGATGGTACATTGCTTCATGCGTTTCATAAGTATAAATACCGTTTAAAAGACACCGCTTTTGTCGGAATCCATACTGGACATCTAGGGTTCTACGCAGATTGGAAGCCAGCCGAAATCGAGAAACTTGTCATCTCCATCGCTCGCAAAGAATTTGAAGTCTTTGAATATCCGCTTCTTGACGTGAAGATTAACTACCGAAATGAAAAAGACAGCGCCCTGTACCTAGCGTTGAACGAGTCGACAGTGAAATCACCTGATGTGACGCTGGTCATGGATGTTGAACTGAACGGCAATCACTTTGAACGCTTTCGTGGTGACGGTTTATGTATGTCGACACCCTCTGGATCCACCGCATATAACAAAGCACTGGGCGGTGCAATTATTCATCCATCTCTCCCATCGATGCAATTGACGGAAATGGCATCTATTAATAATCGGGTATTTCGAACAGTAGGTGCGCCGCTTGTGCTTCCTGCACATCATAAATGCGCACTGACGCCTGTTAAAGGACCTGACTTCATGGTAACGGTCGATCATTTGCAGCTTTTACATAAAGATGTAAAATCGATTGAATACCAAGTGTCGAAAGAAAAAGTCCGCTTTGGTAGGTTCCGTCCGTTCCCATTTTGGCGACGTGTCCATGACTCGTTCATTGATAGCGATGTATAAGAGCGATGGGTTGGATCTTCGATTCCGTCTCATCTTTCAGGTGGATGAAGACGGCATATTGCTGCGCGAATTCCTTCACGCAAAAGGAATATCGAAAAGGACATTAACCGCAACAAAATACGATGGCGGGGACATCAGTGTGAATGGAATTGAACGGACTGTGCGACATCCATTGCAGTCAGGGGATGAAGTGGTTATTACATTTCCACCGGAAGCGCCAAGTCCCGGTTTAGTGCCCGAATCTGGGCATTTAGATATTATCCACGAGGATGAAACACTAATGATTGTCAATAAACCTGCTGGGCAAAGTACAATTCCATCACGCGATCACCCAACTGGAACGATGGCGAATATTGTCGCTGGGAAGTTTGCTGAGGAATGTCTTCCGACAACGGTGCATGTCGTTACGCGTCTCGACCGGGATACGTCGGGTTTGATTTGTATTGCAAAAAACCGGCATATCCATCATCTGCTCAGTGAACAGATGATAAATTCCGGTTTTAATCGACAGTATGTTGCCATTGTTGAAGGGAATGTACAAGAGGATCGCTTCAGCATTGTACAACCAATCGGCAGGAAGGCCGGTAGCATTATCGAACGAATTGTACGTGAAGATGGGCAATTTGCTCGAACAGATGTAGAAGTATTACACCGTGCAGTAGTAGAAGGCCGTCATTTAACAAAAGTCGCACTAACCCTGCATACAGGTAGGACGCATCAAATTCGAGTCCATATGAAATGGGCGGGGTATCCGCTACATGGTGATGACTTATATGGCGGCAATCAAGGGTTGATTGGACGTCAGGCATTACACTGTGCGATGATTGGATTTTCGCATCCGCTCACGGGTGAAAAAATTGAATTCAGTTGCGAAGTACCTTTGGATATGAAGCACCTGACCAACAACGAAATTAATCAAATGAAGTGAATTTCTCCGGTATAAATGGTTGAAGTGATGGTGTGGATATTATTTCCATTTCAGGAAAACGGAGTGCTGTAAGATTGCCTCCAAATACACAACCCGTATCAACATTTGCGGTATTGTTTACGAATCGAGCTTCCTTAACGGGTGTATGTCCATAGACAACAAAGGATTTTCCTTTGTAGTACTTGGCCCAATCACGCCTGAGAGGTCTGCCGTCTGGTAACTTTTTTCCAGTGATATCCCCGTAAAGAACGAAGACACGTATTTTTTCTGAGTAGGGTGCACCAATCATTTCTTCCCGGATACCCGCATGTGCTATGACGAGATTACCGTCATTAAGGATATGGTATAACGGCAATGCTTCGTAAAATTGACGGTAATTGGTTAAGAAACGTTTTCGCTCAACATTTGATAATGCATCAAGTTCTGCTATTGTCGTTTCGAGACCATGTGTGGGCTGAACTTGGTTTCCTTTGGCAAATCGGTATAATTTATTGCAATGATTTCCCGGGGAATAAAGAAGAGTATCCTCATTTTGAATTTTGAATAGCAGATTCATCATCTTAAGTGAATCAGGTCCGCGGTCCATCGCATCTCCTACAAATACAAGTTTTCTTCCTTCGGAGTGTAAGGGAATACCCGTGACCATACTATATCCTAATTTTTGGATCAAACTCAAAAATTCTTCATAACAACCGTGAATATCGCCGACGATATCGTATTTCATATTTTTATCACCCTTTGTATAAAATATATATTAGTATATAATACCCTTATTCACTTTATTAATGCACGAGAGAATTAGAAAGGAAGGTGTAGCTGTGAACATAAATGAAGAGTACAAAGAAGAAATCATTTTTGATGAAGAGAAGTTGAAAGAGACGCTTATTCAACAGGACATAAAATCTTTCCGCGATGAATATCTACTCCTTCATCCGTATGATCGAGCAATTTTTTATGAAAAAATCGATTCTGAGCTCAGAGAAATCATTTATCAATACTTATCGCCGAAAGAATTGGCAGAAATTTTCGAGACGAGTGAAATCAGCGACGATGAATATAAACAGTTCCTTCAGGAGATGGACACGACGTATGCAGCAGACATGATTTCGTTCATGTTCGTCGATAACGCGGTAGATGTCCTGAATGAACTCGACAAATCACAAGTTGTCAGTTATTTGACATTGATGGATAAACAAGCGGCCGCTGAAATCAAAGCCTTACTTCATTATGAGGAGTATACTGCAGGTTCGATTATGACAACGGAATATGTTTCAATTCCGCAGAATTCGACAGTCCGTTCTGCAATGACGATTTTGCGCAATGAAGCACCGAAAGCGGAAACAATTTATTATGTGTTTGTTGTAGATGACAATAATCGGTTAACAGGTGTCATTTCGCTCCGTGATCTTATCATTGCACATGAGGATACGCTAATCAGTTCAATTATGAGCGAGCGTGTTGTAAATGTTCTTGTTTCGGAAGATCAGGAAGACGTCGCTCGAATGATTAAAGACTATAATTTCCTTGCCGTCCCGGTCGTAGATTTCCAACAGCATATATTGGGGATCATTACGGTCGATGATATTATCGATGTACTTGATGAAGAAGCGTCAGATGACTACTCTAAACTTGCCGGGGTTTCCAATATGGATACCTTTGACAAAAACTCATTTTCAGCAATGAAGAAAAGACTTCCTTGGTTACTGATTCTATTAGTATTGGGAATGCTTACTGCGAATCTGATAGATTTGTTTACAGAAACAATATCAAAAGTTGCACTGCTTGCAGCATTTATTCCGTTAATTGCAGGTACTGCCGGAAATAGCGGAACGCAAGCACTTGCTGTTGCTGTACGCGGTATTGCGACAGGTGATGTGGAGGACGAAAGTAAATTCAAATTGCTTCTTCGCGAGGCAGGAACAGGACTTATGACAGGACTTACCTGTGCAATATTTGTTGTAGGACTCATTTATGTTTGGAAACATGAATTCGTAATTGGTCTTTTAGTGGGTGCCGCAATTTTTGTTTCGATTTTTGTCGCAACAATTTCTGGCTCGTTCATTCCATTGCTCATGCATAAAATGAAAATTGACCCTGCAGTTGCTTCCGGTCCTTTCATTACAACATTAAATGATGTGATTAGCGTTATTATTTATCTTGGTCTAGCAACGGTTTTCATCAGTGATCTTTAGATTACTGGTGAAAACCGTTTTTTTTAGAAAGTAAGAAAGTATAAGTATTTTCTAAGCAGAACGGTAAGCTATTAGAAGTAGAGAGTGCATCAATCTACAATGCGAGGGGAGGTCGCACTCTCTTCCTTTAGTACTTATGGGCAGCCCTGCACTTCTCTAAAAAGAGAGGTAACGTCCAAAATATAGGCGCATATACTGTGTTAAAAAGGATGTGCTTACTATTTTTCAAAATGAACCGTTATTGTTTGTTGACGGACCACCCATCTTTATTAAAGTTGCGATTACTGTGGAGGAAAGCACGTCAATATTTATTTCGACCAGTGAAGAGCGACCAGTGGCGGAATATGAGGAACAGGTAAGTGTTGTCGAAGCTTTGCCAGTGGATCCAATCATGCAGCGTAAAGTTATTTATTTAAGCAATTCGTTCCGCCGTCAGGCCTATCAGCCGCTTCAATTTGTAATGGAAGATGAAACAGTCACAGGGACGATTGAAAAAGTTGAAGAAGAAACAGTATGGATTGGTCTTGGTGGGGAAAATGATGAAGTAGTTGCTGTGGAGATGGCGAAGATTGAAGAAATTTTATGGCGCGGCAAGCCATTTGTAGATGTTAAATAAAAAGGGCAGGACGGAATTTTCCGTTCTGCCTTTTTTTGAAAGAGAAAGTTTAAGTTTTACAGCCTTGAATAGTGTCTAGCTCTAGACGCAACCCCTTGGGGCATAAGTCGTTTTCTGTGAAGCTGAAGTTCGCCTTGCGCTTTTCTCAAGTATAAAAAATATAAAACACCCCAACCATTCTAAATGGTTGGGGTGTTTGGGCATTGCAGGTTCGTTATTAATCTTCGTCGCAGAAGTCGATATACGTATCTTTAATACATTGGATTCCGCAGAAACAAGTCAAGTCGACTGTAATACATGAATCCGTCGGTCCAAACCTTTCTACTTTACATAGTGCTTCAAGATCTAATTTACCACAATCAATAATATCGACCGTTTTTCCGAGTTTATCTAAAGGTGCTAATACTTGCAATGTTGCACAGCAGCCGTCAAAGACGTTTTGTACTCTGAAGAAAGTTGAGAAACAATTGTGAAGATAATGGTTTCTGCTCTCTGGACGGAACATTGCTTTGAATGGATCACCATTTTCCGTTAAAAGCATAAAAACACGTGTGTTAATGCGGTTACGCGCCGGGCTGGAAATACTGCCGAGCGGTGCCATGAAACAATCTGTATCGCATTCTACGCAATCCTCATCTGTTCCAGCATCTTGTAAACGCTTGATGAACCGGACTACTTCACAGACACAATTGTCTTGGTGTTTTGTTTCGTTAACATCTTCATTTCTTCCACATCCCATAAATTCCACCTCCTTTTCAATTCTTTATACTTTATGCGACAAAGTTCTGAGTGGCAGGGCGCTATGGATAGTTCATGAATAAAATTTAGGAGGAAAAGGCATACTGTATAAAAATGGAGGGGACGCATATCCGGAAACTTAGCCTTATGATTCTTGCAGTTGTTTTATTATCCGGTTGTTCAGGAGACGGATTCCGGATTGACAACAATTCAAGTGAGGATCATGCAAAAGCCGAAGAAGTATTTAAAAATGACAAACGTCTCACATCAGCGGTCACTGTTTTTCATGATAATGACTTGATAACAGGGGTTACGCTTAAAACATTCTCACGTTTTAAAAAAGGGAAGATTGAAAAGGAACTCAAGAAAAAACTAGAGCGTATTTACCCAGACTTGGATGTCACGGTTTCAGCAGACAGTAAAATATGGATGGAAACGAACAAACTCGCTGATTTGGATAATAAAAAGAATATAGGTAAAAAGATTGAAAAATTGAAATCACTTATAAAGGAAGAGACATAATGGATGAAAAAAAATACGCAAAGTTAGAAAAAGAAACTTCTCCAAAAACACCAATACTGCGAAATATCATTTTTGCGTTTTTGACTGGTGGGACAATCTGTTTAATAGGTCAATTCGTTTCTTTGTTTTATATGACATTTTTTGATTTCACCGAACGGACGGCTAGTAATCCGACAGTTTCTACAATGATATTTTTTGCAATGCTGTTAACAGGTTTTGGACTATATAAGAAAATTGCTCAATTCGGAGGGGCGGGGAGTGCGGTTCCGATAACAGGTTTTGGCAATGCAGTTATTTCCGCTGCAATTGAGCATAAGTCGGAGGGATACGTCCTTGGGGTTGGCGGTAATATATTTAAACTCGCAGGTTCAGTCATCCTATTCGGTGTATTTTCTGCTTTCATAGTAGCCCTTATAAAAACAATTTTAGTTAAACTTGGAGTTGTATCATGGTAGCGCGCGGTCTTTTGACATTCAAAACGACACCTTCCATTGTGGCAACAGGGGTAACGGCAGGTCCTTTGGAAAAGAAAAGTCCATTCGCTGACAAGTTCGATAAGATTTATGATGATGAACGCTGTGGAATGAAAACGAATGAGCATGCCCATGCAAAAATGATGGAAGACGCATGCATGATTGCCTTAAGCAAAGAGGACTCCGTACCGGGCGATGCTGATTTTCTTTTAATTGGAGACCTGGTCAACCAAATGACACCATCAAACTTTGCAGCGGCGACCATAGGAATTCCTTATATCGGTATGTTTTCGGCTTGTGCAACATCCGTTTCCTCGCTCGTCATGGCAGCATTATTGACGGAAATGGGCATGTCTACATGTGCTGTTGCGGGAGCATCAAGCCAACATAACGCGGTCGAGCGACAATTCCGTTATCCAGTTGAGTATGGATCCCAAAAACCACCAACATCCCAATGGACTGTCACAGCAGCAGGAGTAGTTGCCGTAACTCCCCATAAAAAAGGATTTCCTTCTATAGAGTGTGCGACAATCGGTTGTGCAACAGACCTCGGGATGACAGATCCTCTGAATATGGGAGCAGCTATGGCTCCCGCAGCGGCAGATACGCTCACTCGGCATCTGAAAGGACATGGCAAAAAAGTAAGCGACTATGACGTAATCATGACAGGAGATCTTGGAAAGACGGGTTTTGAATTGTACAAGACGCTCGCTGGGAATCAAGGGTTTGACGTATCAGACGTATTCCGCGATGCAGGCAAAGAATTTTATGGTGCAGATACATCTTTTTTATCCGGTGCAAGTGGAGCTGGTTGTTCAGCGGCCGTTTTTTTCACGGAGGTAATTGATAAAATGATGGCGGGTGAATATAAGCGAGTCCTTCTTATTGCGACGGGTGCACTTTTATCTCCACTATCGTTTCAGCAAGGGGATACGATTCCATGCATTGCGCATGCAGTCGAACTAACGATGAAATGAGTGTGACATATGGTTTCAATTTTCATTACAGCGTTTATTGTAGGTGGGCTCATCTGCGTAGTCGGACAGCTATTATTCGACGTAGCAAAACTGACCCCGGCGCATACATTATGTATATTAGTTGTTACGGGTTCAGTATTAGATGGTTTAGGTCTATATGAGCCTTTCATCGACTTTGCCGGGGCCGGAGCAACAATACCGATTACTTCGTTCGGTAATGCATTGACCCATGGTGCGATGGCAGAAGCTGAAAAACATGGTCTGATTGGCGTTATGACAGGAATGTTTGAAGTGACCAGTTCGGGAATCAGTTCTGCTATTTTGTTTGGATTCATTGCCGCTCTTATTTTTAAATCGAAAGGAAAAGTTTAATTAGTCATTAGCCCCCCTCCCGCTTCTCGTATCTGCATAGGATATGTGGAAGGGAAGGGGGGATTTTCATGTTTGGAGGATGTAATTCCTATGGTGGCGGATACGGCGGCGGATGCGGCGGTTACGAACCGGAAAGAGGCGGTAGCTATGGCGGCTCAACATTTGTTCTAATCGTAGTTCTCTTCATCTTGCTCATTATTGTGGGCCGCAGTTTTTGTGTTTAAGAAGGGGGGATAACAGATGAATGATTCATTTTTCCGGAAAATCGAATCAAAGACAGGAGTCCCGATGGAAGAAGTGTTTGCGTTAGCAAACGCCATCCAATTTGCGGATTTCAGTGATGAACGACAAGTGAGGAAAATCATACGGAAAGTCGGAAAGCTTGCAAAAAAAGATGTGCCTCAGCATACAGAAGATGAGCTGGTCAATTCTATTTTGAAGAATGGCAAAGCAGTAAATATCGCTGATATTCAAGATATGTTAGGCCGGCAATAAATAAGTTTACAGAAAAGTAGAATAATAGGTTTACCTTTACTGGGAGATGGGTATACTACTAGTAAGAGAAGTAATTAAAATGGAGGTGTTTACAATGGGCTATCTGTTACCGATTCAACCAATCCAATCTCAAATGTATGCAGACCGATTGAATATGGAGTCTTATGATTTTGCCCATATCGACCGAGTTAGTAAAGTTAAGTTGAATTCAGACTTTGCAGATGAATTCAACGAATCTTCACAGCATGAACGAGAAAAGGAGGAGGAAGGTGGCAAGCCCGTTGCTTTACTTCCTCCTGCCTATCAAGGGTTTATTTACCCGAATCCAGTTAATTTATCACCAGTAATCGCTCAAGTAGTAGGAAAAGGTATCGCAGTAAATGCGTATGTTTAACTAATATAAGAAAAAGGTTCGCGTTGCTTTAAAAAGCAATGCGAACCTTTTTTTTAGAAAGTATAAGTTTTTGAACTTGGAGCAATGTCTAGCTCCAGCGCCTAGAGTCTCGGGTCATAAGTCGGCCCAGCTACACGGCAAAGATCGCCGCTTCGCCGGTCCGTCTTATGCCTGTCGCCTTACGCTTTTCTCACCATAATTTTTTCCATTGCACGGTGGGGTATATCTGCGTCCATGAATTCAGGAGAAGTAATGACATACCCTAACTTTTCATAGAAAGGGACAGCATATGATTGTGCGTTTAAAATAATTTTGTTCATTCCTGTTTTTGTAGCATGCTCTTCAAGCGCATGCATGACAAGATTTCCAAGGTGTTTCCCCCGGTACTCGACTAGCACACAAACTCGTTCGACTTTCCCGATTCCATCGTTGATTTCCCTGATACGGCCTGCGCCGATGGGTGAATCAGACGAATAGACGACGAAATGCGCTGCGGTCTTATCGAAATGGTCTAGTTCGAGGTCGAGTGGTACCCCTTGTTCTTCCACGAACACTTTCCTTCTGACAGAAAATGCATCTTCTTGTTCAAGGTCAGAAGTTGCGAATCGTACTTCGAACAATGTTCAGTTATCCTCGTCAAGGCGGAATGTTTCATATACCGTCCAAGAGCCATCTTCCAATTGATAGAGAAGGTGCAGTCTGTCAATCATTTCTGAATGATTGACACCAATCATTTTAAGTTGACCGATGATATCATCGTGTTCACCTGAAGACAATTTTTGTGCAATCGTCACGTGGGGAACGAATGCAAATTCAGGTTTGTCTCCGAAGAAGTTAGAGTTCAGATCTTTATGCAATGCAGCCAAATCATCATTCAGAGTTGCTTTGAAGTAAATTGTATTCGTGATGGGCGCGAATGTCCCGACTTTCGACACATTTAGTTCAAATGGGGCGTGTTTTTTTGTTATTTCTCTGATAGCCTTTGAAACTTCTTCAATTTCTTGGTCATTCGCTTCGAATACCCCTTTAACCGTCAAATGTGGAGTAATTAGGGCATAGTGCGGATCGTATCTTTTCCGGTAACCGTTTGCAAGATCTTGAAGTTTTTTTGATGGGAATGCTACAACGCCGTATTTCATAATGAATGACCTCCTAGTAAGAATAATTGGTATAAACTTTATATAATTGATTATACCAGAATAACTGGCAGAATGTCCGTTTTGTCTGAATTAATGGGCGAATACCATTTGAATTGCACGCCGGACATCAGGTTGCCAATGCTTCCATGTATGGTCTCCATCAAATTCTTCATAGAAGTATGGAAACCCTTTTTTTACGATCAACTCATTTAGCGCACGATTAGGTGTAAGGAAGTCCTGAACACCGTCAACTTGCGTATTCACCTTGGTTTCTCCTTTCCCAATAACATGATAAATTGAGAAACAGGAAGAATCTTTCACGGCTTCGACAGTTTCTAGCACCAAGTTGTCGACATAAGGAGAATGAAGGATCACTTTCCCGAATATATTAGGATATTTCAATGCAGTTAGAAGGGAAATCGTTGCAGCCAGTGAATCACCGATTAGTGCTCTGCCTGCTCCAATCTGATAAGTCGGGTAATTATCATCAATGTATGGAACAAGTTCATGAGCGAGGAAGCGGATATAGGCTTCGCGGAGATCTCCCTCAGGGTGATACAACCGTCTGCGTTCTGCGACACTCTTATATGGAACGCCGACAACAATAACATTTTCAATTTCTTCAGCTTCTATAAATTCATCAATGACTCGGCCAACCCGTCCGAACTGGAAATAATCTTTACCATCCGAAGCGATAAGTATTGAGTATTTATATAGAGGAGAATAGTTATGTGGTAAATGGATAAGCAACTGCATTTCCTCGCCAAGTTCTTTACTGTAAATTGTAAGATCTTCTATCTTTCCGTTTTTCATTCATGATGCCTCCTCAAATTGCATGTATATTGAAATTGTATCATATCGTCAAGGACAGGTATAATGGTTGTATGACGTTTATATATTAATTATAAAAGGGGCTGATGAGAAATGCATGATGAAACAAAAGTAGTTCATTCAAAAGTTGTGACAGATGCTACAAAAGCAGCTTTGAAAAGGCGTGGGGTGACGTTGGAAGCAATTGCTGAAATCGTCTTTGAAATGCAATATCCTTATAATGAGGGTCTCACGATGGACCACTGCCTCGAATCCATCGAAGGGGTGCTCCGGAAACGGGAACTCCAACATGCGATTCTTGTAGGAATCGAATTAGATGAGCTTGCAGAACAGGGGAAACTGTCCGCTCCATTGCAACAAATCGTTGAGTCAGATGAAGGACTTTTTGGGGTCGATGAAACAATTGCACTGGGTGCCGTATTTACATATGGTTCAATCGCAGTGACAACATTCGGTCACCTCGATAAAAACAAAATGGGTATCATTAACGAGCTGGATACGAAAAAGGGAAGAGGGATCCATACGTTCCTTGATGACCTCGTGGCTAGTGTTGCAGCTTGTGCAGCGTCAAGAATTGCGCATAGGACGCGTGATCTTCAAGAGGCGGGCGAAACATTCGAAGATATTAAACCTGATGAAACGATGCCAGAGACAAAAGTGAAGGGTGCACAAATTTAATAGTTCCCTTAAAGTGCCCGAGAGGATATAAAGCATCCTTTCGGGCACTTTTTTAATAACTTGAGAAAAATTCCTAGTATTGAGAAGAATTCAAAAGTTTTAAACCGCCATAACCATATTCTATATTACTATTACCAATATGCACTTTTACTAAATCAAGTTGACAATTAAAATGGCAGTAGATAGAATGGCATACAAGCAAGATTATTTAGAAATAGAAAAACATTCGATGAATTTGATGATTATCGAGTTCGAAGTTGTTGGAAGGGAGAATGACATGATTTCATTTGAGCACGTTAACAAATATTATGGGGATTTTCATGTTCTGAATGATATTAATCTCACTATGAAAGATGGAGAGGTTGTAGTCATTATCGGTCCATCTGGCTCTGGTAAAAGTACATTGCTCAGATGTATAAACAGGCTCGAGACAATTACAGACGGCTCTCTTACCGTTAATGATATCGCAGTCAATGACAAGAAAACGGATATTAACAAGTTGAGACGAAATATCGGAATGGTATTCCAACACTTTAATCTATATCCTCATAAAACAGTTCTCCAAAACATTACACTGGCGCCTATCAATGTCTTGAAGCATTCAGCAGAAGAGGCAAAAAAGACTGCGATGTATTACTTGGAAAAGGTTGGGATTCCTGACAAAGCATCATCCTACCCGTCACAGTTATCGGGGGGACAACAGCAACGCGTTGCAATTGCGAGAGAACTTGCTATGAAACCCGATATTATGCTTTTTGATGAGCCTACATCTGCGCTAGATCCAGAAATGGTCGGCGAAGTGTTGGATGTCATGAAAACGCTTGCAAAAGAAGGCATGACGATGGTTGTCGTTACACATGAAATGGGATTTGCTAAAGAAGTTGGAGACCGTATTGTCTTCATAGATCAAGGCAAAATTTTAGAAGAGGCAGTTCCGGTTGAGTTTTTCGAAAACCCACAAGAAGAACGGGCCCAAGTCTTTCTCAGCCGTATATTAAATCATTAAAAAACAAAAGGGGAGATGTTTTTATGTTTAAGAAGAAAAAATTACTTTTGCTGACAATAACTGCACTTATGTCGGTTATGCTTTTGGCTGCTTGTAATTCAGGGGACGACAATGCGAGCGGTGGAAAAGACGGAGATAGTGGAAAAAACGTGCTTGAAACAATAAAAAAACGTGATAAAATCATTTTCGGAGTAAAATATGACACAAAATTATTTGGCTTAAAAGATCCAACAACAGGTGAAGTTGAAGGTTTTGATATCGATATTGCAAAACAATTAGCAAAAGAAATTCTTGGCGATGAAACTAAAGTTAAATTTGTAGAAGTAACGTCAAAAACAAGAATCCCATTATTAAATAAAGGTGATATCGATGCAATTATCGCGACAATGACAGTCTCAGAAGAACGTAAAAAAGAAGTTGATTTCTCAGAAGTATACTTCGAAGCTGGTCAATCCCTACTCGTGAAAAAGGGAAGCTCTATTCAAAGCATTGATGATCTTACAAAGGATACAACTGTAATTGCTGTAAAAGGGTCTACGTCTACTGATAATATACGTGAAGCAGTTCCAGAAGCACCCGTCTTAGAATTTGAAAACTATGCAGAAGCTTTTACAGCACTGAAAGCTGGAAAAGGTGAAGTGTTAACAACAGATGACTCAATCCTCGCAGGGATGGCTTCTGAAGATGATTCTTTTGAATTAGTTGGTGAAAAATTCACAGAAGAGCCTTATGGAATTGCTGTGAAAAAAGGGGAAAAAGAGTTTACAGATGCACTAAATTCTGGACTTGAATCACTAATATCGAGCGGGGACTTTGATACTATTTATGATAGTTGGTTTGACGGTTTGTTGAAATAAGACGGTGTTTTTATATTGACAATGGATAGATATGCTAAATAGTTCTATCAATCAGGATGGGCAATTGATGCCCATCCTGATTGAATTAAGTGAGGTGGAAAGATGCTGGATTTCTCAATTCTAATAAATTATTTTGATATGTATTGGGATGGATTTAAAGTTACGTTAATGATTAGTTTTATTGCGTTAATTGGAAGCTTTTTTTTCGGTGCTTTAGTCGCGGTCATGAGAATCGTACCGATTGCACCGCTCCGCTGGATAGCCACTGCATATGTTGAGTTTTTCCGAAATATTCCACTGCTCGTAATTGTATTTTTCTTTTATATTGGTACACCGAGCTTAGGCCTGCAACTCTCAGGATTTACTGCGGGAACAATTGGATTGACGATTTATACATCTGCATTTATTGCGGAAGCGATCCGTTCTGGTATATTGTCAGTCCCAGATGGGCAAATGGAAGCTGCAAGATCTTCTGGCTTAACCTATGGCCAGACAATGAGAATGATCATCTTACCTCAAGCAATCAAAATTGTAGTACCTCCTATTGGCAACCAATTTATTAATTTAGTGAAAAACTCATCTATTTTGGCTCTCATTGCCGGGACCGAACTGATGTATCAGGCAGACCTCATTTCAGCTAAAACGTATGTAGTTTTTGATGTGTACATATTCGTCGCTCTATTTTATTTAGTCATTACCATTCCATTAAGCTTAGGCGTATCATACCTTGAAAAACGTCTTGCTAGTAGCCATTAAGGAGGTGTCATAATGGATTTTTCAGGTGCATTTAGTCCAGAAAATCTTAGGTTTTTAGTAGAAGGCTTTTATGTTACGTTAAAAGTTGCCCTTATTTCAATTATATTAAGTTTTATTATTGGAGGGGCAATCGGAACATTACGATTTGCTAAAGTACCTATCCTTTCAAAAGTATTAGCGGTAGTCGTAGAAACAATTCGGAATTTACCGCTTCTTCTTGTTATATTGTTTACTTATTTTGCACTGCCAGAGATGGGTATTAACCTAAGTATTACTGCTTCTGCTATTGTGGCATTGACCGTTTTTGAATCAGCCATGCTCGCTGAAATTGTTCGAGGTGGATTGAATTCTGTTGAAAAAGGACAAATGGAAGCTGCACGTTCATCAGGACTGACGTACGTTCAAGCATTGAGAACGGTTATTTTGCCACAAGCCCTTCGAAGAATGGTACCAAATCTTGTTAGTCAGTTTATATCACTCCTAAAAGATACATCGCTTGCGGTTGTTATAGCACTTCCAGAACTGCTGCATAACGCTAAAATCCTACAAGCTCACTACCCAAACGACGTGATTCCAATCTTTATTTTAATTGCATTGATGTACTTCGTCGTTAATTATGCGTTGTCTCTCATTGCAGGAAGACTAGAATTGAAAACTACCTAAATGATTAGTTTGTAAGTGAAATCCCCTTCGCTGTTGTAGGCGAAGGGGTTCTTTTGGGTCTCGAGACTGGTGACCAATCAAATAGTAAGGGATCTTTTATATAATTAGGTTAGCTCGCAACACTGTCGGTATGAAATAACTAGGTAACGCAGCGATTGCGAAGATATAGATGAAAGAACTTCTTTTTGTACTAATCTTTACTTAAAGGAACTACCTAACAGACCCTACCTGATATTCTTACTGAACGAAGTGAGCGATAACCCTCCCTGTACTATTTTTTCACCTGTTATGATAAAACCACTAGTTAAATAAAAATGTACAGCAGGAGTATTTCCTGAACCAGTCGAGACAATTATTGATGTGCAGTTTTGTTCAATCTCTTCAATGAAATTTAGCAACTTTCTTGCAATACCTTTTCTGAAATGTTCAGGATGAACCATTAACCGATGGATATCGATTACTTCATTTTCCATCATCATAGAAATCGCCCCGCATAATTCATTGTTTAAATAATAACCGAAAAAAGTTTCTCCGCATTGTTGCAAAGATTGGACTGTATCATTTAATGGAGGGATATCATGAAAGTTTATCAGTTCAGCTTCAACAAGATATGAAGGGATTTGAACAGTTAATATTTCTTGTGCAAGCTTGGGATTTGTAATATCGATTTGTTTTATCATAAAAGGTTCCTCCAACTAATTTGGTAATAAAATGCCGCTAGGTGCTTGTCTAAATTATTTACTTCAGAACAGAAATCACTTCATCATTTCTATCCTTTGTTTTACAATGAAAAGTATTAATTCATAAACGTTTATACGTTAAAATAATAAAAAAGTTAATAGACTTCCTTAGTCTTATCATAAAAAAATCTCAGTAATGCGATGCCTATGGATAAAATCCCTATTATTAGACAAGTATTGAAAAGTATTTTCAGACCCGTGGTAGGGGAATCAGATAGAAACCCACTTAAGAAAAGGAATAAAAAACCAATACAAACTAGAAAATAAGAAAAAGTCTTAACATTACGCTTGAGTAGAATAAAACCTATGAGGACTATAAGATAAGTGCTGCTAAGTAACATCAGTAAAGGAAATGTAGGGGCGAATTTAGCTGCATATACAAAATGGTCGATTGGTAAAATATCATTTATGGAATCCACTGATCCATTCGCCTTCTGAGAAAAAATCGCTGTATGCTTCCATTCCCAAGGTTCATTTACTATTGTGCCGCCTTCATACCAGGCAGCGCCAGTAGACAGTAATAAAAGCACTGAAGCAAAACCAAGTTGGATAATAATTTTAAAAGACACTTTATTCACCCCGCCTATATTTTAAGATTAACATTACCTTACAATGAAGTGGAGTTACAATGACAAACGCAGAACTAAAGCGTCAAATGAGATATGTGAAAAAACTCGCCTTTTAGACCTTAGTCTTGTGAGACGAGTTCGTATCTGCCGCTTCTGAATTTTTTACAAGTTTATAGGTAGTTTTCTTACCCCTCTAACAATCATACCTGATCGCCATTCAAGATCATTTAAAGTTACATTCAATTTACTATTTGGGTAACGCTTTATAAAACTATTGATTGCAATTTCACCTTCTAAACGGGCAAGTGGCGCACCTAGACAAGCATGAATCCCTTTTCCAAATGCTAAATGTTTGCTCTTTTCCCGAGTTATATCAAAAACTTCCGGATCTTTAAATTGATTTGGATCATGGTTAGCCGAATTAAGAACGACAATAACTAAATCACCTTTACTCATTGATTTCCCTTTAAACTCCAGATCTTCACCCGCCCACCTAGAAGTACTAAATTCAACTGGATCATTGTAGCGAAGAACTTCTTCTACTGCAGTGTGAATTAATTCTGGCTGACTTTGCAGTAACACTAACTGTTCAGGATGTTCTAATAAGGCCAACATACTATTACCAATTAAATTTACGGTTGTTTCGTGACCAGCAATAATTAAAAGTGATACTACGCCATATAACTCTTGTTCGGTTAGTTGGTCACCTTGTTCTTCAGAAATAATTAACTTACTAATTAAATCATCACCGGGGTTTTCACGAGCAACCGCAAACCTTGTACCAAGATATTGTACAAAATCATTCATGTGTTTTTGGATGTCTTGTGCATACTCACCATTTGATCCTTCAATCATCGAATTAGACCAAATGCGGAAATTATCCCGATCTTCTGTTGGTATCCCGAGTATTTCACAAATGACGATAATCGGTAACGGAAAAGCGAATTCAGTAATTAAATCTACTTCTTCTAACCCTTCTAGTTCGTCAAGAAGTTCATTGGTGATTTCTTGTATACGCTCTCTCATGCCAGCTATCATTTGTGGAGTGAATGCTTTTGACACAAGTCCCCTCAGTCTTTTATGGTCAGGCATATCAGCAAAAAGCATATTTTGGCTAAAAATACTGCTATGCCCCTTATCGCTCTCATTAAGCTTTGTAAAATCTTTAATGAACCTTTGATCCTTTAATGCTGCAAGCGCATCCTCATATCTTGTGATTATCCAAGCGTATTGACCATCCGGAAGTAATACATAAGAAACAGGTTCTTCCTCCCTAAGCATTGAATATGCCGGGTAAGGATTTTGAGTAAATGTTTTTGTAAATAAGCTCTTTTTTAAGGATTCGATTGAATTCATTTGTAGATCCCCTTTCAAAATAGCACTTCTTTTAAGACAATTTCGAGTAATGATATCATACCTTGCCCCATAGTCACTTACTTAATCCAAACTGGTTATTCGACTTTCACATACCATACTTGAAGATGCAATTGTAAAAGAATATAAATCAAGGCTACTACATTTGAATATATTTTAACAGGATTTACCTAGTTTGAAGGAAGATGAGTGACGAAAAAGTTGCCAATCGAAAGACGTATCGTACTAGCAATTTCTAAAATGGAATCAAAGTCTAAGTCATACATCATTGCACACGATTTTGGCAACGCGGATAATACGGGTAACAAATCGCTAGAAGGGGAAATAAAGTACAGGTCTAGTAACTGGCGCATGCCAGAAGCGCAGTTTTAGAAAGATGTCGATAATGGGATTGCGACAACAGTTGCACTAAATCAGCAAGCGGGGCCCATTTAAAGATTATTGTGGGCAGACCGTTTCTTGATTTGTCGAAATAAAGAGGTGTTTTCATTGAAAGAGTCGAATGATGGTATAAGGAATTATGGAAGCCTTAGTTGAATTTAAATAAAGGGGTGATAAATGTGCCTGAAACTTCAAATGAAACTGCAAATAGTAAAATGAATCAATTGTTTGATGACCAAAAGCATGCTCACCTTCATGTTCTGTATAAGTATAATGGAATGGGAAATTACATTACACAGCTTTTGAGTTATGTACAAGATGGCATTGTAGCGGGGGATTACGTGATTCTCATTGAAAATTCTCGTCTTTATCCTATTATTCGTAAAGAACTGAGCACACGTTTAACGAAAGATCAAATGGAGTTCATACACTATGTAAACAGTCTAGAATTTTATTGGTCAAGTGGAAGTTATCATCCTCCTTCAATCGCTGATTACTTTAGTAAGACAGTTCAGCCCTATGTGGAAAATAAAACCTCATTTCGAGCATGGGCACATGTCGAGTGGGCCACTATGGAAGAGCCATTGCATCTTATAAAAGATTTAGAGGAAATTGTGGACGAAGCCGTAAATCTGTTGTCGTTTCCATTAATTTGTGCGTACGAAGGAAATAAAATGCCAGACTACCTCAAAACAAGCTTGATGGAAACACATCCCTATGTTCTACTGGAAGATGATTTCATCGTCTCAGATCAATATCAGGCAACGAATACAATGAAATAAAACGGTTCTTTGTCAAATGACGTTGGCGAAGGATAGTAGCCAACCATAATTTAGTTATTGTAGGGCTATCCAAGAAGTCAGTAAAGCTGATTTTTTAGGATAGTCCTTTTTCATATAGTCCTCCATGTATCCCGTTGTTTTCCGTTCCAGATGGACGCTTTCCGCGGGCACGGCTTCAGCCTCCTCGTCGCGAAAAGCACGCTCCTGTGGGGTCTTCAGCTCGCGCTGTTCCCGCTGGAGTCGCCATCTTGCACTCCAAACAACTAGTATTGCACTTGGAAATTAAATAAAAATAGACAAAAGATTTTCAAGCCTATTAAATCCTCATAAATGTTACGCAGCGTCAAAATGGAATTGTCCTTGTTCCTGCTGTTTAACCGATGGTTTTAACCTGAAGTGTAACAGAATTCGTTTTCTATAGTTCTGGAAGTTTCTATATCCATAGGCGACACGATTCAATACCTTGATCTTATTGTTGTTCCCTTCAATTCTTCCGTTATTGTAGGTGTAAATAAAACTGTTTTCTATAAATGGAAGATGTTTTCTCAACGTTTTCAAGCTTGTTCTCATATAATTTGAAATTGCAGATGGAACAGGATTTGTTAAACAAGACGATAGTGCTCCGAAGTCCTTATTTGATATGGATTCCATTAATTCTTGATAAAGTTCATAGTTCTCTTTTAGTGCAGGATCATATTCTAACATCTCATCTACAATACTTTGCCCTGTACGTTGTCCAAACAATGAATAATACTTATATTCTACGCTGGATAAATCTGAATGTTTTTTTAATAATAGCTTCCAGTAGCGCTTAAGGCGACGATATTTCTTCATATCATCTCCACTAGACGTTTTAAGTTGATTCATAACCTGGATACGACACTTATTCATGGAACGATTAATCAACTGAACCAAATGGAAGCGGTCTATGATAATCTTCGCATTTGGAAATAATTCTTTAATCACACTTACATAACCTGCATTCATATCAATCGTTACGGTTTCCACACGTTTACGATCCGTTAAACTGTAGTTCACAATAAAGTGATTCTTAATCGTGAAATTGTCACGTCGATCTAGGATATCCAATATGTTGCCTGATTCCGCATTTATATATTCGAAGGCAATTGCATCTTTTGCATATTTGAACTCATCAAAAGAAAGGTGCTTGAGTAGCGCCTTGTAGTGCGGGATAAATTGTTTTGCGGCCTCGTTGATTTGACGTTGAACAGTTGTTGGTGATACAGAACAATCCCTTGCGATAGACGTAAGTGACTGTGCTTCAGCGGATTTAAGTGTGACTTGTGCTTTCACATTTTGTGAAATAAAACAATTCATTTGAACAATAGGCGTTTTAGCAGTAAAACTGCTTTGACAGGCTTGGCACATGAAACGTTGTTTCTGTAGTAGTAGGTAGGTCGGATTTACGCCTGTAATGGGCAATGTAAATCTAGATAATTGTGTGCCATTTTTATAGACTGTAAAGTTGGTGTTTTTCACACCACATTGTCCACAATGTGTGGGGGTATATGATAACTTTCCAGAAATATATTTACACCTTTTCCCTTTATAAGTTCCTTCCTTTACACAATCTTCATCAAAAGTAATGTTTGGGTCTTGAATATCAAGTAAAGATTTAATACAATTAGAATGAGACAAGTGAGTTCCCTCTTGGATGATGGTTTTAGTCGACTTCTATTCTATAGGGAATCTCACTTGTTTTCTATTTATATAAAGGGAATTTATCTTACCTAGACTCTCCAGCTGATTGAAGTGGAAAGCGGCGACTCCAGCGGGAACAGCGCGAGCTGAAGACCCTGGACTGAGCGCAGCGAGGGAAGCGGCTGAGGCCGTGCCCGCGGAAAGCGTCCGCTTGGAACGGAAATCAGCGGGTAGTAGGATTACCTTATCCAATATATTTATAAAAAAATGACGTTGGTGAAGATCCTCCTCATCTCCTTTTAAAGGGATGGGGATTTTCTTTCACCAACGTCATTTATTGTACAACCAATAAAACACGCTTAGGAGAATTTCCTAAGCGTGTTTTATTTCTGCGAACAAGCGTGTCTATTGAGTGAACAGTGGTTCAAATAATATTTAGTGGGGTTTCTCAAGTTCTTTTTTGGTGTTACTAAAATCTAATTAAAAAGGCCCGTTTGGACGGTAAATATAAAAGATGAAAAATTACGTCTGTTGATTAATCATTACTACTAACACCTTCTCCAGTCTAAAGGTTTTATTAATTATAAGTAAACACCTATTTGTAATTGAGTCGAATAAGAAAAACCTTCTGAAATCCATAAAATGTACACACGATATACACAGGAGTACTCCATACTTGGTCTAGAAAGTACAATAAGGAGGTGTAGTGTACATGAAAATAGATGAGCATCCATGTCCATAGTTAAAGGACGACATGGATAGATGTGGAGGGTGAGGCAATGAAACGAAGAATATTGTTAGTTGAAGATGACATGCTTATGCGCGAGTTTATAACGGATTATTTCAAAAAGGAACAATGGGAAGTGTATGAAGCAGAGAACGGAAGAATTGCACTCGAGATGTTTGATCAAAATTCCATTGACCTGATTGTTCTGGACATTATGATGCCGGAAATGGATGGGTGGTCGGTATGCAGGCGCATTCGCAAGAAGTCGGACGTACCAATTATTATGATCACGGCAAGGGTGGAAGACGATGATCAATTGATGGGATTCGAGCTTGGTGCTGATGAATATGTGACGAAGCCTTTTAGTCCGAGAGTATTAGTAGCTCGTGCTACCGCATTGATGAAAAGAACGGAAGGGACGATTGGTCGTGAAGGAGATATGGTTACCTTTGGGGATTTAGTGGTGAACAGAATGGCTCATACTGTTTCCGTGGCGGGAAATACGATTTCTCTGTCGCCGAAGGAATACGATTTGCTTCTCTTTCTCATTAAGCACTATGGTAAAGTTTTATCCCGTGAGTATATTCTCAACGCTGTATGGGGGTATGATTATTTAGGTGACTTACGGACAGTAGATACCCACGTTAAAAAATTAAGAGCCAAACTTGGTGCCGAAGGCCGATATATAGGTACCGTCATCCGTGCAGGTTATAAATTTGAGTTGAAAACATGAGAAGGCAGGGGGTAGTCCTTAAACTTTTCGTGGTAACTTCTATTTTGATTATGATTGTTTTTTCAATTGTGATGATTGTAGAAGGTTTGTTTTTCGAGCGGTTTTATCGAATGTCCAAGATCAATGCAATTGAACAGAACATGAGCCGCTTCGAGGATCAATACAAACGGGTTGAATCCGATAAACACCAGATTTCACGACTGCTCGGCGCATTTATGAATGATAATGATACGAGTACTTCCATTTTAAATCATCGGTTTGAACGGACCAGCATAAATCCTTATTTTCTGGAGTTGCAAACAGCCAGTCAGACCATTACAATTCGTATACCCACGGATGGAATGGAGCAAGGTGCTATTCCGAATGGGATTCAAGTCGGCGAAACACTAGTGGTAGACGGTATATTCATGGACGAGGACGATACCATTATGCAACCAGTTGCCATCCAACCGGATAACGCAGATCCTGTAAAGGGGTTAACACGGGTGAAGGGGAAGATAAAGGATCTGATGCTACCTGAACAACGCTCGTATAACCCTCTTTATCAAGATACCCTGATCGATGAAGCTCTTCGGGACTGGATGCCGAAGCTGGAACAATATGAATCTCGTTTGCAAGATGGTTCGCCTGTTCAAGTGGACTGGATAGATAATTGGAGCGGTGTCCAATACGCTATTCTCATTAAATCACTATCAGAGAGTGAAAATACGGATCGTTATTTATTCGTCATGACATCTCTACAACCAGTTGGGGAAGCAGTCGCGATACTTAAGAAGTATTTTGTATATTTGGCGCCAGTCATTCTTATGCTTATCATTATTTTGTCTTTGATTTACTCCAGAATTGTATCCCGCCCGTTAGTTACACTAAACCGTGCTGCCGCGCGTCTTGCCAAGTTAGATTTTACCATGGGACCCGAAATTCATTCGAAAGATGAATTTGGTGAGTTGTCGCGTAATTTGAATGCGTTGTCTCAGAACTTAGATACGACCTTAAAGGAACTTACTAATATGAATGTGAAACTACAAGTGGAGATGGAAGAAAAGCAGCAATCCGAGCAACTTCGTAAAGAACTGATCGCGAACATATCGCATGAATTGAAAACCCCTTTAGGCATTGTGAAAGGTTTCGCAGAAGGGTTGCAGGATGGAGTAGCGAGCGACAAAAAAGATCGTTACCTGAATCACATCGTGAATGAAACAGATCGGATGAATGCATTAATAATGGATATGTTGGAGCTTTCCAAATTCGAAGTCAAGGCCATCCATTTAACGCTTAGAAGCGTATCCATGACAAACCTTGTTCAAAATGTAGTGGATTCGTTTTCTCATCAATTAGAGGAAAAGCATCTTCAATACAAGTTGAACAAAGTAGAAGAACTATTCGTAAAGGCAGATTTTAGACGGATCGAACAGGTCTTTTCAAATTTAATGAGCAATGCCATTCGACATGCTGTGGAGAAGAGTGTCATTTCCATTAGCATCGAGCGGGCATATTCCGGCAAGGTAGTCACGGTGATCGAGAACACTGGACTGCCCATTGCGAAGGACGATTTGAGCCGGGTGTGGGATCAATTCTACCGGATTGAGCGTTCTCGGGATCGTAAATCTGGAGGTACCGGTCTGGGACTCGCGATTGTCAAACATATCCTGGAGCTTCATGATAGCGAGTTTGGTGTGGAGAATACACATCAAGGCGTTGCATTTTCTTTTACCTTATATGAAAGCAGAGGAGAACCCCATGAATAACAAAAAATACAGCTATATCATTTCAGCTCTGTGCGTGCTTCTTTTGACTAGTGGTTGTGCCATGAAATCTGAGTCTGAAGCATCGGACACGCAGCTATCTGAAACCAATCAAGACAATACGACCAAAATAGAGGACGCTTCAGCGGATTCAAAGAATGAAATATTAATTATTATAGATCAGACTCAAAAACCGATAGAGGGAAATAGTTTTGATTTCGTAGTGAAACAGGTCCCGGAAGGATTCACGCTAGCCGAAATACAGTGGATTTCCAAGGATAATCTAATTGTAAATTCAGTTCAAGATGCTATTGAACATGGAGCTAATGGGGAAGATGGATTTTACATTAGTGGTGACGGACAATTCTCGGGTTTCATATATCCGGATGAGATGAAGGGCGAGGAAGGTCAGGTTGTATTTCTATTCAAAGATTCCGAAGGCAATGAGTTAACTTGGAAAAAGAAATTAACTTTGAGTCCGTCAGCAAATTCTCAGGAGGGGAGTAAGAATGAAAATGCCATTGAGATTCCGCAAGATACGTTAGAGCAATATATGCGGTCTATCGCTAATCAGGATGCTGCAAAGTTGGTCGAGTTATACGGCGGTAGTTACGAAGGACTCATAAACTTATTTCCTGAAACGGACCCTAATGACAAGCTGAAGTTATTTGATCAGTATCTGAAGCTGCTGCCTAAGATTACACTGAAAGAAATTCTTGAAAAGACCGTAGTAAGCAAGGACGAATATACATTCGTGATTACGTTAAAGTTGGAAGACGGAACCTTGTTCCATACGAGGGAGTTTGACACGATCACCGAAAAGTTTACTTACACAGTTAAACGAGTCGATGGCAAGCTGAAATTGATGGAACTACCTCCATACCAGTCTTAGTTAGATGGAAGTCATGAGACTGGCCGAGGAGTTTTCCAAGCAGCTAGGGACATATTCGAGCTTCCTGATAAGAAAATTAACGGAATCAATGAGCTTGGCTGAGGAGGAGCAGGTACATCCTTTGTAATGGAAACAGTTATTATTTCGAATTATATTCCATACAGAGGAGAACCTCCCAGTCTACGAAATGAAAAATGAAGACCAACTTGAAGTATCACTTAAAGTACTTCGTTCCTCTGTTCCAACTCAACTCAAATGGAGAATAAAGAAGAATAGTGAAGGAAAGAACTTATTTTGGTATGGATTCAAGTATCATCTCGCAGTTGGGACGAAAAGCCAGTACATCCTTCAATCTCTGTTTTGTTTCGGTAATCTTAATAACGAAAAAGCTACAATCCCACTATTAAAAGGTTGCAAAAGAAACTGCTTCCTTTTTTATTTAAACTAAAAAAAAAGGGGTTATTTAAAATGACAAACACTAATTTTACGAAGTTAGAAGAGATTAAAAATGCACTCAATGCCAAATTCTTTGAACGTGAGGAAGAAGTTGAGGGGATTCTTGTTGCTATACTTTAGAAAAAAAGACCTCCAAGCACAAGGCCTGAACGTCTTTTTTATAGAGAAACCTCTGTTCCTAAAGGTTTCCTGCGGGTTTGGCACCCAATGGTCCCGACTGGGCTCGAACCAGCGACCCCTACCTTGTCGAGGTAGTGCTCTCCCAGCTGAGCTACGGAACCGGGAATTAAATTGTGTATTTGTTTACTGCACATTTTCTATTATAGCGAGTTTGCAATAGAAGTCAACACTTTCTGTGGAAGTTTTATTAAAAAGAGTATAATAGGGAGCAAGACTACATAGTAGGGGGAGTTTCTCATCGACGTTCGATTTTCTTTGCCTTTCAAATATGACTTTAATCGTGCAATTGTCCGGTTGGCGGGAGACCCGGTGAATTCGGTAGATTTGCCAAATCAAATTGTGCGCATTCCGAGGGTGAAGGAAATATTATTACGCTCCAAAGTACAGGAACAAAACAACTTCCGGCATTTACAATAGAAAATGCAATTGATGAAATTCAAATTGAAAAGGTTAAATCAATCTTTCATTTTAATAAATCGCTTGAGGCCATCGAGGCACATTTTGCTGACACAGATCTTGAACCTCTTTTCAGTGAATATGAAGGGACTCCGCTTATTAAAAGTTTTTCAATGTATGGAACCCTTATGAAAAGTATTATTCACCAGCAGCTCAATTTGTCGTTCTCCCATACGTTAACCAAACGCTTTGTGGAATCATTTGGAGATCAACTAGATGGAGTCTGGCGTTATCCATCCCCTGAACGTATCGCATCGCTTGACGTCACTGCACTTCGGGATATGCAGTTCAGCACACGCAAGGCTGAATATGTCATCGGTCTGTCGCAAGCCATTGCAGAAGGTACGCTTGACCTTATACAGTTCGAACAAATGGATGATGAAGAAGTAACTTCAACACTTGTGGCCTACCGCGGTGTGGGTCCTTGGACTGCACAAGGTTTTCTCATGTTCGGCCTGGGGCGCCCGAATTTATTCCCGCTTGCAGATATTGGTTTGCAAAACGCATTGAAAAAGATCTGGACGATTGACCGCAAACCAACGCAAGATGAGATACTTGCTCGTTTTCCAGAATGGTCACCGTATTTAAGTTATGCCGCACTTTATCTGTGGCATAGTATTGAAGAAACGAATTCTTTGGAATAGTTTTCAACGTTTATGAAAACCGAGAAAAGTTCATATATAAAAACAGCTTTTCCATTTTAACCTCGTGGAAAAGCTGTTTTATGGTCCGTCGAATATCGGTGTCATTGACAAGCGGGTCAAGAGCAATATCAGTGTGCCAGCTCCTGCATTTGTTGTTCCTCATCAAAATAAAGGAAACTTTCCTCTTCTAGTTCTCCAAGACGCTCCTTATTAATGCCTAGCGAAAGATTACCTTCAAATATTGTTTCCCACCAAATGTCAGTTGTTGTCATGTCCATTTCCTCCTTTAGATTCTTTGTTGTTTGAACATTCTATTCCCTGCAATGCTATAATACAAAACATGAAAGACCGAAAAGGAATCGTAAGGCCTATCCTTTTTAATTTTAAAAATAATTGTGGGAAAGGGGATATAATAATGAAAAAAGCTACATTTGCCATCGTTGGTACGGGAATTGTCGGCGAACGGATTATTAACCAATTGCGGGACAATGATGCTGCAATAATTGTGGCGCTGTTTGATGAAAATAAACAGCGTCTTAACGAGATGGCGGATACATACGGACTATTTGCAGCATCCTCATATAAGGAAGTTCTTGCGCTCAAGCCAGACTGGATTTACATCGGCACTCCCCCAGTGGCACACGCTGCACTTAGCATAGAAGCGATTGAAAAAGGCTTGAATGTCCTGTGTGAAAAACCGCTGGCACATGATGCGAAAGACGGATTAGTCATGACGTCGGCTGCGAAGAACAGTGAAATTCAAACGGCCATGCATTTTCCGCTCATGTATAGTTCGTCCGTCAGACATATGATGAAACTTATTAAAGAAGGTGAAATTGGACAAATTGTTCGAATTGAACTGCAAACTTATTTCCCACATTGGCCGCGTCTATGGCAACAAAACCCGTGGATTGCTTTGCGAAAACAAGGTGGCTTTACAAGAGAAGTATTCCCGCATTATCTTCAGCTTATGTACAGGATGTTTGGTCAGCTTTCAATTACCTCGCACCAAACGGTTTATCCTGAAGATGAATCACTTGCGGAGACGAGTGTCCTTGCGATTGGAAAAACAGTAAATGACATTCCGGTCTTCTTGAACGGTGTTTCGGGAATCGGTCAACAAGAAGAACTGTCCTATACAGTATATGGAGATGAGGGTGTTCTGAAACTGCGCAATTGGTCGGAACTTAGCATTGCACAAAAAGACAGTCCTTTTGAGATATTGACTTCCTTCGATACAGTGAAAACGCTTACGGCTGAGTGTGTTAATGCAGTCGATGGTAAAGAAGCGCTACTCGTGTCATTTGATGAAGGACTTGAAATACAAAAGCTGATTGATCTTCTATTAACGTAGTTATGGGATAAAGTGCTAATTTTTGCATCTCGCGGCTATTCTAACTATGATTGAAGGTACAAAAGAATGGAGGGAATAACTTGAACTTTACTGCACAAGATGTGGAAACGATGATTGATTCCCAGCATGCATTTTACTTTTCAGGCGAAACAAGGAGCTATGCATTTCGTAAAGAGATGCTTTTGACATTAAAGGAAGCGATTAGCGCCAATGAAAAAGAAATCACGGAAGCGTTGCATAAGGATCTCCGCAAAAGTTCTTTTGAATCCTATGTGACGGAAATTGGTTTCGTTCTTTCAAGCATTTCCTATATGATCAAACATCTTGAAGAGTGGATGGAAGATGAAGCGGTGAAGACACCTGTTCATCTGCAACCAGCTAAAAGTTTCATTGTCCGAGAACCATATGGATCTGTATTGATCATTGGACCATTCAACTATCCGTTCCAACTTGTCATGGAGCCGCTTGTCGGGGCGATAGCGGGCGGCAATTGTGCAATTGTAAAACCATCCGAGACCTCTGCTCATACGGCTAATATTGTGAAAAAGATGCTGACGGAAATATTCCCGGCCGACTATATCCGTGTTGTAGAAGGGGAGCGCGAAGAGACAGATGTACTTATCCACGCTCCATTTGACTACATTTTCTTCACAGGCAGTGTAGCTGTTGGGAAAGTTATCATGAAAGCAGCAGCTGAACGGTTAACGCCAATAACACTTGAGCTTGGTGGAAAAAGCCCGGCACTTGTCGATCAAACAGCAGATATACAAAAGGCGGCTGAACGAATTGTCTGGGGAAAATTTGTTAATACAGGACAGACATGCGTTGCGCCGGATTATATACTCGTCCATCATTCCGTCAAAGAAAAACTTATCAAAGAAATGGTCATCTCTATCCGGAAATTTTATGGGAAAGATGTTTCCGAAAGTCCGGACTATGGCAGAATCGTCAGTGACAAACATTTCAATCGGCTGGTTGAAATAATTGAGAAAGACCGTGCACACGTGATTAGTGGAGGCTCTTCTGACCGTTCGGAACTGTTCATTGAACCAACATTGCTCGATAATGTTTCATGGAATAGCGCTTCTATGGAAGATGAAATTTTTGGTCCTGTCTTACCGATTTTGACGTATGACAATCTTGGAGAAGCGATTTATAGAATTCGTCAGTTGCCAAAACCTCTTGCGGCATATATGTTCACTGAAAATGAGCTAGCAGCGGATTATTTCATTGAAAACCTGCCGTTTGGTGGGGGATGCATTAATGATACAATTTCCCACGTAGGCAATGTCAATTTGCCTTTTGGCGGAGTTGGGTCTTCCGGCATGAGTGCATATCATGGCAAAGCAAGTTTTGATACGTTTACACACGCAAAGTCCATGATGAAAAAAAGTACGTCTATACCGATGAATCTTGCATTCCCACCATATGGTAATAAAATAAAAATAGTGAAACCGCTCATCCGATAATGGATGGCGGTTTTTTTAATGATTTATGGGTAATATAATCGTCGTTTCAGTTCCTATATTCTTCTTGCTGGTCACGGTTATCGTCCCGCCCTGATCGACAATAATCTTTTTTGTAATGAGCATCCCAAGCCCGGTGCCTTCGTTTTTCGTTGTATAAAATGGTTCGTATAGTTTTTCTAGCGTTTCTTGATTCATCCCCGGACCGTTGTCACGGATAATAATGGTAACCGTTTTGTCTTGAAAAGTGACAATGACGTTAATAATGCCATTTTTCAGGAGCGCCTCACATGCATTTTTAAAAAGATTTATGAAGACTTGTTTCAACCCATCCTCATTGCCACTTATCAATGAACAGTTTTTTTGAATCTGCACATCGCAGAAAATTGAGCGATTCTTAAATTCGGTTTCGAACATTGTTACTATGCCTCTAAGTAGGATTTCAATGTGAAACTCGGAGTAAGTTTTCAAATTCGGTTTTGATAGTGAAAGAAACTCGCTGACAATTAAATCAATGCGGTTTATTTCGCTGGACATGATTTCTGTGTAGGTCCGATATGGATTCGCTGGATCAGCGTTCATCATCTGGACGAAGCCATAAATCGATGTCATCGGATTTCTCACTTCGTGGGCGACGCCTGCTGCAATTGCACCAATTGCTTTTAGTTTTTCTGTATCGATTTCGAGCTGTTCGGTTTGTAATTTTAGTGTAATGTCACGTGCAATGAAGGACGTAGCCACTAATTTTTGTTCAGCATCATAGATAGGCGCTAATGTAAGTTCGGCGTCAAATACAGTCCCATCTTTCTTCATTTCCTTCGTCCGCAGAAAGTGATAGCTTTTCCCTTCCAAAACTTTCCGAGTTCTTTCTGCAGTTGTCACATCTTCAGAGCTCGGGTATAATCGCGGCGAGTGACCGATACATTCGGCTCGCTTCCAGCCATACATTCTTTCAAATGCCGGATTGATTGCGACAATATTCTGGTCGAGATCTAGTACGGCGATTGCGTCTTCTGTATGTTCAAAAAAGAGATCGAGATAGCCTTTTTTTGATGTGAGCAAAACATCCATCTTCTTTTTTTCCTTGAAGATATTGTTCCATTCAGGTGTGATTCTGAAAGTATATAGTAGGCAAAGGACCACTGCCAAGCTAAAAATGAAAGCTATATTGGGGAGTAATTGAGTTTCATCCACTGATTTATAAATTGGACTGAATAAGTAAAATAAAACAAACACTTCTATACCCGTGATGACCATAATCAGTATGTTTAACCAAGTGATATTGTAGATTGCGACTAAGGCGACAGGGAAGATAAGATAAAATAAGTTTACTATATCAGGATTTACTAAGTTTGAAATAAATATATATAAAAAGTACCCAATTATTAGAGGGATTCGAAAAGTAAGAGAATTCATACCCGATTTATAAAGGGCAATCAGCACAGTAATGATGAACAATCCGATAAGGGCTGAAATCATTGCGCTATAAAAACCTAAAAAAAGTGACGTGAGAAGATGTACGGTGACGCTAGGAGCAAAAAAAAGTATAATAAACATATTGCGTGAATGGACGATTGTCGAATCTTTCATTAGGCACCTCATAACATTACTTTATACTTATCATACATGATTCGACATTGGGATTGAATTACATATTTTGACGCGAGAGAGGGGAAATAGAAATGACGACAACATTTGATGAAAAACGTATTGTTGAACTACTAAAAAGGCTTGTGGAGACACCAAGTCCATCAGGTTATACGGAAAAAGTGATGGGGCTGATAGCGGAGGAACTCGATGAAATTGGGGTAACTCATAAGAAAACAAACAAAGGGGCAATCATCGCAACGATTGAAGGGGCAGATTCAACGCGCCATCGCCTGCTTACAGCGCATACCGATACGCTTGGGGCGATGGTGAAAGAAGTTAAGAGCGATGGTCGCTTGAAGTTGACAATGATTGGCGGCTTCAATTGGAACGCGGTTGAAGGAGAATACTGCCTCATTCATACGGCGTCAGGGAAAGAAGTTCGTGGAACAATCCTTATGCACCAGACTACTGTTCATGTTTATAAAAACGCTGGGACTGCAGAACGAAGCGCGGTAAATATCGAAGTTCGTATTGATGAGAAAGTAACCGATGCAGCTGGAACTCGTGCACTAGGTATTGAAGTGGGGGATTTTGTATCATTTGATCCGCGTTTTGAAGCGACGGACAGCGGTTTCATTAAGTCGCGTCATCTTGATGATAAAGCGAGTACCGCGCTGTTGCTTGGTCTGATTCGTTCATTGAAAGAAGAAGGGGTTAAACTTCCGCATACGACGCATTTCTATATATCTAACAATGAAGAAATTGGTTATGGTGGTAACTCTAATATTCCAGTTGAAACTGTTGAGTATATCGCGGTCGATATGGGAGCGATTGGTGACGGGCAAACTTCTGATGAATACACAGTATCTATTTGCGCGAAAGATTCAAGTGGGCCATATCATTATGCGTTGACACAACATTTGACGGGCCTTTGCAAAGAAGGTAACATTCCGTTCAAACTTGATATTTACCCGTTTTACGGTTCGGATGCATCAGCTGCAATTCGAGCGGGCTTTGACGTGAAACATGCATTATTTGGTCCAGGCATCGAATCATCACATGCATTGGAACGGACACATATCGATTCGCTAAAAGCATCAGCACAACTGCTTCACGCATACGTAACTTCATCAATGATGGACTGAACGGAGGGTATTAATGGAAACGGAAAAGTTGCTTTCAATGTTGCCAGTTAAGCAGGTAACAGGAGTTGTTCCGCCGACTGTGACGGATATCGCGGTTGATTCGCGCGCTGTAAATGCAGGAGGAGTCTTTGTCTGCATTGAAGGATTTACAGTGGACGGCCATAATTATGTTAAAAAAGCAGTGGATAATGGAGCGAGGGTTATTGTGGCTTCTAAGCAAGTCGAAGTAGATCTGACTAAAGTTGCTGTCGTTATGGTTGAAAATACGTCACGGGCTATAAGCTTGTTGGCGTCCCGTTTTTACGATTATCCATCGAAGCGGATGACGATGATCGGTGTGACGGGGACGAACGGCAAGACAAGCGTCAGTGGTATTATACAGGCGATTCTTCAGCAAGCTGGTGAGAAGTCTGCCGTTACTGGGACAATCGGTTTTGATTTGGACGGAACGCTTTACGAGACGGAAAACACTACGGCGGATGTACTGACGACACAAGGGATGATTGCCCGTGCAGCGGAAGAAGGATGCACAACAATGACAATGGAAGTATCTTCACATGGTCTCGTGGAAGGTCGCCTCGCAGGCACGGAATTCGATATCGCCATTTTCACGAATTTAACGCATGATCATCTCGATTATCACGGGACAATGGACAATTATGGTCAGGCAAAAGGGCTGTTGTTCTCCCAGCTTGGACAAGACTTGGAGAAGCGCAAATTTGCCGTTGTCAATGCAGACGATGAATGGAGCTACAAGCTGCTGGAAATGACTTCCTATCCAGTTCTGACATACGGTATCCGAAATGAAGCCGTTTTTCGTGGATCGAATATTGAGCTACGGGCAAATGGTACGACATTCAGGCTTACCGCACCCGATGGTGAATTCAGGGTTGACATGAGCCTTATTGGTGAATTCAGTGTCTATAATGCACTCGCGGTTATCGCTGCTTTGTATGCCAAAGGTATGATGACTGAAGATATTATTAACTATCTAGGGAAGATTTCAGCTGTCAAAGGGCGAATGGAACAAGTGCCGACCGAATTGCCGATAACAATGTATGTCGATTATGCACATTCACCTGATGCCATCGAAAAAGCTATCGATGCAGTCCTACCTTATAAAAAGGAAGGTAGCCGTTTGATATTTGTCATTGGCACCGGGGGCAACCGAGACCGGATAAAGCGTCCGATTATGGCGGAAAAAGCATCCGTTGCTGATTACGTCGTACTCACGACTGACGATCCGCGGGACGAGCCATACGACTCAATATTGGCGGAATTAGAAGCAGGCATGAAACATGATCAGTATGCGTGTATTGGCGACCGGCAAGAAGCGGTCCGTCATGCAGTATCAATTGCGGACCATGACGACATCATTATATTCGCAGGTAAAGGTCATGAAGATTACCAAATTATCGGTTCAGTGAAATACCCGCATTCAGATGCCGAAATAGCTCTGGAAGAAGCCGAAAAAAAATTCGGTACAGGGTTGGTTGAAAAATAAGTAAAGACGGAGCTATCCTGATTTTGGGATGGCTCTTTTTTTGAATAAAGTAGGAAATAGCAACTTGGGATTCCGTCGGTGTCGTGGGATTTCCCAATTCTGTCAGACAGCCCCGCCTATACTTCGTACATTCCGATAAAAAATTGTTGAAATCATCCTCCATTGTGTCTATGCTAAGAAAAGCAGAACAGAAGGAGACACTATACAATGGACAAGCCTTTAAATGAAGAAATTGCATCTCGCCGTACATTTGCAATCATATCCCACCCGGATGCCGGGAAAACGACAATTACAGAAAAACTCCTATACTTTGGCGGTGCAATCCGCGATGCAGGAACAGTAAAAGGGAAGAAGACCGGGAAATTCGCCACTTCAGACTGGATGGAAATCGAGAAACAAAGGGGAATTTCGGTCACATCTTCCGTCATGCAATTCGACTACGATGGCAATCGTGTCAATATTCTAGATACACCCGGACACGAAGACTTCAGTGAAGACACATACCGTACACTTATGGCGGTTGACGCTGCGGTCATGATGGTTGACTCTGCAAAAGGAATCGAGCCGCAGACGATTAAACTATTCAAAGTGTGTCGTATGCGCGGAATCCCAATTTTCACCTTCATCAATAAAATGGACCGTCAAGGGAAAGAACCACTTGAATTAATGGAAGAATTGGAAGAAGTGCTTGGCATCCAGTCCTACGCAATGAACTGGCCAATCGGAATGGGTAAAGAATTCCTTGGTATTTACGATCGTTTTAATAACCGTATCGAACAGGTTCGAGTGGAAGATGACAAACGTTTTCTGGCGTTAGATGAAGACGGTGGTCTTGCAGTGCCGCATCCAATGATGGAAACATCTTACTATAAGCAGGCTCTTGAAGACGTTCTTCTTTTAAACGAAGCAGGCAACGACTTTGATGAAGAGAAAATTGCAATAGGGGAACTGACACCTGTATTTTTCGGCAGTGCGCTGACGAATTTCGGTGTCCAGACATTTTTAGAAACATTTTTACAGTTTTCACCGCCTCCGCAACCGCGGATCACTAAAGATAAAACTGAAATTGATCCCTATTCGGAAGAGTTTTCAGGGTTTATCTTTAAGATTCAGGCGAATATGAATCCGATGCACCGTGATCGTATCGCTTTCGTTCGTATTGTTTCGGGTAAATTTGAACGCGGGATGACCGTAACGGTTCCGCGCATTTCGAGAACATTTAAACTTACACAGACAACGCAGTTTCTTGCAGATGATCGTGAAATAGTAGATGAAGCGGTTGCCGGGGATATAATCGGGCTTCATGATACAGGGAACTACCAAATTGGGGATACAGTAATCGGCGGTAAATCAAACTTCCTATTTGATGCACTTCCGCAATTCACACCGGAGCTCTTCGTTCGGGTAACTGCGAAAAACGTTATGAAATCCAAACATTTCCATAAAGGGATTTTACAACTTGTGCAAGAAGGAGCAATACAGTATTATCGGACGCTTCATACTGAGGATGTATTGCTTGGAGCAGTTGGTCAGCTTCAATTTGAAGTTTTTGAACACCGCATGAAGAATGAATATAACGTTGAAGTGCGTATGGAGCACGTCGGTTCAAAAGTTGCTCGCTGGATTGTAAATGAAAGTGATGTGAAGGAATCAATGGCAGGACAACGTGCTATGCTCGTAAAAGACCGTCATGACAAACTCGTATTTCTGTTTGAAAACGACTTCGCGATGCGCTGGTTCCATGATAAGTATCCTGAAATCGAGCTATACAGTCTTTTATAAACCTTAAGCCCGGCAGGACGGACCATCCGTCTCGCCGGGTTTTTTTATCGAAAGGCGCTCTGGTTTGAAGTCAACCCCATCTTTCATTATGATTAATGGAATGAAGCTCGTGGGAAGAAAGGAATGTATACATGAAAATCAGTGATTTTTCTATAAAAAGACCTGTCTTTACGGTTGTGATTATGTTTCTAATTATCATTTTAGGAGCAGTGTCATTTTTTCGTATTCCAGTAACGCTCATTCCTGAGCTGAACCCGCCAATTGCTGTCGTGGTGACAAGTTATCCGGGTGCTTCACCTGCAGAGGTGAGCGAGAAAATAACAAAACCGCTCGAAGCAACCTTATCGACTTCACCAGGATTGAAATCAATGGAATCCACTTCTCAGGAAGGGGCTAACTTCATCTTGCTCATGTTCGACTGGTCGACGAAAATCGATGATGTCCAGCTCGATATTATGCAGAGGATTGATCAGATTCCAGTTCCAGAAGGTGCAGATAACCCGCGATTCATGAAATTTGATCCTTCCCAGTTCCCGGTTATCCAATTATCATTGCGTGCAACAACGGAAGATACTGATATCCGGAAAATTGCAGAGCAACTGGAGACTGAATTACGGAGGACGACAGGCGTAGCAAGCGTTTCCGTTTCGGGTCAACTGATAGAAGAAGTTCAAATTATTCTGGATCAGAAAAAACTTGTAGCGAACGGGCTTGAACAAGCTGATATCGTCCAGATGATCCAGGCCAATAATTTGTCCATGCCTGGTGAACCGATAGAAACGAAAGACGGCAAGCAACTCACAACCCGTATCGTCAGTACATTGACGACTATATCTGATATTCGGGGCATCCAGGTTGGTGCGAGCCCACTGAACGGCGCTAAAGTAACGATTGGCGATGTTGCGGATGTAGCGCTTGTTGAAGCTGAGTCTGCCACGGAAACGCGTGCTAATGACCAGCAGGCTGTTCTAATGTCTGTGTTGCAAGAATCTGGGGCAAACACAGCGGATGTATCAACTGCATTCAAAGAATCGCTCGACAACCTTTTGAAAAAAGAAGAATTTAAAGGTGTCGAATCCGATATTCTATTTGACCAGGGAGACTATGTAAAGCTTGCTATCGGGAATATTGGCCAGTCACTTATTTTAGGTGGTATTTTTGCCATGCTTGTTTTGTTCTTCTTCCTAAGGGGCATAAAAAGCCCAATCATTATCGGTGTTGCAATTCCCTATTCGGTAATCGTCACATTTGTCCTTATGTATTTTGCGGATTTCTCGCTTAATATTATGACACTTGGTGCCCTTGCGCTTGGTATAGGAATGTTAGTTGATAATTCGATTGTTGTGATTGAAAATATTGAGCGGCATCTAGCTATGGGCAAAGAACCGAAAGTTGCGGCCTCTGAAGGTTCGAAGGAAATCGGTGGTGCTATTATTGCGTCAACTTTAACCACACTTGCCGTATTTGTTCCTGTAATTTTCATCAGCGGACTGATTGGACAGATTTTTACTGAATTTGCCTTGACGATTTCCTTTAGCTTATTTGCGTCACTTGTCGTTGCGTTGACGGTGGTGCCAATGATGGCGAGTCGTATGCTCAGAAAACCAACGAGAAATATAGAGGCACGGAGACGCCGATCAAAAGGTTTAAATAATTTTGAAAGATCGGTGAAGTGGTCATTAAAAAATCGTTCTGTTGTGTTGCTATTTACACTGGTTGTGCTCGTATTAAGTAGCTTTGCTTTAACTAAAGTAGGGACAGAGTTTTTGCCCGCTACAGACGAGGGATTTGTTACGATTACAGTGAAGTTGCCGAATGGTTCATCTCCAGCAGCGACAGATGAAATAGTAAAACGAATCGAAGCGCAATTGAAAGAGGAGCGAGACGTGGAGGTATACGTCAGTCTAGTTGGCGGAACGCAACAGGACATCGCGCAAGGGACATCTAAAGCGAACATTGCAGAAATATCCGTGAAGCTAGTGCCAGTTGCGGATAGGGAACGCTCGATTTTTGAATTCGTAGACGATGTACAACCCGAAGTGTTGAATACTGTTGGGGAGGATGTAAAAGTCGGCTTCAATATGCAGACTGCGGCGGGTTCAAACCCGAACTCATTAACGTTTTCATTAAAAGATACCGATGAAGTGCGTCTTAATGATGTGGTTGCGAAGTTGAACAGTAAACTTGTTGAGCTTAATTCCGTAACAGAAGTGACTAATAATATCCAAAATACAGTTCAAGAAATCCAAATTGAAGTGGACCGTGAAAAAGCATCTGCCAAAGGATTAACACCTTATCAAATTGCACAGACAGTAAACAGCGTCACCCGCGGTTCATTAGCTACGCAGATTATTGGGAAAAATGAAGAAGTGTTCGCTGTCTATGTGAAATACGATGAACAATTCCGTAACAGTATGAATCAGTTGAAAAAACTGAAACTGCGTACGCCTGCTGGCACATTTGTGACACTCGGAGAAGTTGCAAAAATCGATATTGCAGAAGGACCTGTTTCTATCCAACGTGTCGATCAGGCACATTCGGTTACATTCAATTTGAAATATGAATCGTCTCAGTCACTTGGCGATATGACGTCGAAGGTGAATGCCGCGATTGATGAGCTTAAGTTGCCGGAAGAAATTGAACGTACATTTGGCGGTGATAGAGAGTTATTCGAAAGTGCGATCGATGACATGGTCATGGCGCTATTATTGGCTGTAGTACTTGTCTACATTGTTATGGCCGCACAATTTGAATCATTCAAATATCCATTTGTCATCATGTTCTCTGTGCCGCTTATGATTATTGGGGTAGGCTTAGGTCTATTTCTAACGAGTACCCCAATCAGTGTTACCGCGATAATCGGAATTCTCGTTCTTGTGGGGATTGTGGTCAACAATGGGATTGTGCTCGTCGATTATATTAATAAGCGGAAAGATGCGGGTCTCAGCTCTTATGATGCCATCATTGTCTCGGCCAAGGATCGGTTGCGACCAATTCTTATGACGGCAATGACAACCATTCTAGGCTTACTGCCCCTTGCGCTGGGTATCGGAGAGGGCACTGAAATGAATCAGCCGATGGGAATTGCAGTCATCGGCGGGTTAATTAGCTCAACCCTATTCACGCTGTATATTGTCCCCATCATTTATAGTCTATTTGATCGACAAACAAGAAAACGCGCAGTTGAGAGTAAATAATCAAAGAGCCTCCTTAATCAGGGAGGCTCTTTATTTACCGTGATAATGAAGAAATAAACTAAATATATCGTAGAACAATTGAATACGACATATGCGCTTTACAAGGGCTTTTGGGAGGCCACTGAAAAAGCCCCATACTTAGAATGAATTAAAATTCCTGCTAATATCGCTTCGGCGCTTTGTGGATGCCTCCCGCGATAAGCCGGAAAGAAGAGCGCTTTCAGTCTTATTGCTCCGGCTACCACGAAGTCGCGTCTTCGCTGGGTGGTCTATATGAGAAAGAGCATTTTTTTCGGGGATGAGACCTACAACCTGGAGTGCCATAAATCGATTGAATGTGATCAACGAATGTCCTAATACTTGGAGTGAATTAGAAATCCAGCTAATACCGCTTCGACGCTTTGTGGATGCCTCCCGCGATAAGCCGGAAAGGAGAGCACTTTCAGTCTTATCGCTCCGGCTACCACGAAGTCGCGCCTTCGCTGGATGGTCAATTTGAGAAAGCGTATTTCGTTTTCAGGGATGAGACCTACAATCCGGAGTGCCATAAATCGATTGAATGTGATCAACGATTGTCCCAATACCTGGAGTGAATTAGAAATCCTGCTAATAATACCGCTTCGACGCTTTGTGGATGCCTCCCGCGATAAGCCAGAAAGGAGAGCACTTTCAGTCATATCGCTCCGGCTACCACGAAGTCGCGCCTTCGCTGGATGGTGTATGTGAGAAAGCGCATTTCGGTATCGGGGAAGAGACCTGCAACCTAGCGTGCCATAAATCGATTGAATGTGATCAACGAATGTCCCAGTACAAGAGGAATGAATTAGAAATCGTGCTAATACCGCTTCGACGCTTTGTGGATGCCTCCCGCGATAAGCCAGAAAGGAGAGCGCTTTCAGTCTTATCGCTCCGGCTACCACGAAGTCGCGCCTTCGCTGGATGGTCTATGTGAGAAAGAGCATTTCATTAGCTGTGATGAAATTTGCAACCTAGAGTGCGTCTTTCTCGACTATAATTATATATGTTGATCTCTTGAATCCGGTGTGTAAACTGAGCGAAGGCGCCTATTCGATGCCAGTTGCTGTCACAATTCGAAGGACGTGAATTGTGTCAGTAACTGGACACCGGGTAGCCTCCCGCCATAAGACTGGCGGCGAAGCTGCTTGGCTTATGGGAAGCCACTGAAAAAGTTCTTTTTTTAGTAAGAACTAGTTGATTGTAGTGGAGAGCGGCGACTCCAGCGGGAACAGCGCGAGCTGAAGACCCCACAGGAACGCAGTGACGAGGAGGCTGAAGCCGTGCCCGCGGAAACATACTAACATTAGTAGCACAAACCATGGCCATGGTTTGTGCTACTATTTTTTATGGTAGAAGTGAAGCGAAGTCGTGCGGACGCTGGAATCTTTGAATTCGTATAAGGAAACCGACTCACTTCACATCCTTATTTGAATCAGTTTAGTATGTTGGATCTTCGAGATCGTGTATAAGAAAGTGGAATCGATAAGGCAATGTGAAGGCTTCTATGAAACATAAGAGGAGGATGTAGGATGAATAATGTAGTTGCTTTTGACGTGAGTATGGGAAAAAGTACAATGGTGGTGTACGATCACAATCAACATTGCCGATTCGAGGGCGAAATGGAACATACAGTCACTGGGTTCATGTGGCTAAAAGAGAAGTTGGACAATTTGAAAGAACAATCTGGCCTAACACCTGAGATCGTGTTTGAAGCTACCGGGGTCTACTCACAAGGACTGGAACGCTTTCTTAAGGAGGAATGTTATCCATACAAAAGGCTAAATCCCCTACAAGCGAAGCTGCAAATGGCCTCTATGCGCAGAAATAAGACAGACATTAGTGACGCACATGAGTTAGCCAAGTCCCATTTCAAGGTCGACCGTGAAGAAACGTATGTCCAGGAGGCCTACTTTGAACAAATGCGTGCGTTGGGGCGTTACTACGACGATGTAGAGAAAGAGATTCAGCAGTATTCGAATCGATTACACGCCTTTCTGCAGCTGAGTTTTCCAGCACTGGAAAAGGTGTTCTCCAAAAGGTCGGTCTTGTTTTTAAATGTGATTCAATTGTATCCCCATCCAGATTGTCTAAAAGGTCAGTCAAAGGAAGTAATTACGAAACACATCAAACAAGCCACTTATAAGCACCTCTCGATTCACAAAGCAGAAGAGAAAACGATGGAACTGCTCATTGCTGCAGAGGACACATATCCAGCTATCAAACAGGACGATGTTCGGTGCCTGCACTTAAAAGAAGACGCGGCCCGTATAGTAGAGCTAAGACAAAAGAAGAATGAAATCATTAAGCAGATGGTGGCACTCTCCAAAGAACGCATGGATTTCCAAGTACTTGTATCCTTTCCGGGCATCGGAGTACCTACAGCAGTCCGGCTTATCGCAGAATTGGGGGATATCCGTCGCTTCAAGAATCCGAAACAGGTAAATGCCTACGCAGGAATTGATATCCAACGGTATCAATCCGGGAAGCTGCAGTACCAGGATCGGATAAATAAGCGAGGGAACCGTAGGTTGAGAAAAATCCTATATTTCATGGTGATGTCCATGATTTCTTTGCGACAACGAACGAAGAATACCATTGTCGACTATTATGATCATTTAAAAAAGCAACCTCAGAGGAAACCTCATAAGGTTGCGGTCATAGCTTGTGTGAATAAGTTCTTGAAAGTCGCATTTCACCTTATTCAACACAGAGTCCTTTTTGATTACGAAGCAGCCCAAACCAGTTCGTAATAAGGATATCCAAACTATAGCACAGAAGACCTTTCGAAAAAATAGATAATCGTCAGGTTTATTTGTGCTACTTAAATTCTCTAGCGGAGACCCCACGTATTCCTATCCTTTCTTGATTTCTCTCTTGTTGCTTGTAGTGGAAGCGCTCGACTCCTGCGGGAATAGCATGAGCCTTGAGACCCCGCAGGGAGCGAAGCGGACGAGGAGGCTCAAGCCATGCCCGCGGAAAGCGAGCGCTGGAACGAAAAGCAATTGCCTTGGGCTATTTTTTATTCCCCCACCAATTTTTTTAGAAATTACTTGACTAGAGGTAAGAAAGCGTCCGCTCGGAACGGAAATCAACGGTATTGAAGGAAATCGTACTTTTTCAGTCCCCTCGCTTATGGCGGGAGGCATCCCCTAGCGCCGTAGCGGATTCAAAGGAATTCCTTATCGCAGCATATATTATACAAATTGAAATAAAGAAATTTTTCAAATACGCTCCCGTAGCTCATAGTAAGGCGTCTGCACTCAGGTTCTAAACCGTATTCAATATTCCAACTAATAGAGTGAATTAAACGCCTCTATATATCTGAATATTCTTTCGGGTTATGCAAGCTGATGCTATACTAATAAAAAAAGGGAGGATTTTATGCGAACTCATTTTTTCACGGGATTTCCCGGATTCATAGCTACACAATTAATAAAGGAATTGCTGCATCTTGGTGAAGTGGAAAAAATTTACGCAATAGTCCAATCGAGTCAAGCTGATCTTGCAAAAGAAAAAGCCGCTTTACTATTAAAGGAAAAGAATATAGACATTCCGTTTGAAATCATTGTCGGAGACATTACAAAATCCGGCCTTGGGATGGAGCGGCAGATGATTGAAAAGTTGCGTGAAGAAGTGCTTACTGTCTGGCATCTTGCTGCCATATATGATCTTGCGGTAAAAGCGGAAATAGCTTGGGAAGTAAATGTCGAAGGGACAAGAAGGGTGAACGAATTCGTCCAGAGCCATCCGACTATCGAGCGTTTCATGTATTTCAGTACAGCCTATGTTGCAGGGAAGAGGGAAGGTAAGTTACTTGAAACTGAACTGATTCGTCCCGTTACTTTTAAAAATCATTATGAAGAAACTAAATTTGAAGCGGAGTTGCTCGTAGAAGGGCTGAAGAACGATGCAGCTGTAACAATCATTCGCCCGGGAATAGTGCGTGGTCATTCTGAAACTGGCGAGACCATCAAATTTGATGGACCCTATTTTTTCATGAATATGATTGATAGATTGCGATGGATGCCAATTATCCCGTACGTAGGAAGAACTGATGCATACATTAATGTTGTGCCGATTGACTATATTATCAATGCGGCTGTGTATTTATCCAATCATAAAGAAGCTGCCGGCCGAACAGTCCACTTGACAGACCCGACGCCGCATCCAATCGAAGAAATCTATAGCGCAATGGTCGTTGAACTGACAGGGAAAAAGCCAAAAGGAAGAGTACCCCGACTCCTGGCTGAAAAAGGCCTTACTTCAATCCGTTTACAACGAAGGCTAGGCGTTGAAGCGGAAACACTGGACTATATGATGTGGAATGCGACTTTCGATACGACAGTTGCGGAAAGGCTGCTTGAAGGAAGCGGAATAGAATGTGCTGATTTTCTCGAGTCGATTCCCTCAATGACAGCTTTTTATGAAAAAAATAAGAAAAACAACGAATATCATATTAAAATCGGTTGATTCAACGTTTACATTAGCGTTTAATGTGGTATAATAAAACAAAAGTACCCGAACTTAATAACTTTTGACTTTACGTCAAAGGGGAGTAGCTATAGGGAGACCTATTTCATAGTCGTCAATACATGGCTTTTGCCATCGGTTATGATAGCTGGATTTTGCAACTAAAATTCTAACTTAGCGAGACCTTTGCCTTTTATTAGGTGAGGGTCTTTTTAATTTGTAAAATAGTAGGAGGAATTTATTTGGAAGCAATATTATTGGAATATGCATGGGTACTTGTTGTACTCATCGTACTGGAAGGGCTACTCGCAGCGGACAACGCAGTTGTCATGGCGGTCATGGTCAAGCATTTACCGCATGAACAACAAAAGAAAGCACTTTTCTACGGACTATTTGGAGCGTTTGTTTTCCGTTTTGCCGCATTGTTCATGATTACGTTCCTTGTGAATATTTGGCAAATTCAAGCGCTTGGGGCAGCATATCTTTTGTTCATATCCATTAAGAGCATTATTGATCAGCGAAAAGGCGGAGAAGCACATCCTGATGGGAAGAAGCGTAAACAGTCAGGTTTCTGGATGACCGTTGTCAAAGTCGAACTGGCGGATATCGCATTTGCGCTCGATTCGATGCTTGCGGCAGTGGCGCTCGCGGTAACCTTGCCTGAGCTTGGTGACTTCCACATCGGTGGTATCAACGGAGGACAATTTACCGTTATGTTATTGGGAGGGCTTATTGGCTTAATCATTATGCGATTTGCTGCACGCCAATTCGTTGTCCTATTGGAAAAATTCCCGACTTTGGAAACGGCAGCATTTCTTATCGTCGGATGGGTTGGGGTCAAGCTGGTTGTCCTCACATTGGCACATCCAGCTTTACAAATCCTCGATCCAGAATTTCCGCATTCAACACTTTGGCAAACGACATTTTGGGTTGTTCTTGTCGGAATTGCACTTAATGGCTATTTGGCAGGGGTTAGAAGTAATAAGAAGAAAGCGTAAAGTAAGGAACAGCCATGCGATCGCATGGCTGTTTTTAAAATTAAAAAAAGTTCATCCTTTCTTTTTTCATTCGACTTCTCTAAAATAGGTACGACACCTTGACATTGGTGAAAGGAACGGTGAACTGGATGAAATTCAATCGCGAGAATTTACGCAGGTTTACACCTGCACAAGTTATAGTTTTTTATTACTTTCTGGCCATTGCCTTTTCATTATTACTGCTGAATCTGCCAGGCGTATATTTACCAGGCATAAAGATAAGTTTCATTGATAGTTTGTTTACAGCAGTCAGTGCTGTAAGTGTTACTGGATTGACGCCTATCAGTATCGGAAACACCTATTCGGTTTTTGGTATTTGCATGCTTATGCTTGTTTTGCAAATAGGCGGAATTGGGATAATGTCGATCGGTACATTTTTTTGGCTGCTCGTTAAAAAAAGGATTGGTTTGCGTGAAAGACAACTTATCATGGTTGAACACAATCAATACAGCCTTGCAGGGCTTGTGCATCTGATCAAAGAAATCATTAAAATAATTATATTGATTGAAATCATTGGAGGTTTCATATTTACAGTTTATATTATGCGGTTTTATGATTCCTTTGGAGAAGCGCTCTTAAATGGGATGTTCATGTCCGTTTCTGCGACAACCAACGCGGGCTTTGATATTTCAGGAACGTCACTCACGCAGTACTTCAATGATTACTTCGTTCAGATATTGACAATGATCTTAATTATACTCGGTGCTATCGGGTTTCCGGTTCTTATGGAAGTGAAAAGCTATTTTTCTAAAAAAGTGCCTCATTTCCGTTTTTCCTTATTCACAAAAATTACGACAGCAACGTTCGGTATTCTCCTCGTTTTTGGTACAGTAATGATTTTCATTTTAGAATCAATGCATTCATTCAAAGGGATGGCGTTGCATGAAAGAATATTTACGGCGCTATTCCATTCAGTCTCATCAAGATCGGCTGGTCTAACTACGTATGATGTTACGAAGTTTAGTGAAGCTACAGATATTTTTGTTAGTTCGCTGATGTTCATCGGTGCATCGCCAAGTTCAGTAGGGGGTGGAATTCGAACGACGACATTTGCGATAGCAGTCTTATTCCTTATAAACTTTGCACGCGGTAACCAAGTCATTAATATTTTTCATAGGCAAATAAAATTGATCGATGTGTTCCGATCATTTGCGGTTATCATTTTAGCGCTGATGATGGTTATGACCGCTCTCCTCATACTGCTTATTACGGAGCCTGGTGTGCCGGTTGTTGCATTGTTGTTTGAAATAACATCCGCTTTCGGGACCTGTGGCATGTCACTTGGAATCACATCTGAACTTTCTGTGGTGGGGAAAGTGATTATTATGCTGCTTATGTTCATAGGGCGGGTCGGGCTTATTTCATTCCTCTTTACATTGGGAGGGAAAACTAAGAAAGTGCATTATCATTATCCCAAAGAACGAGTCATAATCGGATAATAAAAGGCTGTTCCAAATTTTAAATTTGGGATAGCCTTATTTCATTTTTATTTATTTCTGCAATTTTCGATAAATGAAGAAGAAAATAGACAGTAATCATTCCTTTTTGATATAAATCCGATGCAAGATTTATAGGGTGTTCCCTAATTGTAAATCCAGGAAGGACTAGGTTATATTTTAGCGACACGTATAGCCTCGAATAGAATATCAGAAAATTTTATTTGGATATATTTCGCTTTTAAGGTTGGTAGGAAAATATACATAGTTCTGTCCCTATTTTTTGCTCCAATACATATAAGTTACTTATTACTAATATGGGTATAAAGGTGTATTTCTATTGTACCTTTAATATGGAATAATCTGAATAAGAGTATTTTTGTACAAATTTGACCTTTCTGCATGAATCATTGTCATTTTTCATACTGTTTTGAAACGGGATCAGGAGGTATATATGTGAAGAATAATATGGAAAAGGTAAGGGCACATATCTCATTTTTAATGAGCAATGTGAGCAGACCAGGCATAGTTTTGGGGTTAGATGGAACAATCATCGAAAAAAATGAGGCATTCTGTAATACCTTACGTATTGATAAATTACGGAATATTAGAGAGTTTTTGGATGAATCCGCCATTGAACTGTGGGTGAGTTTTTCAAAGCGTGCGTATGTAGCGGAACAGCCATTATTCGATATGTTACCTATTCAACTAGTGTTAAATGAGACTTACACTGTGAAAATGCATCTCACTTATTTTGAAGAACCTCGTTTAGTAGTTGCCCTTCTGGATATCCCGAAAACGTATGATCGAGTGTCAGAAATGACTTATCTGAATGTATTCCGTAAATCGAAAGACTTCGAAGTCATAGTCGATCATAACGGTATCATTTGTGATGTAAATGAAATGCATGCTGAGTTTTTTAATGAACCCCGGGCTTATTTTATTGGTAAAACTGCCGATATGCTATTTAATTTCTTTTCGGATTTTCACGAAGAAAATTTTACGTTTATAGACACACTTATTACCCATGGATTCGCGGAAAAAGTTAGGTGTTTTGAACGTTCACCTGGGGATATGAGATATTATCATACTACAGCTTTTCACGATAAAGAAACGAACGTCTATGTAGTCCGGATGATGGACCGAACGGATAAAGTGAAACTTGAACAGCAATTGGACCATTCAGGTTCATTGTCAGCGATCGGTCAGATTGCAGCAAGTATTGCGCATGAAATCAGGAATCCGATGACGACCCTGAAGGGGTTTGTACAATTACTTAAGATTTCTGCTTCGACTGATTCAACAAAATATCTTTCTGTTATCGATGAAGAATTAGCAAGAATGGAATCGATATTGAGCGAGATGCTTCTCCTGTCCAAACCTTCACTGAACAAAAAAACGACATTCTCATTAGGCGTTTTGGTTGCTGACATGGTTCAGATTGTTCATCCGAAAGCTTTAATGGATGGAATTACGATTACGCAAAAAGAGAATAGACTAAAAGATACAATGATAACTGGGGATGCTGATAAAATTAAACAAGTGCTTCTCAATTTGTTGAAAAATGCACTTGAAGCGATGGCACCCGGAGGAATTCTTACGGTTTCTGTGAAAGCGGATACTTCTGGAAAAATTACTTTGGGAATTACCGATACAGGTAAGGGTATGGATGAAAGTCAAGTTAAGCAGGTTTTCATGCCATTCTATACTACTAAGGCAGATGGAACGGGACTTGGATTGCCATTCGTTTTGAAGGTAATTGAAGAACATGGGGGAACGATTGCGGTTGAAAGTGGGATTGACAAAGGCACAAGCTTTATAGTGACATTACCATCGGCAATTACACAAGATCAAAGAATAGATTCAACTGAAAAAAAGGTATTAACACCGTAATGATCGTTTTGATACGTCTTCCTGGTCTTTTGACACGAAGACATGTTTGCCGTTATAATGAGGGCAACTATTGAGCGGAATATAGAAGGTGGCACTGAATAATGACAAAAGATACAGAACGTGCATTAAAATTATTTATCGTCCTTTCGAGAGCGAGTAAAGTAATTTTGGAAGAAGCACATAAACCGAGCGAAAAGCATGGTCTTAACCCGACTGAATTCGCTGTACTAGAATTGCTTCATCATAGAGGAAGACAACCAATCCAGAAAATCGGACAGAAAATTTTACTCCGCAGCGGATCAATGACTTACGTTGTCGACAAACTTGAAAAAAGAGGATTATTAGAGCGTGTCTTTTGCGAGGAAGATAAACGGGTGACATATATGTCGATTACCCCGGCTGGTGTCGATTTAATGACATCCATCTTTCCAGAGCATGCTGAAAATATTGAATCCCTCATGTCTTCTCTATCCATTGAAGAACAAGATCAAGCAATTGAATTAATACGGAAATTGGGGCTTTCGGTTAAGAATCTATCATGAAAATGAAAGTAATGGAGCATTTGAAAAGTCCATCGTTATAGAGTGGACAATGAATACCCCATAATATTCGCTTTGGCAACCACCGGAAAGGTGCCTACGTTATTGATGGGTACCTAATTAATCGATCCGGCATATATAGATAACAGGCGGGCTTTACCTCGAAATTACTAAGGGAAGGCTCGCTATTTTTGTTGTTTAAAAAGTGTGCTAATCGGAGGGCGCAAAAAGCAAATCATATTCCATGATAAATAAACTGACGGAACAAAGATTTAGAAGTGTTTCCAAATAGTGAGTTGGAACATAGACGGGGATGTGATGTATCGGCATCTGCTTATTTAGCATGCAGATATATGAGGACGTGGTCATATTTACAGAAAACCTCAAGTGGATTCTGCCTTTTTTAAATGAAGGATGCAGAATTAGAAAAGTAAAAAGAGACAACTCGTTCAAAATCGAACGAATTGTCTCTTTTTGAATATAATGAACACTTACAAACTTGTGTATTCTATTATTTACTGACAATCGTTTCGCCCATGTGAAGGAAACGTTCAAAATGCTCCTCTTTTGGGGAATCGTAGATTGTAAGTCTAACGATCATTTCGTCACGTTCAAAGATGATTCCTGTAATTGACGCAGTCTCAGCCTTTACGGAAAGAACTTTCGCGTTTTCAATACCTTCAGCAGCAGGAATTGCTTCTGCATTTGTAACTTCGGTTGGCGTACCGCCATCGCTCGACGCTTCAAGTACAGCAATCATATTATCTGTTAAATAGTCATATGTGCCGTCTTCCTTTTTCACCGTTTCAATACGCATGAACACAGCTTCGTCGCCTGTTACCATTAGACTGTCCTTGCCAGGTTCTTCACTGGTCAATGTATAATCAGGAAGTACAGAAATAGTATAATTTTGTTCATCGCTTTCTTTTAGCTGTGCGTCTTTCAAAATATCTACTTGGCTATCAGGAGATGTCGATTCATCAGCAACCTCTGTTTCCGTTCCCTCATTTTCAGTAACTGTACCTTTGTCTGTTGTCTCCACTTCATTCGCAGATCCATTTGTACTATCATTCTCCGTTTCGGGACTTGTACCACAAGCGGTAAGTAATAAAGTGGTCGCGATTGCTGCGTATATAAGTTTCCATCTGCTTTTCATCGTAAACCCCTCCTTGTTAAATTAGACGTATGAAACGTCTGAATGTTTCATTGGGTATATTCTATCTTATATAGTGTGCCTTAAAAATAGTATAACGTAAAGTCTTTTCTATTGCTGATATGACTGTCTGATCGTTTAGAGTTGTCGGAATCTGTCGGAAATTCATTCTCTTATTCTGTACGTATTCCTGTATAATATAAAATCAGCTATGTTTAATCCAAGGAGGGATTATCTTGGAGTGGAATTTAGAAGAAGAAATCGAATTAATACGCGAAAAGATGATGAATGCAGCAGCGAAAAAAGGGCTAACCGATAACGAGACAATGTCGTTCAGCAGGAAGCTGGATAATCTTATGAATCAGTATGAAGAATTAAAAAAAGTCGACAGTTAAGCTAGAAGATATCCATTTTGGGTGAAAACATAGAAGGGTATATTGAGAAACGGGGGGAATTAATTGACGACAATGCAGGAATTTAGAGATGAATTGAATAATGCAATTATTGGCAGGAAAGCAGAATTTGATTTTATGTTAATTGCTTTGTTGCAACAGGGGCATGTTCTGCTTGAGAGTGTGCCAGGGTCGGGTAAGACGATGATGGCGAAAACTTTTGCGAACGCTTTCCAAGGTGCTTTTGGAAGGATTCAGTTCACGCCGGACGTACTTCCTTCCGACGTAACGGGAGTCCGTTATTTTAATCCCCAAGTGCAGGAGTTTATATTAAAGGAAGGTCCTGTATCTACGAATATTTTACTGGCGGATGAAATAAACCGGGCAACGCCACGGACACAGTCGAGCCTGTTAGAAGCGATGGAGGAAAAACAAGTAACGATTGATGGAGAAACGGTAAAACTGCCGACGCCTTTCATGGTCATTGCAACGCAAAATCCGATTGAGTCTCAACAAGGGACATTTCCTCTACCGGCTGCACAACTTGACCGTTTCCTTTTTAAGTTGAATATAGGTTATCCGTCATTCGAAGAAGAACACCACATTTTAAAGCAGTACGGGAAGAATCCAGGTGCTATTACGGCGTCCTCAGTCATTGGCCCGGCAGAAGTGGCAAAATGGTCAAAAGAAGCGGGAGAGGTAGCTGTACATGAAGATGTGGAACGGTACATATTGAAAATCGTTCGAGCTACAAGAGAACACACCTATTTGGAACTTGGACTTAGTTCACGTGCCGCCTTGGCGATTTTTCAAGCGACAAAAGCGCATGCCTATATTTCTGGCAGAAGTTACGCAACCCCGGATGATGTGAAAAAAGTAATCGGACCAGCGGCATTGCACCGACTGGAATTGTCTACAGAAGGGATGTTAACAAAAGAACTGGAAGAAGTATTGAAAGACATTGTCGAATCGATCCCGACGCCAATCGAGGCGACCGTTTAATGAAATGGATTCGTTATGAGGAAGGATTTAAACCGATTCATACAGGGATGGGAGTTACGCTAATCTTTTTCCTGTTTGCGCTTATTTATAATCAAATTGAGCTAGCTGCTTGTTTTGCAGCTGTCTTTGCCCTGTTTTCTTTCCAAAACATTTACTATTCTAAAGTGGGTAAAAATTTGAAACTTTTACCCCCGCGCAATCGTAGCCGTTTTCTTATAGGATCAGTAAATGAAGTTGTATTTGAATTTGAAAATGGCAAAATACCTATTTGGAACGGAACGTTAACATTATCAATTGAGGATTCTGTCATACCAGCGGTGGAAAATCTTCAACATTTCAGCGGTATTTTTGATTTCACTGTACCATTTGCAATCGGTAGCGGAGAAAAGATAAGAATTACAATCCCGTTGGAAGGCAGAAAACGTGGAATAGCTAGAATTACACGAATGACAATTGATATCCCGCATATTTCTGGGGATGGGTCGGTCTTGTTGGAGTTGGCCGAACCAATCAAACAGGAAAACCTTGTTTATCCGAAAATTGTTCCGTTAAAAGGGGAAATTCAACCCTCTCCATTTAGGCCAGGGGAAGTGGATCAGCGACAATCACTTTTCTATGATGTATTTCAGCCCGTTGGAACACGTGATTATGTCCCCTCAGACCGATTCGATCAAATTCACTGGACAGCAAGCGCACGCATGCAGAAATTACAAACAAAAGAGTATTTGCCGGTTACCGAGCAGTCGATTCTATTCATTATGAATGCGATTGAAAAAATGCGTTCGCCTGAAGATTTTAATCTGAAAATTGAACGGCTTGCTTCTTATGTCGATTATTGCACACGAAATTCGATTCCATTTGCGATTGTTATAAATATCCGTACATTCGGTGCAACACCCTATATGTATCTGCCGGCGGGGACTGGTAAAATTCAGTATCAAAAAACGCTGGAAATGCTTGCAAAGTTATCGGATAAAAATGCTAAATTGCCATTTGAGAATGTATTGCAGAAGGTGGAGTCTAAAGGGATTTTACCTCCAACTATTATACTCATCACGCATGAGCCTGAACGGTTCAGTTCATTTGTGAAAAGATGGACCAAATATAATCAAGTCAAATTGGATAGTTTCTATGAAGGGGGGGACGATAAATGGCTCAAGAAGGAACTGAAAGAAACAGGATCCGATTAATAAGTTCGGAAAGAACTGTTCTTGAGCTGTTCCTAATTGTCTATCTATTCCTTTTCTTAACGAATGGTTCAAGTGTAGACTCACATTATTTATGGCTGATTTTGTCCATGGGAATAGGGAGCATTACGTATTTGCTATTTTCTAAAATGGAGTATTCATTAGGCATCGGAATCCTACTGGCCGCGTTGTTAGCCATGCCATTTTACTTTAACGGGATACCATTAGTGGTTGTATTTATGCTGTTTGTCTATTCCTTTTGGCGGTTGCAAGTGAATTTTGGCGAGACAAAAGCTAATGGCTGGCCATATCTTGTGTTGAATACGGTTTTCTTTGCTTTTTTTTACTTTATTCTAAAGCTATTTTTCGTCAATGCAAATGCAGACGTTCTGATGAATCTGCAAGTTGTTCTGTATTTGATGACGACGGTCATTTACTTTATCATTCGCTTCATAGTGATAGGCTTAATTGGCTTGCATCTCCGTAATTTCAATTTAGGGGATGCGGGAAAAATGTTTGCAACGATCTTAGGTTTGGGAGTCATTACGTTTCTGGCCGTCTATCATCTATTGCATCCAGTCAGGTTAGTTATCATCGTGACAGCCGGTTTTCTATTCGGCGGGCTATTCATGCTGATTGGAAAAGGAATAACCCCTTTAATTGATTGGTTTATTGCTAGATTTGATGCGGCGAGGGAAAAGCTTATTGAAGAAACTGAAAAGCCGGAGTACACCGTTATTGACTTCAATATGGTAGATGACATAAAGGTTTTTGGTGGAGTATTTTTGAAGATAGAATTAGTGTTAATGCTAGGGATTTTTATAATTGCTCTTGTTGCATTTATCCTAATCGCAAAAAGACGAAAAACACATTTGTCAGGTAAAGATACTGATCATACCTTCAGGTCAGGTGGAAGGCAAAAGAATAAGAAGAAAAAAGAACTTGTTTACGATTATTCAGAGTCTGTCGACGCTGTGAGAACTGCTTATAGGGAATTTGAGCAGGAAGCACAATCTTCAAAAGTTCCACGTTTAAAAGGAGAAACTGTTAAAGAGTGGTTTTTTAGAATGGACTGGGGGCAAAATGATGCGTTATTCAATACGTACGATAAAGTTAGGTATGGCTCACATAAGGTCTCAGTAAAAGAAGGAAACCATTTTATCGAGGAACTCGATAAAATAAAGAATAAATATTTTGCAAACAATGTTTAATATGCGTGAAAAGGGGGGAAATTAAGATAGAACACAGCAACATTCTCATTTCCCCCTTTTGAGGACGGAGCCCTATTACAGGGTCCGTCCTCCTTTTTTTGTACAAAATAAGAAGTGAATGATGAAAGAGAGATTTATCTTTGGTAGGATTGAAAGTAATACATTTATTGAATAGGGGGAATTGAGATGGAAATCGCAAAAATTGCATTCATTGGAACAGGGGTTATGGGGACTAGTATTGTCAAACATCTTTTAGACAGTAATTATGAAGTGGTCGTAAATACACGAACAAAAGGGAAAGCTGATTCTCTTATTGAAGCTGGAGCGGTTTGGGCAGATACTGTGGTGGCAGCAGTGGAGCATGCCGATTTGGTCTTCACGATGGTTGGGTATCCGGCAGATGTCGAAGAAGTCTATTTTGGCGTCGGTGGTATTCTGTCTACTGGTCGAGCAGGTCAAATACTTATCGATATGACGACATCCAGCCCTGCACTGGCAAAGCGTATAGCGGAAGCAGGAGCTAAGCTGCAGATGGAAACCATCGATGCACCGGTTTCCGGAGGGGACGTTGGGGCAAAGAATGGTACTTTGTCGATTATGTGCGGCGGAGATGAAAAAACATTCGACAAAATATCGCCGGTTTTATCGGTATTTGGAAAAAATATAGTTTATCAAGGAATAGCAGGTGCAGGACAGCACGCGAAAATGTGCAATCAGCTTGCTATCGCTTCGAATATGATCGGAGTTTGCGAGGCATTAGCGTATGCAGAAAAGGCGGGACTGAATCCAAAGACTGTATTGCAATCTATTTCGACAGGAGCTGCAGGTTCGTGGTCATTGTCAAACCTAGCCCCCCGGATGTTAAATGGTGATTTCGAACCTGGTTTTTATGTTAAGCATTTCCTTAAGGATATGAATATAGCGCTAGCGGAAGCAGAAGCGATGAAACTGGCACTTCCAGGCTTACAGCTTGCGCGTGATATGTATGAAAAGCTTGTTGAAAAAGGGTTTAGTGACAAAGGGACACAAGTCCTATATAAAAGTTATTAATAAACCTAAATAGTAATAGAAATATGCCGAAAATAGATATAAGTGTTCAATTAATGCAGTACAAATTATTAAAACATAGGAGATGAGTAGGTGAATGCAATGAAGTCGGATGTAGTAACATATGAAGTCTTTGAATTTGTTGAGTTTCAAGTAGGGAAAAATAACTTTGGAATTGGGATTCAGCACGTGCGTGAAATTATTCAACCTGTTCCTGTTACTGTATTGCCGCATGCTCACCCGTATATTGAAGGTATCATTCAATTACGTGGAGAAGTACTACCGGTCATCAATTTGAAGAAAGTGACAGGAAATGCAGATAGTAATGATAATGACGATTCGAAATATATCGTAGCGGAATTTGACGGGACAACAGTTGTCCTGGATGTAACGGCCGTTACTCAAATCCAACGTATCAATTTCTCTGATATCGAACCTGCCTCAGATATGTATACAGGCAATAAAGTGCCTGTTTCCGGAGTGATTAAGCGTGATAGCGATATGATTCTTCTTGTTGACTTTGAAAAAGTCATTGCTGAACAAATTAAATAAGTGGGCGCTTGGGGTCTGGATATCGATCCAAGTTGAAAAAACTTATATTTTTCATTAACCCCTTAAAGGTGATTTTCATAGAAAACAGCTAAAAAAATCGTTAACTATATAAGTTGAAATTAAGAATCAAATTGAATCTGCTGTGGTGCTCAATTAATGAGAGAGTTGTAATTTAGGGTGTGGATTGTATAACGCTTGGCGCTTTGCGGATGCCTTACGCCGTAAGCTTGGATTAGCGCTTCGCATCCAGTCTTACGGCTTCGGCGACCCCTTTGCCGCGCCTGCGCTAGAGTGTTCTATATTGAGAGAAATGTGATGTTGAGATGTATATGCCGAGATTATAATGTGATTACTAGTTGACATTAATTATATTCAAGAAAGACGCACTCCAGATTGCAGATTTCAACACAGTTAACGAAATGTGCTTTCGCAAATAGACCATCCAGCGAAGGCGCGACTTCGTGGTAGCCGGAGTGATAAGAGCAAGGAGGGATGCAGCTCAATCCCTCCCAAGTGGTCTTCTTTCTGGCTTATTACGGAGGCATCCACAAAGCGTCGAAGCGCAGTATTGGTAGGAATTCTAATTCGTTCCAAGAAGCTTTAGTACTATGTTACCTGTGCCTTTGGAGAGTGACAGATGAAAGACCATCACAGGATTACCGAAAAAAATAGATAGGGATGCGACAAAGTAGCATCCCTATCTATCAAAAAAACGGTAATCATGTAGGCGTTTTTCAATCCAAAGCAATCCAAAAGCACCTGTACACAGAGCATCCAATAGTTGATGACAAGAGTAAATAGTTATTTACCGTTTACTTTTGGCTAATCCACCTGTGTGTTTGATTTATATTTTCGGACCTCTTAAAAAACGGGCGAGTCCCGCCCGTTCACTTGCCATCCAAATAAGAGGATCGGAAAGTTTGGGTGTTCTGTATGCTGTGAATCGACTTTTTTGGAACAGCTTTTTTCTTCTCAGCTACTTTTTGTTGAAAAGGTTCGGCATAGTTTGAAAGAAGCTCACGCGCTGTTTTCAGGCTCATCCGTTCTTGTGGATTGCGAGAAGTAGGATCTTGTTGTCCGAGGTGGGGAAGTGTATTGAAGTCATCTTTTGCCGGGATCGTATGAAAGAGGAATTCGTCACACCGGACGAGGACTGTCGAGTGTTGCTTACTGAATTTCGGATTGTCGACGAAATGTAACCCGATTTTTTCTGCATTGCCGGAGCTAAGAAGTTTCTCTAGTGCCATTTTCTTCAGGCCATAGAGCTCTTTATTATCAGGTGCTGTTTTTGCATGACGATTAACCGTATAAATAGCAATTGCTAATTGTCGGATGGAATGATTATTTTTCAAAATAGACCTCCTTCTCTGGAAGATTGTATGATTGTATATGTTTTGATAATACCAAGAATGAAAGAAATTTACAACTTCCGACATATTATACTGAGAATACATACCAATTCAACATAAAATAACATTATACTATTAGTTATGGGGTTGTGGGCATGTCTATTCCACATTGGCAGCAGGTCATCCGACAAATAAAGTCGCGCTTTATTTCGATACATAAATCTAAAGAAGTAGCACAATCTAATTTTGTTATGACCATTATTTGTTGAGCTTTCAGACAAATAGAGAGTAGTTAATCAAAATCCTTTTTAATAGGTCAGATAGATGCACTACAAATGGAGGAACTCATGGGAAACGCTAAAATAGAAGAACGTTTAGAAAAAATAATAGCGTCTTATATTTTCGACCATTCGTTCAAGATGTCGATACTTATAGAAAAAAATAAGCAAGGTGTTTTTGAGGTGTGCTATGCCAATTCATTGGCTATGCATTACTTTTCAGGTGTCGCTAACCAATCGGCAGCTAGTTTTTTTGGAGGCCTATGGATTCCGATCAACCGCAAGTTACAAAAAAGACAAAACCAATCATCTTGCCCAGCTAAGATTCGGGCGACTCACAATGAGATGAGTGTGATGTTTGAAGTGGGTTTTCAATATCATACTGAAGAGCACGGTGGGGAAGTTATAATTATCGAATTGCATGAACGGGATGATATCGCAGCTGAAAGAGAATTACAAAAAGAATTACAGCATAAATATAATTCCATAATTGACCATAATCTTGATCCGATTATAACCATTGATCGGAATTTGAAAATTATCTATGCGAATCGTGCAGTCCATTTAGCATTTGGCTATCGATTTAAAGAACTTTCCGGCCGTTCCATTCTGAACCTTTTTGGAGAGGAAAAAATAGCGGAATTCCAACTGTTTTTGTCTCGCACGCTAGCGGGAGAATCGATAGAGATGGAAGGGGCATCATTTTTCCATAAACGTGGCCGGTTATTGCCGATGTATTTGAAAACAATCCCCGTCTTGGTAGATAATGAAGTGAAAGAAATTCAGTTAATATTAAGGGATACATCCGTGCATCAGGAAAATAATGAAAAACTTCTTTACCTTTCCTATCACGACCAATTGACAGGTCTTTGGAATCGTCGTGCCATGAAAGAGCACTTCAAGGAAGATTCTCACTACGCATTGAAAAGTGATAAAAGAGTATCTTTCATACATTTAGGACTTGATCGTTTCAAATTAATCAATGATTCTATTGGACATAATGGTGCGGACGAAATTCTGAAAATGGTCGCGGAAAGATTAAAAGTAATCTGTCCTGCAACTGCAAGATTATACCGTAACGGCAGTGACGAATTTATAGTCTCTTTGCAAAATCACTCTGTGCCGAAGACGGAGGAGTTTGCACAAAGGTTGCTGAATGATTTCGGAAAACCATTTTATTATAATCACCAAGAATATTTCATGTCCGCATCGATCGGAATTGCTGTTTATCCGGAAGATGGAAAAACACTTGAAGATCTATTGCGGAAATCAGAACAAGCACTTGTCTTTGTAAAAGATCGCGGCCGATCTCATTATCGCTTTTTCCAAGAAGAGATGAATATGTCTTTCACAGATGAAGCTCTGATGGAGTCGCATTTGCGCAGGGCAATTGAATTAAATGAATTGACGGTTCATTATCAGCCGCAAGTCGATTTGAAAACGGGATATATTAGCAGTTTCGAAGCACTTCTCAGATGGAACAATGGGAAATTCGGATTTGTTTCCCCGGCGCAATTCATACCTATTGCGGAAGAATCGGGACTTATTCATGGAATTGGTGATTGGGTGTTAGATCAGGTATGCAGCCAGCTGAAAGAATGGCAAGATAAACAGTTCAAACCGGTTAGGATCGCCGTGAATATTTCACCAAAGCAGTTTAGCATGGAAGACTTTGTAGATAAGTTAAAAAAGAAAATTTCCGGTTATGGTATCGTGCCCTCTTCTCTTGAAGTGGAAATAACAGAAGGCGCATTGACGAAAATGGACGAAACCCTCACGACGCTTAATGAACTGAAAAAGATCGGGATTTTCATTTCTGTTGATGATTTCGGCACGGGTTATTCTTCACTCAGTTATTTGAAGCAATATCCAATTGATATTATTAAAATCGACCGTTCTTTTATAAAAGACATTGAAATTGATGTTAAGAATGAAGCAATAGCGAAAACAATTATCAATCTAGCTCATAATCTTGGGATGGAAGTCATTGCAGAAGGTGTGGAAAAGGATTTACAGGCAACAATTCTACTCGAAGCTAAATGTCAGAAAGCACAAGGTTTTTTATATAGTAAAGCGATTCCGGTAGAAGAAATTGTAGAAAAGTATTTTAAGAATAATGCTTAAGAAAAACGGTCAACGTAGAAAATTCGTTGGCCGTTTTTGGTCTATGCTTTTGTTCTCGTCATTAGCGCAGTAACATGTTACAATTATGAGTGAATATTCATTCATTACAAGGGGGAATAGGAATGTTTGATGAAAAAGTCATAATCGTAACAGGTGGATCGAATGGAATGGGGAAATACATGGCGAAGAAATTTGCAGCTGAAGGTGCACAAGTTGTTATTACAGGTAGAGATATAGATAGATTGAAAGCAGCTCAGGATGAAATCGGAGAGCGCGCACATACATTTCAGATGGATGTGCGCAGTGTTGAATCAGTTGCAGCACTTGTTGCTTTTACGGATGAAAAATTCGGTCGGATTGATGGATTAGTAAACAACGCAGCAGGGAACTTCATCGTCAGGGCAGAAGAGTTATCACCAAATGGCTGGAAGTCTGTTATTGATATCGTACTAAATGGAACGTTTTACTGTTCAAGTGCTGTTGGAAAATACTGGATCGAAAAAGGTCAAAAAGGTTCGATTTTGAATATGCTTGCAACGTATGCCTGGGATGCTGGCGCTGGCGTCATTCATTCAGCGGCGGCTAAAGCAGGTGTTATGTCGTTAACTCGAACTTTGGCAGTGGAATGGGGAAGCCAATATGGAATCCGTGTAAATGGTATAGCACCGGGTCCGATTGAACGAACGGGCGGAGCAGAAAAGTTATGGGAGTCTGAAGAAGCTGCAAAGCGTACACTGGAATCGATTCCTTTAGGCCGTCTTGGAAAACCTGAAGAGATTGCAGAGCTTGCAGCATTCATCATGTCTGATAAAGCCTCGTACATGAATGGAGAAATTGTAACTCTCGATGGCGGTCAATGGCTTAACAATTCACCGTTTTAAGGATAACTTTTAGCCATTTTGCACATCCTAACTTCAAAAGGAGAGATGTGCATTGGGTATATGGGCAGTTCCATTAATTATTGTTGTTTTAATCATCTGCATAATCGGCTTCGTCTCCGTAAAGAAATGGAATAAGGCAGAAGCTGTTATTGGAGCTCAGGGCAGTCAGATTCCCGCGGAGATTGAAGATCATCCATTTACATTGAATCCGATAATTTGGATCGCTCTTGTCGCCGTATTTTTTATAGGAATTGTCATTTTCTATTACGCAACCTCTTCTTAACTGAAGGGGTTTTCTTTTTTGGATATAGGGTTAGAAAGCCCTTCTTATGATATGATAGATATGTAGTTTTAAGATGAACAGCATAGCTACAGAAGGAGCAGATTTACATGATATCTGTAAACAATAAAGACTTTCTCTTCACACCGATAGCGGATTTTATCATTTCTTCTGAAAAAGTCGCGCACGTGCAGGTTGGAAATAATGCAGAGCACGCTCTCCTTGTTCTAACAAAAACAGGTTATTCAGCTATTCCGGTTCTTGATGCGAAATACCATCTTAAGGGACTTCTCAGTATGGGAATGATCACAGATTCTATATTGGGTCTTGAACGTATTGAATACGAAAGACTAGCAGATTTAAAAGTCGATGAAATTATGCAAACTGATTTGCCATCCATAAAAACGACGGACCGATTCCAAAAAGGCCTCGATTTATTAATTGATCATACATTTCTTTGTGTGACAGAACAAGACGGCACATTTGCGGGCATATTAACACGAAGAGTAATAATGAAGCAGTTTAAAAAGTATATTTATTCAGCACAATAACAGCATTGGTCAAATTACGGGCTCCTAGTAGGAGCCTTTTTGTGTATTTGGCGTACTCTTAAGTTCTTGTTTATAGATAACCTTGAGGAAAGGGTATTTCACGTTCGTATTCCAGGCGCTTGCGCTTTTCTTATTGTCCAGACTCCAGCGCCTAGAGGCTCGGGTCATAAGTCGGTCCGGCTATGCGGCAGAGCGCCGCTTCGCCAGCCCGTCTTATGCCTGTCGCCTCTGACCAGGCGCTTGCGCTTTTCTTATTGTCTAGCTTCAGCGCCTAGAGGCTCGGGTCATAAGTCGGTCCGGCTATGCAGCAAAGAACGCTACTTCGCCAGCCCGTCTTATGCCTGTCGCCTCTACCCAGGCGCTTACACTTTTCTTAGTTTAAAAGGAGGATGATAGATTGTGAAAAATAGTAAAATAACGAATCGTCCGCTTGTGCTCATTTCTGTCATGCTGGCAATGTTTGTCGGTGCGGTGGAAGCGACGATTGTATCTACCGCGATGCCTTCGATTGCATCAGATCTTGGTGGTTTTTCACGGTATAGTTGGGTTTTTTCTTCGTATTTATTGATGAGTACGGTTACAGTCCTTATTTATGGTAAACTCGCAGACTTATTTGGTCGAAAGCCGATTTTATTTATTGGATTGACACTCTTTCTAATTGGCTCGATTTTATGTGGTTTTGCTGTTTCGATGGAGCAGTTGATCATTTTTAGATTAATTCAAGGTCTTGGGGCAGGTGCAGTCATGCCGATCGCTACGACAATTGTCGGCGATATTTATACGACAGAAGAACGGGCAAAAGTTCAAGGATATTTATCAAGTGTGTGGGGGATTTCGGCAGTGTCAGGTCCGGTCATTGGCGGGCTCATCGTCCAATATATGAATTGGAAGTTCGTTTTCTGGGTGAATGTGCCCCTTGGGATCCTTGCAATGGCTGGTATTTATTTCTTTCTTCATGAACCTCAACGAGAGAAAAAAGTTTCGATCGATTACAAAGGCGCCTTCTTACTCACGCTAACTCTATCTACTAGTTTATTTTGGCTTGTTGAAGGTGGTCAGGCATTCGGTCGCATTTCGTTTTACAGTATCGCCCTCATTGTTGTAGGACTAGGATCATTAGTGTTATTTGTTAGGGTCGAACGAAAAGCGATAAATCCTGTAATGCCGTTTGCGCTGTGGAAAAATCCCGTCATTTTATATGCGAATCTAGTGTCATTAACGACAGGCGTTATATTGATAGGTGTTTCTTCTTATTTGCCAACATTTGTTACAGGCGTAATGGAACAACCAGCGATCATTGCAGGGTTTACGTTGACTGCAATGTCTATAGGATGGCCGATTGCATCGTCAGTTGCTGGACATCTGTTAATTCGCCATGGCACGTTCCTTGTATCTTTCGCGGGTGGTTTATCACTGATAGTTGGTACAATATTGTTTGTCATAATGGATGCAGGATCTGGACCATGGTGGGCTGCGTTGGCGAGCTTCTTTGTAGGCGTTGGCATGGGATTGACAAGTACATCGTTCATCGTAACAATCCAAGGAGCGGTTCCAAGAGAAACCCGGGGATCCGCGACTGCTGCTAATATGTTCATGCGGAATTTTGGAAACACAATAGGAGCGGCCCTTTTCGGAGCGATTTTAAATGGCATGTTAATGGCTCGTTTCAAGAAAACGGACCTGAATTATAATTTGGATGATGTCAATTTACTTCTGACAGATGAAATGAGACAGACTATACCCGCAACAAAAGTTCATCTGCTACAGAATGCGCTCGATGGCTCGTTGCAATGGGTATACATTACTGTAGCAATTTTTGCTGTTATCAGCTTGCTGCTGATACTGAAAATTCCACGTGGAAAGGGGTATTTGAATGACAACGACAGAACTTGAAATCATAAAAGCACTAGCAGAAGAGGGGAATATGCGAAAGGCCGCAGAGCGACTTTTTTTATCGCAACCGGCTCTTTCCCAGCGGTTACAGTCAATTGAAAAGGAGTGGGGAACATTATTGTTCATCCGATCGCAGAAAGGGCTTGAGCCAACGCCAGCGGGAGAAATCATTGTCTCTTATGCACGTGAAGCAATTTTGAAGCGAGACGAAACATTTGAAATGATTGCCTCGATGGCTGATAAAGTGCATGGCACATTGAAAATTGCATGTGCGTCCATCGTAGGACAGACCTGGTTGCCCCAAGTATTGAAGGAATATGTGGAAATTTACCCGGATGCCAAGATATCGCTCATAACGGGATGGAGTTCGGAAATTGTAAAAGCATTATATGAGGGAGAAGCCCACGTCGGAATTGTGCGCGGTCAAGTAGATTGGAAGAGTAAAAAAACCTATTTATTCCGGGATCGCCTCTATTTAGTGGACCGGGAAATTACGTCTATCGATGAATTGAAAGATACAGAACGGCCATTTATACAGTTTAAAAGTGACTCGAATTACCACATGGAAATTCAGCGTTGGTGGCAACGTCATTTTGATCAGAATCCGGGGCGTCAAATTACAGTCGATCAGATTGAGACATGTAAACAATTGGCGTTAAATGGTATAGGTTACGCGATATTACCGTCAATCACATTGACAGGAGATGAAGATGTTAATAAAATGCCGCTTTTGAATAATGAAGAAGAATTTGAATTGACGCGAGATACATGGCTGATTGGTTATGAATCGTCATTTGGACTGAAACAAGTAGATGCATTCACGCAAATTGTACAAAGTCACGCCGAACGATTACAGAAAGATTACAATTATTGAGAAATAGAGAAACTTTAGGTTAACTTTTTCGTACTAATAGATGAGAACTAGCGGTCTACCGATAGACTTCTATTCAGCGTGACAGGAGGGTAATGCTATGAGGAAGAAGTTTGCAGTTTTTTTGTTTTTGCTAATTGGGTCGATTGCCTTCAATTCGACTGTTCATGCACTTGCAGCTCCGGATTTGAAAGTGAGTGTGTCGGCAGGGATCGACGGGAAAGCAAAGGAGGGAAAAGGTGCCCCGCTTAAAATAATAGTCGAAAATAACGGCACTGCATTTAGCGGAGATTTGGTTATCGATATTCCCGATTCCTATAGGACAGGCAGCGGGGAAGCGATTCCTCTTGATATAGGGCCTGGAGAGACTAAAACGATTTCACTAGTGATCCCGAAGATGACTGATATAGGCGGCATGAATGGTATGTCGACTACAAAAACAATTTACCTTTATGAGGGGGGATGGGCAAAAGGAAAAGAAATTGTACATAAAGGTGCGCAACAACTAACGACAGTTCTCTATGATGATGAATCGACATTCATCGTCACATTTACGGATAATCCAGATCGTCTTTCTGCTTTAAAAAATAGTCAAATTTTAAATACAACAAATAACCAAATCATTAGTACCTCGAAAATGGGAGAAGCCAATATACCGGAAGAAGCCGCAGGATGGGGGGCGGCAGATTTTATCATCATCGATGAATATCCGCTTGCTGACTTATCAAGCAAGAAACAAGAGGCCCTGTTGGGATGGGTTCGTTTAGGAGGCATTTTGGTAATCGGCGGGTCTGATAACGTAAAAGCAGAAGCAGGCGTTTTCTCTGACTACTTGCCTCTAACACTGAAAGACCGTACGGGAGCGAATTCAGAGGCGTTGAATAATTGGGCAGGTACAAAAGGTTTTGACGGTCAGATTCCCTCCTATATGTCCGAGTTAAATGCGCAAGCACTGCCCTTGCTTGAAGATGCAGGAAATGTCATCGTTGCTTACTCTCAGGCAGGCAAGGGGCGAGTTGTGCAAACTGCTTTCTCAGTCGGTGATGATCCAATCGCTAAAATGACAGGAATGCCAGCCCTATGGAGTACAATTTTTGATGCAACGGGGTATTCAGTGCAACTGGGCCAGCATAATTATGACAATCCGAGTGATGCGATTGTCTATTCGGTTGGCGACTCAAACGAATTATTTCCTTCATTTAAAGTATCTGCGCCTTTATTATTTGGAGTTATCATCTTTTATATGATTCTTATTATACCTGTCCTGTATTTTATTCTTAAAAGGAAAGATAAAAGAGAATATGCCTGGTGGATTATACCTTCTATTGCGATACTGACGTCTATCGGCATTTTTGCATATGGGGCTAAAGATCGGATTGGAAGAGCTCAAATTCAACATTCCGCTATATTAAATGTGGAACAGGATGGCAGCTTGTCAGGTTATTATGCAGAGTCGATCCTTTCTAATAAGTCCGGGGATTTCACATTTAGTGCCCCTTTAGAAACAACGCTCAGTACTTCATTATCAAATAAGGCTTTCACCTCTTCGAAAGGGGTTATTCATAAACAGGCCGTTGTTGAAAGAGATGCAGCGGGTTCAAAAATGCATCTCCGTAATGTGGGTTATTGGAATGTTGCGTCGTTGTATGGAGAAACAAACATCGAAAAGACAGGGGATTTCGATATTCAATTGACGATCACAAATAAGAAGTTGACGGGTTCTGTGACGAACGATTTTCCATTTGCATTGACGGGAGTTGCAATTTGGTCAGGAGCAGAACTGATTCCGATCGGTGATCTTGGCCCAGGTGAAACAGCTCAAGTGAATGAAACGTTGAAAACGCCTACTTTGCTTCCAAGAAAATCGATGTTCAATCCGTTCATGAGTGCTCCACTTGCCAATCAGGATGATCTGATGAAGATGAGGAGAGATAGTGTTCTTTCGTTTTCCAATGATTATATGAATAATACTTCGAATCCTGTCGTAGTCGGTTATACGGATACTCAGATTGTTCCCGTTGAATTACTTAAGGTGAAGGCTTCTGTCTCGGCCTTGACGTTGCTCGTGCAACCAGTAGAGGCAAACGTGACGATAACTGATGCGTTTACAGTTGAACCTGAAATGATGGAGATGTCAATGTTATCTGAGGACGGGCAATCTCAGCCGGATTCTCAAGGCTTTGGGAATGACGAGTATTATTTTAATGATCCTGTGTACAATCAAACATGGCAATTACCAAAGGAATTAAGCGGAAAGAAAATGAAATGGACATCACTGGAACTATTGAAAATACAAAAACAGTTATATGATGTCAGCATATTAAATGTACGGTCAGGTCAATTTGAACAATCCGAATCCGGGAAATTGGTGAAGACGGAAAAAATCAGTGACTATATAACGCCAGATGGAAAAATTATTGTCCGAATCATTTTTCATGATGAGAAAAATGGTAATCAAGGTCTTGCACCTATGCTCAAGCTGAATGGGGAGGTGTCGAAATGATAGAGATAAAAGGATTGACAAAGGAATATGGCCAGTTCAAAGCGCTAGATAATTTGAATTTAACACTTAGTGAGGGAACGGTATTCGGGTTTGTGGGTGCAAATGGTGCTGGAAAATCGACGACATTTCTCATTCTCGCAACTTTATTACAACCAACGGAGGGCGATGTATTCATCGATGGAGTGAATATCCGAGAAAATCCAGCGGCAGTGCGAAAAATGATTGGCTATATGCCCGACTTTTTTGGCGTCTATGATCAACTGAAGGCAGATGAATACCTAGACTTTTACGGCGCAAGTTATGGTATTCCTGAAGCGGAGAGGAAAAAGCTTATACCCCAATTGCTGGAACTTGTAAATCTCTCACATAAGCGTCATTCGTATGTAGATCTTTTATCAAGAGGGATGAAACAGAGACTATGCCTGGCACGAAGTCTTATCCATGATCCAAAGGTACTTATTCTTGACGAACCGGCATCCGGCCTTGATCCGCGTGCACGCGTTGAGATGAGGGACATACTTAGAACGTTAAAAAAGATGGGCAAGACGATTTTAATCTCTTCTCATATTTTACCGGAACTTGCTGAGATGTGTGATGAAATCGGAGTGATTGATAATGGACGACTCATTGCTCATGGCTCAGTCGCTGAAATTCAGGATAAGCTGCGCGGTGAAAGAGTCATCACGGTACGCTTGACTGGATCGCTTAATGGCCCCATCTCATTTTTTGAAGAAGATCCGTTCGTGTCGAACATTGAACGGTTAGATGCTGGCGACGGCCTCAGATTTTCATATAAAGGAACAGAAGAAGATCAGATTAATTTACTGAAGCGGGCTATCATGCATAACGTTCCAATCCTAACGTTCATGGAACACGTGACTAATCTGGAAGATGTGTTCATGGAAATTACGAAAGGAGCTGATTGAAATGAAGATGAATTTCAATAATCCGGTGCTCTTTAAAGAATTAAAATTAAGGTTCCGTTCTCCGAAGAGTTTCATAGGCATTCTATTCTACATGATAGCAATGTGTATTTTTGTTTTCGGTTTCATTTTTACAACAATGAGTGTATCGGGAACGTCATATTTTAGGCCGAGTGAAAGCTTTATCTTGTTTGCGCTGTTATCTTTTATCCAGCTCGGACTTGTATTATTCATAACACCGGGTTTGACGGCCGGAGCTATCAGTTCGGAGAGAGAGAAACAGACACTGCCGATTTTGTTGACGACATCACAAAGTTCATTTCAAATCATTTCTGGAAAATTGTCTTCTTCAATCGCATTTCTGTTGTTGCTTATTGTAGCGGGACTGCCGGTCTATAGTCTAGTGTTCTTATTCGGAGGCATTTCTCCTGTAGATTTTGTGAAAGTGTTCTTTTTCTTGTTTGTTACGTTACTTGCAATCGGGAGTGTAGGTGTAATGTTTTCTACGCTTATTCGCAGAACGATTGTTTCCATGATTGCAACGTATGGAATGATGTTATTCCTATCGGTTGTTACTGCTTTTATATTTCTGATTGTGATGCAGTTGAAGATGTTCAATCCTATAGGAACGGCCATGCCAACACCTTCTATCTTTGGTCATATCCTTGCGTCGATTAATCCGGCAATACTTTTCGCTTCACTTCTTTCAGAGGAAGTAGGGGATAGTATCTTAAAAATGACACAAGTGAAATTTCCGATTTGGATAAGCTATGTTATTTTTTACTTGTCCCTTACAGTCATTTCAATATTCATTTCTGTAAAAAAACTGCGAGTTAATATGAAACGTTCTAAATGATGAGGAAGTGAACGAATGGAAAGGAAATCATTATTAAAGAAATATGTAAGGGCGGCTCTGTATCGGCTACATTTTGAAAAAGCTGTCTACAAAGTGCAGACTGGCATCTTTGCCGCATCCCTTTTCGCGGTACTAATATTAGTCGGTTCCAGACTGTTCGTATTTCCTTATTATGGACGTAGCGCATTTGTAGGTGCAGTTCTGGTGCTGTTAGTAACGATTGTTTCTATTGTTTACAAAAGATCCGGGAAAGCCGAAGCAGTACGGCAGCTAGACAATTTTATGCCTGATAACCTTCTCATTACAGCGATGGATGTCGAAGTAAGTGAAACTCATCTTGCCCCTGCTATCATTAGCACAGCTGAGTCAAAAGTGGTAAACGCATTTGAACGGTTTAAAAAACGGGAAAAAAGGTATGTAAATCCGAAAATGTTAAGCGGATTCTTTATTGTATCTGCTTGTCTTGCCCTATTAGTCACGTTTCCATCTGAAGCGCAGTTGGAAGCGGGAGCGATTGAAAAGGAAAAAGAGATTATTGAAGAGATCAAAAAAAAAGTGCAGGATTTAATTAAAAAAGAAGAATTACCGAAAGTGAAAAACGAATTGCAAGAACTTGCTGAAAAGCTTTTAAAAGCGGAAACATCAGAAGAGATGTTGAAAGAACTTGTTAAGAAACAGAAGGAATTACGATTGAAAGAACAGCGTCTTGCAGACAAAAAAGAAATAGCTAAGAAATCTGGTGACGCTGCCGATTCTTTAAGCGATGCTGAAGAAAAGGAACTGGACGAACTTGGAAAACTTTCGGATATACTTGCGGAAAATACAGGGAAGGCACAGAGCGCGCTAAATAAAATTGGTAAAGCGCCTGCTTTGTCTGGTATGGCAAGTTCAGAGAATAATTCTTCTGCACCTCCCAGTGACATGAAACCGGGAACAACAGAAGGAAATGATGAAGACGACAATGAAGATGAGAACCAGGGTCAAGAACAAAGCGATGAACAGGGCGAGGGTCAAGGACAGAGCCAAGGACAAGGCGAAGGCCAAGGACAAGGACAAGGACAAGGACAAGGCCAAGGACAAGGAAAAGGACAAGGACAAGGCCAAGGACAAGGACAAGGCCAAGGACAAGGACAAGGGCAAGGACAGGGACAGGGACAAGGTTCAGGAGGAAGAAATCTTCTTTCAATCCCGAATGACCGTGTAGGTGAAAAAAATGAACCCTCCATTGTTGGCGGGGATCTGAGTGATGGGAATTTCATCGAAGAACGAGAAACAGAAGGTCCTGTTGAAAAAGGAACAATCCGGCCATACAAAGAGGTCATCGGAAATTATAAAGATTCCTACTTGAAAAGCACGGATAAGATGAAGCTGCCGCCAGATTTGCAGCACATCCTCTCTGATTACTTTTCCTCAATCGAATGAAGACAGAATGGGAGTGTACGTATGCCATTTACACCAGAGCAATTTGAAGAAATGAGTGGAAAACTAGGAGTAGTTAAAGATGAAATTGCGAAATTTATCGTCGGACAGCAGGAAGCGGTTGAGTTTTCACTCTATTCGATTTTGGCAGATGGGCACGCACTGTTGGAAGGATTGCCCGGTCTTGGAAAGACAATGCTGATACGAACGATTTCAGAAGTGCTCGATTTATCATTTTCCCGGATCCAATTTACGCCGGATTTAATGCCGGCTGACATTACGGGGACAAGCATTCTGGAACGGGACAAAGAAGGGATGCAGCGCTTCGCTTTTAAAGAAGGACCAATTTTTAGCCAAATGATATTGGCTGATGAAATTAACCGAGCTACTCCGAAAACACAAAGTGCCTTACTTGAAGCGATGGGCGAGAAGACAGTTACGGTACTTGGAGAGACGAGACAAATGGCACGTCCGTTTTTCGTTCTTGCAACGCAGAATCCGATTGAGATGGAAGGAACTTATCCATTGCCGGAAGCACAGATGGATCGTTTTCTTTGTAAAATAATACTGCCGTATCCAGCGAAATCCGAACTGAAGGAAATAATTCTACGAACAACGGGACCGCAACAGATCGAAATTCAAAAAGTAATGGATGCGGAAGAAATCGTCATGGCGCAAGAAATGGTCAAAGAAGTTGTTATTGCGGATGAAATGATTAATTACGCGGTAGATCTTGTTTCAGCAACCCAAAACAACAGCGGTTCTTCGGATGACTGGGCAAAATATGTCCAGTACGGAAGCGGACCACGTGGCCTCCAGTCAATTATCAGACTCGCCAAAGCGCGTGCGCTTTTGTCAGGGCGCTATCATGTATCTATTGCGGATATTAAAACAGTTGCCAAACCTGCGCTGCGTCATCGCATTCTCATCAATTATGAAGGGGAAGCGGAGGGCGTTGACGTTGACGGTCTGATTGTTAAGTTGATTGAAGAAGTACGGCAAGGAGCCTCGGTGCAATGAACGACGAATTATTTCCCAATAGATTGGCGAACAGGCTTGGTGCCCTATCAATTGTATCCAGATCGGGTCGTCTCGGACATCATAAAGGGACGCATCGTTCAAGGAAGACAGGTTCCTCCCTTGATTTTTCCGATTTCAGAGAATATCATCCGGGTGATGATTTGCGCCATATAGATTGGAATGTCTATGCACGAACGGATAAGCCTTACATTAAGCAATATCTCGATGAGCAGGATATGCGAATCCATATTTTACTCGACTCGACAAAGTCGATGGGAGCAGATGGAAAATGGAACTATGCGCGACAGCTGGCAATTGCACTTGGGCAATTAGCACTTAAAAGCGGAGATACACTGTCGTTTTCAACATGGAATGATGGACAGGATACCTTTTTTCGAAAGAAAGGTGCTGCCCATCGAGCCGCGGTGACGAAATTCATTTCGGCGATAGACGATCCGGGATCAACAGAAAATTTCACTGACCGAGCACTTGCGTCTATTCCAAAAGCAGTAACGGTGTTGTTCATCCTGACAGATGGACTTGAAGAGGTCGGAAAATGGGAACATCTTTTCCGCCGTTTGCCCGGAATTTGCGGTGACGTACGTGTTGTAACGATTCATTCGAAAGTGGAAGAAATACCTGATTATGAGGGGGATATCCGATTTGTCGACATCGAGAGCGGCGACGGCATCGAAGTGACTATGACGAGGCGTGCAATTCAAGATTACCTGGAAATGAAATCGGCACATGAAGCACAAATGATAGCGCTTGCCCGCAAATTCGGTATTCAACTTATTCGTGCAGAAGTTACTGAAGGGGTCATGGAAACAGTAACGAAAAAAATGCGCCATGCAGGATGGGTGCGATGAATGCTCCCCCACCTAAAATGCTAACACATTTTTGAGGAAGGGGTTTCTGTCGTGTCGATGTATTCTCTTAATATCTAAGCGAACCTGAACGATTAACGAGCAGTGGGGCTGTCACATTAGCGGTCTACTAACGCCCAGACCCTCTATCCCATTGGTCTTGCCGTTGGGACTTCTTTTATTTAACAATTGATTTTGAGTTCCAAACATTTACTGTTTCAATATTGAAATCAGTTTCTTTTGTTAACCTATACAATGCTTTCTTCAAAATATTTGCTGCACCATTCACATCAGCGTTGATTAACAAATTTCGACCCGAGCAATACAGACCTCTTTCCAAAGTCATAATAATTCACCTCCTTATATTCAGTATATCGAACATATGTTCAAAGAGCTATTCTTACGATTCACAACGAAAACAAAAAAGCATCAATTCAACCCCTTCTTAATTTCTATTGAAATTTGAAAAAGGGGTACTCTTGACGAAACTGATAGATGGAGGCGGCTAAGTGGGATTTGATAAGTTAGTGAATGGTTGGACGGTGGTTTTTCCTTTGGCCGTCCTTCTTTATTACTTTTTCCGAAAACGCTACGAAACGACAACGATATCATCGACATTGTTCTGGGAACAATCGATGCGGGAAACAAGGGTGTCTCCTTACTTGAAAAACTTGCAGCGGAATGCCTTGTTTTATCTGCAAATGGCGGCACTACTACTGTTAGTATTCATTTTACTAGAACCTTACCTTAATAAAGAAGAGGCGGTCGGTGGTCACGCAATTCTTATAGTGGACACATCTGCGACTATGCTTGCTAGCGTCGAAGGCACTTCGCTATTTGAGAGAAATCAGAAGGCAATGAAGGAACTTGTCACAAGTCGCCCGGGAGAACCATTCACAATTATGACAACTGGGAAAGAGCCCGTTATCGTCATACGGGAAGAAACAGACGGTGAAGTCATCACGACCGCTATTGATAAATTAGCCGTTACATATGAACATGAATATATGGAACGGGCGATTGAGTTCGCAAAATCAATCACTGCAACAGAAGGCGCTGCTGTTCATATTTATACGGATTCGCTAGACAGGGCAGCTTTTTCAGAAGGAGAAAGTGCCGTCGCGTGGACGATTCATGGTGATGAAAGTCCTAAAGTTAATATATCCATCGATAAATTCGGAGCGGTCAAGACGCCTGAAGGAACGGAAGCGATTATAAGGATTACCAATGATTCCGATGATGCTCAAATCGGAGCCGTACATATTAAGGATCTACTAACTGGTAACTTATTGATAGTCGAAACTTTTTCTATTGAAGGCGAGGAAGAAGTACTTTTATCGTTCAAGGAATTACCTGAAAGTAAATTATTACGTGCCGAAATCGTTGTTGAGGACGATTATGAAGCCGATAATACGGCCTACGTCTTGTTGGGTAATGAGACAGGGGAGGCTGTTGTCGACGGGCAATTGCATGAGTTGGTAAAGAGAGCATTTGAAGCTGTCGGATTAACCGTTACGACCGGTTCCACGACTGAAATGCTTGCAGCGCAGGACGGATCCATTATTGTGACGAACGATGTTTCATTCCTGAAAAAGGGAACGAAGCCGGTGATAATTATTGGAAGGAACGATAAATCCACCGAACCAGTTGCGGGCGCTGTAAAAAACACATCAGATCCACTGTTTACGATTGCAGGTATTAGTGACGTCTACGTAAGTGCCTTGTATCCGCCATTTAAATCGTATACGACAATCGCGACTGTGGGAGATAAACCGTTCATCCAAAAATCCAAGCGTGGCGACATTGTCATACTTGCTGATATTGAACTGACCGATTGGCCACTTCATCCGTCCTTTCCGCTATTTGTTTGGAGCACCGCTGAGTTATTGCGTTCTGAAACCGATTCGTTGGGGTTATTTGTGCCAAATGAACGCAAAGCAGTTCTCTCAGGTGCAACTGAGAATGGACTGGAAATCTATACGTTAGATGATGAATATGTCACAACAATTGCGGATGGTTCGAGTTTCATCGCGCCAACACGTCCGGGTATTTACAAAGCGCTGGACGGAGGAATAGAAAAGATGTTTGCTGTTCAGCTTGAGCGTTCAGAAAAAGAGTTAGTACAAGGTTCATCGTATAGAATCGGGCGCACTGAAAATGTGAAAGGGAATGAAGAAGGAAAAAAAGGGATTGGTTGGCTATTCCTCTTGCCACTTTTGCTTCTTCTACTTATTGAATGGGAGGTGCAAAGAAGACGTGGATATCCGAATTGATCAGCCTTTATGGCTTTTATTGTTCATTCCAATTGCGCTCTATATGGCCTATACATGGAAATCATCGGGCATGCGGCTTGTTGGAAAAGGGACCATTCTCTTTGTCCTGAGATGTACTGCGATTGCTGCTCTCATCTTTGCACTAGCAACTCCTTTTGTGACGCTACGCGCTGATAAAGAACAAATTTTGTTTGTCGTAGACCGTTCTGTTTCTATTGAAAGTGCTGGAGATTCGGCGAATAAATGGATTGCGGAAAGTTTAAAAGGTCGTCAAACGAATCAATCAGTAGGTGTGTATTCATTTGCCGAGACATTCCGTACGGATTTACAGCTGACGGACGCTGACGTAGCGATGCCGGTAATTGGACAGATGGAACCGAAAGATGCAACAGACATTACGAAAGCAATCGATTTGGCCGCTACGATAGCTAAAAACGATATTGCGACACGAATTGTATTACTGTCTGATGGTCTTGAAACGGTGGGAAAGGTTGAAGAATTATTGCCTAAGTATAATGAAGGCCGTGTTATCATTGACACTGTTTTGCTTGAACGACCAGGCAGTGCGGACGCCTCGATTTCTATTTTTGAGACGCCACTGACTGCTTACGAAGGTGAGAAGCAGTTGCTGCAAGTGGAAGTGGAATCAACTACCCGAACTGCTGGTGAACTGCTCATTTATCAAAATGATAAGGAGATCATCAAAGAGCCGGTGACACTTGAGCCTGGAAAGAATACTTTTTCATTCCGGACATCGGCAACTGGAAGCGGATTGCTGAAATACGAAGCGAAACTTCTTGTACCGGATGATAGCTTTTTAGAAAACAATCGCATGCTGTCCATCACGATGATGGAACGCTCCCCACATGTTCTCGTTGTTCAGACGAGCCGTAATCCATCAGCTATCCCAGCACTTCTGGATAAAAACGCGATGACGGTAGATGTTGTTGATGCGGGACAATTACCGGAAACGCTGTCGGGTTATCTAGGCTACGGCGCAATCATTTTTGATAATGTGCCAGGGCATGTCGTTGGTGAGGATAAGATGACAGTTATTGAACAGGCTGTGAAAAACTTTGGTACAGGTTTCATGATGGTCGGAGGAGATGAAAGTTTCGGGCTTGGCGGTTATTTCAAGTCACCGATCGAACGGCTCCTTCCTGTTGAAATGGAAGTGAAGGGTAAAGAATCACTTCCTTCGCTAGGCCTTATGATTGTCATGGACAGATCGGGAAGCATGAGCGGATCGAAAATTATCCTCGCAAGAGAAGCGGCAGCACGATCGGTTGAGCTTCTTCGTGATGATGACACATTCGGTTTTACTGCATTTGATGATCAGGTATGGGAAGTCATTCCAGTCGGCAAGCTGGGGGATAAGAAGAAAGCAGTCGAACAGATTCTCTCCGTTCCAGCGGGTGGCGGGACAGATATCTTTCCGGGCATGCAAAAAGCATATGATGATCTTGCAGATTTGAAGTTGCAGAGGAAGCATATCATCCTGCTGACAGATGGCCAATCGCCGATGCCACCGGACTATGAAGAAGTGATTGAGGATGGTAGAAAAAATAATATTACGATGTCGACGGTCGCTATCGGTTCAGATGCGGATTGGTCGCTGTTGGAAAACCTTGCGGAAAATGGAGGAGGTCGTTTTTACGATGTTGTAGATGAATCGACAGTGCCGGCAATATTGGCCCGGGAAACGTCGATGATGACGCGGACATATATCGAAGATAATCCATTTTATATGACGCTGGGCGGTGTTCCTGAATGGACGTCTTTGTTTAGCGAAGGTATTCCCCAAATGAATGCTTACATTGCGACAACTGCGAAAACGACAGCGACAATTGCAGGGATTAGCCATAAAGAAGATCCTATTATCGCTGAATGGATGTATGGGCTCGGCAGAACGATTGCATTCACATCTGATTCGATAGGGAAGTGGACGGGTGACTTAGCAAGATGGGAAGGCTACCCGGAATTTTGGAACACTGCCGTTGCCAGGTTGCTGCCCTCTTACGAAGAGGTTCCCTATATCATTACACATGAACGAGGCGGTACCTATACGGTAACAGACAGTTCCCGTAAGGCGGCTTTCCTGGACATAGCTGTCGTGGATGAAGCCGGACAAGAAGTACCGTTCACTTCAGAGCCGCTTGCGCCCGGTAAAGTGCGGGTGACTGTCGATGCAAAACCAGGCCTTGTATTTTTCGGTGTATCGGATGATAAGGGCGGCCTATTCGAAGCGGGTCTATCAGTGCCCTATAGCGATGAATACAAACCGGCAGCTCCTGATGTGTCACTGATGTCTAAAATTGCCGAGCGGACAGGTGGAAAAGTGTTAGAAGAACCGACTGAAGTATTTCGCAATCATCCTTTTAAAAGTGGTGAAAAGATACGGATTGCAGAATGGCTGATTTTGGCGGCGATGATCTTGTTCTTTATCGATATTACATTGCGGCGTTTCGGGATGTTTAAAGGATTTGTAAAGAAACGTGTAGTACGTGAAAAAGTTATCCAAGAGACATCGACAGCGGAAGAGAGTATTTCTGAATTGTTGAAGGCGAAGAAGAAGCGATGATGGAAAAATTTCATCTTTACAAATGGAATGGAAGATTTCATACTTGTGGTGGTTCTAATCGCACCCGTGACGAGCATAACAGTGACTGTCCTAACAAATTTGATGGTCACTGTTACATCAAGAAAAGCCCCATCGCCCTGGAATTTTTCCGGTGTGATGGGGCTTTTCTGTTAATCATAGATCTGATAGCAAATCTCCGCTTCGTTTCGCCCAATAAGATGCAATGACAAAACAGATAAGTAGGATGATGGTGCCAATGATGTATGGAAAAATAATATTGATATCGAATAGGACGCCGGCTAGAGCAGGGCCAACCATGTTTCCAAGCGACATGTAGGCAGTCATCATGCCCGCTGCAAAACCTTGTTCTTCGCCTGCAAGTTTTGAAACGAGTGTGTTGACGGCGGGCCGCAACAAGGATGTTGCTGTGAAGAAAATCGTTGCAACAAAAAGAATCATAAAGAACGAATTGACGAATACAATACCAATCATTGCGAAAGCCGCGATAATAAGATTGACAAGAATAACCCGCATTTCCCCGAAGCGATTGAACAGTTTATTGATAACAAACGTCTGTGCAATAACTCCAACAAAGCCGCCAACTGTAATGATAACAGCGATTTGAGAAGGGGTGTATCCGTATTTATGATCTACGTAAAGTGAGATTGTAGATTGGAAGTTTGCCAGACCAAATGAAAAGACAAACATGACAATCAACATGACGAAGTAAGGGGTTTTTGCCGATCGTTTCATCTGTTTGAACAAGTTTTCCCGTTTTTTCTCACTGCCAGGTTCTACCGCGCTACGGGGTGCCGGGTTAGGTAAAGTGAAAATGGATATAACCGCTGCAGTTAGAGCAGCTGCTGTCGCGATATAAAAAGGGAATGTTAAACTGACTTTTGAAAGGAAGCCACCAATTGCAGGTCCAATCATAAATCCTAACGACATTGAAGCACCAAGGAGACCCATTCCTCTGCCTCGTTCTTCGTACGTTGTGATATCGGCAACGAATGCCATCATCGGCGGTACGAGGAATGCTGAGCCTAGCCCAGAGAAGAACCGTGATGCATAAAGCATCCATAATTCAGTGGATAATCCGAATGCAAGTTGCGAGAGGCCGAAAATTACTAATCCTATAATAATCAGCTTTTTCCGACCATGCTTATCAGATAAATCACCGGCAATCGGGGAGAAGATAAATTGTGAAAATGAGAACATCGCAATCAAAAAGCCGAGCGCTTGACCAGCAACACCAAAGGTACCTAAGTATTCTGGCATAATTGGAATAATGAGACCGATACCTGACATGGTGATAAACATATTGAACATTAAAACGTATAAAGCAAAATTATTAGACTTGACTGCCAAAATTATCCCAACTTTCTAAACTGTTTCGTATCACTAAAGTATAGTACCATAAATTGCATTTGAATACCTTTCAATGAAACTTCTGTATAGAAAGTAAAGACGGCCTTCACATGTATGAAGGTCGTCTTTATCTTGTCTATATAGGTTGAAATAATGAATCCCATCGAATTTGCTGCAGCGCAAGGGGATGCCTTCCGCCATTTCTCATTTTATAACTATATAAAACATACTAAACAATTGCACATAAATATTTAATATGCAATTGTTTTATGGTTCTCGCTCGTATGCTTTCCATTTAAGTAGCTGCAGTTGCTTGGAGTGCAAGCGCGAGACTCCTGCGGGAAAAGCGTTAGGTGAAGACCCCGCAGAAGTGTAGCGACGAGGAGGCTGAGGCAACGCCCGCGGAAAGCGAGTGCTGGAACAGAAAGCAACAGCCCTTGTCCGAGGTTAAACTCTTAAATATATTCTATATAAGTATTCATTTGTTCAACATATCTAGTCTACAGTCGTCTTCTTAATTTCTTTATTTCATATCCATTTTGAATTCTAGGAACAGCTCATTGTAATGGCCAAGCATTTCAAGTCCTAAATTTCTATATACTTCGAGATGACCGCGGGTTTCTTCGTCGGGGTAGAAACGTTCATCTTCTGTTACTTCAGGATCCATACTGCTAAGCGCAGCTAAATTCGGAGTAGAATACCCGACGTAATCAGCGTTTTGTGCCGCCACTTCAGCGTCGAGCATGAAGTTAATGAACGCATGCGCACCTTCAATATTTGTTGAAGTACGAGGGATAACCATATTATCGAACCAAAGATTTGACCCTTCTTCAGGGACGATATAATCGATTTCCTCATTTTCATACATCATATCTGCTGCTTGTCCTGACCATGTGAGTGAGATGGCGGCCTCTCCGTTAATCATCAGCTGTGTCACTTCATCACCGATGACTGCTTTGATATTGGGACTAAGCGTCTTCAGCTTATCAGTGGCTTCACGCAATTCATTCACATTGGTGGAGTTCAATGAGTAGCCTAATGAGTTCAGTCCCATCCCGATTGTTTCTCGCGCGCTATCCACTAGGATGACTTGCTGTGCAAGGGAAGGATCCCATAAATTATCCCAGCTTTCAAAAGTCTGTCCATCTAATAACTCAGGATTGAATGCGATTCCGAGCGTTCCCCAAAAATAGGGAAGTGAATATTTATTGTCAGGATCGAATGGTAAGTCAAGGAAATAAGGATCAATATTTTTGATGTTTGGAATTTTACTATAGTCGAGCGGAAGTAGCAGATCTGCTTCTTTCATCATCTCAATCATATACTCAGAAGGCATCGTAATATCGTATGATGTGCCCCCTTGTTCAATTTTCCCCATCATCCCTTCATTTGAGTCGAAGGTCTCGTAGGTTACTTTGATACCTGTTTCCTTTTCAAACTGTTTTAGTAAATCAGGGTCGATATATTCTCCCCAATTGTATACGGTAATTGAATCTTTACTGGAACGCCCTCCGCCTTCATTTAACTTCGCATTGACGAACAGCAAGATGGCGGAAACTAGGAGGATGACTATCGCGCCCCTTAAAATATCTTTCATTTCTTCACCTCCGAATGCGGTGTTTTAGCTTTGCGGGTTATCGCATAATATCCGATGACAAGTACGACTGTCACCAAGAAGATAAGACCGGACAATGCGTTGATCGTTAATGTAATCCCCGCGCGTGCCATTGAATAGATTTCAACGGACAATGTAGAGAAACCATTTCCAGTAACGAAAAATGTTACAGCAAAATCATCGAGTGAATATGTCAAAGCCAGGAAAAAACCTGCCAATATTCCTGGTTTGATGAACGGGATAATGACACGCGTCAAAACATCCCTTTTTGAAGCGCCAAGATCCAGAGCCGCATCGATAAGCGTTGGACTCATTTCCTGCAACTTCGGCAACACCATGATGACAACAATCGGAATACTGAAGGCGATATGCGAAATGAGTACGGAAGCAAAGCCCAGTTTCAGGCCAATCATTGTAAACAAAATCAGAAAGGAAGCACCAATGATGACATCGGGACTGACAATCAGGATATTATTGAGTGACAATACGGCTTTGCGCATTGCTTTATTACGCATGAAAACGATTGCCAAGGCACCGAGCACTCCAATTGCAGTCGAGACAAGTGCAGACAAAAGAGCGACGACAATTGTGTTGATCAAAATGACAATCAGCCGTGTGTCTTCAAATACTGCCGCGTAGTGTTCAAGTGTAAAAGACTCGAAATTGGACATACCGCCGCCTGAATTGAACGAGTAAAAAATCAGGTAGAAAATGGGAGCGTATAAGATAATGAACACGACGACCAAATAGAGTTTTGGAAGCTTACTTAATTTTTCCATTGATTGTCGTCCCCCTATCATTGCTACTTGTGATTAACATGATGATAAACATAAATAAAATTAGGAAGACGGCAATCGTCGAACCCATTCCCCAGTTCTGGGTGACAAGGAATTGCTGTTCAATTGCAGTCCCAAGAGTGATGACTTTGTTTCCCGCAATAAGTCGAGTAATCATGAATAACGATAGGGCAGGGATGAAAACAACTTGGATGCCTGATTTCACGCCGTTTAATGTTAAAGGCCAAATGACGCGCCTGAAAGTTGTCCACGAATTTGCTCCTAAGTCACGTGAAGCGTCTATAAGAGCCGGATTCAACTTGTCAAGTGAATTGAAAATCGGCAAAATCATGAACGGGATGAAAATGTAAACAGACACGAAAACAAAACTGAAATCGGTGAAAAGAATTTGCTGCTTGCCAATCCCCATCGTTTCCAACAACGCATTGATTGGACCATAGAGACCAAAAAGTCCGATGAATGCATACGTTTTTAGAAGGAGGTTAATCCAAGACGGAATAATAATGAGCAAGAGCCAAAGTTGCTTATGCTTCGTTTTCGTCAGGAAATAGGCGGTCGGATACGAAAACAGTAACGTGAACAACGTAATAAGAAATGCATACCAGAATGAACTGATTGTCAGTTTCAAATAGACAGAAGAGAAAAAGTTTTTATAGTTGTCAAAAGTGAAATGTCCTGCCAAGTCGAAAAATGAATAGTAAATGATAAGTGCAATCGGCGCGATAACAAAGAGAAGAATCCAAGCCGCATAAGGAATCGTGTACAGCGGGCGCAGCGGTTTATTGTTCATAATCCATTACCCCATAGGCTTCAAGTCTAGCATCGAATTCTTCTTCAGATTCGTTCAAGCGCATAACGTGAATGTCTTCTGGATTAAAATCAAGTCCAACTGTTACACCGACTTCTGCTTTTTTAGTTGAATGAACAAGCCATTCATTTCCATCTGTATCGTAAGTGGATAACTCATAATGAACGCCGCGGAATAATTGAGTATCAACAGTAACGTTCAATTTTCCTTTATCGACTGTTGTAAGTTCTAAATCTTCAGGACGGATGACGACATCGACTTTCTCATTAGGATTTAGGCCTTTGTCAACGCATTCGAATGTTTTTCCAGTAAATTGGACAACAAAGTCTTCAATCATCATGCCTGGAACGATATTGGATTCACCGATGAAATCAGCGACAAAACGGTTGATAGGTTCGTCATAGATATCCAGTGGAGTGCCTGATTGCTGGATCTCTCCAGTGTTCATAACGAAAATTTCATCAGACATTGCAAGCGCTTCTTCTTGGTCGTGTGTGACAAAAACAAATGTTTTGCCAAGGCGCTGTTGTAATTCCCGTAGCTCGTATTGCATTTCGGAACGCAATTTCAAATCGAGTGCTGAAAGCGGTTCGTCGAGCAAAATGATTTCCGGATCATTGATAATGGCGCGTGCAATGGCGACTCGTTGACGCTGACCACCCGACATTTCTGAAATCTCCCGTGTTTCGTATCCTTCAAGATTGACGAACTTCAATGCTTCAATGACTCGGCGCTTGACTTCGTCTTGTTTTACCTTTTTTATACGCAAGCCGAATGCAACATTTTCAAAGACATTTAAATGTGGAAATAACGCATAGTCTTGAAAAACTGTGTTAACTTGGCGTTCATTGGCAGGCACATTATTAATTTTTTTTCCATTAAAGAAAATTGTGCCGTCCGTCGGTTCAATAAAACCGGCGATGAGACGAAGGATGGTCGTTTTACCGCATCCTGAAGGACCAAGTAATGTGTAAAATTTACCGCGTTCCATTTCAAAAGAAACACCATTCAGTACAGTCGTATCATTGTTATATTTTTTTGTAACATTTTCAAAGCGAATAATCGGCTGAGTTGTCATACTGACACTCCTTTTCTTTATAAGTAAGATTCTGTGGCAACAAGTAGAATTTCGCTTATTCCATTGCGTGCGTTTGATAAACAGTGAGGCTCGGAAGCATCATAATAGACTGCGTCTCCTCGTGAAGCGAAATGTTGAGTATCGCCGATTGCAATTGCAATTTTTCCTTTTAAAACATAGATGAATGTCTCTGCAAGAGAGGGCTCAAACTTTTTAAATTCGCCTTGTTCGTGAAATGTAATATGAACAGGTTCCATATCATTTTCATTGGATCGGGGCACTAACCAACGGATGCTATATTTCATCTCATCATCCGTATAGATTGTCTGGTCATCAGTCGAGTACACTATTTCTACATTTTTTTTAGGTTCGTCAAAAAATTCTTTTGGTGTCGTTCCTAACACTTCCAATAATGCAAAAAGTGTTTCAATTGAAGGGGAATTCAAATTTCGTTCCAACTGTGAAATATGCCCTTTCGTTAAATCTGTCCGCTCTCCAAGCTCCTCCTGTGTGAGCCCTTTTTTTAAACGAAGGCTTTTAATCTTACTTCCAATCTCCATGGACATCCCTCCCCAATCGTAATGGAGTTTAGTAATACTATACTTGAAGTTTACTGAAAACCCTTCTTATTATACAAAATACCCTCCAAAAATCAAGAACAATTTTTAAAAAAATAAAACCGGATTAGCCTCTAATTTTAAAAAAGAGGGTCCGGTCATTTTTACATGCTGGAATTTGATTTCTTTCGACGCAGTTTGCTCACTAACATCTTCCCGAATGTGGTGGCAACCAAATAAGCAGAAAGGCCGATTCCACTCAGCGCAGTAATAAGGGATATCCATTCAAAGAATGTGTAGGTGGAAACTTCTCGCCAGGCAGAGGGGGATTCCCAGTCCTGAATAACGAGGTTCATGCCGTAAATTCCAGAAATAACAGTGAAAATAGTAAGAATGAATAGAAGTGTATTCATCTTATCGGAAGCATTGTTTTCTTGACTTTTATATAGTTCATGCAAAGTATTGTTTACTTCTTTGAAAAGTCCATCGATATTGAATGCCTGCTGAAACATTTGCGTTAGTTCTTTACCTTCCGAACGTGTACTCACTTCTTGGGAATAGTAGCCCGATGAAAATAGCGTAATGAATTTGATAAGCGATTTTACATATTCCTCGTCTTTTTTCCATTCGATTTGACTATATTCGAAAGAGACCCGTAACAACATAATTTTATAAAAGTAATGTAAAAGGAAGTTATAGTAATGGGTTCCTAAGTAATGTGAAAGTTCTTTGGACATTTCCGCAGGAGGTCGGTTTGTTACCGTTATAAATGCATGTATCGTTGTTATGGAATATGTGTCGGGTGCCCATCTATCGTGAAGTGATTGCTTTAGTGAGCGTCGGACGTAATCAGGATTAGTAGCCGATATGAATAGTTCTCCATTTGGTAATTTGCCATCCAAAGCACCCATCCTGTACAATTGGTCATCTGTAATAAGGGAACCTTCCCGGCTGAAGAGAAAGGCGGTGACATACATTCTTTCGTCTTCATAGTAAGGCAAAGAGCCGAAAGAGCCGCCCAACTTATCATCGTGCAAAATATACTCTTTCAAAAAAGGACAAAGATATTCAAATAATAAGTTTTGAACAGTCAAGTGCTCTCCACTTTCCAAAGAGACAATTATCATTCCTTGCTCCTCTTCCAATTTAGGCTCGACTGCTCTAAAATGGTGCATGAAATCAAGAACATCTGCTAGTTCAGTCCTTTGATTATCTAATTGAACTTTGACTGTCAAAAAGACAATATCAAAGGGACCGAGTATTATATCTACACTCTGTATAATGAAGGATAGAGTTGTATTTCTAAGTTTATATTCAAATTGTTCTTGGATTGCCTTTGTAAATCTGTGAAATCCTTTTTCATTTAACGCTGCAGGAAAAAGTTTGTTTTCAATATAGGGCAGAAAATATTGTTCAAGTTCTTTTCCATTAACAGTGATTTCATTGCCGTTACTTTTACTTTCTGCGGCAAGTTCATCTATCCGGAAAAAAGAATACTTATTTTTCTTGAATGTTTGCGCAAGGGCATCTTTTCTTCTGCTGTCATATCTTAAAGGTAAAGTGAATGACATATGCGAATGAAGAATATCCAGCTCAGTAATCGAAATAGTTTTCTGCATTTTCATTCATCCTTCGGCGATTGAAATTTTGGCTTTTCATGGTACAATATAGCGAATAAAGGAGGGCTTTGATTGGGAAAAAAGAAAGTTTTCTATTTGGACCCAGATGACCGTAAATGGACAATGGAAGACCTCGGGCTTAGTTGGGAACTGATTGATAATTCAAGAGTAGGTAAAAAAGAAATCGAAGGCATTTTTTTAATGAAAAATGGAAAAATAAAAGAGCTGCATGAACTGCCCAATCACTGCAAAGTTTGTTTGGATCCATTGGATTATAATGACGAACATGATTCTATATTTTGCCCGTCATGCGATGAATGGCGTGAGAGTTCTTGCAATGATCCTAACTGTGAATTTTGCCTGGCGAGACCGTCGAAACCTTCCAACTGTAAATGACACTTACACCCCTTTTCCCTTAATAGGGAAGAGTATAAACATAATGACTGAATATCCGTCATGAAATTGCCACATATTGAATGGGGCGCTGTGTGAACAGTGCGCTCCGTTTGAATTGGGGCTGTTTTTTTGTTATCCTTGATAAGGATTGTGCAGGAGAGATATTCTGACACAAAAGAATTAGTGGAGGGGTTATTTAATGAATAATCGTATGGTAGGTAAGCAAGCACCAGATTTCACACTGGATGCAGTGCTAGCAGATAAGTCTTTTGGTAAAGTAAGTCTTCAAGAAAATATGAAAAACGATAAATGGACAGTATTATTCTTCTATCCAATGGACTTTACATTTGTATGTCCGACAGAAATCACAGCAATGTCTGACCGTTATGATGAATTCGAAGACCTAGATGCAGAAATTATCGGTCTTTCTACAGATACAATTCACACTCACCTTGCATGGATCAACACAGACCGTAAAGATAATGGTCTTGAGCAGTTGAAATACCCACTTGCGGCAGATACAAACCACCAAGTATCACGTGACTACGGTGTTTTAATTGAAGAAGAAGGTGTTGCACTACGCGGCCTATTCATCATCAACCCTGAAGGTGAACTTCAATACCAAACAGTATTCCATAACAATATTGGTCGTGACGTAGACGAAACGTTGCGTGTGCTTCAAGCTCTTCAAACTGGCGGACTTTGCCCGGCTAACTGGAGACCAGGTCAGAAGACACTATAATTTTACCAATTGAAATCCCCGTGCATATATTACGCAGTGGGGATTTTTTGAAAAATAAAGGAGGATAAAGAATATGAAACTACGTGATCAATTGCCTGAACTTGAAGGTGCAACAGCATGGTTGAACGGAGAAAGAACAAAAGAGGATTTGGTTGGTGAGAAACCGACACTAATTCATTTTTGGTCTGTCAGCTGCCATCTCTGTAAGGAAGCAATGCCCGAAGTGAATGCATTCAGAGACAAATATAAAGAAGACCTAAACGTTGTTGCAGTCCATATGCCACGTTCGGAAGACGATTTGGATTTAGCTCAAATCAAATCAGTGGCAGCTGAGCATGACATTACGCAGCCGATTTTTGTCGACAGTGAAGTGAAACTAACCGATAAATTTGATAACCAATATGTTCCGGCTTATTATGTTTTTGATAAAATTGGCCAACTGCGTCATTTCCAAGCGGGCGGCGGAGGCATGAAAATGCTTGAAAAGCGGGTTAACCGCGTATTGGATGAGATGAAGAAGGACTAAAGATGAGCCCGATTACGCATTCGCGACGTCGGGCTTTTTTACGTTGTAGCGAAATTATAAACTTTCGAACTTGGGTTAAGTTATAACATGGAATCTTTACATCTAGGCTTCATTGCCGAAGTGTTAGGATGTCCACTGGATGTGGCATAATTAATTTGGTTATGTTCATTTTTGTACTATATAATATGTTGAATTAAACGAATCCATTGAATCTGCCGTGATGCTTAATAATGAGGAGTTGTAATTAGGGGAGTGGATTGTAGATCGCTTGGCGCTTTGGGGATGCCTCCCGCTAACCAGGAGGGGACTGAAAAAGTACGATTACCTTCAATCCCGTTGATTTCCGTTCCGAGCGAACGCTTTCCGCGGGCACGGCTTCAGCCAATCGAACAGCGAAGGGTTCGATTTGCCGTATTTCTGTGTTCTTTGCAGAAATTAAGGCATTCTTGCCCTGTGCTCCCAACGCTAGCGCTTTTGCTCGCAAAAGCCGTTCTTCGTAACGGCTCTTCCTGCGGTGTCTACAGCTAAGGAAGAGTGAACTTTTTCTTCCTATCTTTGTTTTCTGTTCCCGCTGGAGTCGCCGCTCTCCACTACAATCAACTAGTTCTTACTAAAAAAAGAACTTTTTCAGTGGCTTCCCATAAGCCAAGCAGCTCCGCCGCCAGTCTTATGGCTTCGGCTAACCAGTGTCCAGTTACTGACACCGAATAGGCGCCTTCTCTCAGTTTATACACCGGATTCAATAGTTCATCATAGATAATGAAATACATTTTCTCAAATAGACCATCCAGCGAAGGCGCGACTTCGTGGTAGCCGAAGCGATATTAGCAGGATATCTAATTCATTCCTCTTGTATTGGGACATTCGTTGATCACATTCAATCGATTTATGGTACACCAGGTTGTAGGTCTCATCCTCGAAGAAGAAGAAGAAGAAGAAGAAGAAGAAGAAATGCTCTTTCTCGAATAGACCATCCAGCAAAGGCGCGACTTCGTGGTAGCCGGAGCGGTATTAGTATGAATTCTACTTAATTCCAATCATTAGGGCTTTTGCAGTGACCTTCCAACAGCCCTTGGAAAGCACATATACCGTATTCATTTGTCCAACATATATAGTGCGCAAGCCGTCAGACAAGTATTTGAGCGTATTAATTTAATATGCTACACTAATCGCATCCAGTTAGTGGATAGAGGAGGGTGCTTTTTGAAAAAGGAGTTTGTCGTAATCGGTTTAGGACGTTTCGGCGGTAGCATCGTTAAGGAACTGATTGAACTTGATGCTGATGTAATGGCCATCGATGTTTCACCTGAAAGAGTAGATGAGTATGCCCAGATTGCAACGCAGGCGGTAGCAGCTGATACAACCGATGAGTCGGTCCTTCGCTCACTTGGCATCCGTAATTTTGAGCATGTTATTGTTGCAATTGGTGAAAATATACAGGCAAGTATATTAACGACACTTATGTTGAAAGAAATAGGTGTTAAAAAAATCACGGTGAAGGCACAAAATGATTACCATGAAAAAGTTTTACGTAAAATTGGAGCTGACCAAGTTGTTCACCCCGAACGCGACATGGGAATCAGAATTGCGAACAATATGGTATCGAATAATATACTGGATTATCTTGAATTGTCGGATGAGTATTCCATCGCGGAAATAAAGGCGAATGATAAACTAGTGGGATCTACATTAATAGATCTTGATATCAGGGCTAAATATGGTGTTAATATTGTCGCCATAAAACGTGGGAAGCATATCCTGGTATCTCCTCAAGCGATTGAAAAAATCAGGCTGGAAGATATCTTAATCGTCATTGGTTCGGATGAAGAAATTCATAAGTTTGAAAAAAAGGCCTTGCATTAATAATTGCAAGAATCTAAAAACCCCGTAGACGCTTTTAGGCGCTACGGGGTTTTTAAATCATTGCGGTCTCTTAATTTATACTTCCATAATAACAGGAAGTACCATTGGCTTACGCTTTGTTTTATCGTATAAGTAAGGTCCTAGAACATCAATGATTTCACTTTTCAGTGCATCAAAATCGGCTGGGGAGCTTGCAAGCTTCCGTTGCATCTGTTTCGATAACATCTGCTGTGCTTCATGAATCATTGCACCAGATTCACGCATATAAACAAATCCGCGGGAAATGATATCAGGTCCTGAAACGACACGATTTCGTTTCAAATCCACTGTTGCAACAACAATTACAAGGCCATCTTCTGAAAGAATTCTTCGATCGCGTAGAACTACACTGCCGATATCTCCGATTCCGCTTCCGTCAATATAGACATCACCAGAAGGAATGCGGCCTGCAAGATGCGCTTCATCTTGTGTAAGGGCGAGTACATCACCATTCCCCATAACGAACGTGTTCTCGCGGGGAATGTCACAAGAGACGGCTAGATCTGTATGCATTTTTAACATCCGGTATTCACCGTGGATCGGCATGAAGAATTTAGGCTTGATCAATCTAAGCATCAATTTCTGCTCTTCCTGTGAACCGTGTCCGGAAGTGTGTATATTATTTAATGTACCATGCAGTACATCAGCACCGGCACGGAATAAAGCATTAATTGTTTTATTGATACTGAGTGTGTTTCCTGGAATTGGAGAAGATGAAAATATTACCGTATCACCAGGATGTATTTGGACTTGGCGATGCGTTCCGTTTGCAATACGAGACAGTGCTGCCATAGGCTCGCCCTGACTACCTGTGCAAAGAATCATTACTTTGTTCGCAGGAAGCTTATTCAACGATTGTGTATCAACAAATAATTCTTTTGGTGCGTCGATGTAGCCTAACTCACGTCCAATAGTAATGGCATTATCCATACTGCGTCCAAATACTGCAATTTTACGTCCAAATACCTGGGCGGATTCAATTACTTGTTGCAGTCTATGAATATTTGATGCGAATGTTGCAAATATAATACGGCCTTCAACTTTCCTGAAGATTTCATTCAAGCTGTCTCCGACCTTGCGCTCAGACATTGTGAAATTGGGAATTTCAGCGTTTGTACTGTCAGACAACAGACAGAGTACGCCGTCACTACCTATTTTCGCCATCTTCGTCAAGTTTGCCGGTTCCCCAACAGGTGTAAAGTCGAATTTGAAATCCCCTGTATGAACAATATTTCCAGAAGGTGTCTTTACAACGACTCCGAAAGCATCAGGAATACTATGTGTTGTACGGAAAAATGATACTGCGGTCTTACGGAACTTAAACACATCATCCTCACCGAATGGGATCAACTTAGTTGTACGCAGCAAACCATGCTCTTCTAACTTATTACGTAAAAGTCCAAGTGCAAGCTTTCCACCGTAAACGGGAACATTGATTTTTCGAAGCAGATAAGGAATGCCTCCAATATGATCTTCGTGGCCATGTGTGATGAATAGGCCTTTAATCTTGTCCACATTGCGTTCAAGATACGTATAATCCGGTATGACATAGTCGATTCCAAGTAATGCGTCATCAGGGAATTTAATACCAGCATCAATTAGAATGATTTCATCTTGGAATTGTATACCATAAGTGTTTTTACCGATTTCACCTAGTCCGCCTAAAGCGAAAACGGCAGTTTCATTATTTTTAATAGATTTCATATTTAAACCTCTTCAAGCTCGAAATGGGGTGCAGCCTGTTCGTATTCAAGATGAATACCTTCAAGACGTTGGACATATTCGATATTATAAGCACGATCTTTCAACTTGGCACGGACTGACCTTTCCGAGTCCGCTTCGACGTAAATGCTTTTTGTATTTTCACGGACTGGTACCTGAAGCAAGTTCTCTTGATAATAAACTTTATAAATCATCGTTTGCTCTCCTTTTTACGTTCGATTGAACTGATTCTCTTTATATTAGCATGACACTTCTTTAAAATAAAGAAAAGCCCACCAATTTGATGGCAGGCTAACAGTTCAAGCAATAGTTTTTTTTCCGAGTATGCCATTTAGCCGTTTCAACAATTTACGTTTTAGGCGTTTGTACATGGCTATATCACTCCTCAAAATCATTATAACAGTTTCTGAATAATCTGTCAAGTGGGATTTTCAGCGAAGCTGAAAGATCCTACCGTCCAGCTGAAAGGTCCTATCACGGTGTCCAGTAACGATTAAAAGATTTTTCTATATTGACCTCAGAAACTACTATAACTTCAATCACGTTCAAATGGGGTCGCACCCGGGATATCTTTATAAGGTTTATTTTTATCGATATGATCGAAGAACATTACCCCGTTCAAATGATCGAGCTCGTGTTGAAAAGCAATAGCCGCAAGCCCTTTCAATCTTTTTTTGAATTCATTACCTTCGGTGTCGTATGCTTTAATAGTAATGCGTGCATAACGCGGAACGTAACCTTCTACATCGCGATCTACAGAAAGGCAGCCTTCGCCGGCCGCTAGATAGGTTTTTTCTACAGAATGACTAATGATTTTTGGGTTAATAGCGATGAAACTAATCGCTTCGTTATCTTCGCTTTCAATATGAAGGGCAAACACTCTTTTTGATATGTTCAGTTGGGGTGCTGCCAGTCCGATACCCGGGCGGAGGCCAAACTCTAAACTAAGGTCAGGGTCTTGGCTATTTATAACGTACTCCATTAAATCTTCACTAAGCTCCCGGTCGGTCTCGGATAGTGGGAATTTCATTTCTTCCGCGCGTGTGCGGAGGGCAGGGTGTCCTTCACGGACAATATGTTCCATTAAAATCATCGTACAAACTTCCTTTCGGTTTAACTATATTCACTAGTATAATCGAATGTGAAAATGGGTGAAAGAAATTAAGCGCGAACTTGAACTTTGAATTGCAAAAGGCTATAGTTTATATGGAAATTGGAGGCGGATAATTTTGAAGAAATCTATAGCGGGGCTTGTGTTAGCGGTATCGTTGGTGCTTTCCGGATGCAACTTCGAATCGTCAATCGAAAAACAGCTATCCAATGCCATGACCGAAATGAATAGTGCTGAAAAAGAATACCGGAATGCGCAGACTGAACTGACTGAGCTTGAAAAATCCGAACAGAAATTATTCAATGAGACAATGGAACTGACAAAAGAGCAACGGGATGAGTTGGAAACAAAAGTAACTGAACTTGAAGGATCGCTGGAACAACGCCTTACTCATCTTGAAGAGGAAGAGGAATCCATAAGCAGGGCAAGAGATTCCGCAGACGAACTTGATGCAATTATTAAACAAGCGGATGAAAATGACAAGAAGAGCATCGAAACTCTAAAAACGGCAACTACTAACCGGTATGAGCTCCATGCGGTCTTTGTCGCTGAATATAAAAAGCTTATAGCTGAACAAAAAGAACTATACGAAATGCTGGTCTCTGAGGAAACTGGGCTGACAGACTTAAAGAATAAGGTTAGCGAAGTAAATGCACAGAACGAATTAGTCCAATCAGCAATTACTGCTTATAATGATGCAACTGCCAAGATGAATGTTTTGAAAGACGATGTTTTTACCAGTTTACAGAAAGAAAAATAAGCAATGAAAGGGCTGGGGAGTGAATCCTCTGCCTTTTTTTATAAATTAATATAGTGAAAATTTGATATTCTATTATAATACAGATGTTGTATTGTGCTAGTACAGTATTGTGTAAACTGCCAATTCCGAAAGCCATAAACTACTATAAGGCATGCGATTACGATGTTTGACCATTGAGTTCTGATTGGATATACTAACAAGGGAGTAGATTGTACTAATCAATACACCAAAGGTTCATAATACAGTTATAAAGGAGAGTTGCCGAAATGGCTGCAAAAAAAGACAAGCAGTTCGATCCGGTGGAAACACTTCACGCGATTGAAGAAAAGTTTGAAATGTTCCAGATCTTGAACGAAGAAGGCGAAATTGTCAATAAGGATGCAGATCCGATGTTATCCGACGAAGAGCTGATCGAATTGATGACGCGCATGGTATATACACGTATTTTGGACCAACGTTCAATTTCATTGAACCGTCAAGGTCGTTTAGGATTCTACGCGCCGACAGCAGGGCAGGAAGCTTCACAACTTGCTTCTCAGTTTGCACTTGAGAAAGAGGACTTTATCCTTCCAGGATACCGTGATGTACCACAAATGTTATTCCATGGTTTGCCACTATCGACAGCATTTCTATGGTCACGCGGACACTACCAAGGGGGCGCAATTCCTGAAGGCGTCAATGTATTCCCGCCGCAAATCATTATTGGTGCACAATATATTCAAGCAGCCGGCATTGCACTAGGTTTCCAAAAACGCGGAACTAAAGCAGTTGCCATGACATATACAGGCGATGGCGGAACATCGCAAGGGGATTTCTATGAAGGCATCAACTTTGCAGGAGCATATCGTTCTCCGGCAATCTTCATTGTACAAAACAACCAATACGCGATTTCAACTCCACGTGAAATGCAAACAGCGGCAAAAACACTTGCACAAAAAGGGATTGCAGCAGGTATCCCGAGCATTCTCGTCGACGGGATGGATCCACTTGCAGTGTATGCGGTTACACGCGACGCTCGTGAACGCGCAATCAATGGCGATGGACCGACACTAATCGAGGCGCTTTGCTACCGCTACGGGCCACATACGATGGCAGGAGATGATCCGACACGTTACCGTACATCTGAGACGGACAGTGAGTGGGAAAAACGCGATCCTTTGATTCGTTTCCGTACATACCTCGAAGCGAAAGGTATTTGGAATGAAGAAAAAGAAAATGAAGTAATTGAACGCGCGAAAGAAGAAATCAAAGAGGCCATCAAATTGGCAGATGCAGCTCCTAAACAAAAAGTGAGCGATTTCATCAACATCATGTATAAAGGTGAATTGCCATATAACTTGCAAGAGCAGCTAGACATTTACACAGAGAAGGAGTCGAAGTAACCGATGGCACAAATGACGATGATTCAAGCAATAACTGATGCTCTACGTACGGAGCTGAAAAATGATGAAAACGTCCTCGTCTTCGGTGAAGACGTTGGGAATAACGGCGGAGTATTCCGCGCAACAGAAGGATTGCAAAAAGAGTTTGGCGAAGAACGTGTATTCGATACGCCGCTTGCGGAATCCGGCATCGGCGGACTCGCAATCGGATTATCCTTTACGGGATTCCGTCCAGTAATGGAAATTCAGTTCTTCGGTTTCTTATATGAAGTGATTGACTCCGTAAGTGGTCAACTTGCACGTATGAATTACCGGAGTGCGGGTCGTTTTAATGCACCGGTCACAATCCGTTCGCCATTTGGCGGAGGCGTTGCAACACCTGAGATGCATGCGGACAGCCTTGAAGGTATTGTTGCTTCACAACCTGGTTTGAAAGTAGTTATTCCTTCAACTCCATATGACGCGAAAGGGCTTCTAATTTCAGCAATCCGTGATGAAAACCCGGTCATCTTCCTTGAGCATATGAAACTATACCGTTCATTCAGACAAGACGTTCCTGAGGAAGAGTATACGATTCCTCTAGGAAAAGCAGATGTGAAACGTGAAGGGAAAGATCTTTCAATCATCACATATGGCGCAATGGTCCATGAAAGTTTGAAAGCTGCCGAAGAGCTTGAAAAAGAAGGTTTTTCTGTGGAAGTCATCGATTTACGCACTATTCAGCCGATTGATATTGAAACAATCATTGCATCTGTTGAAAAGACAAACCGAGCAATTGTCGTGCAAGAAGCACAGAAACAAGCAGGAATCGCTGCGAATATCGTTGCTGAAATTACAGAACGTGCAATCCTTAGTCTTGAAGCACCGGTTCTACGTGTAACGGCACCGGATACTGTGTATCCATTTGCACAAGGTGAAAATGCATGGCTTCCGAATGCAAAGGATATTATTGAAACAGCTAAAAAGGTATTAACGTTCTAAGAAAGTCGTTGTGTAATTTAAAGGTCTGTATAAGTTGATGTATTAAATCCGGTATATAAACTGAGCGAAATCGCATTAACAGGTAGCCTCCCTCAGTAACGGGTTCAATGGCGTTCTTTATTTCAACATATATAGCAAGATTATCCGGATGAATGTAAGTTTTAATTAAGAAAGGGTGAATCGCGTGGCATATGAATTCCGTTTACCAGATATCGGAGAGGGAATACATGAAGGTGAAGTCGTAAAGTGGTTTGTTGCTAAAGGCGATAAAATCAATGAAGATGACACACTTCTTGAAATCCAGAACGATAAAGCAGTTGTGGAAATTCCATCACCGGTTTCGGGTACTGTAGAAGAGATACTCGTTTCCGAAGGCACGGTTGCAATCGTAGGGGATGTACTAATCCGCTTTGATGCACCTGGTTATGAAAATGTGAAGTCTGAAGAAGACGACAATGCTGAAACTGAAGCACAAGTTCAAGCGACTGCAGAAGCAGGTCAGCCAATAGAAAAAGAAGAGACGTCTAAAGAACAACCAGCAGCAAGTGCAACACCGACTGCTGCCGCTTCAGCACAAACAGACGTCGATCCGAATCGCCGCATTATCGCAATGCCTTCCGTACGTAAATTTGCGCGTGAGCAAGGCGTCGAAATTCAGCAAGTTGCTGGATCAGGAAAAAACGGCCGAATCTTGAAAGAAGATATTGAGTCATTCAAAAATGGCGGCCAAACACAGGATACAGTTTCAGCTTCAGCAGAACAAGATTCTCAAGTTGAAAGCAACACACAAGAAACTTCTGCGCAGGCTCCAGTTCATCTTGAAGGGGATTTCCCTGAAACACGTGAAAAAATGTCTGGTATTAGAAAAGCAATTGCAAAAGCAATGGTCAATTCAAAACATACCGCTCCGCACGTTACATTACTTGACGAAGTGGATGTTACTGAACTGGTTGCCCATCGCAAAAAATTCAAAGATATTGCTGCAGAAAAAGATATCAAACTTACGTATTTGCCTTATGTCGTAAAAGCACTCGTCTCAACACTGCGTGAATTCCCAGAATTCAACAGATCGCTTGATGATGCAACACAAGAGATTGTACAAAAGCATTATTACAACATAGGTATCGCAGCGGACACTGACCGCGGACTTCTTGTTCCGGTTATTAAGAATGCTGATCGTAAATCAATCTTTGCAATTTCTGACGAAATCAACAGTCTTGCAGGAAAAGCACGAGACGGTAAATTAGCTCCGGCTGAAATGAAAGGTGCATCCTGTTCAATCACGAATATCGGTTCTGCAGGGGGCCAATGGTTCACACCGATCATTAACCATCCTGAAGTTGCAATTCTTGGAATCGGTCGTATTGCAGAAAAACCAGTTGTGAAAAATGGTGAAATTGTAGCGGCACCTATGTTAGCATTGTCATTGGTATTCGATCACCGGATGATCGATGGAGCAACTGCACAACATGCGTTAAATCACCTTAAGAGATTGCTCGGAAATCCGGAACTTTTATTAATGGAGGCGTAAACAAATGGTAGTAGGAGACTTTCCAATCGAAGTAGATACGCTCGTCGTAGGATCCGGACCAGGAGGATATGTCGCAGCAATTCGTGCGGCACAATTGGGCCAAAAAGTAACAGTCGTTGAAAAAGGAGATATTGGCGGGGTGTGCTTGAATGTGGGATGTATCCCTTCAAAAGCACTAATCGCTGTTGGTCATCGTTACGCAAGTGCTAAAGATTCCGATTCAATGGGTATCTCAGCAACTGAAGTGAAACTTGACTTTACAAAAGCTCAAGCATTCAAAGATGGTGTAGTTAACAAATTGACTGGCGGAGTCGCAGGACTTCTTAAAGGTAATAAGATTGATTATGTACAAGGTGAAGCCTATTTCGTTGATAGCAACACAGTACGTGTGATGGACGAATCATCTGCACAGACATATAAATTTAAAAATGCAATCATTGCAACAGGGTCACGTCCGATTGAAATCCCGACGTTCAAGTTTACTAAACGTGTTATCAATTCTACGGGAGCATTGAGCCTTACAGAAGTACCAGGGAAACTTGTTGTCATCGGCGGCGGTTATATTGGTACTGAGCTAGGGTCTGCGTATGCAAATCTTGGATCAGAAGTGACGATAATTGAAGGCGGCAATGATATTCTTGCAGGCTTTGAAAAACAAATGACACAAATCGTTAAAAAAGGCTTGAAGAAAAAAGGCGTCGAAGTCATCGTTAAAGCATCTGCAAAAGGTGTTGAAGAAACGGATACTGGCGTTACGGTCACATATGAAGCGGGCGGAGAAGAGAAAAAAGTCGAAGCCGACTATGTACTTGTCACAGTAGGCCGCCGTCCGAATACAGATGAAATCGGACTAGAAGAGATGGGCATCAAGTTCCTTGAGCGCGGTCTTATCGAAGTCGACAAACAATGCCGTACTAGCATTCCGAACATTTATGCAATCGGCGATATCGTGCCAGGACTACAACTAGCACACAAAGCTTCTTATGAAGCAAAAGTTGCTGCTGAAGTAATTTCAGGTGAAAAGTCTGAAGTTGACTACTTGGCGATTCCGGCTGTCTGCTTCACGGATCCTGAACTGGCATCTGTTGGATTGAACGAACAACAGGCAAAAGATGAAGGTTATGAAACAGTTGCTGGAAAATTCCCGTTTGCTGCTAACGGGCGTGCACTTGCACTTGATGCTTCAGAAGGGTTCGTCAAGCTAGTATCACGTAAAGAAGACGGTCTCCTACTTGGGGCCCAAATTGTAGGTGAAAGTGCGTCAGATATGATAGCTGAACTTGCGCTCGCAATTGAAGCTGGAATGACGCTTGAAGATGTCGCAATGACGATTCATGCTCACCCAACATTGAGCGAAATCTCAATGGAAGCGGCTGAAGTCGCTTTGGGCACACCAATCCATATGATGACGAAATAAGTTTCTATAATATAAGATTGAAGCCGTCTATGAGGAAGAAAGCTATCCTCGTAGACGGTTTTTTATGTTTAATCATCAATAATTTTGGCAATTGAGTAGGAATGGTTTCTGTTAAGAATTGAATTATACTATATATGTTGAGATAAAGAATCCCATTGAATCCACTTCGGCTTCTCGGTGTCCAGTTCCTGAAATAATTCAGGTCTATCGAATTGTGACAGCAACTGGCGCCAAATAAAGCCTTCGCTTAGTTTATATAGGTATTCATTTGTTCAACATATATAGTTTCAATTTGATTGATTGAAAGGATGGGGGATATTATGAAAAAACAATTAATATACATACTTGGGGCGCTCTTATTGCTCCTGACTGCTTGTTCTGAGGGTGATGTGTCAGATACTCCTGGCAAAGTCAAAGTAAATGAAAAAGCGCCAAATATAAAAATAGTAGATGAAAATGCTAGTGGGGAACCCGGAAAAGTGGACAGTGACGATGAAGTTGATAAAGCAGTTGCGGAACCATTGTATGTGCTGAACCCGGCTACCTATGCGGTGGAGCCGATTGGCGATGCAAATGCTGAAGTCGTATTGCTGACAATTGATGATGCACCAGATAAGCGAGCCCTCGATATGGCGAAGACGCTGAAGAATCTAGGTGCTCCGGCCATTTTCTTCGTTAATGGTCATTTCATAGATACAGAAGAAGAAAAAATTGTACTGAAAGAGATTCATGACTTAGGTTTTATGATCGGTAACCATACAAAAACTCATGCCAATTTAAAACAGATTTCAGAAGAACAGCAAAGTGAAGAAATCTTAACAGTAAGTGATACTGTGGAAGAAGTGACAGGGGAACGTCCTGTGTTTTTCCGAGCTCCGTTCGGTGTAAATACAGACTTCAGTAAAGCGCTTGCGAAAGAGGATGGAATGTTGCTGATGAATTGGTCATTCGGCTACGACTGGGAAAGACGATATATGGATGCTGATGCGCTTGCGGACATTATGATAAACACAGAATTTCTGCGTAATGGAGCTAATCTTCTTATGCATGACCGTGAATGGACAGCCAACGCACTAGAAAAGATTGTCATTGGTTTACGGGAGAAGGGTTATGATTTCGTTGATCCAGCAACAATCAAAGTTACGGAATAATAAGTGATGTACGTTGAAAGAATTTGAAATGGACTTCTTTCAACGTTTTTTGAAGGTTAATTAGATATGGATGAAGAAGAAGGAATAGTGGAAGTGCAGGAGGGGATTCATATGGAATGGCAAACAAGAGTAACGGATTTGCTCGCTATCGATTATCCGATCATTCAAGGAGGACTGGCTTATTTAGCTTACGCTGAACTGGCAGCGGCCGTCTCGGAAGCTGGCGGTCTTGGGCAGATCACAGCAATGAGTCTGGAATCACCGGAAGCTTTACGTGCCGAAATAAAGAAAGTGAAAGCAATGACGAACAAACCGTTTGGTGTGAACTTTGCGATCGGACAACATGGACGTCCGTATGCTCATATGGTGGAGGCGGCACTAGAAGAAGGGGTCCGGATTATGTCAGTGACGGGCGGAAATCCTTCCCCATTTTTTAAACAGCTCGAAAATACGGACGTCACGAAGCTTGTACTTGTTGCCGCGAAAAGGCAAGCTGAGAAAGCGGAATCACTCGGAGCTGACGCCGTTTTGGTTGTTGGGCAGGAAGGTGGCGGACACTTGGGCCGTGACGATATCGGAACAATGGTGCTTATTCCGCAAGTTGTCGATGTCGTTTCAATTCCTGTTATTGCTTCAGGCGGAATCGGGGATGGCCGCGGCTGGATGGCTGCACATGCACTCGGTGCGGAAGGAATTGAAATGGGCACAAGATTTATTGCTACAAAAGAGTGTGTACATGCCTCACAGGTTTATAAAGATTTACTCGTCGCTAGCAGCGAAACAGGTACCAGCGTCATTAAAAGGACACTGGGAGCTCCTGCGCGTGCATTGACAGGAAGATGGACAGAGAAGATACTTGGAATGGAAGCCGAAAATGCTGATTATGAAACGCTGAAAGATTTTATAAGCGGTGAAGCGAACCGACGTTTAATCCATGATGGAGATATTGAAAATGGCTATGGCTGGGCAGGTCAAGTAGCGGGCCTTATTGATGATGTGCCCACTGTTGATGAATTATTCAGACGCATGGTGAATGAGGCCGAAACAATTCGGACAAGATGGAGATTCAAAGGATAAAAGGAGCGATTATTTATGGAATATAGTTATCCAATCAGGCCTGACTGGTCGACAGCAGAAATAATTGCTGTAGCGGCATTTTATGAAGCGGTGGAAAAAGCGTATGAGTCAGGAATACCTGGAGAAGAGTTAATGGTCGCATATCTCGGCTTCAAAAAGGTGGTTCCTTCCATGGCGGAAGAAAAAACGCTGTGTAAGGAGTTCGAGGACGCGAGCGGTTATGTTTGTTATCCTGTAGTTCAAGCGGCGAAAAAGGCTGATGGTATGGAAGAAATAAAAGGAATGCCCTCGCGTTAGGTGAGAGCATTCCTTTTGTTTAAAATCAGAAAGTTACATATGTTGAATAACCAAAGTTAACCATTAACTGATTGCTTGCTTTTGCGTTAAACCAAAGATGCCCTATGTACAGGCGCTTTCGTATCGCTTCGGACTGAACGACTACTGCACTATTATCAAAATTCTTGATGCGTCGAAATGTGAATTTGTCGCATTCCGACGTATTTTTTTCGTTAATGGCATGGTGGCCGTTCGTCCATCGCTCTCCTAAGACAGGGTACACGAAGTGCTAAAGCTTTTGGGAACATTTACGACGACCTTTAAGCCGTGGTAAAAGTGTTGTGAATATTTTTTCCCAAGCGAGTTGGAAATATACAAGTGCAAATGTAGGCTTTTACGCTTTTCTTATTTTATTAATGACAACATCATAAACGGGCAGAAGTTGGTCAAAAGTCTCTTCTGCAAATGCCATGAATTCTTCGTTAGAAAGTTCTACGGCATCTTCGCGCAGCAAATGACGCCCAACAAGAAATTCAGCCTTTTTCACAGTTTGCAGCCGTTCTAACAGTTGTCCCAGTCCAGCTGCCCCTGTTTCTTCAATAGTTACAGCGTCTGGTTTCATATGATCACCTGATACGATATATGTTCCGGGAAGTGAGGACAAAATGTCCAAGTTCTTATCGAGTCGCTCAGCAATTCCCTTCTTATCTGGATTTTCATAAATAACCGCTAATATAATGAATAAATGTGTTCCCCATAAGCCAACCTGAAAGTGAGGCAATGCTTTGTATCCACGTTTTGCAGGTGCGAAAGCGACCCAACTGTCTTTTGGCGGATTAACCGTCCGCCTTGCGTGTTTCGCGACATGTGGGAAAAATTCATCAGTGCCATGTGCAGAAAAGCGGTCCGCAAAATGCGTACCCAATGTTTTAAATTTAGGCTGGATTCGATTTTGCAATGCTTCCATCCGGTGTTCCAGTCCTTCAATTAAAAATACATCAAAATCATCTTTTTTCCAAAAATGACTAACCATTTTCATTACCTCCAATTACATTTACACGTTTATCATAACAGAAAACGGGGAACAATCTTTAATAACAAGGCTTATAACTAGCGCAAAAACCAAACGCGGCATATTTTAAGTATAAGTAGCAGAAAATTTTGACTATATTACAAAAAAGGGGTGTCAATTATGAAACAGGTTGTCCATGTTATTCGCAAAGCAGATGTAGAAAGAGAATATGTGAAGCTGCTTAATCTAGAACTCGATTACGAACTTGCAACTCTTTTCGATGCTGTGCAGGAAGATGATGCAAAGCAGAAAATGAAGAGTAAGCATAGACTTATGGAGATTCACCGCGAGTTGGAGATTTTGAATGGTTTCGCATGATAATGCTGGGTTAACCAGGAAAGGCATCCGTACACGTCCTTTGAAAACAGGGATAGTGTAATGGGATGCCTTTTTAGATATAGTATAGAGTAGTTGGTGGTTTTGGAAGGGGTGGCTTCATGCAGTGGGGAATTATCGATCGCTATGCAAAGTCGTTAATTAAAGAAGCAGGTCATAAAATTCGCGTGTCTTTTTTTAATCAAATTGATATCGATTCAAAATCGAGTGCGAACGACCTTGTAACAAATATTGATAAGGAAATTGAGCAGTTTTTCATCAGTAGAATAAAAAAGGATTTTCCTGCACATAAGATTTTAGGAGAAGAAGGATTTGGTGATAATGTTCAGACACTTGATGGGGTTGTCTGGATGCTCGATCCGATTGACGGAACGATGAATTTCATTCACCAAAAACGCAACTTTGCCATTTCGCTTGGAATATATGCAGAAGGGGTTGGAATGCTTGGTTATATTTATGATGTAATGCGCGATGATTTTTATCATGCAGCTAAAGATGAAGGGGCGTATTTCAATGATGAGCGCCTGCCGAAACTTGAGATTACGGCGCTCACAGAAGCTGTAATTGGTATAAATGCAAGTTGGGTAGCTCCTAATCGTTTCGTTGACAATGAAAAAATTATTGAGCTTGTTAAAACTTGCAGGGGAACTAGATCGTATGGTTCCGCAGCAATGGAACTGGCTTATGTTTCATCTGGCAGGTTAGATGCATATATGTCGATGAGGCTGTCACCATGGGATATTGCCGGTGGTATTGTTATTGCACAGGAGGTCGGGGCTGTCGCGACGAACATGAAAGGTGAATTCCCTCATTTACTTGGACAAGACACGTTTATAGTTGCAAGACCGGGATTACACCGCGACCTTTTGACAAACTATATACACCTGAAATAACTTGTAGTGTTGAATGCAGTACGGAATTGAATTATGCAGCTTCTACTTTGGTAGCTTTGATGCCGTTTTTTTAGTTTATATTATGTCGAAATGGAATGTTTGAACCTTTTTGGGGATAAATCCATACTTTCTTTTCTAAAAAAAAGGAGCCGTTTCAAGAACCGGAAAACCCGATTTACTTGACCGCTCCTTTTGAAAGAAAATATATTTCTAGAGTATACCTTGTTCTCTATATTTCTTTTTCGTCTTGAATCCATTGCCCATAAAAAGAATGAGAGCAAGGATTGCGATAATGGCGACAGGAAGGCTACTCATGCCTACTGCAACGCCAATTGCACACATTGAAGCTATAGCGCCAATGGAGTAAAAAACGAAAATCCATTTGATGTTTTTCAAAAAAAATACCTCCATCTATATTAAATGTTTTCGAATTATCTTTACATGTGCTATAATAACACAGTTAATCAGATGAAAAAAGAATAATGGAGTGAAATCATGACTAAAATGCGCAATGATTTACGTAACATAGCAATTATCGCTCACGTCGACCACGGAAAAACGACGCTTGTCGATCAACTTTTGAAACAATCGGGAATCTTTCGTTCTAACGAACAAGTAGACGACCGTGCCATGGACTCAAACGAAATTGAACGTGAACGCGGAATTACGATTCTCGCAAAGAATACGGCAATTGAATATAAAGATACAAAAATTAACATTCTTGATACACCTGGCCACGCGGATTTCGGCGGCGAAGTGGAACGTATTCTAAAAATGGTAGATGGTGTAATTCTTGTAGTCGATTCATACGAAGGATGTATGCCACAAACGCGTTTCGTATTGAAAAAAGCGCTTGAACAAAACTTAAAACCTATTGTTGTCGTTAATAAAATTGACCGTGAATTTGCACGTCCGGAAGAAGTGGTAGATGAAGTTCTTGAATTATTCATCGAACTCGACGCCAATGACGAACAACTTGAATTCCCAGTTATCTATGCATCAGGATTCAATGGAACAGCAAGCTTATCACCAGATCCTGCTACACAGGAAGAGACATTGCGTGTGCTTTATGACGCAATTCTTGAACATATCCCTGCTCCAGTTGATAATCGCGACGAGCCTTTACAATTCCAAGTATCTCTTCTTGACTACAGCGATTATGTCGGCCGTATCGGAATCGGACGGATTTTCCGCGGAACGATGAAAGTCGGACAGTCGGTTGCAGTTATAAAGCGTGACGGTTCATTGAAAAACTACCGTGTTACGAAAATGTCTGGATTCCTCGGATTGAAACGTGTAGATATCCAAGAAGCTTTCTCAGGAGATCTTGTTGCGGTATCTGGAATGGAAAACATTGACGTTGGCGAGACAATCTGTCCAGCAGACCATCCTGAAGCACTTCCAGAATTGTTCATTGACGAACCAACACTTCAAATGACATTTCTTGTGAACAATAGTCCGTTTGCAGGTAAAGAAGGCAAATGGGTAACGTCTAGAAAAATCGACGAACGTCTTCAATCACAATTGCAAACAGATGTATCTCTACGTGTAGATCCAACTGATTCGCCTGATGCATGGACTGTTTCGGGACGCGGTGAGCTTCACTTGTCGATTCTTATCGAAAATATGCGCCGTGAAGGATTTGAATTACAAGTTTCGAAACCATCAGTAATTGTCAAAGAAATTGATGGCGTCCGTTGTGAACCTATTGAACGTTTACAAATTGACATTCCTGAAGAGCATACAGGTTCTATTATCGAGTCAATCGGTGAGCGAAAAGGTGAAATGCTCGATATGATCAATAATGGTAATGGACAAGTCCGTTTAATATTCAATGTGCCTGCACGTGGATTAATCGGTTATTCGACTGAATTCCTTACGTTGACTAGAGGTTATGGAATTATGAACCATACGTTCGATTCTTACCAACCGATGGCAAAAGGTAAAGTCGGCGGCCGCAGAAACGGTGTTCTTGTTTCAATGGAGAACGGGACGGCTACGCCTTACAGCATTATGCAGTTAGAAGATCGGGGTATCATGTTCGTTGGTGCCGGAACTGATATTTATGCAGGAATGGTTGTTGGAGAAAATACGCGTGAAAGCGATTTGACAATCAACTTAACAAAAGCTAAACAAGCGACAAACGTTCGTTCAGCATCTAAAGATCAAACAGTCACAACTAAGAAGCCTCGTATTATGTCGCTTGAAGAAGCACTGCAGTATCTGGATGATGACGAGTATTGTGAAGTTACACCAGTATCGATCAGACTTCGTAAGAAGATTCTGGATAAGAACGAGCGCGAGCGGGTTCAGAAAAAGAAATAATAACTATATCTGATGACATATGAATACAGCGGAGGCATCCCTTTAAGCCGAAGTGGATTTGCAGGAATTCTTTAATTCGTTTTATATAAGAAAATAACTGGGACGATTAGTAAAAGAAAGTATTCTGAGTGCCTTACTGTGTGTGGGTCTACCCGACAGAGAGGCCTGGTTGCTTTCTTACGTCCTTGATAGTATTAGAATGACCCGAACTCTCTGGGCCTATTAGAAAAGCTTTATAGAAGGGATTGTGTTGAATGAGTGCTAGTGTTGGGGATACCGAGTTCGTATTCGAAAAAATGTCAGGAATTGCACGCTTTATTTACGAAGTGATGCCTTCCTATACGGTTGCCGGTTACGTACTTTTCGCCCTTGTCTTCCTCATGTCAGCAATTGTTTATAAACTGGGATTTGCAAGAAAGCTAAAGCCTTTACAGACTTTAGTTATCTATATTTTCCTGTTTATCGGCTGTCTAATTTTGACGTTTCTTGGCTTTTTCCTTCCGATTGTGGAAGGACTTATCGTGGCGGCTCTTATTTTGATTATCTATCGAGTTCGCAGAATGAACGAATATAAAGAGCAAAAAGAAGACTCCATCATTTGATGGAGTCTTCTTTTTGCCTATCGTGTCTTTTCCGCTTTTCTAATTAAAAGCTTTTTTCGATTGAATGCGAACTGCGATGGAACACAAAGTTTCCAGTCGCAACACGGGCAATTGTTCTTTCAGCAATACGTTCATGGCATTGGTCACACATATACGTATGAATCGGTCGGTTTCTCAGCTTTTTTGCTAGCGGTGCATCGTCTGGCAGTTGCCCGATGTTATCGCAGATGACACATTTTACACGCATTAGAAACCCTCCTTCACTCAACTTGGATTGCAATGACATTGCGAATTGGCTTATCATTGTTCGACCCATCTTTGAAGATAACATGGACGGGACCGCCATCAAGAATCGGCTTACCCTCATCACTGAATTTAAAAATGACTTCATCGGCTTTCGCAAGAGGGAAGGAATGCCTTTCGCCGCCTGACGTTTCAAAGGCAAATGTTTGAGCATTTTCGGCAGGCTCCGCGATTTTTAAAAAATGATTTAATTGAATGCCGTAAGTTCCGGTGAGAACTTTCCTCTTCTCGAATTTTTTTTCCGTTTCCAAAGTGGGCGGGAAAGTTGCACCCTCCATTATTTCACGGGACCAATGTTTCCCCATATCTCTTTTATATTCTTCCAGCTCATCTTTTTCGATGTAACTCTCAGTGAAATATGTTTTTAAATCAACTCGACGATCATCAAAAATCCATACGGTCGGGTCGAGTGTGATAGTATGACGCACATTTCCTTTAATCGGAATTATAGATTCCAAATGAATATCCCCCTACTGATTAAATTATCTTTTGTCTTTAGTATAACGCTTTGGTGCCTCTAGTAAAAGCTTTTGCTTTCTGTTAGCTTAAGTAATGGGGCTAGTATAGATGTATGGGCTCCGGCGTCAAGAGGATGAGGTCAGGCGCTTGTGCTTGTTTTAAAAGAAAAAATATACGTTTTTCACCTTGGAGCAATGTCTAGCTCCAAACGCAACTCTTCGGGACATAAGTCGATTTGCTGTGGGGTTGAAGCATGTTTCCTCGCAAACCGTCATATGCCTGACGATGCTGGACGGCGCCTTGCGCTTATCTTATGCGTAGTGTCAAAGGGAAAACGCTTGCTTTTTCCGGTTTCGGAAGATACAATTTATTGATAATAACCATTAAGAAATAAAAGTTTGATGGGGGCGTCCTCATGGATATAGAATTGCAGGAAACATATCAGGAAAAGGCATTGAAGCAACTCCAAGCTGATGCTGATAAGATTGGTCAACTAATAAAGGTGCAGATGGACCATTTGACGATGCCTCAGTGTCCGCTCTATGAAGAAGTGCTGGATACACAAATGTATGGCTTGTCTCGTGAAATCGACTTTGCTGTAAAGCTAGGGTTGATTGATCGTCCGAAAGGCAATGAAATTCTTTCTTTATTGGAGAAAGAAATGACAGTCCTGCACGAAGTATATACGAGAAAATAAGCCGAAAACTCAAACTGACATAATGGTTTGAGTTTTTTGTTTAATGAAAAAGAGGTACCCTATGAAAACATATGCTAAAAAGCTATTTCGCTATTTTGATTTTCCGTTATTTTTTGTCTATCTGCTGCTTTGTTTTTTCGGGCTTGTTATGATTTACAGCTCAAGTATGGTTGTTGCGGTAGGGCGATATGATTATCCGGCTGATTATTATTTGCAAAAACAGTTGTTAAATTTGAAACTTGCTATTCCGGCTTTCTTTGTGGCGGCTTTTTTTCCGTACAAAAATTATAAACGGAAAAATTTAATGGTTTTTGCTGTAATAGGGATGCTTTTTCTATTGTTTCTTGTTCATTTCGTTGGTTCGGGTGAACATGTCGGAGCGACAAGTTGGTTAAAAACACCTATTGGTAATCTGCAACCCTCGGAAGTTGCGAAGTTAATCCTAATTGTCTATTTTTCAGGGATTTTTGCAAAAAAATACGAGTCTGGTACAATCGACAATATTAACCAATCAATATTACCGCCTGTTGTCATTTTAGTATTAGCGGTCGGTTCTATCATGCTAGAGACAGACATCGGGAGTTCGTTTATTATCATCGTAACTGCACTTTCTGTCTTGGCGGCAAGTGGTATTAAAAAAAGGACCTTTATGAAAATTAGCGGAATCATTTCGGTGGGCCTTGTCTTTGCAGCGCTTGTCCTTTATTTCAAATGGGAAACGATCATGAATGAAGGTAGGGCAGGCCGTATATTATCATTCCTGAATCCATTCGATTATATCCAAGGGTCTGGTTATCAGATCGCGAACGGCTATATTGCTATCGGTTCTGGAGGTTTGCAAGGGAGAGGGCTTGGCAATTCCATTCAGAAAAGAGGTTACTTACCTGAACCGCAAACGGATGTGATTATGGCGGTTATTTCTGAAGAATTAGGTCTACTCGGTGCCATCGTCGTTATTGGAGGTCTTGGCTTTATTGTATTAAGAGCTTTATTAATATCCCTTCAAGCAAAAGATCCTCACGCACGGATGCTTGCAGCTGGAATTGGAAGCATGATAGGAATTCAAACATTCGTGAATTTGGGCGGTCTGATGGGATTGCTACCGCTTACAGGGGTGACCCTGCCATTCATTAGCTATGGCGGAACATCAATTATTCTGTTATCTTTGTCTTTAGGAATATTAACGAATGTCTCAATGTTCGTAAAATATGAAAAAAACAAATAGAAAAGGAAGTGCCTTGTGATGGAACAGATTAAGAAAATCCTCGTAGCCAACCGTGGAGAAATAGCAATACGAGTTTTTCGTGCTTGTACCGAATTGAATATTCCAACGGTAGGTATTTATTCAACTGAAGACAGTGGGTCATTTCATCGTTACAAGGCGGACGAGTCTTACCTCGTCGGAGAAGGAAAGAAACCAATCGATGCTTATCTAGATATTGAGGGTATCATCGCGATCGCGAAAGACTCCGGAGCGAATGCCATCCATCCTGGTTATGGATTTCTAGCTGAAAACACGGAATTTGCAAGGCGTTTAGAAGAAGAAGGTATTATTTTTATTGGACCAAGTTCAAAACAGCTTGATATGTTTGGAGATAAAGTTAAAGCGCGTGAACAGGCTATAAATGCTGGAATTCCTGTCATACCAGGCAGTGATGGTCCAGTTTCTACGGTCAGAGAAGTCGAAACATTTGGCGAATCGAATGGCTATCCCATCATCATCAAAGCATCTCTTGGTGGCGGCGGGCGCGGAATGCGAATCGTCAATTCTGCAGACGAAGTAACTGAAGCTTTTGAACGTGCGAGGTCAGAAGCGAAATCTGCATTCGGTTCCGATGAAGTGTATGTTGAGAAATACATTGATAAGCCAAAACATATCGAGGTACAAATCCTTGGAGATACATACGGCAATGTTATTCATCTTTTCGAGCGTGATTGTTCGATTCAGCGCCGTCATCAGAAAGTCGTTGAAATTGCACCTTCCATTTCTCTTGAAGATGGATTGAGGGAAGAAATTTGCGATGCGGCAGTAAAAGTGATGAAAAATGTAAATTATAAAAATGCTGGAACCGTAGAATTTCTCGTATCCGATGGTCGATTTTATTTCATTGAAGTAAATCCGCGCATTCAAGTAGAGCATACAATCACTGAAATGGTGACAGGAATCGATATTGTCCACGCACAAATTCATATTGCGGATGGAAAAAACCTTCATGATGGTGAAACGGGTATTCCAAAACAAGATAAGATTCCATTATTCGGATTTGCAATCCAATCACGTGTGACAACAGAAGATCCGCTGAATGACTTTATGCCTGATACAGGTAAATTGATGGTTTATCGTTCAGGAGGAGGATTTGGTGTTCGTCTTGATGCAGGGAATGGATTCCAAGGTGCAATCATAACTCCTTACTATGATTCTCTGCTCGTTAAAGTATCTACATGGGGTATGACGTTCCGTGAAGCGGCTTCGAAAATGGATCGAAACTTGCAGGAATTCAGGATTCGTGGCATTAAGACCAATATCCCGTTTCTTGAAAATGTAGTAAAGCATAAAAATTTCCTGACAGGAAATTATAATACTAGCTTCATCGATACGACACCCGAATTGTTCCTATTCCCGAACCGGAAAGACCGCGGGACGAAAATGCTGAATTATATTGGTAATGTTACCGTTAACGGATTCCCAGGAATCGGGAAGCAGTCCAAGCCTTTGCTCCATCCTGTACGAAAACCAACTGTCGATCTTCTGGCACCACCAAAACCGGGAACAAAACAAATTTTGGACGAACGTGGGGCAGAGGGGCTTATCAAGTGGATTAAAGAGCAAGATGATGTGCTTTTGACAGATACAACGTTCCGTGATGCACACCAATCCTTGTTGGCCACACGGGTCCGTACCTCCGACATGACTTCAATTGCAGCTGAATCTGCGAGACTTATGCCGGATCTGTTTTCGTATGAAATGTGGGGCGGAGCAACATTTGATGTGGCTTATAGGTTCCTGAAAGAAGATCCATGGGATAGACTGTTGAAACTGCGTGAACAAATTCCCAATGTTCTATTCCAAATGCTGTTCCGCGGAGCAAATGCGGTCGGCTACACGAATTATCCTGATAATGTCATCCGTGAGTTCGTTAAAAAATCTGCGGAAGCCGGGATTGATGTATTCCGCATTTTCGACAGTTTGAACTGGATTAAAGGGATGGAAGTCGCAATCGACGCTACACGTGAAGCTGGAAAAATTGCGGAAGCGGCCATTTGCTATACGGGCGATATTCTTGACGATTCACGCGCAAAATATACGGTAGGCTACTATAAAGAAATGGCAAAAGAACTTGAATCAGCGGGTGCGCATATTCTTGCTATCAAAGACATGGCTGGCCTCTTGAAACCAGAAGCTGCATATCGTCTCGTTTCTGAATTGAAAGCCACGGTCGATATTCCGATTCATTTACATTCACATGATACGAGTGGTAACGGTATTTATATGTATGCAAAAGCGATTGAGGCTGGTGTGGACATCGTAGACACGGCATTAGGTTCAATGGCGGGTCTAACTTCACAACCTTCGGCAAGCTCTCTGCTTTACGCGCTGCAAGGCGGTAAACGTAATGTGCGAGCTGATGTTAAGTCACTGGAAGACTTGTCGTACTACTGGGAAGATGTGCGGAAGTATTACCAACACTTCGAAAGTGGAATGATGAGCCCGCATTCGGAAATTTATGTCCATGAAATGCCTGGCGGTCAATATTCAAACTTACAGCAACAAGCGAAAGCGGTAGGACTTGGAGAACGCTGGGGAGAAGTGAAAGACATGTATTCGCGAGTTAATCTGTTATTTGGTGATGTGGTGAAAGTAACACCTTCATCGAAGATAGTCGGAGATATGGCATTATTCATGGTGCAGAATGAACTTGACGAGAAATCAGTCTTAGCACGCGGAAAGTCAATTGATTTCCCGGAATCGGTTATTGAGTTTTTCGAAGGATATATTGGACAACCATACGGTGGTTTTCCTGAAGAACTGCAGAAAGTCATTTTAAAAGAACGTCAAGCAATCACCGTGCGTCCGGGAGAGTTGTTGGAGGATGTTAATTTTGAAATGCTGCGGGATGAATTAAATCATAAGTTAGAGCGTCCTGTTACTAGTCACGAAGTACTTTCTCATGCTCTATATCCGAAAGTTTTCGAGGAATATTCTCAGACCAATCAGCAATTCGGCGATGTATCTGTTATTGACACGCCTGAATTCCTCTATGGAATGCGTCTCGGTGAGGAAATCGAAGTGGAGATTGAAAAAGGGAAAACATTGATTGTTAAGTTAGTGTCGATTAGTGAACCGCAATCGGACGCAACAAGAGTTATCTACTTCGAGTTGAACGGACAGCCGCGTGAAGTCATTATTGAAGACATGAGTGTAGAGTCTGTCACAGTCAGGAAGCAAAAAGCGGATACTTCAAATGATGCGCACATTGCAGCAACTATGCCAGGAACTGTTTTGAAAGTTGCGATTTCCAAAGGAGCAAAAGTGAAGAGAGGCGAACATTTACTTATCACCGAAGCTATGAAGATGGAGACTACTATCCAAGCACCTTTTGATGGCACTGTAAAGGAGATATATGTGTCCGCGGGAGAATCGATTGCGACAGGAGATCTGCTAGTCGAATTGGAACACTAAACGAAAAAACAAGAGCACCCGGATTTAATCTGGATGCTCTTGTTTTTTCAACTAGTGAATTGGGTAGACTTGTAGAAAGGACTGTTCTTCATTCACTTCTTCAGTTTACTTCTTGAAACAAGCAAAATCATATACGTCAACAAACCGAACAGCAGTGTGATGAACAGCGAATGGAGCAGAGCGATATAAAGATTCAGCCTTGTTAAAACAACTATCATTCCAGTCGTTGCTTGAAGCGCGACAAGTGTAAAGGCGCTAATCCAGCCCCAATAGATGATGCGCTGATTTTTATAATGCCGAATGGCGTGAATCATGATAACCAATATCCAGACAAAAATGAGTGCCGCTGCAGTACGGTGTCCCATCTGTACCCATTCAAACGAGCTGCGCGGAAGTTCAAAGGAACCGTTTCGGCATAATGGCCAGTCTAGGCAAGCAAGCCCCGATTCTGTATGACGAACGAGTGCACCAGTGTACACCACGAAGTATGAATAAATCGATACACCGAAGGTATGCCATTTCAACCGTTTTCCGATTTGTAACTTATCTGCATCAAACTTGCGGTCCACTTCAAAGATTAGAAGCGTCAGCAGAAAGACGGAGGCGAAAGATAAAAGTGAAATGCCGAAATGAAGTGCGAGTATGAAATCACCTTGCCCCCACATTACTTGAGCAGCACCAATCAATGCTTGTAATATAAGAAAGAATACAGCCGAAATTGCTAAGAACTTCGTTTCCCTAATATGTCCCAATGCCTTCCATGACCAAACAGCTAATATGACAATTAAAATTCCGACAGATCCAGTGACAAGCCGGTGTGAAAACTCAATCAATACATCGGCAGTGATTACATCGGGAATTAGCTGACCATTGCATCCGGGCCAATGTCTCCCGCAGCCCATGCCGCTATCGGTTTTTGTAACTAGAGCGCCGCCGAGTAGGATTAAAAGCATACCAACTGTTGAAGCGACAGCAAACCATTTTAAATATTTATTATATTGCAAAAAACGACACCTACTTTTTAAATGATGACCATTGTTTAAAAGGCCCCTGCTTTTTTGAAAAGATAAGATAGTATAAGTTTTTTATTCTGGAACTGTTTATAGACTCCAGGCGCTCACGCTTTTCTTATGATAACGAAGAACAGTCTAAAAGACAATGAAGAATGATTGAAAAAGGCTGAGTAACAGTCCTTTTCACAAATTGTTCATAAAAAAGACGCTTTAGCTTCACAAAAGGCATAGTGAAATGATTTACTATAGAGGAGGCCGTCGAATAAATGTGTCGAGATTACAAGGAATTTGGGAGAAATTTTGGATATGTATAGAAATGCTACCCAAATTTCGATATAGTTAAGTATAGCGATCAACGCTCACAACTTTGGAAGGAGGGGTAACTTGTCAAACGGTCATACAATTTCTACACCTGCCGATTCGACCGCAGTCACGTCGTCTCTATTTAAGGACTTTCTTGCGCTCATTAAAATCGGTATTGTTAATTCGAACATGATCACAACTTTCACCGGACTTTTCCTTGCGTTTCAATTCACCGGTAAAAACTTTCTACATAATATAGATCTGCTCGTTTATGCTCTTGTCGGATCAGGATTGATTATTGCCGGTTCAGCGGCACTTAACAATTTAATCGATCGTGATATCGATCCGGTCATGACTAGAACGAAGTCCAGGCCGACAGTTACCGGACGTTTTAAGGCGCCGGCTGTATTGGCACTTGCGCTGACTTTCATCGTGTTAGGTGAAGTGCTATTATTTTCCGCTTCAGTAGCAGCTGGACTCTGGGGACTTGCAGGTATCTTCAGTTATGTTGTACTCTATTCGATGTGGTCGAAACGCAGGCACGTCAGCAATACGGTTGTAGGAAGCATCTCGGGAGCAATTCCTCCATTAATCGGATGGGCTGCAGTCGAACCTGCACTCGGGGCAGGAGCTTTGGCTTTATTCCTGATCATGTTTATTTGGCAACCGCCGCATTTTTATGCACTTGCGATGCGACGGACAGAAGAGTATCGTGCAGCGAATATTCCTATGCTGCCTGTTGTAAAAGGTTTTGCAAGAACAAAAAAATCAATGCTGGCATGGGTTGTCTTTTTATTCCCGTTGCCGTTTCTACTCACTGAGCTTGGGGCAGGCTTCTTACTACTTGCCACGGCGTTGAATATCGGATGGCTCTATTTAGCACTTAAAGGATTTAAAGCGAAAGACGATATAAAATGGGCAACAGGCATGTTCGTTTATTCGCTGAATTACATGACAATCCTTTTTGTCTCAATGATCATTTTCTCGATATTCATTTAACCATCCGGAATTCTTTCTTTGGACAGGAATTCATATAGAGAGGTCAGTCGTCCTCAAAAGAAGAAAAACATTTTTTAGAAAGAGAGGTATCATTAAGCGATGATGAAAGGACTCAAAAAGTGGCGTCTCTTTTCTCTATTAGCAGCCCTTACCGTGTTCCTTGCGGGATGTGGCCAAGAAGGACTATCCACACTTCTTCCAGCTGGTCAAGTCGGAAAAGATCAATTCAAATTGCTGATGTTATCATCAGGAATCATGTTACTGGTTATTACAGTAGTAGTGGTCATCTATGTAGTTACAATTATTCGTTTTAGACGTTCAAAATTAGGTGAAGATTATGTTCCTGATCAAGTTGAAGGGAGTCATACATTAGAACTTGTATGGACGGTAATTCCGGTTCTTCTGATCTTGCTTCTTGCTGTCCCTACGGTTTATTTCACATATAAACTTAGTGATGTTACCGCAATGGATCAAGTGGATGAAGATGGAAATGCAGAAAACATCGTCGTCGATGTTACAGCAAAATTATATTGGTGGGAGTTTGCATACCCAGACCTCGGAATTGTCACATCTCAGGAACTTGTTGTGCCAACTGAGGAAAAAGTATATTTCAACCTCATAGCAGCAGACGTTAAGCACTCATTCTGGATTCCAGCAGTCGGTGGTAAACTCGATACAAACGTTGATAATCTCAACAAGTTCTATTTAACGTTTGATAAAGAATCGAAAGATCTGAAAGATGGCGTATTTTATGGTAAATGTGCTGAGCTTTGCGGTCCATCTCACGCACTTATGGACTTTAAAGTAAAAGCATTACCACGTGCCGAATTCGATAAATGGGTTACAGCAATGAAAGCAACTGGCGACGAAACGACGACAGATGTTGCTGCAGCTGGTCAAGGTGAAGAGTTGTTCCAGCAAAGCTGTATTGGATGCCATGCGACTTCCGCGGTTGGCGAAGGTGGAGTGAATGGTCCAGCCGGTCCAAATCTGGCAACATTCGGTGACCGTAATCGCGTTGCAGGATTTATGGATCACACAGAAAAAGATTTGGTTGAGTGGATTTCAGATACTCAGAAACATAAGCCAGGAAACTTGATGCCATCATTCGGTGAAAAACTTTCTGACGAAGAACTAAACGCGATTGCTGAATACCTCATGGGACTTTCAGTAGAGAAATAATTACTAACGTGAATTTGAATAGGAGGTAAACAAATTGAGTTCAGTTGCTCAAAAAAGAGGTTTTGGCGCAACGCTATGGGACTGGCTGACAACAGTCGACCATAAGAAGATTGGTATCCTTTATCTCCTAGGTGGAGGATTCTTCTTCATAGTCGGCGGTATAGAAGCAATGATCATTCGCTTGCAACTTCTAACGCCAAACAATGATCTCGTCAGTGCGGGAATATTCAACCAAATTATTACCATGCACGGAACGACGATGATATTCCTGGCGGCCATGCCTATATTAATCGGATTTATGAATGCCATCATGCCACTCCAAATTGGAGCGCGTGATGTTGCATTCCCATTCCTTAACTCATTAGGTTTTTGGATGTTCTTCTTCGGTGGTGTATTCCTGAACCTTTCATGGTTCTTCGGTCAAGTTCCAGATGCGGGTTGGACTTCTTACGCATCGCTTGCCCTAGCATCTGAAGGACATGGTGTTGATTTTTATGCAATAGGTCTTCAAATTGCTGGTGGTGGTACGTTATTGGGGGGGATAAACTTCCTTGTAACTATTATTAACATGCGGGCACCAGGGATGACGTATATGCGTATGCCGTTATTCACGTGGACTACGTTCGTTGCGTCAGCTATGATTTTGTTCGCATTCCCGCCACTTACAGTCGGACTTTTCCTTCTGACATTTGAAAGAATGTTTGGCGGTAATTTCTTTGACCCAGCATTCGGTGGGAACTCGATTATCTGGGAGCATATATTCTGGATATTTGGTCATCCTGAAGTATATATTCTAATTTTACCGGCTTTCGGTATTTTCTCGGAGATTTTCACGATTTTCTCGAGAAAAAGACTTTTTGGTTATTCAGCGATGGTATTCGCTACCGTTCTTATTGGATTCCTGGGCTTCATGGTTTGGGCTCACCATATGTTTACAGTTGGTCTTGGACCGACAGCGAACGCTATCTTCTCTGTAGCGACCATGGCAATTGCCATACCTACTGGGGTTAAGATATTTAACTGGTTGCTCACGATATGGGGCGGAAGCATAAAAGTAACAACACCGATGCTTTGGGCATTAGGCTTCATCCCAACGTTCGTTATGGGTGGAGTTACAGGTGTTATGCTAGGTACTGCACCACTTGATTACCAATTGCATGACACATACTTTGTTGTTGCCCATTTCCACTATGTAATCGTTGGTGGTACTGTATTCGGTATACTTGCCGGTACTCATCTATACTGGCCGAAAATGTTCGGTACAATGTTAAATGAAGCACTTGGTAAAGTGACGTTTTGGTTCTTCTTTATCGGTTTCCATTTAACATTCCTAATTCAGCACTGGTTAGGCTTCTGGGGAATGCCGCGTCGTGTATTCACGTTCATGGATGGACAAGGTTGGAACTCAGCAAACTTAATTAGTACTGTAGGCGCATTATTCATGGCAATTGGGATTACGATTCTGGTGTATAATATCATCGTAACTTCAATTAAAAACGTACGTGTAGCAAATGATCCTTGGGAAGACGGGCGTACGCTTGAATGGGCGATTGCATCACCGCCGCCATTCTATAACTTCGCACAGACACCGCTTGTACGTGGTCTTGATACAGTCTATATTGAGAAAATGGAAGGTAATGAGTCGGGAATTACTCCGGCAGAACCTGTGCAGGATATCCATATGCCAAACGGTTCGTTCATACCATTCATGATGAGTGTAGGTTTGTTCATTGCAGGATTTGGTGCAATGTTCCGCGTAGAAGAATCATGGGGCCTTGCTGTTCTCATTATTGGTCTTGTATGGACATTTGCTTCTATGGCAATGCGTTCATTGAAAGATGATCTTGGTTACTACGTGAAGAAAGAAGACATTTTGAAAGATATGAAAAGTAAAGGGGGACGAAAATAATGGATTTAAATAAAAAATTCACCCCTGAGACGTGGCCTGATCATCCGGAAAGAGCAACACTAGAGGCAAAGAATAAATTTGTCGGTTTCTGGTTGTTCCTTGGTGGAGAGACGATCCTGTTCGCGACGCTTTTTGCGACATATCTTGCTTTAAAGAATAAAGGACCAAGTGGATTTAAGTTTTCGACGCAAGAACTTTTTGAATTACCGCTTGTATTTGTTATGACGTTGCTTCTTCTAACATCGTCATTAACGAGTGTATATGCGATGTATCATTTAAGAAACTTCAATTTCAAGAAAATGCAACTTTGGCTTGCAATTACTGCAATCCTTGGGCTTGGTTTCCTTGGTTTGGAAATGTATGAATTTGTTCATTATGTAAAACTAGGCTTCACATATGACAACAGTGCATTCAGTTCTGCATTCTACACACTTGTTGGTACACACGGTTTCCACGTAGCAATCGGACTTGTCTGGATTACGCTACTCATCTACCGTAACTCCAAGCGCGGCCTGAACTTGTATAACGCATCGAAGTTCTACACTTTCTCGTTATACTGGCATTTCATTGACGTTGTTTGGGTATTCATCTTCACTGTAGTCTACTTGATGGGAGTGATAGGTTAATATGTCGGACGTTCAAGTTTATAAAAAGTCACCAGCAGAATTTCATTTAGCGCAAAGACGCGCTCGTGAGTCAATGCGTAATCAAATAATGATGTTTTCGCTAATGATTTTCCTAACGATTATGTCATTCTCACTTGTTATGGCTTATCAAGCTGACGTAGTCGGATTCTCTAAGTACTTGGTTATCCCTACGGTTCTACTGTTTGCTGCGGTGCAAGTTGGTTTACAATTGTATTACTTCATGCACATGAATGAAGAAGGTCATGGCGTTCCACAAATGTTCATGTATACAGGAGCTATCCTTGCATTCACTGTTGTATTAACATTTGTTACAATTGTTTGGTGGTAATTTTATTGTTAGAAAAGCCTGTGGAAGATTTTACTCTCCACAGGCTTTTTTCTTTTAAAAGCTAAGCTTTTCAACTTAGGTTGCTGTCTAGACTTCTGATGGGGGTCCTTGGACGACACGAAGTGATTTATTGTAGGAATGAGGAATTGAGCTGTATCCAATTGTATTGTTACTGGATGCGTGGTCTTATATGGTTTAAAGTATTATATATATTGAATTAAAGAATCCCGTTGAATCTGCTGTGGATTGTAGAGCGCTTGGCGCTTTGGGGATGCCTTTCGCCGTAAGGCCCGGATAAGCGGCTTCGCATCCAGTCTTACGGCTTCCGCGAACCCTTTGCTACGCCTACGCTAGGGTGTTCATTATCGAGAGAAATTTGTTTTTAAGATGTATACGCCGAGATTATAATGTGATTACTAGTTGATACAAATTATATTCAAGAAAGATATACTCCAGATTGCAGATTTCATCACAGATAACGAAATACTCTTTCTCACATAGACAATCCAGTGAAGGCAACTCCTAGCGCTGCAACTGTTTAATGGAATTCTTTTTTCAACTTCTATAGGTTACGTTCTTTTAAATGGTATCTTTCGCTTTTTATCAATTGTCATAGTTCGTACATTGAGTTACACCCTTATTCGTTTTATAATGAAGAAAGATTTTAATGAAGGAGTGATGGCGAATGCCTTTAAGTATATTTGGCTTCAGAGCTTTGTGGAGCCCATGGTTTTTACTAATTATCATACTAGGTATGGCTTTATATTTATTACTGACGACAAAAATGCGTCACCGATTTAAAGACACAGATCCGGTTACTAAGAGCCAGCTATTCTTTTTCATGGCCGGTATGGTTATGCTTTACGTTATAAAAGGCTCGCCTTTAGATTTACTTGGTCACATCTTATTTTCTATCCACATGGTACAAATGGCGGCTTTACTGCTTATTGTTGCACCGTTAATCATAATGGGCATTCCAAACTGGATGTGGAAAAAAGTCTTTGACATCAACATTTTTAATCGTATTTTTAGTTTCTTTACCAAACCAATTCTGAGCTTACTGTTATTTTCCGGTATGTTTTCCGTTTATCATATTCCACTAATTTTGGATAATGTTAAATTAAGCCCTATATTGCATACGATCTTCACTATAACGCTGTTTATTTCGGCGGTGTTCTTTTGGTGGCCAATCCTTAATACTTTGAAGGGGCAGCCAAAGCTTCATGGTCTGAAAAAAATAGGGTATGTAATATTAAGTGCAATACTAATTACTCCCGCATGTTCTTTAATTATTTTCGTAGATGTACCTGTGTACGAAACATACAAATCCGGTGAGGCTTGGTTACAGGCGATGGCACTATGTGTACCGGCAAGCACACTCTCGGGTTTATCCGGCTTGGGTATTTCAGGACCTGAATTATTCACGAATATGCCTACATTGGTTGATCAGCAACTAGGCGGGATTATCATGAAAGTATTCCAAGAACTTATTTATGTTGGTGTACTCGGTAGTATTTTCATTAAATGGCATCGAGAAGAGCTGGATAATGCTGAAGAAATTACGGCGAATGCTCTATTGGAACGCCAACGATTGACAATGCATGGTCAATAACAAATAGAGATTATTTTAGATAAAGGGGAAATAATGAATGAATCTGCCCTTGCTACCTACAATTAGTACATTGTTTATTGTACTTTCAGCCATATTGGTTGCGATAGGATGGAATTTAATCCGCAAAAAGAAAATAGAGGCCCATAAAAAGACGATGCTGGCGGCAGCGGCATCGGCAATTCTTTTTCTTATCATTTATGTATCGAGAACTATTTTGGTTGGTAACACCTCTTTTGGCGGGCCAGATAAGTTGAAAATATATTATACGGTTTTTCTGGTCTTTCATATTGTTCTTGCAACAACAGGAGCAGTACTCGGGGGTGTGACCATTCATGCAGGATTAAAGAATAATTTAGTGAGACACCGGAAACTGGGTCCAATCGCAAGTATTATTTGGTTTTTTACAGCGATAACGGGTGTTGCTGTTTATTTACTCCTTTATGTTTTTTATAAGGGCGGAGAAGTGACATCAATGTTTAAAGCGATTCTTGGTTTTTAACGAAAAAAAACGCTATCACATTTTTTGTGAAAGCGTTTTTGTGCTTGCAAGGTCATGGACGCTCAGTAAAGATGGGACAGACTACATGCATGACATATCGTGTGCTGAATCGTCCACTGACTGAAGCTATACTTTTTTAAATTCTGAAATTCAATTTAATGATCCCAGCTTCGCGGGCAGTTGTAAACAGGATGACAACTAACGGTCCGATAAAGAATCCGAGGAAACCGAACAGTTTTAAACCGATGAACATAGCGATTAGCGTAGGGAGAGGGGATAACCCGATTTGAGATCCCATCACTTTAGGTTCTACAGTTCGTCGGATAATGAGCAGGACTGCTGCCAAAATAGCTAATTGTGTTCCGGTTGCTACATCCCCGCTGATAAACATATAAAGTGACCAAGGGGCAAGGATGATGATGGACCCTAGAATTGGGATGACATCGATGATCCATATGACAAGCGACATGACGATTGCATATTTAGGTATAATCAAAAGAAGCCCGACAAAGGTAACCGCAAGAATGATAAAGCTGACCAGCAGTTGTGCTTTCATGAATCCAAAAATGACGGAATTGAGTTTAGTGATCATAAACCGAACTTTTTCTGCTGTCGAGGTCGTCAAGTGTCTGAATAACGTTTTCTTTAATTCAGGTAACTCGAGCATAAACAAGAATAACGCAATGATGAAAACGATAAAACTGACAAGGAAATTTGGAATTTCTGCCATAAGGGACATAATCTTCTCATAGTTGAGTAAACCAAGAATCGACTCGCGTATAGTTTCAAAAACATTTTTGAATTCTTTTTGAACAGCCTTTACAACATCGTCGGGCATTCCAGAGGTGTACTGAAACAGTTTGCTTTGACCATCAATCCAGACACCGGAAAGTGAATTGAAATAGTCGGGCGCTGTTTTGGTAAAGTCAATAATTTTACCGATCAATCGTGTGACGGTGTAATAAAGAATTGATGTTATAATTGTAAGGATAAAGATGAAAACTGAAATCACCGATAGTTTTCGATTCCACTTAAATTTCTTTTCAGCCAATCTTACAAGGGGATCGATTATCAAAGCTGTAAGAAGTGCAAGAATGATCGGTAAGGAAACAGGAAGGATAAAGATGAAAATCAAAATGGTAATAATTATGCTTAACACTATGATTGAATTACGTTTCGACAGCCATTTTGACAATGGTCATACCTCCAGATTATTCGCTAGTTCAATTATAACCAAAATATAGATGAATGAATAGTAAAAAAGAGATAGAACTTTCTTGAAGTGGGGATGACCATGAAAAAACCGAAGAACCTTAAGTTCTCCGGTAGTCATTATCATTACATCATTACTTTTTAAGGTTATAAGGTTCTAGTGCTGCACTTACTGCTTTTAAAGTTGCGACACAGTCTTTAATGAGGCTAGCAGGGAAGTGTTCACCTTCACCGTACTCGACGCCGTGTGGGTAATAATGTTTTCCAATAACTGGTTTTTTTAGAATCATGGTCGCTTTACGCGTATCAACATCGCCATCAGTTGTGTAACTGAATACGCGCAAATAATATGTACCTTCTTTGATCATATATTTCTTATCAAATGTCGCACGCTCGTAGTCCCATTGTCCTGCACGCACAAGGTCGTGTTTTAACATGATTTCATCAAGTACTGATAAGTCGGCAACAATATTTTCAATGCCTGTATCTTCAATATACATAGTTTATATCCTCCTTATATATCGTCCAGCCAATTCCCTATACTTATTAATAATAGAACAATTCATCATCAGTTGCAATGACAACATTGTGTCAAGAAGTGTTTGACTTAATAAATAAGACACTCCTCAACATTTTTATCGGAGTGACGAAGTATAATGAAAAGGAGTCATTATTTATTAGTATCAGCCACAAGAGAACTGACTAAACAATATACAGTTGAAAGTGGGTCGAAAAATGAAAGTAATTTGGAAAATAATAATTCTGCTCATCATCGTCCTAGTAGGATTTTATATTATAGATGATCGGGTAAAAGAGAATAAACCACTTGAATCGCCTGTGAAGCATGGCACAGCTATACCAGTGCCTGGAAAAGGAGTAGGTATGCCACTACCTCAAGAAGAGAGGCCAGAATCTGGTATATCACTATTTGTGGGGAAAAGTGTAGACGTGCTAATCGAGCAGTGGGGTGAGCCGGACCGTGTAGAACCCTCGGACTATGGGTATGATTGGTGGATTTATAATAAGGAACAGCAGTTAATGGCTGGCGTGACTGAAGGGAAAGTAAATCAAGTCTATACTGCCGATCTATCTTCTGATGTTCAGCCTTTTGAAATTGGGCAAGATGTGAAAGACATTTACCGATTTACGATTGTTGAATCGGAAGTTGGTGTACAAATTGGAGAAAATGAATATACATTCACGTTAAACAGTGATGATGTGAAAAATAGGTTGCTTATTAAGTATGAAAATGTCTATGCACAGCTTTATATCGACGATGTGGATGGAGAACTTGAAGCGATACGCTTTATCGACCCAATTACTTTGGTCCTTCACCAACCATATGACATGTCTTATATGGGGGAAATTGTAAGTGCAGACCGTCCATCGTCTTCAATGCAGATGGAAGTAGACCGTGGAATGGAGCGTCAAATTTTCGAATTAACTAACCTCTACCGAAAGAATCATGGATTGCAAAAAGTTTTGAGTGATTATAATCTCACTGTAGCAGCACAACAACATAGTGAAGATATGGCACTTGAAAATTACTTTTCCCATGAATCGCCTATGACAGGTAATCTTTCGGATAGATTAGAAGAGGTGGGAATTGACTATCGTAAAGCCCGGGAAAATATTGCCTTCAATTATGTGGACGCAATAGAGGCAGTTCATGGATGGCTCAATTCACCTGCCCACCGCACTGTCCTTCTTGAAAAGGATTTCTCACATCTTGGGACAGGTGCATATGGCAAATACTATACACAGGTTTTTGTACGGATGCCTATAGAAGAAAAAAGGCAGCAATGAAGATCATTGCTGCTCAAGGCATAACCCATGTTCCTGGTTCAGTACTGGCGATACCTCTTATGTAAAGAGGTGTCGCTGTTTTTATGGCATGAAGTGCAGCGCGTTTCTGAATGATAGGTCTTGCACTATCGAGAAGAGGAATGAATTCGTCCATCTTCAGCAAATCCAGTTTGCGGGGATTTTCGACTTCGCGCGGATCGTGGGTCATAACGCCAGGGACATCTTTGAAGAACTCTGCGTGCGAGGCCTGGAGTGCTCCAGCAAGCGCGATGGCGGATAAGTCGCTGCCCCCTCTTCCAAGAGTAATAACCTGACCATTTTTATCAATACCTTGGAAGCCCGGAATTATGACACAACGAGTTAGTTCAAGGCTTTTAAGAATTGGTACTGGGTCAATATAGTCAATCGTGCCATCTCCAAATTTACCAGCGGCCATTACGCCGGCCTGGATGCCATGCAGAACCGTATTTGCAACGCCTGCCCGCGCTAGTTCTGCAGACATGACTGCTGCTGCAATCAGTTCCCCGCAAGACACAGCGAGATCACTTGCGGCTGCCGAAGACGAAAAAGCGTCCGTAAGCTGAAGAAGGCTGTCCGTCGAGTAAGGATCACCATAACGGCCGATTGCAGAAACGACAACAACAACATCACCAAACTCTTTCAGTCCATCTTTTATATGGTTAATGCAATTCAATCTCATTTCTTCATCTCTCATTGCTACCCCACCGAATTTCTGGATGATCATAAAGGCTCCCAACTTTCTTCGTGACGTTCATTGAGTTCTTTTCATACGATAAAGTATGTTCGCTCTCAATATATTCGTTTTCAAAGAAAAATGTTCGGGAAGGGGAGAGTGGTGCTGTTTTTAACAGAGCTTATCAAAGACTGGCCCTGTACGGTCAATGGCGGAAAACTTAGAACTGTTGTCACGGGAATCACCGAAGATTCCTCGCGCGTAAAGAAGGGCTACGTGTTTGTAGCGAGGAAGGGTCATGAGAACGATGGTGCGCGCTATATTGAAAAAGCGATTGAGCAAGGCGCGAAAGCTATCGTTATAGATAGAACTGATGTAATAGAAATACCGGGAGACATTGTTGTCATCACTGTTTCAGATTGTACATTGTTCATGTCCCATGCCAGTGCTCGGTTGGCAGGTAATCCTGCTGAGAGAATGAAGGTGATTGCGGTGACTGGAACAAATGGAAAGACGACAGTTACTCATTTCATTGGTCAATTATTGAAAGGTTATGGAAATCGGGTGGCTGTCATCGGTACGACAGGCATTTTTTTCGATGGTATAAAAATTGACTATGACTGTCCTAAAATGACAACCTTACCTGCTGAATACCTTCATCCTTTATTAAAGAAATGTAACGATGAAAACATCACACATATCGTTCTTGAAGCATCTTCACTCGGTTTGTCGTCCAATCGTTTAGATCATTGCGAGATCGATATAGGAATATTATTGAATATTGGCACTGATCATTACGAAGAACATGGTGGAAAGTCTGCTTATATCAATGCGAAAAAGCGTTTAATCCGAATGGCAAAAACAATCATTGTCAATAAAGATGATGAACAATGTGTACAAATGGTTGAAAAAGCAACGGTTCCTTTGATTTATTTTGGGACGGATCCGTCTGCTGATGTCCGAGTTCCGGAACTTCAAATGAATCCTAGCATTCCGGGTCATTACAACCGAATGAATGCATTGGCAGCAATTAGCGCGCTTCTAGTTCTTGGTTACAGCTTAGTGGATATTGTGCACCATTGCAGTAAGCTGCAACTCCCTGAAGGCAGGTTGCAGCAGTTAGAGAGGGATGGTGTAAGGGTTTATGTCGACTATGCGCATACACCTGATGCACTCAAAGCAGTATTACAGACGCTGTCCAATTCGTGTTATGGGAAACTGATCACAGTTTTTGGATGCGGCGGTCAGCGCGATAAAGGAAAGAGAGCGGAAATGGGAGAACTCGCTGTTTTTTATTCTTCCAGTGTCATTGTTACATCAGATAATCCTAGAAATGAGGATCCCATAGCAATTATTTCGGATATTATGGAAGGCTTCGGAGGGGCTTGTTCGGCTATTGAAGCAGAACTGGATCGAAAATATGCGATCCGGAAAGCGATTCTATGTGCGGCACCAGGAGATATCGTCCTCATAGCTGGAAAAGGTCACGAAAAAACACAGCACACTGCAGATGGTTTGTTTCCATTTTCTGATTACGAAGAAGCGGAACGGGCGCTCTTTGAAAAAACATTTTTGGATATTAAAGAAATAAATATTGAATAGGTGCATGCACGTCATTTCATCTGGTATGATAAGTTATGATTGGAGGGGATCATTCTATGATGACTGACGAATGGATCACCATCATTGAAGATGCGGAAGACCTAACTGGAATGTTGCTTGCTTCCGAAGCGGTGGCTGAATACCGTAAAGCTCACGATGCTGTCTATTCGGATGCCAAACTAGTAAAAGCAATTCAAGATTTCGCAGCAATGAAGGAACGATATGAGGAAGTCCAGCGATTCGGAAGATATCATCCGGATTATAATATAGTAATGAAAAGCATCCGTGTACAAAAACGGGAGCTTGATATGAATGAACAGGTTGCGGCGCTTCGATTAGCTGAAAATGATGTTCAATATATATTTGACGAAATTGGCTCCATCATTGCTAAATCGGTTTCGGATGAAGTGAAAGTCCCGGCTGGTAGCGCATTCTTTTCCGACTCATCCTGTGGCGGAAGTTGCGGCACCGGCGGAGGCTGTTCGTGTTCGGCTTAAAAAAAGAAAAGCGCAAGCGCATGATCAGAGGCGACAGGCATAAGACGGGTTGGCGAAGCGGCGTTCTTTGCCCGGGAAGGATGCAGTTCAATCCTTCCTAGCCGGACCGACTTATGACCCGAGCCTCTAGGCGTTGAAGCTAGACAGTAAGAAAAGCGCAAGCGCCTGGGAAGACCCGAAAAGCGTTGGAAGGCCTTAAGATAAAGGCGCCCTTTGCCTTTAACTTAAACTGAAGCGACTCAAGGGGCTAGGCGCTGAAGCCTAGACAGTAAGAAAAGTGCAAATGCCTAGATAGACCCGAAAAGTGTAGGACGCTGTCCGGAGTCTAAACATTAAAAAAACAGGTTGTATCCGTGTCGGAAAGTCGACATGTGATGCAACCTGTTTTCGTTCTATATATGTTGAATTAAAGAATCCCATTGAATCTGCTGTGGCCAGTGGGGATGCCTTTGCTGCGCCTGCGTTAGGGTGTCCATTATCGAGAAAAATATGATTTTAAGATGTATATACCGAGATTATAAGGTAAGTACTAGTTGACATTAATTATAGTCAAGAAAGATGCACTCCAGGTTGCAGATTTTATCTCAGATAATGAAATACTTTTTCTCATATAGACAATCCAGCGAAGGAGCGACTTCGTGGTAACCGGAGCGACAAAGCAGGGAGGGATGTCTCCCAAGTGATCTTCTTTCTGGCTTATCGAGGGAGGCATCCACAAAGCGTCGAAGCGGTATTAATAAGATTTCTAATGCGTTCCAAGTATTGGGGTTTTTTCAGTGGCCTTCCAAAATCCCTTGAAAAGCGCATATGCCGTATTCATTTAGCTTGGAAAATTAGCAAATCATGTACTGTGGATAACCTGCGAAACGTGATTATTCACATCTGAACTCCACCGTAATTGTTCATTGACCTGTATTTTCTTGTACAATCTCCATTGCGACAGTGGGACGATCCGTGATGAAACCTGCTGCCCCAGCATGCAAAAGTTTGATGAAAGTATCTTTATCATTCACATCTTCAAAATAAACAGGGACGTTCATTTGGGCTAGAAAATTGATGAAGTTTTCTGTGCCGAGGGAAAAGACACCGAGTTTCTCTGGAACTCTGAACAAATCTGCACCCGGGCTATATAGATGGCCTAACATACTTGTCAAAGAAGCGTATGCTTTTTTCACTTCGTTATCTCCCGCACCGGTTGCTACTTTGTTTTGTGCATATAAGTTGAATCTGTCGGTCTGTTCATCATAGGGACTTGTGACAGCGACACAATCCTCGGCCCCTAGCTCTTCAAGCAGTCTCCAAAGCTTGGAAGGCATCAAGCTGCCTTCATATGTATCCGGAGAATCTTTCAGATTGATGGCGATAAGCATGTGAGGGAACTTTTGTATCAGTTCACGAAGCGAAAGGATTTCTTCATTCATTCCACGATAAGGATAATTTCCTTCTGTATCTTCAAAGCGATAGCCTGCATCAGCCATTTTTAATTCGCTTAGTGTGTAGTCAGCAATTCTGCCGGAGAAATCTGTTGTTCGATCTGCAAATTCGTCGTGGAAGACTATAATCTCTTCATCTTTTGTTAATCGGATGTCGACCGCATACCCATGTACGCCAAGCTCAGCCGATTTTGAAAATGCGGCTAATGTGTTCTCAGGAGCCTCCAAAAGACCACCCCGATGAGCAAGAATGACTGGCTTTTCAAAGGCGAGTGCTTTTTTACCTTCACGAGGCACCGGTTTTACGACAACTTTAGAAGCTGCCCATGCGGCAACACTGGCCGCACCTACCGTAAGGGCCACATTTGTTTTTCTACCCATTCAGGAACCTCCTTATAAATCAAATATACTGTCCCCATTATAATGCAATCGGTTAGAGTTGTCAGCAATGTTCAGTGCCCAGCTCCAAGCGCCGGACGCTTCAGTCGCATCTTGTGTGCACCTTCCGCTTTTCTTTTGTTGCAGGGCTTTTCAGTCCTATGGTATTGTATGGGTTAGGAAAAGAGGGGAAAACTATGATCGATCGTCAAGGTATTATTGTCTATCTTCATCATTTGAAACAAGCAAAATCATTTCGGAAGTACGGTCACGTTCATTATATATCACGCACAATGAAGTATGTCGTCCTTTATTGCAATATGGAGGATGTCGATACGGTCATGGGGAAAATAGAACGTCTTCCATCTGTTAAAAAGGTCTTGCCATCTTACCGTCCATTTGTGAAAACTGAATACGAAAACGCTAAGCCCGATAAAGCGAAAGAATATGACTATAAAACCGGATTATAAGAATTATCTTAATGGAGGAAGAAGCTTGTTGAGACGCAGAATACCAATTGTATATTGATAAAACAATTCATGTTCCGCAAATTCTGAAGAATTTTTCAACTCGATAAAAGCTGGTGTTTTCCCTGCTTTTTCAGCCGCCTCTTCAAAAAGCAATCTTCTTTTTGATTTGACGGTATCCTGCTGAATGATGCCTTCCCTGCAAATATAAATCGGCATAAACTGGCTATCATTTGCTGGCGCGAAGGAAGCAGCAAGGGACAAAGCTTGCCCCGCCGGTGTTTTTGAGGATAAGACGAATGTCTTATCCAGACGCGCGCTATTTGTTTTGATCAATTCACACAGTTCGTAAACGTCGCCATATCCTTCGCCAAGCTCTATGAAGCGTTGATTTAATATCATACATAACACTACCTTTCTGAATACGTAAATCTAGACTCATCATACCATTCCGAATGCGCAAGTGCATTCATCAATTCATTCTGCGGGGTGTAGGATTTGAAATTTATCGTTAGAACTGTGATCCTTCTACTGATTGTGAACGGACTTTTGATTTATATGCATTTTACTCAAGCACAAGGTGCTGACGGTAAAGAGCCGAACAGTATCACCCATATACAGGAAATCGAAGTGATAAATCGTCCGGATGCACTTCATATCCGTCAGCATTTCAGCGGTTTATCGGAAGGGCGCCATGAAATTGTCTGGCCCGAAGCAAGTACTAAGCGTTCCTGTTACCTTGCGGACGCGACCTCCTGTAATCGATTGAACGAGGATGCTACAGCCTTTATCGAAGGGGACAATGAGCGCCAATCAATTTCGTACGAAATACCCAAAAAGGAACCTATGAAAAAAACGGCCCTATTCAAAGAACCTTTCGTCTCATTGCATGGCTCATCGGCTGCGTTTGTATTATTCCATATGAGCGATGAAACAGGAGCCGGGGGATTGTGGGTGAACGGCCTTGAGCAGGTAGGCGGTAAAAAAATGGCGACTATTGATTATTCATTATACAGCGGCAAAGGTGATGTTAAAGATCTTTATTGGCAGCGGAACAATTTGCCGCTTCTATATACGGGGGACAGGCTTTCGGTATTTGGAGCAGGTAGCACGGAGCGTCTGAGGGAAGTGGACAGCGCACTTAAGGCAATTGATGCGGATCAGTCAACGATTATCATTGATAACACTAATCCAGCTCTCAATTCTAACAGATTCATTGTATCAAAAAATGCTGACGTAGATAAACTGGCTGATCAATTCCTCAGGTCAAGTATGTATGCCCGTTTTATAATACCGAAAGAAGAGCGCATGACGGCTGAGCTGGTTGCTTCAATTCTCGGGGAGAAACCGGTGGGATTGGGAAAGTCACGCAAAGCATATCAGACTTTGACTGAATCGATTTCTGCAGGAGAACTTGGCAATTTCAAAAAAATGTTAGACAATATGACAGGACAGGAAATCAATGCAACTGTTTTGAACTCATTAGCCGGGAAGGTAACGGGCTTTAAAACATCGTATTTTACGAAAAATATACATGATGATACGGCTTTTCATCCGTTTCTTATTGAAGACGCGCGCGAAATCCAATTTGACGGAACAAGCAATCCAGGTATTCGCGTCATATTGAAAGATGATAAAACCTTATATCCAGCCAAAAAAGTTCTAAGCCTTGCAGGATATACTGTCACATCGAATGAGCGATCCATCTACATAAAGAATGAAACTAGGACATTTAGATTTCCAAAAAAAGAGCTTTTTTATGTTTACAATGACCAAAAATACGATGTTGTTACGATGCCATTCGAAGTGCTCGATGATGACTTTTATTTTGAAGAGAATTGGTTTAAGCGATTATTTCTTTTAGGCATTGAGAAAACAGCAGATACGATTGATATTGTAAGAATGTCTACAATGGTAGAGGAGGACAAGAAATGAGGATTGTTGCGGGGACAAGAAGAGGTATCCCATTGAAATCCTTACAAGGCACGGATACGCGCCCGACATCCGATAAGGTAAAAGAATCGATATTTAATATAATTGGCCCCTATTTCAATGGCGGAGTGGCGGTAGAACTATTTGGCGGCAGCGGATCACTATCCCTCGAAGCTTTATCGAGGGGAGCGGATGAAGCTTTCATATTCGAAAGAAATGTCAAAGCGTGCGCCGTTATTAAGGCGAATGCTGAAAAGTGCCGCTTTACGGAACAATTACATATCCAGCGTGCGGATGCAAGAACTGCCGCCAAAACCCTGCAAGCGAAAGAGAAGAAAGCGAATCTGCTTTTTATCGATCCTCCCTATGCAGAAACGAAATTTTATGATCTTGCGCAGCACTTTGCTGACTTGGATCTTCTTGCTGACAATGCAGTAATTATTTGCGAGCATGAAAAACAATTTGAATTACCGGAAACATATGGCGCATATCACAAGATAAAAAGTTCAGTGTATGGAAATAGCGCTGTATCTATTTATGAGAAATGAGGTTTCAATAATGTCGAAAATTGCAGTTGTGCCTGGAAGTTTTGATCCGTTGACGAATGGGCATTTGGATATTATTAAAAGGGCGGCAAGGGTATTCGGTGATGTCAGAGTCGCTGTGATGAATAATTCATCAAAAAACTCACTGTTTTCTGTTGAAGAGAGGGTGGCGCTAATTGAAGAGGTGACGTCCGTGTTGCCGAACGTAAAAGTGGAGTCGTCTTCCGGGTTGCTTGTTGATTATGCTAAAAATGTCGGGGCATCTGTAATTGTTCGCGGATTGCGTGCGGTTTCCGATTTTGAGTATGAAATGCAGATTACGTCCATGAACAGGTTTCTTGATGAAAGCATCGAGACATTTTTCATCATGACGAACAATCAGTATTCGTTCCTCAGTTCGAGTATTGTCAAAGAAGTAGCAAAGTACGGCGGCGAAATCTCAGGACTTGTACCGTTGCAAGTTGAAGAGGCATTGAAAAAGAAATACGAAACACGATGATTGTTAAGTGGTTATGATGAAATTGAATTTTCATCATAACCATTTTATTTTTTTTCCGAAAGAAGACTCTCACTTCTAACCGAAGTGAAAGTGGGGGTAGTTCAATTTAATAGATAAGGTAGAAGATTATTGGAACGAGTATGATACTCCAGATTCGTCCGATTACGTACGGGGTCATCGAGATGTCACTGGTTTTTGCGATGACGAAAACTTGCATATGGATGCTCAATCCGTTCATGGAGATAATTGCTGCGATAAGAAAAGGGAAAATCGGCAGACCGTAAAAGTGATCTGTCGCAGATTGGACACCCGACGTCATTTCAAAAATAGCCAACGCAAAGGTTTTTGAAATCCCCATTTCCACTGTGAATGCAGAAGTAAAGACTGTCGATAAAACAGTCCCGAGCGCCGAAAAGAAAATAACAGTCGTCGCGACAAGAATAATGATCGTCGAACTTTCCTTGATAGCATCGAGGAGCGGTATTCCTTGTTCTTTCTTCGGAGGTTGTAAATGAGGTATTTCTGTATCGTTTCCGCGATGCAGAAATGCCAATGCCAGTAAAAAGAATAAAATATTCGCGATATGGATGGCTGCAAGCAACTTCCACCCTGAACCTACATTACCAAATAGTTCTGTTCCGACGAATCCAATGATGAACATCGGCCCGGGTGCATGGCATGCAGCTAGAAGTAGACCGCTTTGCTTCTGAGATAATTCACCGTTTTTCATCATTTCGGTTACTGTTACGGCACCGACAGGAAATCCGCCGAATGAACCGAGCACGTATGCTTTCAAAAAACGCCTCCACTTTGGTACTTTACCTGTACGGCTGGGCATTTTTAAGAGCCATTGTGTCAATATGATATAGGGTAGTAAATAAGGAAGCAGCGCATGGATAAACAATTGCCCCCCGGCTTTGGCTCCCGCATGTGCAATACTTGGCTGTAAAATGAACAAAATGATAAGCCCCCACACGACAGAAAGATTTATCATATTATAAAGGCGTGCATGCATCCCATCGACCACGCACTTCACTCCTTTCGACCACCAAGCAGTACGACAAAAAATAGTAATAAATCTTTTGTCAGTCTTTTTTTGGTGCTACACTTATATATATGTAAAGAAAGTACAGGCTATTAACGGAGGTGTGCCAAAATGAGAAAGAAAAGATTCGGCATAATAGGTGTTTTGCTTGTCATTATTGCTATTTTGCTCGTTTACCCGCTAGATTCTTATATATCGCAGCCAGGAGGAGCATATGACTTGGATCCACTCGTCGAAGTGGTAGGAGGAGATGTTGATGACGATGGGACGTTCAGTCTTATGACAATTTCCGTTTCAAAAGCGACACCGGTTTCTTATGTCTTATCGAAATTTACGGATAAGAAAAAGCTTCTTCCAGCTGAAAATGTAAGAAGAAATGGAGAAAATGATAAGGAATATAATATACGTCAGAAGAAATTAATGACTGGTTCACAGTTCAATGCAATTACCGTTGCTTTCGAAAAAGCGGGGATTCCTGTTGACATCCAGTATGATGGTGTCTTTGTCACGCGGGTCCTCGACGCAGGAGCGTCAGCCGATATTTTAGAAGCAGGCGATAAAATCCGCGCGATCGACGGAATTGAATTAAACGAATCCGGACAGTTCGTTACGCTTATCGGGGACAAGAAAATGGGTGATGTCGTCGAGATTTCATTGGTCAGAGAGGATAAGCGGTTGGATGTGACAGTTACTTTAAAAGAAATACCTAAAAGTAATGGTCGAGCTGGACTCGGTGTAGAGTTCGAGGAAGACCGAACGCTTACGACAGACCCTGAAGTTGAATTCAAAACATCGAATATAGGCGGACCGTCTGCGGGACTGATGTTTACACTTGAAATCATGAATCAATTGCTTGATGAAGACCTCACAAAAGGATATAACATCGCTGGAACGGGAGAAATGTTGGAGGATGGAACTGTCGGTAGGATTGGCGGAGCAGACTTTAAAGTGATAGCGGCATCCCGCCAAGACGTAGAAATATTCTTTGCACCAGCAGATGATTTACCTGAAGACGTCAGGACGGCGAATCCAGGGATACTGACAAATTACGAAGAAGCCGTAAAAATGGCAGAGAAAATCGGCACGAAAATGAAAATCGTGCCGGTGACAACGGTAGACGATGCACTTGATTATTTAGCGACTTTGGAAGAGAAATAAATTGCTTAGTGTGGACTTCTCTTTTCAGAGTGTGGTTCCAGCTACTGCCACAATTTGAAGGGCACAAATGACGGCGGTAACTGGCACGATGCGTTTTTCTATCATCAATGAACGATGATAGGGTGTGTATGATAATCGACACCGATTCGGGAACTAGATGTCCCGCTTCCGATTCCAAGTCCATACATATCCGATGCATGTATATCGAAATCAAGTGAAGGATTTGAAAAGGCAGCTGCTTTGCTCACAAGAGGAAGCTTCAGCCTTTTTTTATGTTCATTCAAATATAACCTTCCAGCTCCAGTCATGCCGAGCAACCGTAAATAGGAGGGCGTTTTCATACTGTTCCGTTTAGCGTACGTGAAGCCTGTGAATACATGTGTGAGCATACGCTGGATCCGGGTCCAGGTATACCGTTTGGATTTTACTTCATTCATGAAATCCTCAAATGTCCCGTTATTAGCTGCTGCACGGTACAACAGATTCTCAATCCCTTCTGTTACATCCGCAATCATTGCGAGACGTTCGGGTCCTTCCCGTAAAATCGTAAAACGAAGCATTGGATAGAAAGACGGCCAGCTCCCGAATGATTGATTTTCCGCTTGCCAATCGAGCAGGATGGCCTGTGTTGCATCTGGGATGAAGTCTGTAACCGCTCCGAGTGTATCTGATCCGAAAAAGGATTTTCGAATTCCCGTTGCACTCGCAATCCGGTTTCCTTCTACGGCATCATCATGGTATTGAGCGACAATGCGCGGAATTGTAACACCTTTCATTGTGGACCCGCTAATAGCGGCGGCTTCCATGTAATGAAAACCTAAAATATTGTTTGGCTTTGAAAGATCGGCAAGCGGTTCTTCGTTTGTTGAGGAATTGGCTACCTTGGTATAGGCCTCATTTAAGGCTTTTGGATAACTGAGACCGCGGCCGACCGCTTCTTTCACAATCTGTTCATAATTATCACCGGCTTGTTCGATCAGGCGGAGACTTCGCTCGAATGGTTCCACTTCACCATCTTCGCTGCCAAAGCAAAATGCGCTACACTGAGCAGCATCTAACAGGCCGATGGCGCCTCGAGCGAAGGAGGGCGCATTAGATGTCGCGAATGCGTAAGGAAGCTCTAAAACGATGTCTACACCGTTTTCTAATGCCATGCTAGCGCGAGCCCATTTATCAACAAATGCGGGTTCTCCTCGCTGAAGGAAATTACCGCTCATAACGGCAATGACAATATCTGATCCAGTCAACTTTTTCGCTTGTTCTGCATGGTGAAGATGTCCGTTATGGAACGGGTTATATTCGACGATAATTCCTGAAGCTTTCAAATCCGTCACTCCTTTGCTACAATGAATATTAATTATACCTATGCGGCTGATTAAGTGACAAGAAAATATCTTGACATCCCTTTTCGCCCATTATATAATCAACATTGTTGTCTTGAGGTGATAGACATGAAATGGTCAATCCATCAATTGCAGAGATACAGACAAGGTGCGATGCCGCTTGACGAAGCTGTCGACCTTGAATCCGTGAAAAAACGGAATCCGGAAATCCGGAATATTACGCCTGTCCGAGTGACCGGGAGTTGTACAATCGGTTCCAAGAAATTGATATGCCGATTCCGGCTCGAAGGTACATTGACATTGCCTTGTTCACGAACATGGGAAGACGTCGAATTACCCTTCTCGATCGAAGCTGACGAACAGTTCAGCTGGGACGAAGAAGTTCTTGCAGCAGATGATGAAATTCATCCGGTTGTAGGTGAGGTAGTCGATCCGACCCCTGTATTTGAGGAGCTCGTCCTCCTTGAAGTGCCGCTTCAAATTTTCAGTGAAAATGCTGAAAATATGCAGGAGGCTGAAGGGAAAGGCTGGTCATATGCGACCGACGAGGTGTATAATGCCAGACTCCGTGAGGAACTGGAAAAGAAAGTGGATCCTAGACTTGCCGATTTGGCAAAGTTCTTTGAATCCAAGGACGAATAGGCGAACGTAAGGAGGTGCCCCAGATGGCTGTACCAAAAAGAAGAACATCCAAAACAGTTAAAAACAAGCGCCGTACGCATTATAAATTGCAAGTACCGGGAATGACTACTTGTACTAACTGTGGCGAAATCAAATTGGCTCACCGCATTTGTAAATCATGCGGTCATTACAAAGGAAAAGAAGTTGTAGGCGAATAAGTAAGATTTGCCTATGAAGGCTACCGTGAGACCATGGCTCACGGTAGCCTTTTTCTGTATAGAAAAGCGGAAGCGGCCGTTTAGATGCGACAGGCATAAGACGGACCGGCGAAGCGGCGCTCTTTGCCGCACAGTCGGGCTGGCTTATGACCCGAGCATCTGGCCGCTGGAGCTGGACAACAAGAAAAGCGGAAGGCGTCTTACTAGGTGTGCGGCATCCCCGAGCGCCGAAGTGGATTTGAAAGGAATCTTTATCTCCTATATGCTTCTAGAGATTGTTCAGTGTGTCCTTTTGTACCCGGAGTGTGGCGCCAGCTGCTGCCACAATTCGAAGTGCGCGAATGGTGTCAGTAACTGGCACAATGCATTTTTCTTCATGCTACTAATTACTGCTTTAACCATGCGGATCGAAAGGAAATCTATATTTCGAATTTTATATAACGGGGGAATGGACATGTCTTACACAATTACTATCGAAGATGGACTTGCTACGTTTACAATTGATCGCCCGGAAATGCGAAATGCAGTTAATCATGCTGTCATGGATGGCCTCGAACAATTTCTGAATCGTATCGAAAACAACGAGGAGATTGCATATGCCATCATAACAGGTGCGGGGGATCGGGCGTTCTGTTCGGGCGGGGATTTATCCGAATTTCACAGCTTGCGCACAGCGGATGAGGCGTTTCCGATGCTGAGTAAAATGGCAGGGCTCTTGTACAGGCTGGCTACATTGCCGATGCCTGTGATTGCGCTTGTCAATGGTGCTGCTGTTGGCGGCGGATGTGAAATTGCCACGGCTTGTGATTACCGTATTGTTTCTGCCACTGCGAAAGCGGGTTTCATTCAAGGGACACTGGCAATTACGGCTGGTTGGGGCGGTGCGACATTGCTGTTTGAAAAAGATGGCAAGCATGACCGTGTATTCCGTTTGCTATCTGAAGCGGAAGTGCATACGGCCGAGCAAATGCTTGAAGCGGGATGGGCGACTGAAGTTTTTGAAGGTACACCTGAAGAAGGCCTAAAACAGTTTCTTGCCAAAATGTCCATGAATCATCCGTCTGTCCACCGTGCTTATAAGACGATTGCCATTCGGAAATGGACGGCTGATTTCATGCGTGACCGGATGATTGAAGAATCACGCCAATGCTCTATCCTTTGGGAAAGTGAAGCGCATCATGAAGTAGTAAATCGTTTTTTATCGAAAAAGTAAACAGCTTAAAAATCCGCCGTACATGGTCCATACATGTACGGCGATTTTAATATTAAAGGTTATATTGCTGCTGTTATTTTTCTTGATTTGACTAGTCGAAATGGCATGAAAAGCTGTTTTTTTCAGACAAAGGTTGAAATCGCTTTCATTCATCGTATAAACTAAAGAGGGATGGAGAAATACACATCAAATCGCTTGGGGGATTATTATGGATAAAATACTGATTGCGAATCGTGGGGAAATCGCTCTTAGAATAATAAAGACTTGTAAACGTCTTGGTGTTAGCACCGTAGCTGTCTATTCGGAAGCGGATGCGGACATGCCTTTCGTGAAAGCGGCTGATGAGGCCTTCTTGCTCGGGCCTGCACAAGTTCAGCAATCGTATTTAAAAGCGGACGCTATAATTGATATTGCGGTTCGTGCAAAAGTGGATGGCATTCATCCGGGGTACGGGCTTTTATCAGAAAACGCGGAATTTGTACGTAAAGTACAAGCCGCAGGAATTCAATTCATTGGGCCAGATGCAGACACGATTGATAAGATGGGTGACAAAATTGGTTCTCGTATAACGATGAAAGCGGCAGGGGTGCCGGTTGTTCCTGGAACGGATGAAGGAATCGCTTCTTTGGAAGATGCCATGCATGCTGCTACTGAAATCGGTTATCCGATTATGTTAAAAGCGAGCGCTGGCGGTGGCGGAATCGGTATGGTCCGCTGTGAAAATGAGCAAGCGCTCAGTCAACAATTTCAATCTGTAAAGACTCGGGCGAAAACTTATTTCGGAGATGATGTTGTATTCCTTGAAAAGTTCGTAGCAGATGCACGCCATATCGAAGTGCAGATTTTTGGAGACAATTTCGGAAATGTTGTCCATTTGTTTGAACGTAATTGTTCGGTACAACGGCGTAATCAAAAAGTAATTGAAGAATCACCTTCACCGCATTTACCGGAAGAAGCGCGCCAACGTCTCTATAAAGCGGCAGTGGATGCAGCGAAAGCGGTTTCTTATAAAAATGCGGGAACAGTCGAATTCATTGTCGATGAAAAAAATGAACTATACTTTCTTGAAATGAATACTAGACTACAAGTTGAACATCCGGTGACTGAAGAAGTGACTGGATTTGACCTTGTAGAATGGCAGCTTGAAGTTGCAAACGGCAATAAGCTTCCTGTGATTGATCAAGCGGCTATTAAATCGACAGGCCATGCAATCGAGTTCCGTATTTACGCGGAAGATCCAGTCAAATTCATGCCTTCACCGGGTGCGATACAGAAACTTGATTGGGGAGATACAACGGGAATCCGTATTGACTCAGGATATGTTGAAGGTGGAAAAGTGACGCCTTTCTATGATCCGCTGATTTCAAAAGTAATCGTCCACGCACCAACTCGGGAAGAAGCGATTAAAAAATCGCAAGACTTCCTGTCAAAAGTGAAAATTGAAGGGTTGAAAACGAATATACCGCTATTCAATACTTTCTTGAAATCTGAGGAATTCATTGCAGGTAACTATTCGACAGCGGTTTTATCCACATGGAGCGCTAAACAAAAGGGGGAAACAATAAAATGACAGCATTAAAATCAACGATGGCAGGTACAGTATTTACAGTGAACGCAGCGATAGGGGAAGAAGTAACGGCGGGACAAGTTATCATCGTACTCGAATCGATGAAGATGGAAATCCCGATTGAAGCGGAAACCGCTGGTAAAGTAACAGCTATCAATGTACAAGTCGGCGATTTCGTTAACGAAGAAGACGTTCTAGCTACAATCGAAGCATAGAAAAGCGGAGGCGGCCTGCTTAGATGCGACAGGCAAAAGACGGACCGGAGAAGCGGAGTTTTTTTGCCGCGTAGCTGGGCTGGCTTATGACCCGAGCATCTGGCCGCTGAAGCTAGACATAGAAAAGCGGAGGCGGCCTGCTTAGATGCGACAGGCAAAAGACGATAAAAGGAAGGCAACCTAAGTTCGCCGCGTCCTGCGGCAACGGTTGCATGTCCTGCATCGTGCAGGTACGAAGCGGAGTTCTTTGCCCGGGAAGGATGCAGTTCAATCCTTCCTAGCTGGGCTGGCTTATGACCCGAGCATCTGGCCGCTGGAGCTAGACATTAAGGGAATGCGGGAAAATGGTTGACGAAAGGGGTTCAATAAATGACTAAAGCGACAGAACAGACAGCTTACAATGAAAAACTTGAAGCGAAACTGCAGGGGATTTTTGCAGGGGGTCATCCCAAATACCATGAGAAGTTAAAAGAACAGAACAAAATTTTTGTCCGTGATCGACTGGAACTTCTTTTTGATGATGGCGAGTATACAGAAGACGGCAGGTTTGCCAACTGTGAAGCGGGGGATTTACCAGCGGATGGTGTCGTTACGGCCATGGGAAAAGTAAACGGTCAGACAGTCTGCGTAATGGCGAACGATTCAACAGTGAAGGCAGGGTCATGGGGAGCCCGTACAGTTGAGAAAATTATTCGCATCCAGGAAATTGCAGAGAAGAATCGTGTACCAATGTTATATCTCGTTGATTCAGCAGGAGCTCGTATTACAGATCAGCTTGACATGTTCCCGAACCGTCGCGGCGCAGGAAAGATATTCCACAACCAAGTGAGATTATCGGGTTTTATCCCGCAAATTTGTATTCTATTCGGTCCTTCAGCTGCAGGTGGTGCGTACATACCCGCATTTTGCGATATCGTTATTATGGTGGACGGAAATGCATCGATGTATCTAGGTTCACCGCGTATGGCCGAAAAAGTAATCGGTGAAAAAGTAACATTGGAAGAAATGGGCGGAGCACGCATGCACTGTTCAGTTAGTGGGTGCGGCGACGTGCTTGCGATGAATGAAGAGGAAGCGATTGCAGAAGCCCGCCGTTATCTATCGTTTTTCCCTGCGAATTTCACAGAAAAACCGGCTTTAAAAGAATCGGTGGAGGCGAAAGCAGGCCGGACGCTTGAAGCAATCATTCCGGAAAACCAAAACGCGCCATTTGATATGTACGAAGCGATTGATGCATTGATTGATGAAGGTAGTTTCTTCGATGTCAAGAAGCTATTTGCTGGCGAAATTATTACAGGTTTAGCTAGAATTGAAGGGCAGCCGGTTGGTATTATTGCCAATCAGCCGAAAGTAAAAGGCGGAGTCTTGTTCGTGGATTCGGCTGATAAAGCAACAAAGTTCATTAATCTATGTGATGCATTTTCGATTCCACTCTTGTTCCTAGCTGACGTTCCCGGCTTTATGATTGGGACGAAAGTTGAGCGGGCGGGAATCATTCGCCATGGAGCGAAACTAATCATGGCAATGAGCTCGGCTACTGTGCCAAAAATCTCAGTTATTGTCCGCAAAGCCTATGGAGCTGGTCTTTATGCGATGGCAGGTCCAGCCTTCGAGCCGGATGTCTGTATTGCGCTTCCGACTGCTCAAATTGCAGTTATGGGACCTGAAGCGGCGGTAAATGCAGTCTATTCGAATAAAATCGAAGCGATTGAAGATCCAAAAGAGCGGATTGCATTCGTTCAGGAAAAGCACAAGGAATACAAGGAAGAAATTGATATTTACAAGATGGCATCTGAATTGATCATCGATGAAATCGTAGCCCCATCAAGCTTAAGAAAAGTGCTTGCGGACAGATATCGTTTCTACAGTTCAAAAGATGTTCCGCAGCCACCAAGAAAACATCCTGTCTATCCTGTATAATCAATGTAAGAGTAAAAAAGGTCCGCCGTTGAGGTGGGCCTTTTCAATTGAAGATACAAAAATATGGATAATCCCCGAAAAGCTCAATTCTAGCGTGAAATAGCGTGAATTACACACGAAGTGAAGTATAGAATAGGGCAATATAAACTCGACATGAATGGAGCCTCTATGTTGTATCTTTGATTTCGTTACTAGTAGTCTATAGTGTGCTGGGACATGCAATTTAAACTATTCGAGTTTAAACTAACGTATAATTTTTCTCACATTGAAAATTACTCAGGCGCTTGCGTCTTTCTCAGAAAGGAGAGTGAATGTATGGAGGTAATCATTGCTGGAGCAGGTTCAATTGGACTGCTGCTCGGATCGTACTTGTCTGAAGCTGGTATGGACGTTACATTTTACGTAAGAAGGGAAGAGCAGGCTGAACTTATTCGAGCAGAGGGGATTCAGCGCACTAACCAAGACAATACAAAAGATATGTACCGCGCAGATGCAACGACTGATATCCGAAATCTTTCGTCAACGGCGCTTTGGATTGTTGCGGTCAAATATGCAGGTCTCCGTGATCTCCTTTCGGAAATGCAGGAAGCCCATATAACTAATCCTGTTCTGTTCATTCAGAATGGGATTGGACATGTAGAACTTTTGGAAAGTAACGAATTTCCGAATGTTGCATTCGCCACCGTCGAGCATGGAGCCCGGCGGATAGATGACCGTTCCGTAGCGCATAATGGAATCGGCATGTTAACAATCGCAATTGCTTATGGTGATGACAGTCCATTCAACTTAATGGGAGAAGCACATTCGGACAGATTTCCGGTAAGACGTCATAGTGATGCAGAACAGATTCTTATGCGCAAAGTACTCATCAACTGTATGATCAATCCGCTGACCGCTATCCTTGAAGTGAAAAATGGGGAATTGCTCACAAATGATTATTGTCTTACGCTTTTCGAGGTGCTCTATAAAGAATTGCTCGACACATTCCCAGAGGTGCAGTCGTTTCTCTCGTACGAAGACGTAGCGGATGTCTGCAGAAAAACTGCACGGAACAGCTCGTCAATGCTAGTGGATCGTTTAGCTGGCCGACCGATGGAAATCGAGACGATAGTCACTGCTGTTATCCGCAAAGCAAATCGGCACAACAAGTCGTTGCCGCTTCTTTCAACACTTGAACAAATGCTGTATGCCATTGAGAGGAAAGGGGAAAGACTATGAATGGAATGATCTCTGCATTTTTAGGAGCAATCATTTTGTTTCCGTTCATAGTCACGATTGTGTTCCTGATTGTCATGCGGAAGCTAGGCAAAGCTCCGGCATCTGTTATTGGAGTTGCAGCTGATATTACGACGCCATTTATGTTTATTGCGGTTTACATCGTATCCGACACGCTCTTCAGAAATGAGATCTGGGTTTACATAGTGGGAATTGCACTCATCATTGCGATTGTCTATGCCTTCATTGAGCGGAGCAAAGTGAAGGAATTTAGGATTGGTCGGCTTTTGCGAAAAACATGGCGATTTTACTTCCTTGTTTTATTCGCCGCCTATGTTATTCTTTTGATCGCTGGAGCGGTAATGAAAGTCGTTGAATATGTAACATGAATTCTGGTGTTTATTGCATAAGCGTATGTTTTTCAATCCGGTAGTATGAAATGTTATACTCTGTTCATACAGATAGTGACAAAGGGGCATGAATAATGGAATTGGAAGCAAACGCATTACAAGAAAAAAATAAAGTGATGCAATCGTATACGAGCGATAAAGAATTTTTACATACTTTTTTTGATTATGAAAATGAGGAAAGTTCCTATTCCGAAAGGCTGGAAGAACTTGCAGGCCGCACGTTTGAAAGACGTCAGCTGGCGGAAACAATCCGTTCGTTTATGGAACCTTTTGGAATATCGGCAAGCGCATATAAGCACATAGATGAACTTGCAGAAAATGCAGTTGCCGTAATCGGAGGCCAGCAGGCGGGAATTTTAACGGGTCCCTTATACTCCGTTCACAAAGCAATTACGGTTATCCTGCTTGCGAAAAAACAAAGAGAGAAACTTGGCACACCTGTCGTCCCGGTCTTTTGGGTTGCGGGTGAAGATCATGATTTGAATGAAATTAATCATGTCTACACGGAAATGGAAGGCCGTGCAACAAAACATCAATACCGTGAGAATTTTGTATTAAAGCTGATGGCGTCGGAAGCTGAGTACGACAAACAATTGATGGCATCGTTAGTCAAAGACATTTTCGGCAAGTTTGGTGAGACTGCATATACGAAAGACTTGTTGGACGAAGTTCTTGATGCAATAGAACAAGAGGAAACGTTCACACAATTTTTCGTCAGGCTTATGAACGGGCTTTTCAAAGAGGAAGGTCTTTTGTTCATCGATTCGGCATCCCGACAGTTGAGAGTGCTCGAAAAGTCTTATTTCGCCCTTCTAATCGAAGAATCTGCTCAGCTTGCTGAAGAAATTTCGAACAAGGAAGAACTGTTCGCAGAAAAAGGGTTCGGTTCTCCGCTTGGCGCTGAAAGCGATGCGGCAAACCTTTTCTATATCCACGACACGGGTCGAGTTCTTCTTTCAAGAAAAGATGACTATTTCGTGAATGACAGCTCTGGACTGCGATTTTCAAAAGCTGATATGCTCAGAATTGCTGAAGAGGAACCTTGGCTGTTAAGCAATAATGTCGCGACGAGACCGCTGATGCAAGATATGGTTTTCCCAGTACTTGCCTTTGTTGGTGGGCCTGGAGAAATTGCTTATTGGGCAGTCCTGAAAGAAGCGTTCCATCATCTGGATATGAAAATGCCAATTATTGTACCGCGGATGTCTATGACACTTGTGACGCCGCAGGTAAAGCATGCGTTGGACGAAAAATCCTTGACGGTCGATGATGTCATGTCAGGAGCAGTATTTACTGCGCGGGAGCAATTCGTCAGTGGGTTGCAAGATGAACGTTTTGATTCAGTTTTGGATGAAACGGAAAAGATTTTGGGGCAGCAGTACGAAAAAATTGCTGAATATGCAGATCAGCAAGGACCTATGATGCAAGAACTGCTTGAAAAAAATCTTCTTTTCCACATAAAACAATTGAATTATCTTAAAGGTAAAGCGGAAGAAGCGGTTTTGCTGAAGCATGACGCTGCACTTCGCACATTTGCCATACTGGAAGGGGAACTGTTCCCTGAAGGTGTATTGCAAGAAAGACTTTACACACCGTATACCTATTTGAATAGTTATGGGCCAACCCTTATCCAAGATCTTCTTAAATTACCGTTGGAAATGGACGGGACCCACAAAATCATCTATTTATAATGGTTGAATAAGAAAAGCGCAGGAGGGCCTTAAGATAAAGACGTTCTTTGCCTTTAACTTAACGACTGAAGCGACTCGAGGGGCTATGCGCTGGAGCCTAGACACTGCTCCAGGTTGAAAAACTTGACCTCATCTTTTTAGAAAGACACCCTTGCAAGCACAGTCGTGCTGCAAGGGTGTCTTTCTTTATAGTCAGAAAAATCTCACTGAAACAAGTACTATTGACACATTTTCATATGAAATACATATAAATGTTATGAAACTGGTGGAGGAATGTGGGGGGATGTGGTACATTTATTTCATATAGTGGGGTGAAGAGTATGTTCATGGGCGAATATCAACATACTGTCGATATAAAAGGTCGTCTGATTGTTCCTTCGAAATTTCGGGAACATTTGGGAGACGGTTTTGTTTTGACTCGCGGCTTGGACAACTGTCTCTTCGGTTACCCGATGAATGAATGGAAACGTCTTGAAGAAAAGCTTAAGGCTTTACCTGTGACGAAAAAAGATGCCCGTGCATTTGCAAGATTCTTCTTTTCCGGAGCAACGGAGGTTGAATTGGACAAGCAAGGCCGCATCAATATTCCAGCATCATTGCTCCAATATGCAAAGGTTGAAAAAGATTGTGTCGTAATCGGAGTTTCAGGCCGAATTGAAATTTGGTCTAAAGCATTGTGGGATGTCTATTATGATGAATCTGAACAATCGTTCAATGAAATTGCTGAAAATATTATCGACTTTGATTTTTAAGAACTAGAACTTATGGAAAGTGGGCGGTTTCAATTTTTAACCATACAACTGTTTTGCTTCATGAAGCCGTCGAAGGTCTCAATATAAAAAGTGATGGCATATACGTTGACTGCACCCTGGGTGGAGCAGGCCACAGTATAGAAATAGCTAAGAAATTATCGTCAGAAGGCAGACTTATTTGCTTTGATCAAGACATGACGGCGATTGAAGTGGCAAAAGATCGATTGAAGGATTATCTCCCTCAAGTAACTTTTGTTCATTCAAATTTTAGAAACCTGAAAACTGAACTAGAGAGCATAGGCATTTCAGCCGTTGACGGCATTCTTTATGACTTAGGCGTTTCATCCCCACAGCTTGACACACCAGAAAGAGGATTTAGCTATAATTTAGACGCCCCTCTTGATATGCGAATGGATACAAATGCTCCTTTAACAGCTTATGAAGTTGTTAACGACTGGCCATATGAAGATTTAGTACGTATCTTTTTCCGTTATGGTGAAGAAAAATTCTCGAAAAGGGTTGCACGCAAGGTTGAAGAGGCAAGACAGCAATCCCCAATACAGACAACTTTCGAACTTGCTGAACTGATCAAGTCAAGTATCCCAGCGGCAACAAGACGAACAGGGGGGCATCCTGCAAAAAGAGTGTTCCAGGCAGTTAGAATCGCTGTGAACGACGAACTTGGTGCAGCTGAGGATTCTTTAACAGATGCAATCACGCTGTTAAATCCTGGTGGCCGCATCAGTATTATTACGTTCCATTCACTTGAAGATAGATTGTGTAAAACGATTTTTAAAGAAGCATCCTCTTTACCAGATCTGCCGCCGAACTTACCAGTAATACCGGAAGGCATGGAACCTATATTGAAACTGGTGACTAGGAAGCCGATTGTACCGAGTGAAGAAGAAGTAGAAGAGAATAAGCGAGCAAGATCCGCTAAGCTTAGAATTGCTGAAAAGAAATGAAAGGGGAAATTTGTGAATGGCATTAGAACAGAGAAAATTCCAGGCGTCATATGTACGTGAACTTGAAACTCCAGCAGTTCCAAGAAAACAGTCTCAAATACGACCTTCTCGAAAAGTCTTTTCTGTCGGGGAGAAATTCCTATTCGTGCTGTTTTCAACAATCCTTGTTCTTTTCTCAACAATGATTCTACATACGCAAGCTCAAATTAATGATACAAACAGAGAAGTGCAATTGCTTGGAAAGGAAATTTCCGAAATATCAAAACAAAATATGGAATTGTCCATCCTGGTAAAAGAAAATTCCACATATGACCGCATATGGAAGAAAGCGAAGGAGCTTGGCTTGAATCCAAACGAGAACAACGTAAAGGTCGTGCCTGGACGATGAAAAAGAAGTTTCGATTCCAATGGGGAGCCTTTCTGATGTTTTTGATTTATGGAGGGCTCTTTTTCCTTTTGTTTGGAAGGATTTTATTCATTCAAGTAACGGGACAAGCGGAAGGCCAAGTAATGGCAAAGCTGGCTGAGTCTAAATACGCGAGAGAATCGGTATTAAAAGCGGAACGAGGAACGATTGTTGACCGAAATGGGGAGTTAATCGCCTCGGATACTCTGAGTTACCGGCTAATTGCCATATTGAGTGAAAAAGCAAGTAAGGGTTCGAAAAAACCGCTCCATATCATCGATAATGAGAAGACGGCAGAAGTGCTTGCCGAATATATTCCGCTTGAAAAAGAAGCAATTCTATCCCGTTTGAATGAAGCAAAAAAAACAGGTAAATATCAAGTGGAATTCGGAAAAGCTGGCCGCGATATTAGTAATGAGACTGTCTTGGCGATCAAAAAGAAAGAGCTGCCGGGAGTCGTATTTATCGAAGACCAGAAAAGATTTTATCCGAATGGCGTGTTTGCTTCGTATTTAATCGGCTTTGCAATGAAGGAAGAGGATGCCGATAAAAATATATCTACTGTCGGGAAAATGGGCTTAGAGAAAACGTATAACAAGGAGTTAAGCGGTTCGGATGGCAAAGTGGATTTTGAAGCGGATGGCTTCGGCTTCATGCTGCCGAAAGCGGAAAAAGCAATTGTTGCTGCCAAAGACGGTTTTGAAATCCAGTTGACCCTTGATAAGACCATCCAAAACTTCGTGGAAGATGCGATGAATCAAGTGGAAAATGAATATTCGCCGAAAAAGATGGTGGCGGTCGTGGCAGATCCGAAAACTGGCCAAATATTAGCAATGAGTCAACGCCCGGCATTCCATCCGGATACGCGCGAAGGACTGACGGAGAACTGGTTGAATGAAGCGCTTGAAACAACGATTGAGCCAGGTTCTACAATGAAAATGTTTACGTTAGCCGCGGCAATCGAAGAGAAAAAATGGGATGGGGGTGCCTATTTCCAATCGGGTCAGTATACTATTTTTGACAAGACAATCCGAGATGTTAACCGTACTGGTTGGGGAACAATCACCTATTTAGAAGGTTTTCAGAGATCTTCGAATACATCCATGGCCTATCTACTGGAACGCGTGGGAGATAAAACATTTATTGAGTATATTCGTAAATTTGGGTTTGGAGATAAGACCGGAATAGATTTGCCGCATGAAGCATCGGGTGTCATTTTGGATACCTATCCTAGTGAACGGCTAACAACCTCTTATGGACAAGGTTCCACGGTGACGCCGATACAAATGATCCAGGCAGCCACGTCGATTGCGAACAACGGTGTGATGATGAAGCCGTATGTCATCGACAAAATCACCAATCCAAATACGGGCGAAATAGTGAAAGACAAAAAGCCCGAAGAACATGACAGTCCGATATCGGCGGCTACGGCAAAGAAAGTGAGAGAAATTCTTGCTTCGACCATTACTGGAGAAAAAGGGACAGGCAAGAAGTTCGCCCTTAATGGATATACAGTTGGTGGGAAGACAGGTACAGCTGAGATTCCGAATTCCTTAGGAAAAGGCTATTTAAGCGGTGGCGGGAATTACCTCTATTCATTCCTTGGAATGGCACCGGTGGATGATCCGCAGCTTATTACGTACGTCATCGTACAGCAACCGAAATTGAAAGTTGGAAAAACCGGTTCGGATCCTGTTGCAGAATTGTTCACTTCCATCATGGATAGCAGTTTACGCTATATGAACATCGTTCCGAATGGAGAGGAGATAGTGAAGCCGACTGTAGTTCGTGACTATACAGGCAAAGATTCGGCTGATGCAAGCACAAAATTGAAGGAAGATGGCTTCGTCCCTGAAGTCATTGGCGAAGGCGGAAAAATCGATATTCAATACCCGGTTGCGGGTACCAAACTCGTAGAAGGATCAATTATCCTGTTGCAGACAAAAGGTGTAACCGCATTGCCCGATTTTACCGGATGGTCGAAAAAAATGTTACTTTCATATAAAATGTTATCTGGACTTGATCTGCGTATTAACGGAGATGGCTATGTAACTGAGCAAAGCCTGTCAAAAGGGTCCGTTATTGGACTTGATGATCCAGTTGTCATTAAGTTAGAATCGCCTTCCGAAATCTATAAACCTGTAGAAGAAGACACCGAAGAAGAGAGTATTGTAGGTGGCTGACGAATAGCAGACCGTGTCACATCATACGTTGATAGAAAAACGAAAGGTGTGTAACCGCTGCGGACGTTTATACAATTACAATCCAAAAAAAGATTGCGAGCAGTATTTGTCATATTCCTTATTTGTCTTGGGATGGTAGTTGCAAAACTATTTCATGTTCAAATTATTGATCATGAATTACTAAAAGGACGTGCAGAAGCGAACTGGGACCGTGAAATTCCGTTCGGCGGAATGCGCGGGGATATCGTCGATAGGAATGGAGATTTGATCGTCGGTAACAGATTGGCACCGACCTTGTACTTCATGCCATCCCAAAATCGTGAAGTGACAAGTGCAGCAACTGCGCTGGCGCCCATTCTTGGAATGGACGCGCAAGAATTGGAAAAGAAAATGGATAAAAAAGAGGTAATGGTAAAGCTGGCACCTGAAGGTAAAAACATTACAAAAGAGCAGGCGGACGAAATTGCCCGTCTACAAATAGATGGTTTGTATACAGGCGTCGATTTCGCCAGGCATTACCCGAATGGTGATCTACTATCTAGGCTGATTGGCTTTACAGGCTATGATGGTGACGGATTAGCTGGCATCGAATATGCATATGATGAAATACTGTCAGGAACAGGCGATAGAATTCGTTTGTATACGGATGCAAAAGGAATTCCGCTCCCGCATGTGGATGATGCCTTTAAGACTGGGGAAAAAGGCGCTAATGTCGAGTTGACGATCGATGTACGTATACAGAAAATTGTCGAGCGTGAATTATTACAGGCGATGGAAAAGTATGACTCGACTCAAGCGCTTGCAATTGTGATGAACCCAAAAACGGGTGAATTGCTATCGCTCGCCTCTGCGCCGACTTTCAATCCGGCGGAATACCAAAATGTGGACCCAAGTATTTATAATCGGAATTTACCCGTCTGGATGACTTTCGAGCCGGGATCGACATTTAAAATCGTTACTCTTGCTGCCGGACTTGAAGAGAAGGTCATTGATCTTCATAAGGATCAATTTTATGATCCAGGTTATGTGATGGTAGGTAAAGCGAGGCTCCGCTGTTGGAGCAGAGGAGGACACAAGGATCAGACCTTCCTTGAAGTCGTCGAAAATTCATGCAACCCGGGATTTGTTGAAATTGGTCAAAGACTAGGTGGCAAAAAGCTTGATAAATACATTAGGGACTTCGGTTTCGGACAATCGACCGGATCAGGAATTGCAGGCGAGTCAAAAGGAATTCTTTTTTCCGAAAAAGCTTTTGGTCCTGTAGAGCAAGCGACAACTGCATTTGGTCAAGGAATATCAGTCACACCGATCCAACAAGTGCAGGCTGTCGCTGCAGCAATAAACGGCGGTTATCTTTATCGTCCGTATATCGTGAAGGAAATAACAGATGATAAAGGAAAGACGCTTCAATCATTTGAACCTGAGATGCAGCGGCAGGTCATCAGTGAGGAAACATCTAAGCAAGTTCGGGAAGCGCTTGAATCGGTTGTTGCAAATGGTTCTGGCCGTAATGCATTTACAGATGGACTGCGTGTAGGCGGTAAGACTGGGACTGCACAAAAAGTTGTCGATGGTGTTTATAAAGATGGTGACTATATCGTTTCATTCATCGGATTCGCACCTGCTGATGATCCAGAATTACTTGTTTACCTTGCGATTGATAGCCCGAAAAACTCAGTCCAGTTCGGTGGTGTTATAGCTGCACCTATCGTAGGGCGCATAATGGAAGAAATTGCTCCGCTGGCGGATGTAACGGCCAGGGAAGGGCAAATTGAAAAGGAATACCGGTGGGGAGATCCTTTGACATACCGAGTTCCAGATCTTACAGGGATGACAAAAAGTAAAATTACTAGCCAATTGTATACGTATCGTATCGAATGGCATGGTTCTGGTGAAAAAGTGAAATACCAGTTGCCAGCTGCCGAGACGTTGATTACAGTTGATGATGTGATTCATGTTTATACGGAATGACCAAAAAAGGATGTTCAAAAAGTCCGGGCTTGCACTTAGACGGCCAGGATTTTTTGTACTACCTTTCGAACACTATATAACTTAAATGCAAAGTCTGAAGCAGCCATATAAACATACTGTTTCAGAAGTTAGAAGGAGAAAAAATCATGACACTTGTCACGACATTGACGGCTATTGCCGTTGCGTTTATCATTTCAACATTATTGGGATTTGTTATCATCCCGGCTCTTAGGAGATTGAAGTTTGGGCAGAGCATCCGGGAGGAAGGTCCCCAAACTCATCAGAAAAAGGCGGGCACACCTACGATGGGCGGGCTTATTTTCATCGGTTCAATTATCATTTCGACGCTCGCCCTATCATACATATATGGCGTACTGACGACACAGACGATTGTCTTGTTGCTCGTCCTTGTAGGTTTTGGCGTTATTGGTTTTCTGGATGATTTCATAATCGTGGTCTTGAAAAGAAATCTTGGGCTTACTTCCATTCAGAAGCTGATCGGTCAAATTATCGTTGCAGTTGCTGCATTCTTCCTTTTGAAGCTGGGGCCATTCGATACTGCTGTACAAATTCCATTCACCGACTTTAACATTGAACTGGGCGTATTCTACGTAGCATTTCTTGTATTCTGGCTTGTAGGATTCTCCAATGCCGTGAATTTATCAGACGGATTGGATGGACTTGTAGCTGGGACATCATCTATCGCTTTTGCAGCGTTTGGCGTTCACGCTCTTATATACGGGCAGCATGATATTGCGGTCTTTGCATTTGTTGTGACAGGTGCGATGCTCGGTTTCCTAGTATTCAATGTCAAGCCGGCCAAAGTATTTATGGGTGATACGGGATCTCTGGCACTAGGCGGAGCACTTGCAATGATGTCGGTATTAATAAAACAGGAATTCCTTCTTGTTATCATCGGGATCGTCTACGTCATTGAAACGCTTTCCGTTATTATTCAGGTTATCAGTTTTAAAACGACAGGTAAACGGGTGTTTAAGATGAGTCCGATTCATCATCATTTTGAATTATCGGGTTGGTCTGAATGGAAAATCGTAATTGTTTTTTGGGGAGTCGCTTTCCTTGCGGCAATTCTCCCTGTCTTGCTGGAGGTGATGTAAGTGAAGGATGCAAATCAGTTTAATGGAATGAAAATCCTTATCCTTGGTCTTGCTAAAAGTGGCTATGCAGCGACAAAGCTTTTACATACTGCTGGAGCGCTTGTGACAGTCAATGATGCGTCACCGGAAGAGGGTAATGCAGAGGCGGCAGAGCTACTCTCGGAAGGTATCCGTGTAATATGTGGAGGTCATCCTCCTGACATTCTGGATGAAGATTATGACATTGTTGTTAAAAATCCCGGAATCCCTTACAACAATACGGTTGTTGAAGAAGCAATTCGTAAAGGGATCCCGGTATGGACGGAAATGGAACTTGCTTCAAGGATAAGCGAAGCACCGATTGTCGGGATTACAGGATCGAATGGTAAAACGACAACGACAACTTTGCTATACCATATGCTTAATATCGGCGGTAAACAGCCGCTCATCGCAGGTAACATTGGAACGGTCTCTTGTACAGTTGCCGAAAAAGCGACAAAAGATAATATCATTGTTCTTGAGGCGTCGTCATTCCAGCTGATGGGCACGGAAACTTTCCGACCTAAAATTGCGATTTGGACGAATTTATATGATTCACATCTTGATTATCACGGTACGTCTGAGGCCTATGCGGCAGCAAAATACAATATTTCAAGAAATCAAACCGAGGAAGACTTCTTTATATACAATAATGATCAGCCGGACCTGCGTAAGTATGCAACACGTTCGTCTGCTGTGAAAGTTCCTTTTTCTTTGATGGGAATGAAGGAACAAGGTATATCGGCGGATGATGAGCAAATATACTGGAATGGGGAACCTTATGTACTGCGGTCCGTCATCAAGTTACCAGGGCAACATAATCTTGAAAATATTCTTGCTGCGACTGCGGCTGCAATCCTTTTAGGGTGTGACAAAAAAGCAATCGAGAATGTCTTAAGTTCCTTTACCGGTGTCCGTCATCGGATGCAATTTGTTAAGGAGTTAAAAGGCCGTAAGTTTTACAATGATTCAAAAGCGACAAATACGCTGGCCACCAAAAGCGCATTAGCCGCGTTCGACGCGCCGACTATCCTTATCGCTGGAGGATTGGACAGGGGACATTCATTTGAAGAGTTAGCGCCTTATATGAAAAATGTAAAAGTGGTTATTGCTGTCGGGGAGACGGCCGAGAAGTTCAGGGAATTTGCAGCTTCATGTGGTGTCGACACTATTACGATGGCTGTGGATGTGAAGGATGCTGTGCGAAAAGCCTATCCGCTTAGTTCCTCTGGAGATATCATTCTGCTTTCACCCGCTTGTGCTAGCTGGGATCAGTACCCAAGTTTTGAAACCAGAGGCGATCTGTTTATAGAAGCGGTTATGGAGTTATAAGAGTTAATAGGAATCTTTAGCTCCTAGAGATTGTTCAGTTTGTAGTGACAGCTACTGCCGCGTGGCTTAGGGCGGGAGGTATCCCCTAGCGCCGCAACAAATTCAATGAAATTCTTTATTTCAATATATAAATAGTCATTTAGTTGATTCAGCAAATTTGCGGAAGGATGCGTTCACTGGAAGCTAAGTTGAAAACGTCATTTATTGTTTCTGCCGTGGCGCTGTCGTTCATCGGATTGGCTTTTGTCCATTCCGCCGGTTCGTATTGGGGAGCTGTCCATTATGCGGAATCCTCGCCATTCATCGTAAAACAAGGAATTTACATGGCAGTGTCAATCGGCATTGCACTTGTTATTATGAAAAGCCCACTGACATCGGCCACAAAAACTTGGACGTTTATCTATTGGTTGACAATTCTGTTACTCGTTGCTGTCCTTATTCCGGGAATCGGTGCAGTGAGGAACGGGTCTCAAAGCTGGATTGCACTTGGCCCTTTCAGTATTCAACCGGCTGAGTTCGTCAAAGTCGCACTGATTGGGAAATTGGCATGCAGTTTGGACAATGTTCATGGAAAAGGTATTTTTCGATTTAGCCATTTCGGATTGATTCTCTTGCCTGCCGCTCTAATCATGTTGCAACCTGATCTAGGTTCAGCTGTTATTATGATTGTCTCGGCATTCATTATTCTGTTCATCGCCGGATATCCACTAAAGTTTTTCGCATTTCTGGGGTTTGCTGGAATCGGTGCATTTGTTGCACTTATTGCCGCGGCACCATACCGACTGGATCGTATCAAAACGTATATCGATCCATGGAGTGACCCGCTTGGAAAAGGCTTTCAGGGGATTCAGTCTTTGTTTGCAATTGCGCCGGGAGGGTTGGTCGGCCATGGTTACGGGAATAGCCGCCAGAAATATCTCTATTTGCCTGAACCGCAAAATGATTTTATTTTTTCGATTATCGCGGAAGAATCGGGATTCATCGGGGCAACTTTAGTCTTGTTGCTATTTGTCGTTCTATTGGCATCTACTTTCGGAATTGCCATTAGAACGAAAGGGCGCTATGCATTTTTGATGGTTGCAGGAATGGGTTCGATGATTATCTTTCAAACCTTCTTAAATGTTGGCGTCGTATCAGGGCTCTTACCTGTAACGGGTGTCACGTTGCCGTTTATAAGTTATGGTGGCTCATCGCTGATGACGACTTGGATAGCGGCTGGAACCATTATGCATTTTACAGTTGGCAGAAAATCGAATTGATAAAGGAGGGGCCAAAATGGACAAAGTCATTGATATTGAAGAACGAATTCCATCCATGCGGGAAAGACGCCGCAGGAAGACAAATAAAAAATTCCTATTCATGTTGACTGTGTTCGTTATTGCGCTCCTGGCAATCCTTTATTTTCAATCACCGCTTAGCAAACTTGAGGCGATTAAAGTCAGCGGTGCGGTCCTCCATGAGCCGGCATTTTACGAAGAACAGAGTGGTTTAACGGTGGACAACTCTCTTTGGAGTTTTAGTACTGAAGACATCGAAGAATCACTGGGGAAAATTGAAGGTGTAAAAAAAGTGTCCGTATCACGGAAATGGTTCAGGGATATTGAAATCGAGATTACTGAATGGAAGACGGTTGCCTATCTTGAAGACGGCGGCCAGTATAGTTTGCTGTTAGAAAGTGGAGAAATGTTCCCGACCACAATGTTGTCGCCTGAGGCAGAATCTCCCGTTTTAAATAATTTTAAAAATCCAGACACGCGGAAGCGAATAACAAAACAGCTCCTAAAATTGGACGAAAGCGTTTATCACTTGATATCAGAAATCATTGTGATGGGCGAAGAAGATGATTCGGATAGTATAACAGTCTATATGGATGATGGGTACGAGGTTCGTGCATTCATTTCAACGTTTGCAGAAAATATGACGTATTATCCGGATATTACCGCACAATTGAACGGCAATGAAAAAGGTGTAATTGACATGGAGGTCGGCGCATTTTTCACTCCTTTTAGTAAAGTATACGGGGGAATAGAGGAGGAAGATCCGATTGGCGAAGAAGGTGAATGATGAATACAAAAAAAGGGGGAGAAGCATTCTTTTTTCTGTCGTTTTTCTTGTACTTGGCTTCATCCTTGCGTTTTCATATCGAACTCTTGGCATAAATCAGGATCCCGATAATACACAATCTCTTGCATTCATCAAGGAAGAGGATTACCGGGAAGGCTTAATAAGTCAGCAGGAACGGAATAAGGAATTGACTGATGAAATCGCCGCCAAGCAGGAAGAGATACGTGAGTATGAACGATCTTTCTCTGCAGGAGAAAAAGATCATGCCGGACTTGTTGAAGAGGCAAAAAATCTCCGCTTGCTGCTTGGTGTAATCCCTGCTATTGGACAAGGTGTTAAGGTTACCTTAAAAGATGCCGATTATGATCCCATTGAACAGAACCCGAATGATTATATTGTTCATGAAAGTCATATACTTCGAGTCGTCAATGAATTAAGGATTTCCGGAGCACAAGGATTAGCGATAAATGGACAAAGAATCACATCAAACTCTTATATCAAATGCACAGGCCCTGTTATTACGATTGATGGAAGAACATTTCCTGCGCCGTTCGTTATAGAGGCGATTGGTGATATGGACGTACTTTCTTCGGCATTGTATTTAAAAGGCGGTGTGATTGATAGCCTAATTCGAGATAATATTGTGGTCACTACGGAACAATCAAAAGATATACAATTATTAGCTTTGCGGAATGAAAGTTGAATAATAGGGCGGGAGGTTGGACGGATGAAAAAAACAATACACTGGAGATTTACATTAATTTTACTCCTTGTCGGGTTTATGACAGCCGTCCAATACAATTCGATGAAAAACCCCGCGGAACGAGATACGCGAGACATCTGGGCAATCCGCCAAGATTTGGCAACGGAAAAGCAATTTCACTCTGAATTGCTTTCTGAAATTCGTGAGTTGGACAAGACCATACTTACATACAAATCATTAAATAATAAAAACACTGGGAAGGCCCTGACCCAAACGGTGGACAAGCTCTATCGCCAAGCTGGCGTTACGGATGTTGAAGGACCAGGTATCATTATTAAAGTTCGACCGTCAGCTGAAAGTGTGGCATTTGGCTTGCCGATAACCGGGATATCTCCAGATCTTCTGACGCGCTTTGTCAATGATTTGAACCGCTTTAAGGGGCTTATTCTAGAAATTGATGGCAAGCGATATACGGTATTGAGTTCCATCAGGGATATTAATGGGATGACAACAGTAAATGGATTAAATGTTTCAACGCCACCTTTCTCCATGAAAATAATTTCTCCGACCCTCGAGGATAGTGAAAAATTGTACAATTATTTAGCAGCATCGACAATCCATGATGATTTTTATCTAGACGATTTAATCCTCGAAGTCGGGAAGCCGGAGATGGCAGTGGAAGTCCGCGGCTATCCCGAAAAGTTTGAAAATCAATTTTTAGAGGAATTGCCGAAAGGGGAATGACTTATGTGGTTACCTTTACTTGGGCTTATACTCGGGATATCGCTTGGTCTATTATCGGATATTCAAATTCCGCAAATATATGATAATTACTTATCGATTGCCGTGCTAGCTGCTCTTGACACATTATTCGGGGGCATCAGGGCTTATTTACAGCAAGTCTACGATGATAAGGTGTTTATATCCGGATTCTTCTTTAACATAGCACTGGCGGCCATTCTGGCGTTCCTAGGGGTGCATCTGGGAGTCGATTTATATCTCGCCGCAATTTTTGCATTCGGTGTTAGATTATTCCAGAATATCGCAGTTATTAGAAGAATTCTGCTCGTGAAATGGACAGAGCGGGGAAAAGTTTCAAATACAAATGCACCTTAATGAAAGGGTTTGAATAAGAGATGTCGAAAATATTTAGACAATACGCTCGCAATACAATAGAATGGGAGTTAAGAGTTGATATGGGAGGTGCCAGTAATTGAGCCAATCAGAATTATATGTATCACTTGATATAGGTTCTTCGTCGGTTAAAGTATTAATCGGTGAAGTGGATGGCGGATCCCTGCACGTTATCGGAGTCGGCAATGTTCAATCTGCTGGAATTCGGAAAGGGACAATCATCGATATTGATGCAACTGTCCAATCTATCCGAAAAGCGGTAGATCAAGCCGAGAGGATGATAGGGATGCAAATCCGCGAAGTTATTCTCGGCATTCCCGCAAATGGCGTTTTGTTACAAGACGTCAAAGGAGTTGTGGCAGTTAACTCGGAAAATCGTGAAATTACTGACGACGACCTGGATCGGGTCATGAAATCTGCACAAGTTATGTCTGTTCCACCTGAGCGGGAAATCGTCAATATCATTCCGAAACAATTCATTGTAGATGATTATGATGAAATAACGGATCCGCGCGGGATGATTGGTGTCCGACTTGAAATGGACGGAACACTTATTACAACATCAAAAACACTAGTTCATAATATATTGCGCTGCGTGGAACGAGCAGGCCTCGTAATACGAGAAATCTATTTACAACCGCTTGCGGCAGGAACGTTTGCCCTGACGGATGATGAAAAAAATCATGGGAGCGCGTACATCGATATCGGTGGAGGTTCTACAACCGTTTCCATTTTTGGTGAAAATCGATTCATGGCAACAGCGGTTATACCTGTGGGTGGAGATCACATTACAAAAGATCTGTCAATTATTTTGAAAACCCCAACTGAGCAGGCTAGAAAAATCAAGCACCAGTATGGACATGCCTTCTCTGACGATGCATCGGATGATGAGTTGTTTGAAGTTCCTGTCATCGGTGCCGATTCAAAAGATCAATATAGCCAGCGATACATATCGGAAATCATCGGTGTACGGCTTGAAGAACTTTTTGATCTCGTACTGGAAGAATTGTACCGCATGGGCGTGCATGATCTGCCAGGCGGAGTCGTATTGACCGGTGGTATAACGAAAATGGATGGTCTTCTTCAACTAGCAAGACATGTCTTAAAAACCAGAGTCCGTATCCATACACCGGAATATATCGGGGTAAGGGAACCAATGTATACGACGGCGGTAGGACTTATACGTTATGCTCATATGCAAGATACCTATTTCGGACATGTGCCAGATTCACCGACAATGTCGGCTTCTGAGAATCATACGCCGGTTTCAGTCAACAAGAAAAAGCCTGTTGACCGAAATAAAGAAAAGAAACCTGGTATTTTAGATAAAGCAAAGAAAGTTTTTGACAATTTCTTCGAATGAGTCAATGAATAATTGTATGAAATGGACTAGGAGGAGAGAAGATGCTGGAATTCGATACAAATGTTGACGCACTAGCAGTCATCAAAGTAATTGGTGTTGGCGGTGGCGGCAATAATGCTGTAAATAGAATGATTGAACATGGTGTGCAGGGTGTGGAATTTATCGCAGTGAATACGGATGCACAAGCACTAAATCTGTCAACTGCTGAAGTGAAATTACAGATTGGCGGTAAATTGACGCGCGGACTCGGAGCAGGTGCGAATCCTGAAGTCGGTAAAAAAGCTGCTGAAGAAAGCAGGGAGCAAATCGAAGAAGCATTGCGCGGATCCGATATGGTATTTGTAACTGCAGGTATGGGCGGCGGAACAGGTACAGGAGCTGCCCCGGTCATCGCGCAGATTGCGAAAGATCTTGGAGCTCTAACTGTCGGTGTCGTTACTAGGCCGTTCACGTTTGAAGGCCGTAAACGTCAGACGCAGGCAATCGGTGGCATTACATCTATGAAAGAATCTGTGGATACTTTAATCGTTATACCAAATGATAAGTTGCTTGAGATTGTCGATAAAAATACGCCGATGCTAGAAGCATTCCGTGAAGCAGATAACGTCCTGCGTCAAGGGGTTCAAGGTATCTCAGATTTGATCGCTGTTCCAGGACTTATCAACTTGGACTTTGCCGATGTTAAGACAATCATGTCTAATAAAGGTTCTGCTCTGATGGGAATCGGGATGTCTACGGGAGAAAACCGTGCTGCAGAAGCGGCGAAGAAAGCCATTTCTAGTCCCTTGCTCGAAACATCAATTGACGGGGCTAAAGGTGTACTTATGAATATTACAGGCGGTTCAAACTTGAGTCTATTCGAAGTGCAAGAAGCTGCAGACATCGTTGCGTCTGCATCAGATGAAGATGTCAATATGATCTTCGGTTCTGTCATCAACGATAATTTGAAGGATGAGATTATCGTAACAGTTATTGCAACAGGGTTCAGCGAAGAACAGCTTACCGCAGCACGTCCTGCAAGAAGCCCAGGCTTCGGTGCAAGCCGTTCACAAACACGTGAACAGCAACCACCGGCTCAACAGCCTCCGACGCGAGAGCGCAGAGAGGAAGCGCCACAGTTCCAACAACCGGAACCGACCCGCCAGCCACAAAGCGGTCAGCAAGATGATGCGCTAGATATACCTACGTTCTTACGTAATCGCCGTCGATAATAATGAATGGCCAAAAGCTTTCCAGAAAGTGCAACTGCACTTTCTGGAAAGCTTTTTTGATGTTTGGTTAGAATAGGGGTAGTTACTCAAAAGATCATAAAAAATGTGTGATCTTCCATATAGCGTGTCGGCTGATCATAAAGCTAGGTCGACCGATCAAATAGCATGAAAGACCGCTCATATAGCCGTGTGACCGATTAAATAGCATGAAAGACCGCTCATATAGCTAGGTCGACCGATCGAATAGCATGAACAACCGCCCATATAGCTGCGACCGATCGAATAGCGTGATTGACCGCTCATATAGCTGCGACCGATCGAATAGCGTGATTGACCGCTCATATAGCCGTGTGACCGATCGAATAGCGTGATTGACCGCTCATATAGCCGTGTGACCGATCAAATAGCGTGCACGACCGCTCATATAGCTAGGTCGACCGATCAAATAGCATGATTGACCGCTCATATAGCCTGACCAACAATCATATTCCCAACCTCACAATCCAATCTCCAAAATCGAATCCTGTCGATTTCTTTTTTTCACCTACCCCTCGTTCCGACAAACATTTCAGCATATAGGTGCTATCGTTGTTGTCAGGGAGGGCGGCTTATGTACGGGGAACTCATTGTCGGAGTGAATATGTTATTCAATTATACGATTCTGTCATTCGCCAACAAAGTAGGGAACGTTCAAGTCGCCCGTGGACGTCTATTGTTCGCCTCTTTTGCGGGTGCGTTGCCTGTTGTGATTCTTCCATCATCGGCTAGTGTTGTAATCATTTCTTTTATTTGTATGACTGTTTGTGCTTTTGGAAAGGCTTTCGAACTGTGGAAAAAATCTGCCATAATGGTTTTGATAGGTGCGGTATTTGCTGGCGGTTTATTGACTGTTATTCAGTATCGCATCAATATCTTCAGTTCGCCGTTTACTGTTCTCGTCTACGCGGTCGTCGCATATGTCTCTCTTTATTTCATGAGGAAAAAGTGGCTTGATGTCAGAACCGTACGTCACGTATCAGAGCTTCGAGCATCGTCCGTCATTCATATTTGGGATGCAGAAATAGAGATTGATGTATTCGTCGATTCGGGGAACGGCTGCACGGAGCCATTGTCTGGCTCACCTGTACATTTCGTGTCGTTAAAGGTGCTGGAAAAGCATATTCCGGAAGATTTGATGAAACCGATGCTTGCTTGGGATCCACTCGGTCCGCCTTCTATGTCCGCATTTCCCGACAGCTATCACAAACAAATTCGGCTCATTCGGTTAGTAACGGTACAAGGACATTCCTGGGCAGTTGGCTTTAGATTCAATCGTTGGGTTTTAGAAGATGGCAATGTGCTTCAACCAGGTTATATTGTTGTGACAAAAAATGACCGCCGTTATCCTGACGGCGCAGGAGCGATTTTGCATGTATCCGCAATGGAGTCATTAAACGGGGAGAGGGGAACTGCTTATGCTGTATAAAATCAGAAAATGGATGTCGATAATCACCAGCTTTTTTAAACGGAAAAACGGCGCATACTATATTGGAGGACATGAATCCCTGCCAAAGCCGTTGACCCGGGAAGAAGAGGCTATAACAATCAAAGCCTTTATGGAAGGCGATATGAATGCGCGCGATAGACTGATTGAAAAAAACCTTCGTCTTGTTGTTTACATTGCACGTCGTTTTGATAACACAAATACACATATTGAAGATCTCATTAGCATCGGCGCTATTGGACTTATAAAGGCAATTGAAACATTCAAAATTGACAAAAATATAAAATTAGCTACTTATGCATCACGCTGTATTGAAAATGAAATTTTGATGCATCTCCGTAAAACAAATAAGACACGTTCAGAAATTTCATTTGATGAGCCGCTTAATTCCGATGCGGATGGTAATGAATTACTGTTGTCGGATATTCTTGGTACTGATGAGCACATTATCATTGACGACGTTGAAAAGAAAATCGAGCGTCAGCATATGATTGAGGCAATTATGAGTCTTGAAGAACGAGAACGCTATATTATGGAATGCCGTTTTGGTTTGACAGGAGAAGTAGAAATGACACAAAAAGAAGTGGCAGAACTACTTGGGATATCCCAATCTTATATTTCACGCCTCGAAAAGAAAATCATTTTTGAATTACGTGAAAGTTTAAATCAACCAATTGCATAATGGTTGAAATTGGCGATACGATTCCCCGCATATTCTAGGCAACTGCGGATACACTATCTCGTACAGTCATCTACAGAATGTGGAGGAAAAGCGAATGGTGCGTACAAGGGTAGAAATTTGTGGAATCGATACGTCCGAATTGCCATTACTCACAAACGACGTGATGAAAGCAACGTTTATCAGGTTGCAGAGCGGAGATCATGCAGCTCGGGAAGAACTCGTCATTGGCAATTTACGACTCGTCCTTAGTCTGGTTCAAAGATTCGCCTATAGGGGGGAACAAGCGGATGACTTATTCCAAGTCGGATGTATCGGCTTGCTTAAGTCGATTGATAACTTTGATCTGAAACATAATGTAAGATTTTCAACATACGCAGTCCCAATGATAATTGGGGAAATAAAAAGACATCTGCGTGACCATCACTCAATACGGGTGTCAAGATCACTTCGGGATATTGCATATAAGGCAATTAGAGCAAAAGAGCAGTTCATTAATGATAATCAGAGGGAACCGCGAATATCCGATTTGTCAGAAGCGACAGGCATACCTGCCGACGATATTCTGTTTGCGCTTGATGCCATTCAAGATCCTATGTCGCTGCATGAACCGATGAATGGTGATGGCGGAGATCCAGTGTTCATGATGGATCAGATACAGGATAAAACCGTTTCTGAGGAACGGTGGTTAACGTATGTATCTGTAAAGGAAACAGTATCTACGATGGACGAAAGGCAACAATCCATTCTTTCAAAACGATTTTACTTGGGACAAACGCAAACTGAAATCGCCAAGGAACTAGGCATTTCACAAGCACAAATTTCAAGATTGGAGAAGAGCGCAGTACAAACCATACGGGAAGGGATGGACCATAAATGATAAATGTAACGCAATGCGATAGCTGCATTGCGTTTTTTCTTACGTTTATGTGCATATAGTCATTGTAAGGAGGGATTTTATGAGGTTTTCAGAAATACAAAAAAAAGAAGTTATAGACGTTACCAAGGGTTCATTCCTTGGATTTGTCCAAGATGCGACGATTGATATTGTAAATGGTAAAGTAGAATCCTTACACGTTGGCGGAGGGGAAAGGAACAGTTTTTTTGATGCAAAAAACAAGGATACGAAACGTGTCAATCTTACAGAGATTACAACAATCGGTAAAGATATTGTACTTGTAGGCAAAAAGGAGGCAGAAAAATGATTTATTATTGATATGTTTTGGTTAGGTTGGTACAATGAAATGAAAGATTGATGAAAAGTAGTGATAAAAATGGCCGATCTCCAACAAAGAATACAAAAAATTGAACAAGATATACAAGCTGCTTGTGACCGAACAGGGCGAAATAGATCTGAAATCACGGTCGTTGCTGTTACGAAGGAAGTTTCGGCAGTTAGAGCATCTGCGGTCCTAGATGCGCAGATTCATCATCTGGGTGAAAATCGCCCCGAAGGTCTGTTTGGGAAACAGGAAATGATAAAAAGTGAAGCCATTTGGCATTTCATCGGTAATGTTCAAAGTAGAAAAGTTAAAGAAATCATCAATCGAATCGATTATTTACATTCTGTTGATCGAATGAGTTTGGTAAAAGAAATCCACAAACGTGCAGATCATACCGTTGACTGTTTCATCCAAGTAAATGTTTCTGGGGAAGCTAGCAAATCAGGTATAGCGCCAATTGAACTTGATAGCTTCATCGAAGAAGCCGCGGTTTATAACAAAGTCAGAATTATAGGTTTAATGACGATGGCTCCTTTCACGCATGAAGCGGATGAGATTCGGATCGTATTCCGTTCACTAAGAGAACTTCGGGACGGTATCTCAGCAAAAAGTATGCCACATGCACCATGTACGGAATTGTCCATGGGAATGTCAAATGATTTCATTATCGCTATTGAAGAAGGTGCAACCCACGTAAGAATCGGGACTGCACTTGTCGGAGCAGAAAGCGAGGGAGACATATGAGCATTAAAAATAAGTTTGAAAAATGGTTCTATCTGGAAGATGAAGAAAGCGATGTGCCAGAACAGCCGCGGCGAGAAGAACAGCGTCCAGTATCGGAGCAGCCGCGTAAAGGACCAATGAGAAAACAAACGGCAGGCGAAGTACAGCAATCGGCAACGGTTGTCAGCTTGCAAAGTGTTCAAAAGTCCTCTAAAGTCATTCTTATTGAACCGCGCGTTTACGCGGAAGCACAAGATATTTCGGAACATCTGAAAAATAAACGGGCAGTTGTTGTCAACTTGCAGCGAATCGAACGCGATCAGGGAATTCGAATTGTCGATTTCCTTAGTGGAACCGTTTATGCGCTTGGCGGGGACATTCAGCGAATTGGAACGGATATTTTCCTATGTGTACCAGAAAATGTGGAAGTTGCCGGGGCAATTTCTGATTACTTTGAACGATAGAAATTGAATGAGGTGTACGAAATAGAATGGAAAATATCTTAGTGTTACTTAATGAACGATAGAAATTGAATGAGGTGTACGAAATAGAATGGAAAATATCTTAGTGTTACTTAATCAAGGCATAGCTGGAGCAATTCAGATTTACTCAATACTTCTTATCATTTATATTTTAATGTCATGGGTACCTGCATCACGTGAGACAAAATTCGGTAAAATTCTTGAGAAGATTGCAGAACCTTATTTAGGGTTCTTCAGGAAGTTCATACCGCCGCTTGGAATGATTGATATTTCACCAATCGTGGGCATATTTGCGTTAAGGTTAATTACTAATGGTGTAGCAGCAGTATTTAATATGATTTTATAGGTTGATTAACCCCAAAAGGAAAGTTCTATAGAAAATAGCTAGAACGACACGCGGTATTGAATGGGATCAGTAACTCAGCCTTTAAATCTTGTTTCATTTACTTCTGTTAGGGCTATTCCATAATATGAGGGAACATTATATTTAACCTTTTGGATTTGAATCATAGAATAATTATGTTGTCCTCACTTATGTGAGGATTTTTCTATAAGGAGTCGGAGAAATGGAAACAATACTGCAGCATTTTAGGAAAGATGAACAGCCCTTCATCGAAATGGCGATTGGTTGGATACGTGAAGTAGAGGACACCTATTCCCCAAAATTGACGGGATTTCTGGATCCAAGGCAACAGCGTATTGTTGAATCGCTTGCTGGCAGTTCCATGCTGCTGATTGGATCGCATGGTGCATTTCCCGAAGCGGAGCGAAGAAGAATTCTTATCTATCCAGATTATTATGTGCCCGAGCCATTAGATTACAGAATAGCTATGTTCGATGTGAAATATGCATCTAAATTTTTAAAACTTGATCATAAGGATATCCTAGGTTCGATGATGGCTTTGGGAATCGATCGGTCGAAGTTCGGGGACATCCGGGTGGAGGACGATAAAGTTCAATTTGCAGTTGCTGATGAGTTAAAAGATTATATGGCGGCAAATTTTGTGTCGATTGGAAAAGCGAAAGTGACGGTTGAAGAAAATGGTCTGCCGGAAGACTGGATTGTCACGACGGATACATGGACAGAGGAAATGCATATTGTCAGTTCTTTAAGACTCGATGTAGTTACCGCGGCGTTAGCCAATATTCCACGCCAAAAAGCGGCTTCACTTATTCACGGGGAAAAAGTGAAAGTGAACTGGGCCGTTCGGGATCAGCCCGCATTTGAACTTCAAGAATCGGACATGCTATCAATAAGAGGTTCTGGCCGTTTTAAAGTGATTGCAATTGAAGGAAGAACGCGTAAAGACAAGATTAGAATTGCCATTGGGAAATTAGAATGATGTTGCCCACAGTAGCGGTAAATCGCTGGTTTACTCAACTATAAAGAAGATAGAAGTACTCCAATGATTGAAGTTTCGCATTATCAGATAATAGTTTGAAAAAGAACTGTTTTCTGATGGCACAACATGTATAATAGAGAATGAATAAGTTAAAGGGGAGATGCTTCAAATGGCTTTATCACCACTTGATATACATAATAAAGAATTCGCCAATAAGTTCCGTGGATATAATGAAGATGAAGTAAATGAATTCTTGGAACAAGTAATGAAGGATTATGAAAATGTCCTTGAGGAAAATAAAGCGTTGAAAAGCAGTTTGAAACAATCAGAAGAACAGGTCTCCCATTTCAACTCAATCGAGCAGACACTGCAAAAATCAATTCTCATCGCACAAGAAGCTGCGGAAGACGTTCGCCGCAACTCTATGAAGGAATCAAAGCTGATCATCAAAGAAGCAGAAAAGAATGCGGATCGAATTGTCAATGAAGCTCTTTCCCGCGCACGCAAAATTTCTGTGGAAATTGAAGATCTAAAAAAACAGTCGAAAGTCTTCCGCACACGTTTCAAAATGCTAATTGAAGCACAACTTGATCTTATCCAGTCAGATGACTGGGACGTTTTACTTGAGTATGAAATAAATACGGAGCAGTTAGAAATAGCAGCCGACCTTGATTCGTAAGGAAACTTGACTTTTGTCTTAATTCACACATATAATAATGTGCATATATTTATAACAGGCATTGAAAGAGAGAGTACTTTTCAAATTTGTGAAAAGCGAGCCGGGGGCGGTGGAAGCCCGGTCAACAGATTGGAAGCGAAAATCACTCTTGAGCCGGATTGCGGAATGATGTACGTAATCCCGGGCACACCCCGTTACGGTGTCTGAGTGGCAGCAAATTCGTTTGCTGCAAGTAGGGTGGTAACGCGAGAATAATTCTTCGTCCCTTTTTAGGGGCGGGGATTTTTTTATTGTCATAAGATGTAGCGGACTTAGGCTACGAACTACTTGCGCTTTTCAAAAATTAAGGATAATTTTTTGAAACATGGCACGGTGTCTAGCTTCAGGCGCCACCCCCTCGGGTCAAAAGCCGTTTTTCTGTAAGAGGGATTGAACTACATCCCTCCTTGGTGGCTGAAGTACGCCTCCTCGTGCCTACGGGATGTAGGTATGCAGTCTTCGCGACAGGACGTCGCGCACTCAGACTGCCTTCCTTTTCACTTATGCCTGTCGGGGCTGGACGGCGCCTTACGCTTTTCTAATTTTAAAGGAGGAAAACATAATGGATTACAAAGATACGTTGCTTATGCCTAAAACAGAATTCCCGATGAGAGGCAACTTGCCGAACAAAGAGCCGTTATTACAAGAAAAATGGGCAGAGATGGACATTTATAAAAAAGTACAGGAGCGAACTGCTGGGCGTCCGTTCTTTGTATTGCACGATGGCCCTCCATATGCGAACGGTGACCTTCATATGGGACATGCGATGAACAAAGTGTTGAAAGATATGATTGTCCGTCATAAATCAATGACAGGCTTCCACGCTCCTTATGTCCCAGGCTGGGATACACATGGACTGCCAATTGAACAGGCGCTAGTTAATAAAGGTGTAAAGAGAAAAGAACTATCAGTTGCTGAATTCCGTAAAATGTGTGAGGAATATGCCCTTAGCCAGATTGACAGTCAACGCAGCCAGTTCAAACGAATCGGTGTACGTGGCGATTGGGATAATCCATATATCACGCTGAAACCAGCTTTTGAGGCGCGTCAAATTCAAGTGTTTGGTGAAATGGCTAAAAAAGGATATATCTATAAAGGATTGAAACCGGTTTATTGGTCACCATCAAGTGAATCTGCACTTGCTGAGGCGGAAATCGAGTACCAGGATAAGAAGTCACCATCTATCTATGTAAGTTTCCCTGTGAAAGATGGACTTGGCGTAATTGATGAAGATGTTAACTTCTTAATCTGGACGACGACTCCATGGACGATTCCTGCAAACCTTGGGATTTCTGTCCATCCGGAATTTGAATACGTTATTGTTAAAGCGGGAGAAGAGAAATTCCTTATCGCTAAAGATTTACTTACGTTTGTCGCAGAAGAACTTGGCTGGGAAGACCCTGTTGTTGAGCGTGAACTGAAAGGTTCTGAACTCGACCGTGTTGTTGCGAAGCACCCATTGTATGACCGCGATTCGCTTGTTATGCTCGGTGATCATGTTACAGCCGAAGCGGGTACTGGATGTGTCCATACAGCTCCAGGTCACGGGGAAGATGACTTCTACGTGTCTAAATCATATGGTATCGATGCCCTTTCTCCTATCGATGATCGCGGTGTAATGACTGATGAAGCGCCAGGCTTCGAAGGCCTGTTTTATGAAGATGCAAATAAAGCAGTTACAGAAGCACTCGACAAAGTGGGCGCGCTTAAGAAATTATCATTCATCACTCACTCTTATCCGCATGATTGGCGTACGAAAAAGCCGGTTATTTACCGCGCGACTGCACAATGGTTTGCTTCAATTGAGTCATTCCGTACGGAATTGCTTGATGCAATTAAAAATACGAAATTTACACCTTCATGGGGAGAAACAAGACTATATAATATGGTTCGCGACCGCGGAGACTGGTGTATTTCACGGCAGCGTGTATGGGGCGTTCCTATTCCAGTATTTTACGCTGAAAACGGTGAACCAATCATTACAGATGAAACAATTGCCAACGTTTCGGAGCTGTTCCGTGAAAACGGGTCGAACATCTGGTTCGAACGAGAAGCAAAAGATTTACTGCCAGAAGGGTTCACGCACGAAGGAAGTCCGAATGGGCAATTCACGAAAGAGACGGATATCATGGATGTCTGGTTCGATTCAGGCTCGACGCACCAAGGTGTGCTAGTAGAACGGGATGATCTGGTTTACCCGGCTGACTTGTATCTTGAAGGGTCTGACCAATACCGAGGGTGGTTTAATTCATCCCTTACGACAAGTGTCGCGATCAACGGCCATGCACCTTATAAGAGCTTGCTAAGCCACGGCTTCACTCTTGACGGCGAAGGACGTAAAATGAGTAAATCAATCGGAAATGTCATCGTTCCTGCAAAAGTAATGAACCAGCTCGGCGCAGACATTCTTCGCCTGTGGGTATCCTCTGTTGATTACACAGCGGATGTACGGGTTTCTGACTCGAACTTCAAGCAAGTTTCCGAAGTGTACAGAAAAATCCGTAACACACTTCGTTTCCTGCATGGTAATACATCGGACTTCAATCCGGCTACAGACGCAGTTGCATTTGAAAATCTACGTACAGTAGACAAATTTGTCTATGTGAAATTACAGGATTTGATCACAGAAGTGCGTAATGCTTATGATAACTATGAATTTGCAAGTGTTTACCATGCAGTAAATAACTTCTGTACGGGTGAATTGAGCTCGTTCTATCTTGATATTGCTAAAGATGTTGTCTATATCGAAGGGGCAGATCATTCACACCGACGTGCGATGCAGACAGTGATGTATGAAACACTAATAACACTGCTGAAACTGTTGACACCGATTGTGCCACATACGACAGATGAAATGTGGGCATTTATCGAGCATAAAACTGAAGAAAGTATTCAGCTAACAGATATGCCGCAAGCACAGGATCTAGGCGAGGAAGCACATGTATTGCGTGAACGTTTCGCTACATTGATGCTTGTCCGTGATGATGTGCTGAAGGCGCTTGAAGAAGCACGAAATGGTAAAGTCATTGGAAAATCGCTTGAAGCGAAAGTAACGGTTGCCGTTCCTGAAAGTCTGCAAGATGTCTTTGCGGCTGATGATATTGACTTTGCGCAATTCTTCATCGTGTCTCAGTTTACTGAAGGTGAGATGGCTAACATGCCTGAAGGGACTTTGAAACTGGATACGGTAAGTGTCCTTGTTGAAAAAGCAGATGGAGAGAAATGTGACCGTTGCTGGACGATCTCTGAGACGATTGGAACAGATGAAACCCACCCTACACTCTGCAAACGATGTGCGGATGTTGTGAAAAAGTATTATTCGTAAAATAGTCAAACTAAAAGCCGTCGCAGCTGTCTTTTTATAAGACTAGCTGCAGCGGCTTTTTTTAAAAGAAAGTATAAGTTTTTGAACCTGGAGCAGTGTCTAGCTTCAGCGCCTAGTCCCTCAGGTCATAAGCAATCCAGCTATGTGGCAAAGACCGCCACGTCGTTGGATCGACTTATGCCTTTCGGGTCTACCAAGGCGCTTACGCTTTTCTTATTACTCATTTTACGTTGAAATGCGGTCATATAGGTATCGATGTGGTAAAATGGAACGTAATCTGTCGGACGGGGGTATTTGGATTGTTCATTTATTACGGATTGGCGGCATTCGTCATTGTTTTGGATCAGTTTACGAAATGGCTTGTCGTCAAAAACATGGAACTCACTGAAAGAATCAGTATTGCAGATCCTTATTTGGGGCTTCTTTCCCATCGCAACAAGGGAGCAGCATGGGGAATGCTTGAAGGACAAATGTGGTTATTTTATATCGTTACTGTCGTTGTTGCAGGAGGCATTATCTATTACTTCCATAAAGAAGCGAAGGGACATCCGCTATTTGGAGTCAGTTTAATGTTTCTTCTTGGTGGCGCAATTGGTAATTTCATCGACCGTCTATGGCGCAAGGAAGTTGTCGATTTTGTCGACGTCACAATTCCGATTATCAACTATGATTTCCCGATTTTTAATGTTGCAGATGCAGCTTTGACAGTAGGGGTAGTCATAATCATCATCCATATTATTATGGATGAAAAAAAGAACAAGAAAAAGGTGTCGTAATGGAAAAAATTGAAATAGAAGTAACGGAAGAACACAAAGGAAGCCGTATTGACAAAGCGTTATCGGCGGTTAACTCTGAATGGTCACGTACACAAATTCAGTCATGGCTGAAAGATGGCCTTGTTCTTGTAGGCGGTATTCAAGTGAAACCAAATTATAAAGTTCGAGTAGGTGATACGATAACGGTGGAAGAACCTGAACTGGAAGAACTTGATGTCGTTGCGGAAGATCTTGAACTCGATATCTATTATGAAGATAAAGACGTTCTCGTTCTCAACAAAGCGCGTGGTATGGTTGTCCACCCTGCACCCGGTCATCCATCAGGTACAGTGGTCAACGGGCTTATGCACCATTGCACGGATCTCTCAGGTATCAACGGCGTACTTCGCCCAGGTATTGTGCACCGTATCGATAAAGATACATCTGGTCTTTTGATGGTGGCGAAAAATGATAAAGCACATGTTTCGTTAGTCGACCAGCTCGTCAACAGATCGGTAACACGTGTTTATACAGCACTTGTCCATGGTCATATCCCGCATGATAATGGAACAATTGATGCTCCGATCGGCCGTGATCAACGCGAGCGGCAAAATATGGCGATTGTTGATAAAGGAAGACATGCGGTAACGCATTTCAAAGTAATTGAGCGGTTTGGTGATTACACACTTGTTGAATGTAGATTAGAAACAGGGAGAACACACCAAATTCGAGTTCATATGAAATATATCGGTTATCCGCTTGTCGGAGATCCGAAATATGGACCGAAAAAAACACTCGACTTTAACGGACAAGTATTGCATGCAGGAACGCTCGGTTTTGATCACCCCGTAACAGGTGAGTATATGGAATTTAACAGCCCGCTACCAGATGACTTTATAGAATTGGTCGATAAAGTTAGGAAAAGCGTTGACAAAACAGAAGAGTGAAATGTATACTGAACGAAGCAATTGAATAGCGATACCTTTAAAATCAGTCCAGAGAGGCTGGGAAGGTTGCACGGAAGTACAGTAGAACTGCTGCGCGCAGTTTCTATGTACATTTTTTCTGCACGTATACCCTCCCGCCAATAAAGGCCGGGGGGATTTTTTTATGGACAAATGGAAATGGAGGGCTAAAAATGACAGAAAAAGCAAATATCCTTGATGAACAAGCAGTTGGCAGAGCAGTTACACGAATTGCCCACGAAATTATCGAACGGAATAAAGGGATTGACGAGTGTATTCTCGTCGGTATTAAAACCAGAGGCGCATATTTAGCAGATAGGCTTGCCAAAAAAATCGAGGTAATTGAAGGGAAGTCAATAAAAAAAGGTGAACTTGACATAACTTTGTATCGTGACGATCTTATGCTGAAACATGACAATAACGAGCCGCTCGTCCAGCAAGTAGATATAAAACATGACGTGACGGACAAAAAAGTAATCCTTGTGGACGACGTTCTATATACAGGCAGAACAGTCCGAGCAGCAATGGATGCAGTCATGGACCTTGGAAGACCTGCATCCATTCAACTTGCGGTGCTAGTCGACCGGGGCCACCGAGAATTGCCGATCCGACCTGATTTCGTCGGGAAAAACATCCCCACGTCAAGTGATGAACGCGTCGTCGTAAGTGTACTAGAGACGGATGGCAAGGACAGCGTCTCGATTCATTCAAAATAAGGTCTGTTAGCACCTTCAGAATAGACCAGGGGATCAGCTAGTAAATTAAGTAACCGTTATGGGGGAAGTCGATTATGAATGAAAAAGTTTTAGATGTACATGAAAAACCGGCAACAGCCAGATGGATAATCCTTAGTTTGCAACATATGTTTGCCATGTTTGGTGCGACGATATTGGTTCCCCAACTGGTCGGGTTAAGTCCGGCAATCGCTCTTCTGACTAGCGGGATTGCGACAATCGTTTTTATCCTTGTAACAAGGTTCCAAGTACCGGCATACTTAGGCTCGTCTTTCGCCTTCATTATACCGATACAAGTAGCGACTGAAACAGGCGGAATTGGCAGTGCAATGATTGGCAGTATGTTCGTGGCGCTCGTCTATGGGCTCATCTCATTGCTTATCTGGAAGACAGGCTATGCATGGATCATGAAGGTCTTGCCGCCGATTGTTGTGGCGCCGGTTATCATCGTCATCGGTCTTGCATTGTCGCCGACAGCAATCAGCATGGCGAGTACAATCCAAGTCGGAGACGAAAAAGTGTATAACCTGCTTCACTTTTCAGCAGCGCTCGTCACACTGGCAGCTGCGATTATCTGTATCATGTTTTTCAAAGGAATTGTCAGCTTGATGCCAATACTTATCGGGATCATCGTCGGTTACATTTACTCGGCTTTCATCGGCATATTGGATTTCACAAAAGTTATTGAAGCGAAATGGTTTGAATTTCCGGCAATGCTGATTCCGGGTGTGGATTACGAATTCGTCATTACTCCTACACTCCTTGGACTGATGGTGCCAATCGCCATCGTCACGATTTCGGAACATATCGGACATCAGCTCGTTCTAGGACGAATTGTTGGAAGAAACTACATAAAAAATCCGGGATTAAACCGTTCTTTACTTGGTGACGGACTTGGAACGCTTATTAGCGGACTAGTCGGAGGACCGCCTAAAACGACATACGGTGAAAACATTGGTGTCCTTGCGCTCACTCGCGTATATAGTGTCTATGTCATTTTAGGAGCTGCGGTTTTCGCCATTGCCTTCTCATTCTTAGGAAAAGTTATGGCATTGATTGCGACGATTCCTACAGCGGTGCTTGGAGGGGTGTCGATTCTCTTATTCGGAATCATCGCTTCATCCGGTCTGCGGATGCTGGTCGATCACAAAATTGATTTTGGCAAACAGCGTAATCTTGTTATCGCTTCTGTCATTCTAGTCCTTGGTATTGGTGGTGCATCCATCAAATTCAGTGAGACCTTCCAAATTGAAGGGATGGCTTTGGCTGCGATTGTCGGCGTTATTCTAAACTTGATACTTCCAGGAAGAACTAATGAAACGCTAGTTGACGAAACAGAATAGAAGACCTTTTAACACTGTTCCGAGAGTCAGGGAAAGGTTCGTTTGACACCCATTCTACACGACCAGTGAAGGATGCGGATTGTCATACCTAACGAGCCTTTCCGCCTGCCGGAGAGGCTTTTATTAATGAAGGGAGTTGCGAAGAATGAAGCATGTAGTATCGATGAAACACCTGACCGAAAAAGAAATTATGGCAATCCTTGATCGTGCTGATACGTTCAAAAAGTTCGGTGCCCGCGAATTGCCCGGGAAATATATTGTCAGCAACCTATTTTTCGAACCGAGCACACGTACTAAAATGAGCTTTGAAATGGCGGAACGGAAACTCGGGCTTGACGTCTTGCCGTTCGAATCCAGCTTTTCCAGCACGTTAAAAGGCGAGACGCTCTACGATACGGTAAAAACGCTTGAAGCAATCGGTGTCGATGCACTTGTCATCCGTCATCCCGAAGACGGTTATTATGAGCAATTGATAGATCGAACATCGGTCTCAATTATTAATGGAGGCGATGGATCAGGCCAGCATCCGACACAGTCACTCCTGGATCTGTTTACAATCAGAGAAGAATTTGGTTCCTTTAAAGGATTGAATGTACTGATTGCGGGAGATATCGCACATAGCCGCGTGGCACGCTCTAATGCAGACGCTTTAACGACCTTGGGAGCGAACGTGACATTCCTTTGTCCAACTGAATGGGCAGGTGAATTTGAAAATGTGGATTCATGGGATGGAGTGATTGAAAACAGTGATGTGGTCATGTTGCTGAGAGTGCAGCATGAAAGGCATGGAGCAGAAACGATTTTCGCGGGAGAAAGTTATCATGAACGATATGGGTTGACTGAAGCTCGCGCACAGAAGTTGAAAGACAAGGCGATTATCATGCACCCGGGTCCATTCAATCGGGAAATTGAAATTTCAGAGACATTAATCGAATGCTCCAAATCAAGGATTTTCAAACAAATGGAAAATGGTGTATACATACGGATGGCCGTAATGGAATCAGTATTGAAAGGGAGGAATTAACATGGAGAAAGTTATTCAAGGGGTACAGATGCTGAACGATCAAGGGGTTCTTGTAACAACGGATGTAAAGTTGACAGGTGATAAAATTTCGGGAATCGGAAATCAGCTGACAGTGGGAAATGCGGAAATAATCGACGGTGAAGGACTTTTACTGGCACCGGGTTTCATCGACGTCCACGTTCACCTTCGTGAACCGGGCGGCGAGCATAAAGAGACAATCGAAAGCGGAACACTTGCGGCAGCAAAAGGCGGTTACACCACAATCTGTGCAATGCCGAATACAAGACCTGTACCGGATACAAAAGAAAATCTGACACTTGTCAATGACTTGATCAAACAGAAGTCCTTGATCCGTGTCCTTCCATACGCCTCCATTACAATTCGAGAAGCCGGCAAAGAACGGACAAATCTTGCTGAACTTAAAGAATATGGAGCTTTCGCATTCACAGACGACGGTGTTGGTATACAACAAGCGGGAATGATGTTTGAAGCGATGCAGGATGCAGCTAAAATCGGTATGCCAATTGTTGCACACTGCGAAGACAATACACTTATCTATGGTGGCGCAATGCATGAAGGGAAGCGCAATAAAGAACTCGGTCTTCCGGGAATTCCTTCAATAGCGGAATCGGTCCATATCGCACGGGACATTTTACTGGCAGAAGCAGCAGGAGCTCATTACCATGTGTGCCACGTTAGTACGAAAGAGTCGGTTCGAGTGATCCGCGATGCAAAAAAAGCGGGCATCCATGTGACTGCAGAAGTGAGTCCACATCATCTTCTACTATCAGAAGATGACATTCCCGGCGATGACGCAGATTGGAAAATGAACCCTCCGCTTCGAGGAACAGAAGATCTTCAAGCTCTACGTGACGGGCTACTCGATGGCACGCTTAATTTCATCGCAACAGACCATGCACCGCATACTGCAGAAGAAAAAGAAGCCGGTTTTGCAAAAGCACCGTTCGGGATTACTGGTTTTGAAACGGCATTCCCGCTTCTTTATACGAATTTCGTTAAAAAGGGAACATGGACCTTACAGCAGCTTATCGATTGGATGACGAAAAAACCGGCTGATGTATTCGGATTGCCCTACGGGAAAATCGAAGTGGGTGCTACGGCGGATCTGGTATTGCTAGATTTGAATAAAGAGGAAAAAATAGATCGTAAGACATTTGTTTCTAAAGGGAAGAACACACCATTTAACGGTTGGATATGCACGGGATGGCCGGTTAAAACAATTTATGCTGGAAAAGTAGTTTGGGAGGATGGACAATGATGAAAAAAAGAATGCTGATTTTAGAAGACGGTACAATTTTTGAAGGAATCGCCTTTGGTTCTGATGACGCGTCAATCGGTGAGACGGTATTCACAACGGGAATGACGGGTTATCAAGAAACGGTTTCAAATCCATCGGGTGCTGGACAAATCATTGTGATGACCTACCCGCTTATCGGCAACTACGGCATTAACCGGGACGATTATGAGTCAATCGAACCGGCAGCGAGCGGCTTAGTCGTCCGCGAACTGGCAGACGAACCATCCAATTTCCGTAGCGGTATGACACTGTGTGAGCTGTTGACGATGAAAGGCATTCCTGGAATCCAAGGAATCGATACTCGCAAATTAACGCGGCTCTTGCGAGATAAAGGGTCACTAAAAGGCATCCTGACAGCTGCAGGGGAAGAAGTGAATGTGCAAGAAATGGTTGCCAAAGCCGCGGCTTTCACTTTGCCGACAGATCTAGTTGCCCGCGTTTCAACACAAAAACCTTATCCAAGCCCGGGACGCGGAGAACGCGTTATCCTCATCGACTATGGCATGAAACACGGTATTTTACGCGAATTAAATGATAGAGACTGCGACGTCATTGTCGTCCCATATAACACATCTACCAAGGAAATCCTTTCTTTATCACCAGATGGCATTGTGCTGTCAAATGGACCGGGTAATCCGGAAGATGTTGAGGGCACAGTTGAAACGATTAAAGAATTACTAGGGAAAGTCCCACTCTTCGGGATTGGCCTTGGTCACCAGCTATTTGCCCTAGCTTGCGGCGCACGCACAGTAAAATTGAAAAACAGCCATATGGGCGGCAACCATCCCGTAAAAGATTTGACTTCAGGCCGGACGGAATTGACTTCTCAAAGTCATGGCTACGCAGTAGATGAAGGATCACTTGTAGATACAAATCTGGAAGTGACACATAAAGCACTTAATGATGGATCAGTTGAAGGTGTGAGAAGCACGAAATACGAAGCGTTTTCCGTTCAGTTCCATCCGGAAGCATCTCCGGGACCTGAAGATTCGAAGCACCTGTTTGACAGATTCATGGATGTAATGAAAACAAGCAGCCGAAAGGAGAATTTCAATGCCTAAACGTACAGATATTGAAACTATATTAGTTATCGGGTCAGGCCCGATTGTTATCGGTCAAGCAGCGGAGTTTGACTATGCTGGAACACAAGCATGTCTTTCATTAAAAGAGGAGGGCTACCGCGTCATTCTCATCAACTCTAACCCGGCAACGATTATGACAGATACGGAAATCGCAGACAAAGTATATATTGAACCGATAACACTAGAATTCGTTAGTCGCATCATTCGGAAAGAACGTCCTGACGCACTTCTTGCAACAATGGGCGGCCAGACGGGCTTGAATATGGCGATTGAACTAGACGAATCAGGAATATTAAAAGAACTTGGCATCGAGATCCTCGGAACAAAGCTGAACGCAATTCATCAGGCGGAAGACCGGGATTTATTCCGAACGCTGATGAACGAACTGGGAGAACCTGTTCCAGACAGCGATATTATTCACAACCTTGAAGAAGCGCATGCATTCGTTGACAGAATCGGGTATCCTGTCATCGTTCGTCCTGCATTCACACTTGGCGGTACAGGCGGGGGCATGTGCTACAACGACGAAGACTTGGAAGAAATCGTTACAAGCGGTCTGAAATATAGCCCAGCTACACAATGTCTATTGGAAAAGTCAATTGCTGGCTATAAGGAAATCGAATATGAAGTCATGCGCGACTCGGCAGACAATGCAATCGTTGTTTGCAACATGGAAAACGTAGACGCAGTCGGAATTCATACGGGCGATTCAATCGTCGCGGCACCAAGCCAGACAATGACAGACCGTGAATATCAAATGCTTCGAAATGTGTCTCTTAAAATTATTCGTGCATTAGGAATTGAAGGCGGATGTAATGTTCAACTTGCACTCGATCCGCACAGCTTTGACTACTATATCATTGAAGTGAACCCGCGCGTCAGCCGATCATCGGCGTTGGCATCGAAAGCGACAGGTTATCCGATTGCGAAACTGGCTGCGAAAATCGCGGTAGGCTTGACGCTCGATGAAATGATGAATCCAGTTACGGGAACAACATACGCTTGTTTTGAACCGTCACTCGATTATATCGTGACAAAAATTCCGCGCTGGCCGTTTGATAAATTCGAGTCTGCTAAACGAAATCTAGGTACGCAAATGAAAGCAACAGGCGAAGTAATGGCGATCGGCCGTACATTCGAAGAGTCAATCTTAAAAGCGGTACGCTCACTCGAAACAGGACAATTCGGCTTATCATTGAAAAATGGACCAGAAATGACAGACGAATGGATTGAAAAACGAATTTGTCGTGCAGGCGATGAGCGTTTGTTCTTCATCGGCGAAGCATTCCGCAGGGGTGTGACAGTTGAAACGATTCACGGATGGAGTCAAATTGACGTCTTTTTCTTGCGCAAGTTCCAAAAAATCGTTCAGTTTGAACTAGTCTTGAAAGCGAATCCGTTTGACTATACAACATTGCGCACTGCAAAACGGATGGGCTTCTCCGATGTTACGGTTGCAGAATTATGGGACACAGATGAGCGCAAGGTTTACGATTGGCGAAAAGAGCAAGGACTCATTCCAGTCTATAAAAAAGTCGATACATGTGCTGGTGAATTTGAATCGGACACGCCGTATTTTTACGGAACCTACGAAGAGGAAAATGAATCAATTAAATCAGAGAAGAAAAGTGTTATCGTCCTAGGTTCCGGTCCAATACGCATCGGTCAAGGTGTTGAGTTCGACTACGCGACGGTCCACTCGGTATGGGCAATCCAAGAAGCAGGATACGAAGCGATCATCATCAATAACAACCCTGAAACAGTGTCAACAGACTTCTCGATTTCGGACAAATTGTACTTTGAACCGCTGACAATCGAAGATGTTATGCACATCGTTGATCTGGAACAGCCTGAAGGTGTTATTGTTCAATTCGGTGGACAGACGGCTATTAACTTAGCGGATGGCCTTGAAGCACGCGGTGTAAAAATTTTGGGAACATCCCTTGAAGATATTGACCGCGCGGAAAATCGTAATAAATTCGAAAGTGCACTGCGTGAAATTGGTATTCCACAACCTCTTGGAAAAACAGCTGTTTCTGTGCCGGAAGCTATCGCGATTGCGAATGAAATTGGTTATCCTGTACTCGTACGACCTTCTTATGTACTTGGCGGACGTGCAATGGAAATTGTCTACCATGAAGAGGAACTGCTTTATTACATGGAGCATGCAGTTGAAGCAAGCCCGGATCATCCCGTACTTGTCGATCGTTACTTAACGGGAACTGAAATTGAAGTCGATGGTATATGCGACGGTGAAAATGTGTTGATCCCAGGTATTATGGAACATATTGAACGTGCAGGCGTTCACTCAGGTGACTCGATTGCTGTGTTCCCGCCACAAAACTTATCGGCTTCTCAACTAGAAACAATCACTGATTATACGACCCGTCTTGCAAAAGGGCTTGGAATAATAGGTCTTCTCAATATCCAGTTCGTCATTTCAGAAGGGCAAGTTTACGTGATTGAAGTGAATCCACGTTCGAGCCGTACGGTTCCATTCTTGAGTAAGATTACGAATATTCCGATGGCAAACATTGCAACAAAAGCGATTCTGGGTCAAACGATTATTGAACAAGGTTATAAAAATGGACTTGCTCAGGCTCCATCAGGCGTCTACGTTAAAGTACCAGTCTTCTCATTTGCGAAATTGCGTCGAGTAGATATTACGCTTGGACCTGAAATGAAATCGACAGGAGAAGTAATGGGCAAAGATACTACGCTCGAAAAAGCCTTGTACAAAGGTCTTGTTGCAGCGGGTATGGAAATAAAAGAATACGGCTCTGTAATAATGACTGTTTCTGATAAAGACAAAGAAGAGATGGTGAGCATCGCTAAGCGCTTTACGAATATCGGTTATCGTATTTTAGCAACGGGAGGCACAGCTTCTGTGCTAGAGGACGCCGGTATCCAAGTGAAAACGATTGGTAAAATCGGTTCTGAAGGACCGACGCTTCTTGATGTCATTCAAAAAGGGGAAGCACAAATCGTTATCAATACGCTGACAAAAGGAAAACAGCCTGAACGTGACGGCTTTAGAATTCGCCGTGAATCAGTTGAAAATGGCATTCCTTGCTTCACTTCACTTGATACGGCAGATGCAATGCTGCGTGTGATCGAATCAATGACATTCCAAACTGAGGAAATGGGGAAAGTGGAGGAGACTGTATGATCATCCAAGATCGAATGACGGTCACTTCACATCGGCTAATTGCCCATAATATTTTTGAAATGAAGTTAAATGGTAAATTGGTCGGGGAAATTTCTTCCCCGGGCCAGTTTGTTCATATTCGAGTATCCGATTCATTCGAACCATTGTTAAGACGTCCGATTTCAATCGCTTCCATTAATAAAGAGGTTGGCGAAATGACTATTATTTATCGTGCAGAAGGTCGAGGTACTACAATCCTTTCACAGAAACATGTGGATGATGAAATCGATGTGCTCGGTCCGCTTGGAAATGGTTTTCCTGTTGAAGAAACGGCAACTGGAGAAACGGCAATCTTAATTGGCGGAGGAATCGGTGTACCACCATTGTATGAGTTATCGAAGCAACTGACGGCGAAGGGCGTGAAATGCACGCATGTCTTAGGGTTCCAATCAAAAGACGTTGTGTTTTATGAAGAAGAGTTCAGTAAGCTCGGCGAAACACATATTGTAACAGTCGACGGGTCTCTTGGAGCAGCGGGTTTCGTGACCACAGTCATGGGGGAACTTGGAGATGATTTCGCAACGTATTACAGCTGCGGTCCAATGCCGATGCTTGAAGCGATTGAACAAATGTACGCAGGGAAAAAAGGCTTTCTGTCATTCGAACAACGAATGGGCTGCGGTATTGGCGCTTGTTTCGCATGTGTTTGTCAAACAACGGAAGGATCGGAAAAGGCATATATTAAAGTATGCTCAGATGGTCCGGTATTCCCGGCAGGGGTGGTGGCAATATGAATAGACTATCGATTGAATTACCAGGTTTATCATTAAAAAACCCAATTATGCCTGCGTCCGGTTGTTTCGGATTCGGTAAAGAGTATGGCCAACTATATGATTTGTCACTGCTTGGCGCAATTATGATCAAAGCTACAACACTTGAAACGAGGCTCGGCAATCCGACACCGCGTGTTGCAGAAACGGCATCAGGTATGCTGAATGCAATCGGATTACAAAATCCGGGATTAACAGGTGTGTTGGAAGGCGAGTTGCCTTGGCTTGAACAGTTTGATGTGCCGATCATCGCGAACGTTGCGGGTACTGAAACTGCGGACTATGTGGAAGTGGCGAAAGCTGTATCCCAAGCACCCAATGTCAAAGCGCTTGAGTTGAATATATCCTGTCCGAATGTCAAAGCGGGGGGCATTACTTTTGGAACAGATCCTGAAATCGCTAAAGAGCTGACGAGAGCGGTAAAAGAAGTGTCTTCAGTTCCGGTGTATGTCAAATTGTCTCCAAATGTCACTGACATTGTGGCAATTGCACAGGCTGTCGAAGCGGGCGGCGCAGATGGTATTACGATGATTAATACACTTGTCGGTATGCGTCTTGATCAGAAAACAGGTCGTCCCGTTATCGCGAACGGGACAGGTGGTTTGTCTGGCCCCGCTGTTAAACCAGTTGCGATTCGGATGGTCTATGAAGTAAGTAAGGCGGTTAATATTCCGATTATTGGAATGGGTGGTGTCACAGAAACAGCTGACATTATCGACTTTATGTCTGCGGGTGCAAGTGCTGTCGCGGTAGGAACAGCGAACTTCGTTAATCCATTTATTTGTCCACAAATCATTGAACAATTACCAGCTAAGTTGGACGAGCTTGGCATTCATCATATTTCTGAACTGATAGGGAGGAGTCACCGTCTATGAAAACATCACCGATTATAGCGCTCGATTTTGATTCGGCTGAAAAGACATTCGACTTCCTACACGCTTTTGATGGAGACGTCAATGTCAAAGTAGGCATGCAACTTTATTATAAAGAAGGGCCTGCGATTGTGGCTCGGTTAAAAGAACAAGGCTATGATGTGTTCCTTGATTTGAAATTGCATGATATTCCCAACACGGTGAAATCAGCGATGGAAGTGCTTGCGGGATTCGGTGTTGACCTTGTGAATGTTCATGCAGCTGGTGGGAAGACAATGATGGAGGCGGCTCTTGAAGGGTTGGATAAAGGGACGCCATCCGGATTATCACGTCCATCACTAATCGGTGTTACACAACTGACGTCTACAGACGAACGTCAAGTTCGTGAAGAGCAGTTGATAGGTGTTGGGCTACAAGAATCAGTCCTTCATTATGCTAAGCTCACGAAAGAAGCAGGTCTTGATGGTGTCGTTTGTTCTGTTCATGAAGCCATAGCCATCGCAGATGTTTGCGGAAAATCTTTTTTCAAAGTGACACCTGGCATACGCCTTGCAGATGGCGGAGCACATGATCAGAAACGAATTGCGAAACCTGAAGAAGCGCGTCTTGCGGGATCGACACATATCGTAGTCGGCCGGGCAATTACGGGCGCAACAGATCCGCGGGCAGCCTACGAATACATAAATGCACTATGGAAGGGGACAGAAAAATAATGGTGAAAAAAGATGTTGCTGAAATCCTGTTGAATGTAGGGGCAGTAGAATTAAGTCCGGAGGAGCCGTTCACGTGGGCTTCAGGTATTGAGTCCCCTATCTACTGTGACAACCGATTGACGATGTCCGATCCGGTTGGACGGAAAAAAATTGCAGAAGGACTTGCAGGATTGATTCGTGAAAATTATTCTGAAACAACGGTCATCGCGGGAACGGCTACGGCTGGAATTCCACACGCGGCTTGGGTTGCAGACATTCTTGGACTGCCGATGGTGTATATCCGGTCAAAAGCTAAAGGACACGGTCGCAGTCGTCAAATTGAGGGTAAAATACTCGATACAGACAAAGCAATTATTATCGAAGATTTGATTTCAACGGGTGGCAGTAGTTTGAATGCAGCAGAAGCACTGCGGTCTGAAGGAATTGAAGTAACTGGCGTTGTTTCTATCTTTACATATGAACTGCAAAGTGCAGATGAAACATTCGCGTCTGCAGGACTGACTTACAAGAGCCTCACTGATTTTGGTGCGCTTGCTGAAGCCGCACAAGAAAAAGGTGCCATTAATGAAGAGTCAATGACTAGTTTACTTGAATGGCACGGGAAATTGAAGGCCGGTTTATTGAACTGAAAAAAGCTATCCTGCTGTGGAAAAAACCACGGTAGGATAGCTTTTTAAGTTATCATGCTGACTACTACTAAAGAGACTTCTGCCATTTCACTTGGATGGCGGTTAGTATTGAACAGGATGGTGATATATGTCTTACCAAGCCCCCAAAATCCTTCCCTGTCTATGAGGAAAGGATTTTGTCTTTATCTAAATTGGTGGAAAGTTTAAAATAGAGAATGTAAACAACTATTTATTTTCTGACTTTTTACGGATTCAGAGTAAAGGGAATGGTCATGTGTCTGCTTAGGAAATTATAAAAAAACGTACTGTGGATAACGTGAGAATGGTAATCTGTCATATTTAGACACCAGTGGCACTGACCAAAAGCTTGTGCATTTCTCACGTTTTGTGTATCAGAAGAAACCCAAATAACTATAGGGGGGTGATAGGGATGCTGACTGTAAGAGGGTTTCAGTTGTTGGCGAAGCTATTAGAAACCAATGGTTCTGTGTACTTGAAGGATTTGGCAGAAGAATTCAATGTAAGCACACGAATGATTAAGTATGACTTGGAGGACGTGAAAGGGTGGTTTCATGTTCAAGGGATCGAGGTGTTTTCACAGCCTAATAAAGGGATTTGGATTGAGTGCGGTGAGGAAAAAAGAGTAGAAATCATTCATAGTCTGCCGGAAATTGAAAGAACAGATGTATATCTAAATCAAGAAGCAAGAGTAGCGAAAATGATTTTGTATATGCTAGTAAACACAGAATATATAACTGCATCTACTTTTTCCGAGAGGCTTGATGTTAGCAGGAATACATCTTTGAATGATATTAAGCAACTGGTTGAATTGCTTCAACCTTGGAAAATCGAGTTAGAAAGAAAACATGGAACCGGTTATAAACTTATAGGTGAAGAACTTTCGTTAAGGTTACTGTTCGAGCATTTGATTCATGCTGATTTGACAAATAATGAAGTCTATAAAATTATGAGTGGAGTTACCAGTAGGGATACTTTAGCTGAAGATCCTATGTTATTTGCAGACATCCTCCCTTTTTATAAAGTCGTTGAAAAGCAGATGGCTGAGTTGTTTTCATCACAACCTAAGCATGTACTCCATGAATCAGATGTCTTGAGAATTTTGTTCAGACTGACAATCTCGATTACTCGCATGAACGCTGGATTTACGATGAAAGACTATCGCATTTTAAATAAAGCAGATCACACTAATTTAACGGTTCAGCTAATGGAAAAGGTCTATGCGCAAATGCAATATCCTTTGTTTGAAGAGGAATACCGCTATATCACGGGAGATAGAGATAACAATCTCAATCAAATTGACATCGTTAAGGTAACAAAAGAGATAATCCAATATGTCAGCGATATACAGGGAATCCACTACCATAAGGACCCAAAACTTTATAATAATCTTTTTGCTCATCTTTCTTTACGTTTTCAAAAAGGGGAAATCAATTTTACTGAAATCAACCCTTTCACCAAAGAATTAAAGAAAAACTACTTAGTTTTATTCTCAACTATCCAAAAAGCGTGTCAAATATATCTGACGCCCCAAAAAGTTTCAGTGCCGGATTCATTTGTATCGTTAATTGTGCTCCATTTCATTGTCTCTTTCGAAAAGAGATTCAATCAAAAAGGGAAAATCCGCACGTTATATGTTTGCTCGACCGGAAGAGGCGTGGCGCGTCTTATAAAAAATCGAGTTGAAAGAGAAATTTTTGATATTGAAATCGTTAAAAATTGTTCGATTATGGAAGTGGATGAAATTTGCATCCAAGAAGAAGTTGATTTCATCATTAGCGTCTTTCCAATTGAAACAGATCTTCCGATAGTAATCGTAGATCCGCTACCAAGTAAAAGGGATATTGAAACAATAAAAAGTAAGGTGAAAGAATTACTTCGTTATAAAAACTTTCAATTTAACAATTTACTGGAAAGCAATGATGAAAAAATAAGTAGTCTTGATCCTGAATTCATCAGTCAAGAAATTATCTTAAAAGGCTTTGAGATTAACCAAGAAATTCAGTTGGCTTTTACGGATGAAATAGGGGTTTCAAAGAAGCAGGCACTTATGCTACATATTTTTTTAATGGTCCATCGCTATTATTTCGACAAACAATACGATAACTATTCAAATTCCCACAATCATTCATATGACAAGGAAGCTATTAAAAAGATTAAAGACATTTTAGAAGCGCATGAGTTGAAAACACACGAAGCAGAAATTATTGCAATACTGCACTATTTAAACTAGCTGGAGGTGTTCTTATGATAGATGAAATCATCATAAAAAACGGATATGTTATTGATCCAGAACAAGACACAATTGAAATAAAAGAAATTGCAGTGCGAAACGGAGTACTGGTAGCACCGCAAGAGAATCGTTCCCAAAATGTAAAATATATCGATGCTGAAGGATGCTATGTTTCGCCAGGCTTCATTGACATGCATGTTCATATTTTCACCGGACATACCGAACTTGGGATTGATGCGGATTTGGTTGGCATAGAGCAGGGCGTGACAACAGTGGCGGATGCAGGCAGTGCCGGCTATTCAGATTATGCGGCTTTTAAGGAAAAAGTGGTTGAACCGAGTCAAACAGAGGTTCTTGCATTCCTTAATATCTCAAGAAAAGGTTTAACTAGCGGTCTTTCTGAACTAGCAAATCTGGAAGATTTAATGAGCCTGGAAGAAGCAGAAGAGATTTTTAACAAGGAACTAAGCATTGTTGGGTTGAAGGCACGAATGAGTGGGAGTGTTGTTAAAAATAGTGGCATTAAACCTCTCAAACATGCCCGTATAGTAGCGGATCGGCTAAACGTTCCAATTATGGTCCACATCGGAAACCCACCTCCAAATCTACAAGAAATTTTCCCCCTTCTACGTAAAGGAGATATCGTAACACACGCATTTCATGGGAAGAAGCATGGGATTATGGATGCGAGTGGCGAGCTTATACCAGAAGCGCTGGACGCTTTAAAGAGGGGCGTATTATTCGATATCGGACACGGCACCTCCAGTTTTAGCTATGAAACGTTGCTGAAATTCAGAGAGAGATATAATAATCCATTTACAACCAGTACAGATATATATATTAAAAACTATGAAAATCCGGTTTGTAGCCTAATGCATACGATGACCAAGCTATTGGAGCTTGGAGTCCCGTTAATTGAGGTAGTAAAGTCGGTCACATTGGGAGCGGCAAATGCTTTGGGGACAAGGGATATAGGAACGCTCGCCCTGGGAACAACAGCCGATATTACGATTTTTAAAAAAATGGAGCAACGGACAATCTTAATAGACTCAGAGGGAGCGGAACTTGAAGTAAATCAAATACTTAAACCGTATATGGTGTTGAGAAATGGGAAGGTAGTGTACAACGATGAATCCACAGAGTTTAAAGGAGCACGAGCTAATAGGTAAAAGCGGTGATGCAGACTTATGTATAGAAGTCTTAGCCTATTCACAAAAAGTTTTAGGAGATAAGGAGATTAAAATGACTGAAACGCAGTGGCTGTCATTCGTTTCACACGTTTCTGGAATGGTTTATCGTTCGACGTATAAGGAAAAGATTCCTGCGCTTGAAAAAGAAATTTTTAAAGAAGTCTCTCAAGATTCCATTGAGATGGCAAGTGATATTTGCAAGCAACTTAGTGAGTTACAAGATGATGAAAAGTATCTTTTGTCGATTCATTTTGAAACTGCAAAATTAAATTAAAAAATAGGGGGAATAAAGGATGAGTAAAATTATTGTGGTGATTGGTGATCGTTTAGGAAAAGGACAAAATGTTGGAAAAGGCGTAGAGGCAGCTGGAGGCAAGGCAATCGTTATTAGTGGAATGGCTGCCGATATGAAACTGGGAGATACGATGAATAAGGAGAATGCGGATATGGGCATTTCTTTCTGCGGCAGCGGGGGAGCAGGGGCGATTACAGCGCAGTCAAAATATGGATACCCTGCACAATACGGCATGCGTTCTGTTGACGAGGGGTTAACAGCGCTTAGGGAAGGAAAAACAGTTCTTGGTTTTGGCTTCAATGACTCGGAAGAATTAGGGAGAAGACTCACGGAAGAATTCATTAAACTAAGGGGCTGATGTTATGAGAAAGGTCATTGAAACAAAGGTCCGGATTGAGGGGAAAGGGGATTCAAAAGAAAAAGCACTCAATTTTGCCCTTGGAAATATTCAGAAGAAAATTATGAAAGACTATAAAGGAAATATGATTATTCGAATTGAACCTGTAAATGTTGATGTCGTAGAAGCGATGGAAACTTCCTATATTGAACGCTTTTTGTTCATCTTTGCACCACGTGAAAGAAGTAAATACAGAGTCGTACTTGAAGTAGACGTAAAATTATTTCTATTAGATGTGGAAGAAATCAATTTCACAAAAATTGAACAAGGAAACAGTTTGAAGAGCAATATTTTCGGATAGTCATATTGGAATAAAAGGGGGATAACAGTGGAAATAGTCGCGATCATCATTAAGTCCATCATTATTGGAGGAGCTGTGGGATTCGGCGTAGGTGCCGGTGCAGCCCGGATGTTTCACGCTCCTACCTCACAAGGGATGGGCGCATTTCGAACGCTGGGGGAGCTAAATGCATGCGCAGGGGACGCTGCGTCACACTTTTCATTCGGTTTAGGATTCTTCTTTAATGCATGGGCATCTTCAGTTGGTGCCGGTGCGTTCACACAAGACGTTGACCACCGCATTATACCGAACTGGGCGGCAGCTGTGTTAATGAGAAAAGGGAAACGTGCAGAAGATACATTGCATAATCCAAAGAAGATGGCAATTGCAGGAGCGATTATCGGAGTACTCGTAGTTACATTCTTGAATTCAACGGCTTCAGCAATTCCTGAATCGTTGCAAGCAATTGCGTTAAAAGTATTGGTTCCAGCAGCGAACTTGCTCATTAATCCTGTTATGCCGGTAATTTTCTGGTTGGCTGCCTTGGATTCAGGTAAACGCTCCGGAATTTGGGGGACAATTTTCGGCGGGGCGGCACATATGGTTATGGGAAATGCAGTACCTGGTGTCGTGTTGGGGATTTTAATCGGGAAAGGCGTAGATGATGGCGGTTGGAACAAGATTACGAAGACGTTATTGGCTTCTGTTATCTTATTGTTTGTATTTAGTGGATTTTTCCGCGGATTCGATATTCAGTTCCTGCAAGGATTTAATCTTGAAGCACCTGAATGGTTGATCAATTTACACAAATTAATCGGATATGAGGTGAAGTAGGTGGGGGAGAACAATGAAATTAATATGAAAAGTTTTTGGTACGCTGACTGGTCATTTCCAATTTTTGTTGCCCTTTTGTCATCCGGCGTATTTGCGGGAACCCATATGTATTATGTCTATAAAATCGGGGCGTTTAATGATGTTGCGATTGTTGCGATGCTTGAAGTAGGTATGCAGGGCGGCGGCTATGGGGTAGCGGCAGCATTTGGGGCAAGTTTTCTATTCGCACGTATTTTGGAAGGTTCCCTTGTTGGGATATTAGATATTGGCGGGGCGATTCAAACGGGGCTCGGAATAGGAGTACCTGCATTACTTCTTGCTTCTGGAATCACCGCACCACTTGAAAACTTTGGGCTAGCTTTGCTGACGGGTGCTATTTTAGGTCTTGCTATAGGATATATTGTAATTGTGATACGTAAACTTACAGTCGGTCAATCAAATTCTACTTTTGGAGCAGATGTGATGATGGGAGCGGGAAATGCATCAGGAAGATTTTTAGGACCTTTAATTATCATTTCCGCCGCATCTGCGTCTATTCCAATTGGTGTTGGAGCTGTTATTGGAGCTGCTCTATTTTACGCAGGAAAGAAGCCTATTGTAGGCGGAGCAATTTTAGGAGCAATGCTTTTTGGAGCATTCTTCCCGATTCCATTAGACTGAGGTGAAAAAGATGAGCGTTTTTAAACGATTAGGATTAAAACAAGTTATTAATGCGAGTGGAAAAATGACGGCTCTTGGTGCTTCAGCAGTTAGTGAGGAAGTTGCACAAACATTGAAAGAGGCTTCTCAAGATTATGTCGATATCGATGAAATCATGGAACTTACAGGAACTGTAATTGGTGAAGTTACAGGAGCTGAGGATGGCTGTCCAACGAGCGGCGCAGCGGCGGGAATTGCAATTAGTACGGCAGCAATCATCGCCGGTAAAAACCTGACACATATCGAAAGATTACCGAATTCAGATGGCTTGAAAAATCAAGTGATTGTTCAAAAAGGGCAGCAAATCCATTTTGGAGCGAGTATCGCACAGATGATCAGTTTGGGCGGCGGCAAAGTGGTAGAAGTCGGTCAAGCAAACAAAGTGGAGGCACAGCATATCGAAGAAGCAATCAATGAACACACTGCTGCTTTGATGTATATTAAATCTCATCATGCGATTCAAAAAGGGATGCAATCGATTGAAACAATGATCGAAATTGCGAAGAAGCATCACATTCCAATCATTATTGACGCTGCAGCAGAAGAGGATTTCAAACTATATATTGCGATGGGTGCGGACATCGTGATATATAGTGGCGGTAAGGCATTGGAAGGTCCAACATCAGGGTTCATTTGTGGTAGAAAAGAATTAATGGAAGCATGCCGGAAGCAATATAAAGGAATTGGTCGTCCGATGAAGATTGGAAAAGAAGGAATGGCTGGATTGATTGTTGCTCTTAAGCAATATGCCGATAAAGCTACAGATGTAGAGGATCAACTTAGTCAAATGGAGAAACTCTGCAATGATTTAAACGGGATTTCGGGATTAACATGCTCAGTCAAACAGGATGAGGCAGGTAGAGCGATTTACCGCGCAAATATTGAAGTGGATAGTAAAGAAGCTGGCATGGACGCAGAAGCGTTGTTACATGCATTGGAGTCAGGAAATCCAGCCATTTTTTTACGACATCATTATGTGAACATTGGAATATTATCTGTTGATCCAAGGCCCTTACTTAAGGGACAAGAAGAAATCATTGCAGAAACAATCAAACTAGTTCTAGCTCAAGGAGTGAGATGATGTCATTTAAACATCAAGTCGTTTTTAACGTGCTGGCCAAGGATTTGAACAATGCACAGGAGCTTGTGGAAATTGCGAAGGAACGTGTATTAGTCGGGGTAATGGTCAAGAACTTCCCGACAGAAGAGGCTGCTATCGAGTTAGTAAAAGAATTCAAGGATAATAATATCCTCGTTTCAGTGGGATTAGGTGCAGGTGATCCTAATATGTGGAAAAAAGTTGCAAATGTATCTGTGGCAACTTTACCAGATCATATTAACCAAGTATTCCCGGCATCGGGTTATACGCTTGGAAGAATGGAACAAACTACAGAAAATGTTCCCGTGATCAATTCTTTGGTCGAACCGACTGGCATGCCTGGTCAAGTGTATATTTCCACAGGTCCAGTTAGTTCGGTCTACCGAGAAAGGGTATCATGCGAACTTGCGGCAGCTATGATTGCCGAACTGGGGATTTCTTCTGTCAAATTATATCCTATCGAAGGTGAAAAGAGGCTGGAAGAATTAGCTGTCATGACGCGGGCAGCAGTAAAAGCGGGTATCAAAATCATTGAACCAACAGGCGGCATTACGCTGGATAATGTCCATATAATTGTACAAACATGTCTGGATAATGGTGCAGAAACCGTCATCCCACATTTGTACACATCCATAATCGATAAAGAAACTGGCGAGACCAAACCTTCTGCGATGAAGCAATTGATTGAGATGACTTGGTAACAATGTAGACGTCTATGCAAAGTTCTCGACTAGTCTTTTGGTGAACAGTGAAGAATCAATTAGCAAATTACTTGATTGACCCGGAAAGTTGAAGGTGGGTTTATTGAAATAAACAAAAAAGCAATTCCACAGTGAAATCCATGTGGAATTGCTTTTTTAGTAAATCCAATAAAAACAGGTAGAAAATTTTTAAACTGGATTTGTTAATTGCTCCAATCGCTTGGTCAACCGCTCACGCCAGTCCAGAGCCAATTCTTGAACGTCTAACACTTTTTTTATGCCTTCAATATTCTTTGGGTGATGAAAATAAATCTGGTTCGCAAAAAGGATGGATACCTGTTTCGGATGAGATTTTACCAATGCAATTGTCGAATCTTTTCGCACAGCGCCTTCTTCTAAAACACGACATAAATAACCTGTGAACCCGGTTTCCACCATTCTTTTGAGAAGGGGAGGCATATCAGTTCTCTTTGTAATCGTGCTGCATGGAATTCTGCCTTGCGTTATTTGAATAACAGCATCCCCAAGCCGGAAGATGTCACCAATATGAACGTCTTGTTCCAACATGTTAGTGACTGTTATATTTTCTCCAAAAGCTGACGGAGGTAAAGGGTTATTAAGCTCTTGCTCCCATAGCGAATAATGCTCATGCGGATAGACACAAACAGCGCGATCGAGGCCCCCGTGATGGCGCAAATCCGCTACGCCATCTCCCTGAAATCCATCTTTTGTTAAAAAGGTCTCTTGAATCATATCTTTACATATACCAGTATCCATTTCTTTACCATTACCATATTTCATTTTTTTCGGTAATCCGATTGATAAGTTTTTCAATTCTGCAGTATGAATTGTCATTTTAGGTATATACCCACTTTCCCAAAGAAGTGATAGCTATATAGGTTGAACAAATGAATATCTATATAAAATGTGCGAAGGCGCCTAAAAGGGGAAGCTGTAGCCATAAGACTGATAGCGCCATAAGCGGATTCAATGTGATTCTTCATTTCGACATAGCTAGTTTAATTGTCAACCTGTTATATAATCAAACCACAGCAAAAAACAGTTGTCAAAAGACTATGTGAAAACTAACGGTGATAATCCGTGCTATATATGTTGAACAAATGAATACGGCATAGGCGCTTTACAATGGATAGAATCAGAATTCCTGCTAATACCGCTTCGCCGCTTTGTGGATGCCTCCCGCGATAAGCCAGAAAGAAGAGCGCTTTCAGTCTTATCGCTCCGGCTACCACGAAGTCGCGCCTGCGCTGGATGGTCTATATTGAGAAAATGTATTTCGTTTTCGGGAATGAGGCCTACAACCTGGAGTGTCATAAAGTGAAACTCAATCAGTGGGGGTTTTCCTCATCCCCCACTGATTGTTAGTTGAACCATTCGGGCTTTTATGGGCAGTTGATCCCCCACTTACTCTTCTTGTTTCCTTGAAGACTTGAAGTGGGGGTCTTACTGCCCGTTAATGCGGGATAAATCGATTGAATGTGAGCAACGAATGACCCAATACTTGGAGAGGATTGGAGTTCCTGCTAATATCGCTTCGGCGCTTTGTGGATGCCTCCCGCGATAAGCCAGAAAGAAGAGCACTTTCAGTCTTATCGCTCCGGCTACCACGAAGACGCGCCTTCGCTGGATGGTCGATGTGAGAAAGCGCATTTCATTTTCGGGGATGAGACCTACAACCTGGAGGGCCATAAATCGATCGAATGTGATCAACGAATATCTCCATACTTGGAGTGAATCAGAAATCCTGTTAATATCGCTTCGGCGCTTTGTGGATGCCTCCCGCGATAAGCCAGAAAGAAGAGCACTTTCAGTCTTATCGCTCCGGCTACCACGAAGACGCGCCTGCGCTGGATGGTCGATGTGAGAAAGCGCATTTCATTTTCGGGGATGAGACCTACAACCTGGAGGGCCATAAATCGATCGAATGTGATCAACGAATATCTCCATACTTGGAGTGAATCAGAAATCCTGTTAATATCGCTTCGGCGCTTTGTGGATGCCTCCCGCGATAAGCCGGAAAGAAGAGCACTTTCAGTCTTATCGCTCCGGCTACCACGAAGACGCGCCTGCGCTGGATGGTCTATGTGAGAAAGAGCATTTCGTTTTCGGGGATGAGACCTACAACCTGAAGGGTCATAAATCGATCGAATGTGATCAACGAATGTCCCAATACAGGAGTAATGAATTAAATATCCCGCTAATATCGCTTCGGCGCTTTGTGGATGCCTCCCGCGATAAGCCAGAAAGAAGAGCACTTTCAGTCTTATCGCTCGGGCTACCACGAAGACGCGCCTTCGCTGGATAGTCGATGTGAGAAAGCGCATTTCATTTTCGGGGATGAGACCTACAACCAGGAGTGTCATAAATCGATCGAATGTGATCAACGAATGTCCCAAAACATGAGGAATGAATTAGAATTCCTGCTAATACCGCTTCGACGCTTTGTGGATGCCTCCCGCGATAAGCCAGAAAGAAGAGCACTTTCAGTCTTATCGCTCCGGCTACCACGAAGACGCTCCTTCGCTGGATGGTCTATTTGAGAAAGCACAATTCGTTATCTGTGATGAAATCTGCAATCTAGCGTGCGTCTTTCTTGAATATAATTATATATGTTGAAATACTGATTCCGGTGTATAAACTGAGCGAAGGCGCCTTAACAGGGGTAGCCGAAGCCATAAGACTGGCGGCGCAGCTGCTTGGCTTATGGAGGGAGGCATCCCCTAGCGCCGTAGCGGTTCAATGGAAATTTTTATTTCAATTTATATAGCATCAATTAGTAATCACCTTATAATCTTGGCATACTAAATCTCAATATCACATTTCTCTCGATAATGAACACCCTGGCATCCCCGAAGCGCCAAGCGTTCAACAATCCACCCCCGAATTACAACTCTCTCATTATTGAGTGCCACAGCAGATTCAATGGGATTCTTTAATTCAACATATATATATGAAAACAAGGGGTGTTGAATGCAAATCAGCCCACCGCTAAAAGCAATGGGCTGGTTTTATAAAATTACTTTTTTAAATCTTCAATGGAATTGATATCTTTCATATAGGTCGGCACAGCTAATCCTTGTTTTACGTTTACCATATTAATACCAATATCATCTAACTTACCATCAAATTTATCTACATAAGTTTTATGGGTATTCGGCAACCAAGCAGCGAAAGTTGCATCAGCACTTCCATCAGCAATTGCTGAGAACATAGGACCTGGTTCCACCATCGACAAATTGACATTATAACCAAGATCTTCAAGGACAAGTTTCATCATATTATGACTGGCAAGCTCGCTGTCCCAAGGGGCGTACACCAGATTGATCTCATCGCCATTCACCTTAGGTACGCCATCTGTCCATACCGCCACTTTTTCTTTATTGCTGGTAATCCATGTTCGTGCTGCTTCTTCCGGTTTTGTCCCGTCTTCAATTGCAATCATGATTTCTCCCATATCATCCATATCCCAATTAAATCGTTGAAATACTGTATAAGCTTCAGGGAGATCTTCCTTCATTCCTGTGCGAACAATCGAATGAATTTCTTCAGAGTCGCCGTAGACCAGTTTAGGATCATCCAGATACTTTAAATCGAATTTTGAAAACATCCAATGTGGACTCCAGGCAGTTACGATTATAGGTTCTTCTTTATCGTATGCTTTTTTCAAAGCAGCAGTCATTGCGGCGCCTGAGCCTGATGTGAGATTCCAATCTGTCAGGTCATATTCTTTAAGAGCTCTTGCTGTTAATTCCATATGTCCTGAGCCGGGATCGATCCCTGTAATTGTGTGGTCAACAGAGTCACCGGCCGTTACGGTTGTTTCAGCAGTTTTACCATCATCGATTTTTGTGTTATCACTGTTGCAGGCTGCAAGTCCAAGTGCCAAAAGTGCAACCGTTCCAAGTCCAGTTACTTTTTTGAAAAGTGTCATGTTCTTAGTTCCTCCTCAGTTTTTCCAGTTATCCGGATTAAAAATGAATCGGGCATAAAGCAGCATATTGGGTGTATGTATTAATCGCCAGAAGGGAGGGATATTACGCCCTCATTAAAGAAGAATGATAGAGAGAGCAATTCTTTATAGAATCATTGGATAAAGAACTTGCTGTTATAGGGGGAGTTTTACTAGAATTTGCTGTTGTTTGAATCGTTTACTTCTGGAATACAAGTCCTTGTGTACTATCCAATAAAACTATAAACTCTCTCATGTCAGGCAGTTCATCATATTTTTTGATTGGTCCATCTATCGTCAACAGTAACCCTCCCTCTATTATAGAAATATATACAGACCGCTGATTAACCTGAATGTTACAATTCCCCAATGATCTGGACTGTTTGCCATCAGCCATTCATTACCCGAATTAAGTGTATCATAGTTTCGAAGTTCGTTTTTTGATGGTGGTTTTCGGAAATTGAAGAATAGGGATGCTGAGAAATGGACAGGCTGAAATTTCAGAGTAAGTGTAGAAACCTTACTGAAAATGGGCTGGGTTCGTTGAAGGATTTATCCTACTTATGAAAATCGGGAGGTAGATAGTATGAAAGAATTTAAAATCACATACTTCTTTGATGAAGAGCATTATATCAGAAGATTTATTCATATGGAGTCTCAAGAAGCAGCAGAGGAGCTGATTCGAAGCGAGCGGGACCAATACATTTCGTTTCGGGATAGCAGAGGGATTTATCATGAGCTGAACACAGGCAACGTTCGAGTGATTCAACTATCTGATTATCATAGAATCGATAAAAGTGAATACGTGTCAAAGTGAATTGTCGGAAGTTATTGCACGTCTCTGACCAAGTACCCTATTAGTTTATAAAATAGAAAATGCTATTCCACGATAGATATCATCAGTGTGGAATAGCACTTCTTTATTTACGCAGTTTCATTACTACATCCTCATCTGGGTCTACTAAAATCGTCTTCTGCTCAAAATAAATAACAAAGCCCGGCTTCGAACCGTTCGGCTTTTTAACATGCCGAACTTCAGTGTAGTCAACTGCTACAGCTGAAGATCCGCGGGCTTTACTGAAATAGGCAGAAAGGATTGCGGCCTCACGAATTGTTTCTTCGTCAGGATGCGCATCATGGATGACGACGTGTGATCCAGGGATATCTTTTGTATGGAGCCAAGTTTGTTCTCTGGATGCAATTTTAAACGTTAAATAGTCATTTTGCTTATTGTTCTTGCCGACGGAGATCTTCACGCCTGCAGACGATACATATGTTTCAGGTACTGGTTTTTTCGGTTTAAGTTTCTTTTTCGACTTACGAGCCTTCAGAAAACCAAGTTCCGCCAGTTCTTCACGTATTTCTGCGATGTCTATAGGGGATGCTTGCATTACTTGCTGTTTAATCATTTCAAAGTAGGCAATATCATCTGCTGCCTTTTCAAGTTGTTCAGCAATCATGATAAGTGCAGTTTTCGCTTTCGAATACCGCGTGTAAAAACGTTGGGCGTTATCGATTGGTGACTTTCTCGGATCAAGCGGAATGGTAACCGTTGTGCCTTCATCATAATAATTCGCGACAGTTGCTTCCGTTGCCCCTTTTTCAATGGCATAGCTATTTGCAGTAAGCAGTTCACCATAGAGCTGGAATGTATCCAGCTTCCCAGCTGCCTCTTTTTCTTTAACAAGTTTCTTCACTTTTAAATTCAACTTGGCAATCTCGTTGTCTAACCAACGTTCAAGATCTGCTGCTTGCGACTTTACACGCTCTCTTTCAGCCCTTGCAAAGTACACTTTATCCAGCAAATCACCAAGGGTTTGATATTCAGCAATCGTCTTATCTGCATGGGTCAGTGTAGTTGCAGAAAATACGGTTTTTGTTCCGACTTCTGAAATATTTGGCGTGCTATCTATTCCTTTAAACGAACCAAGAAGAGATGTGAAAACGATGAATTGATCCGCGGCCGAAGCATTTTTCAAGCGATATAATAATTCTTCAGCATTAACTGGTGAAAAGCCTGAAAATCGTTGGACGATGTCCCGTGTACTTTCCAGCTCCGGTAGCAACCCGCGAAACTGTTCCTCTGTGATCGCAAAGGGATTGATTTTATCCTGCGGGGGAGCGGGTATGAAAGGTTGCCCCGGTAATATTGTCCGGTAACTATTTACTGATGGCGGTAAGTGTTTCATACTTTCGATAATGATCATACGGTCGGGGTCTACGAGTAGCAGGTTACTGTGTCTGCCCATGATCTCGACATACAATCGTCTGTTAATATCGTCCCCAATTTCATTTTTTGCTTTGATGTCTATCGTAATAATTCTATCTGTACCGAATTGACCGATAGATGTAATTGAACCGCCTTCTAGATGTTTACGCAGAACCATGCAAAATAGAGGCGGTTCAGAAGGGTTCGTAATTGCTTCTTCTGTCAGTTGGATGCGTGAATACGCTGAGTGAGTTGAAATAAGAAGTTTTTGATTCTTACCGTCTGCTCGGATAAGGAATACGACTTCTTGTGCGTTTGGCTGATGGATTTTAGAAATGCGTCCATTTTTCAAGACTTGTAACTCCTGCACCATCGCCGTTGTAAATAAACCATCAAATGCCATTAGGATTCCTCTTTCAAATCGTTTTCCCCATTTTAGCACTCCAAGGGGCATATATGGTATAATATGAACAGATTGTTTCAAACAATAACGATCGGAGCCGGCATGATTGTGCCGAAGCTTCACTATAAATTCATATTAAATAAGAAGAGGGATTGCATGTACAAACAACGTGGGCTTCTGATTGTCCTGTCCGGACCTTCTGGTGTAGGCAAAGGGACGGTTCGAAAAGAGCTTTTTACACAACCTGATACGAACTATGAATACTCGATTTCGATGACGACGAGAAGTCCCCGCGAAGGTGAAGTGGATGGAACTGACTACTTCTTCAAATCGAGAGATGAATTCGAACGGTTGGTTGAGGAAGATAAGCTGCTAGAATATGCCGAGTATGTGGGCAATTATTACGGTACTCCGCTTGATTATGTCAATGCGACGCTTGACGCTGGCAGAGATGTATTCCTCGAAATTGAGGTTGTAGGAGCAGCGCAAGTCCGCGCCAAAGTTCCAGATGGGTTATTTATTTTCCTTGCCCCGCCAAGTTTGTCGGAACTTGAAGACCGACTTGTAGGAAGAGGTACTGAAGAAGCCGAAGTCATTGCATCACGTATCTTGAAAGCGCGTGAAGAACTTGAAATGATGAATTTGTACGATTACGTCGTAGAAAACGATGAAGTAACTAATGCTTGTGATCGTATCAATGCCATTGTCACCGCAGAACATTGCCGCAGAGAACGTGTTGAAAAAATCTATTTAGGTATGCTGAGAGGGGAATAAACAATGTTAACTCCATCAATCGATTCTTTGAAGGAAAAAATTGATTCAAAATACACACTCGTAACACTTGCTTCAAAACGGGCGCGTCAAATGCAAGAAGAAGGAACTAAACTGCTACCTTCTTATACATCGAAAAAGAATGTCGGCAAAGCACTTGAAGAAGTGGCGGCAGGCATGTTGTCTAAACAAAAGACTGACGACTCAATCATTTACGAAGACGAAGTATAATTAGACCATCAACTTTTGAACTTAAAAGACATTAGGGTTTTTCGACTTGGAATGGTGTCTAGGCTTCAGTCGCCAGACGCTCGGGTCATAAGTCGACCCAGCTACACGGCAAATGATGCCGCTTCGCCGGTCCGTCTTATGCCTGTCGCGTCTAAACCGGCTCCTTACGCTTTTCATATTATTATAAGTAAACGTGATACTCCCTTAGAAACGAGTTTTTCTTTGGGAGTTTGTCATTTTAGAAGGGATGAGATAGTGTTGCTGAATAAAAAAATCCTCCTTTGTGTAACTGGCGGCATCGCGGTCTATAAAGCTGTTGCACTTGTTAGTAAGTTATCGCAGGCGGGAGCGGATGTGAAAGTCATTATGACTGCATCGGCAAAGGAATTTGTCACCCCGCTTACGTTTCAGGCAATGTCGCGGAACGATGTTTTTTTTGATACATTCGATGAAAAAGATTCCCGTGTCATTGCACATATTGATTTAGCAGATTGGGCGGATTTAGTAGTTGTTGCTCCTGCTACAGCGAATGTTATTGGTAAACTTGCGCACGGAATTGCAGACGATATGGTAACGACAACTCTTCTGGCCACTCAAGCCGAAGTTTGGATTGCACCGGCCATGAACGTTCATATGTATGAAAATAAAGCGGTTATCCGCAATATTAGTGTGCTGCATGAAGATGGTTATAAATTCATTGAACCCTCTGAAGGATTTTTGGCATGCGGATATGTAGGGAAAGGGCGTCTGGAAGAGCCTGAGAAGATTGTGGAACTGATCACAGACCGGTTCACAACACCAAAACATTTGCCGCTTTCCGGGAAGAAAGTTTTAATCACTGCAGGACCGACACGGGAACGAATTGATCCGGTACGTTATGTGTCGAATTTTTCGAGCGGCAAAATGGGCTATGCAATGGCAGAAGCCGCCACAGCGCTAGGTGCTACTACCATACTTATTTCTGGTCCGGTCGGGTTGGACAGACCGGCGGGAGTGACAGTCATTGATGTAGAAAGTGCAGCGGAGATGTTCGAAGCAGTACGTGACCGATTTGATGAAGCCTCGATTGTCATCAAGGCTGCCGCTGTCGCAGACTATCGTCCGAGAGATATCCATCCGCAGAAAATGAAAAAACAATCGGGGGACTCGATTATTGAACTCGAACGGACGACTGATATTTTGAAAACGATTGGTTCGATGAAGACTGACCAGATCCTTGTCGGCTTTGCAGCTGAGACTGAAAATGCAGTTGGCTATGGCATGGATAAACTGAAGAGGAAAAACCTGGATTACATTATTATCAACGACGTGACCGATCCGGATGCGGGATTCGGGAAGGATACGAATGTCGTGACACTACTTTCGAAGTACGGAACGAATAAGCCGTTCCAAGCAATGCCAAAAAAAGACCTAGCCATCCTGTTGCTTGAAACAATTATACAAGAAGAAAGTGATCAGCTAAATGATCGCTGAAGTGATTGTAGATGTAGCGGCTTATCCAATCGATAGGCCGTTTGATTACCTTGTGCCAGCAAAGTTAGAATCGGTTATCGAGCCCGGGATACGCGTGAAAGTACCATTCGGACCACGGAAAGTGCTTGGCTATGTAACAAGACTAAAAGAAGAGAGCGAACTTGCATTCGGGAAGATTAAACCGATTGATGAACTAATTGACTTAGATCCGGTAATTTCTGATGAATTGCTCGATTTATCCCGCTGGCTTGCGGTTGAGACATTGTCATATGAAATAGATGCCCTTCAAGTGATGTTGCCTGCTGCAATGCGGGCAAAATATGAAAAGTTCATCATCGTTGAAGAACCGGAACGGATTGAAGACGAGGACTTTATCGCTTTTTTGGCGGGCAGGAAACGAATTCCAATGAAAGAAGTGGACACGTCTGAATTGATGAGGATGTTGAAAACCTATGCAAGTCAGGAGATTGTCAGTGTTGATACTGCTGTAAGACAGCAAACTGCAATTAAAAAATTACGAATGATCCGTATGGCAGATGAAGCGACACTTCGTGGATTGCTAGAAACCATTCACTCAAATGCTAAAAAACAAGTGGAATTAATCCATTGGATGATTGAACGTGCAGGACAGACAATCAGTGCGAAACAATTGATGGAACAATCCGGGATTCAGCCAGCTGTATTGAAAGCGGTTATCGAAAGAGGTGCGGGTTTCGAGGAATTTACTGAAGTATATCGTGAACCTGATGCACCTCAACTGAAAGATACAGCAATTCCCGAACATTTAACTGACGAACAGCAGACTGCACTTGATTACATCGCGGCTTCGTCAGACGGCCAAAAAGCGGAGACATTCCTTCTTCACGGCGTTACAGGTAGCGGGAAAACAGAAGTGTATTTACGCGCCATCAAACGTGTGTTGGATACAGGTAAAGAAGCAATTGTCCTTGTTCCGGAAATTTCCTTGACGCCCCAAATGACATCACGCTTCAAAGAACGTTTCGGTTCGCTCGTTGCGGTGATGCATAGCGGGTTATCCGCTGGTGAGAAGTACGATGAATGGCGGAAAATAAAACGGGGTGAGGTAAAAGTTGTCGTCGGTGCAAGATCGGCAATATTCGTTCCTTTTGAAAATATAGGCATTATCATTTTGGATGAAGAACATGAGTCCACTTATAAGCAAGATGATACGCCACGTTACCATGCAAGGGATGTTGCCATTAAGCGTTCAGAATACTACAATTGTCCCGTCATTCTTGGCAGTGCAACACCATCACTGGAATCATATGCACGGGCGTCAAAAGGCGTATATACATTGTTAACGCTGACAAAGCGTCCAAAAGAACAGGCACTTCCTGCTGTAACGGTTGTTGATATGAGGGAAGAATTGAAGACGGGCAATCGTTCGATGTTTTCATTGCCGCTTGCGGAAGCGATCCGCGTTCGATTGGAGAAGAAAGAGCAAATTGTCCTATTCCTGAATAAGCGCGGCTTTTCATCCTTTGTCCTTTGCAGGGATTGCGGTACGGTCGTTGAATGTCCAAATTGTGATATTTCGCTGACGTATCACCGTGCACACGAACAGCTGAAATGCCATTATTGCGGTCATGAAGAACGGGTACCGCTTGTTTGTCCGGAATGTAAAAGTGAACATATTCGGTTTTTCGGAACGGGGACTCAAAAAGCACAAGAAGAAATTGCAAAAATGTTTCCAGAAGCACGAGTCCTCCGAATGGATGTCGATACGACGAGACAAAAAGGTTCACATGAACGGCTGCTTAGGCAGTTCAGTGAAGGAAAAGCGGATGTTTTACTCGGCACGCAAATGATTGCAAAAGGGCTCGATTTCCCAAATATTACACTCGTCGGTGTGCTCGCAGCAGACACGACACTGCATCTTGCTGATTTCCGTGCCGCCGAAAAAACCTTTCAATTGATGACACAAGTAAGTGGACGGGCTGGACGCCACGAATTGCCCGGAGAAGTTTTCATTCAGACCTATTCACCCGAGCATTATGCCATCGATTTGGCGAAAGCGCAGCATTACGAGCCGTTTTACAATATGGAGATGGCGGCAAGAAGACAATATGGTTATCCTCCATTTTATTTCGTCACACTTATTCAGTTTACACATGAAGACTTATTGAAAGTAGCTGACTTTGCTGAGAAGGGTGCCCGTTATCTAAAACAGAACTTATCAGCAGATACAGTTGTCATCGGGCCAACTGCTTCCGCCATCAGTCGAGTGAACAATAGATATCGCTACCAATGTTTGATAAAATACAAAAAAGAGCCCAAGTTGACAGAAACACTGCAACAGCTCATTAAGTACTACCGGACGGACTGGATAAAAGCAGGTCTGACAATGACCGTCGACGTAGAACCAGCGTCCATTTATTAGACAAAAGCGCAAGCGCCTGTTTAATGGAACGCAACCTAAGACGCCACGTCCTGTGGCAACAAGGAGGGATGTAGTTCTATCCCTCCCCCTGCATAACCCACTTCGTGTGGGCCCGGGCTAGGCGCTGGAGTCTAGACGTGGAATCTCCATGTCAGAGTCGATCCTCAGTCCGGGGCTTTAAAACATCTTAGATAACAAGACAGAAAAGAGGAATAGATTTGGCAATACGTGAAATTGTGAAGCATCCGGCTCCGGTACTTCAAAAACAATGTATAGAAGTAGTGAAATTTGATAAAAAACTTTCAAGGCTGTTAGATGATATGCACGATACAATGGTAGCGGCGGATGGCATAGGCCTTGCTGCGCCGCAAATTGGCGAGGCTGTACGTGTCGCCATCGTCGATATGGGTGAAGGACAAGATGTCATTGAGATGGTAAACCCGGTCGTGACAGCAACCGGAGGTTCCGAAGTAGAAGTGGAAGGCTGTCTCAGTTTTCCTGATTTGTTCGGCGAAGTTGAAAGACCATTCTTTGTCCGCATTGAAGCCCAGGAACGGGATGGTTCTCTTTACGAACTCGAAGCAGAAGATTATGAAGCACGGGCGATACTCCACGAAATTGATCATTTGAATGGTGTGTTATTCGATTCGAAAATTATCCGTGTTGTTGATCCGTCGGAGTTGGAAGAAACGGTTGAAGAAGAGGCAGTAGGTGAAAACGGCGGAGGTGAACTGCGATGACGAAGATTGTCTTTATGGGAACGCCTGAATTTTCAGTAGCAGTTCTAACGATGCTGCACGCTGAGGGGCATACAATCGCAGCGGTCGTCACTCAGCCGGACAGACCGGTTGGACGAAAACGTATTTTAACACCACCGCCCGTGAAAGTTGAAGCACTGCGGCTTGGCTTGCCGATTATTCAGCCTGAAAAGCTTACAGGTTCTGTTGAGCTTCAGGAAATCATCGCGCTCAAACCAGATTTAATCGTCACAGCGGCATTTGGCCAGATTTTACCGAAGGAACTGTTAGAAGTTCCCCGTCTTGGCTGCATTAACGTACATGCATCCTTACTGCCTAAATATCGCGGTGGTGCTCCGATTCATCAGGCAATCATGGACGGAGAAACAGAAACAGGCGTCACAATTATGTACATGGTCGAAAAACTCGATGCAGGCGATATTATCTCACAAGTAACTGTGCCCATTTCGGATACAGACCATACGGGGAGCATGTTTACCGCATTATCTGTGGCGGGGACTACTCTTCTTAAAGAGACACTGCCATCTATTTTAAATGAAACAAATGAGCGAATCGTTCAGGATGAAACGCTCGTGACATTTGCGCGCAACATTTCACGGGAACAAGAACGGATTGATTGGTCAGAGAGCGGAAAAGCTATTTATGATAAAATCCGGGGGCTCCATCCATGGCCGGTTGCATATACCGTATTCCAAGGTGAAAACGTAAAGATTTGGTGGAGTCAGAAAATCCCTACAACTGACAGTGCGTTACCAGGGACGATTATTGAAATAGAAAGTGATCGTATTATCGTGAAAGCGGGCGATACTATTGCTGTAGCATTAACGGATCTTCAACCAGCCGGAAAAAAACGGATGTCAGCGGATGAATTCATTCGCGGAACCGGATCTAAATGGAGTAAAGGGGACCGTTTCCAATGAATACTAGACCAAAAAAGAAAATATGGAACGGCAACGTCCGAGATGCGGCCCTTTCGATACTGATAGAAATAAATGACCATCAAGCCTATAGCAATCTATTGTTGCACAGAACAATTGAAAAGTATGGTATTGAAACGAAAGACCGAGGCTTATTAACGGAATTGACGTATGGTACGCTCCAACACCGTATGACACTTGATTATTATCTTGAGCCGTTTGTACGTGGTAAATTGGACGGCTGGGTGCGTGAACTTCTGCGGTTGTCGTTATATCAAATCGTTTATTTAACGAAAATCCCTCCGCACGCGGTGGTCCATGAGGCGGTTGAAATTGCGAAAAGACGCGGCCACAAGAGGATTGCACCAACTGTTAATGGCATTCTTCGTTCAGTATTGCGCAAAGGTGTCCGTTCACTCGATGAGATGCAAGATGGCAGTTTGAAAACATCTATCGAAACAAGTCATCCAGAATGGTTGATTAGGCGTTGGAACGAACAATTTGGCGAAGAAGAAGCGGCCGTCATGGCACATGAAAATAATCATCCAGCAGCAATGACTATCCGGGTCAATACAGCTAAAGCAACACCTGAGGAAGTTACTGCTTTACTTGAATCAGAAGGAATTGAAGTGAGAAAAGGCGAGGTAGTTCCAGAATGTATCATTTCTGAAAGCGGCAATCCTGCAAATACAGAAGCTTATAAAAAAGGACTTATCACTATACAAGATGAGAGCTCGATGCTTCCCGTCCTTGCCCTGAATTTGTCGCCAGGCATGAAAGTGCTTGATATGTGTGCCGCACCGGGTGGTAAAACGACTCATATCGCTGAAAAGATGCACGATAAGGGAGAAGTATTCGCACACGATTTGCACGAACATAAATTGAAGCTTATTGAAGCGAATGCGAATAGACTAGGTCTATCGTCAATCAAAGCATTAAGTGGAGACAGCCGAAAATTAACGGAACAGTACGCTCTATCTTCATTTGATCGGATTCTAGTCGATGCTCCCTGCAGCGGCTTGGGGGTTATTCGGAGGAAACCTGAAATCAAATACAATAAAACACAAGCTGATTTCAATGCGTTGACCGCCATTCAATCGGATCTTCTTGACACGGCCCGTGAATTGATAAAACCGGACGGGGTTATCGTCTATAGCACATGTACAGTGGAGTATACCGAAAATCAGGGGATGGTTGAACGATTCCTGGAGCGCCATTCGGATATGGAGAAAATTCCTTTGACACAACTGACTGGCAAACCGAAGTTGGCGATTGAAAACGATACCCTTCAAGTGCTTCCGCAACACTTTGGAAGCGATGGATTTTTTGTTGCAGCTTTCCGGAAAATAGGTAAGTCGGCAGAATAACTATATAAATTGGATAAATGAATACCTCGATAAACTGAGCGCAGGCACTATTCGGTGTCAGTAACCGGACACTGGGCGGGAGGCATCCCCGAGCGCCGGAGTGAATTCAATGGGGTTCTTTATTTCAAAATATATAGATGCAAAAAAGGGGGAATGAACATTGCAATTTGAAGTCTTGACGGATATCGGCAGGAAAAGAACGGTCAACGAAGACAGTGCAGCTGTATACACGCTTCCGGGTGGCACCATGCTTGCTGTGATAGCAGATGGCATGGGCGGCCATCGCGGCGGAGATTTCGCCAGTTCGACTGCGGTCAGAGTAATCGGGGAGCAATTCATGGAACTCGATAGTTCAAAAATTGAAGACGAAGATAAATGGGCACAGTGGCTACAGGAAGCAGTCATTCATGTAAATGACATACTCTATAAACTTGCTAGTGAAAATGAGGAGTATAAAGGAATGGGAACGACGCTTGAGGCCGCTCTCATCCGTGGACGTTCTTGTCTTATTTCGCATACTGGAGATAGCCGTGTATACGTAATTGATGAACAAAGCGTGCGTCAAGTGACACGAGACCATTCCTATGTAAATGCACTTCTTGACAGCGGGGAAATTACGGAAGAAGAGGCTGCAGTGCATCCGCAGCGAAACTGGATTATGAAAGCAATTGGTTCGGAAAAAAAGATTGTACCGGATATTTATTCACTCGAGCTCGAAGATGGCATGTACATGCTTATTTGTACAGACGGTTTAAGTAATAAAGTCAATCAGCAATTGATGCATGAAATAGTCCTATCGGATTCCGTATTGCGTGAAAAGACGGAAGAACTTGTAGATTTGGCGAACAAAATGGGCGGAGAAGATAATATTTCCGTTATTCTAGTTGACTCGAGTGATGTGGAGGCGACTACTACATGATCGGATCTAGAATAGGTGGCCGTTATGAAATTGTAAAGAATATTGGCGACGGGGGCATGTCGAAAGTATATCTTGCGCATGATGTCATCTTGGACCGCGATGTTGCAATAAAAGTCCTTAATTATGATTTTGCAAATGAAGAGGCACTGAAAAGAAGATTTAAACGTGAAGCACTATCTGCAACAAGTCTTACGCACCCGCATATCGTCGATATATTCGATGTTGGCGAGGAGGATGAGTTGCATTACCTTGTGATGGAATATATTGAAGGACAAACCTTAAAAAAGTTCATCCAAGATAATGGGGCTTTAACACCCGAACTAGCTTTGCCGATCATGCAGCAGATTGTATCTGCAATTGCGAATGCTCATCATAACGGAATCGTCCATCGGGATGTTAAGCCTCAGAATATTTTAATGGATCCGGATGGGAATGTGAAAATCACTGACTTTGGCATTGCAATGGCACTCAGTGCAACTGCGCATACTAAAACAAATTCAGTCATTGGTACGGTTCATTACTTATCGCCCGAACAAGCACGCGGAGGAATGGCGACGAAAAAGTCTGATATCTATTCATTAGGCATCGTACTTTACGAATTACTGTCAGGTGAATTGCCATTTACAGCGGATACTGCAGTTGCAATTGCGTTAAAACACTTGCAGGAAGAAACGCCTTCAGTGAGAGAGGTATACCCTTCGATTCCGCAAAGTGTAGAAAATGTTATCTTAAAAGCCACTATGAAAGATGCTACATACCGATACGATTCGGCGGACGAAATGTATGATGATTTGCTAACTGTGTTATCACCAGAACGAGCTAATGAGAAGAAATTCGCCATTCTGTTCGATGATGATCGCACTCGAGCAATACCTGTCGTAAGTGAAACACCAAAATTCGATAGCGTTGAAGTAACGAAGAAAATCGAACCCGTTCGACTTGAACAACCACCAGCGCCTCCAAAAAAGCGGAAGAAGTGGCCGTTCATTATTGGGGGAATTGCCGGTGTAATTATACTGTTGCTACTTTTACTTCTTGTACCAGGCGTACTAGGGCCTAAAAAGGCTGTTATTCCTGAAGTGGCTGGAATGGAAGAAATGGAAGCTAAAGATGCGCTCGAAGAAAAAGGCTTCAAGACGGTTAAAAGTGAGGAACAGCAATCCGATGAAGTTGTAAAAGGGGAAGTCATCAAAACGATACCTGAGGCGGGTAAGAAACGGAGTGTCGACTCAGAAATCACCTTGTATATTAGTGCTGGGAAAGAATCGGTGAAACTTGCCGATTATACTGGCCGTGAAGTCACTAAAATTATCGAATTACTAGATGATGATGGGTTTAAGTCAATTGAATCTGAATATGAATTTTCTGAAATGGCAGAGGGGACAATTATTAGACAAGACCCGGAGGCAGGAGAAGTAATTCCTAGCGAAACGGATTTAGTCTTTACTGTGAGTAAAGGGGAAGACGTAAAAGAACTTGGCGATCTTTCAGGATATAATGCTGAACAGTTAGAGGACTATGAAAAATCGTCTGGATTCGAAATAAAGGTGACAAAAAGTGAGCATTCCGACACGGTATCAGAAGGGCTTGTTATTAGGCAAAGCCCGAGTAGGGGTGCAAAGATTAAACCAGGCGGAACAGTTGAAGTTGTCGTTTCAAAAGGGGCCGAGAAAAAGCCTGATAAGTTAATTGTTAAAAAGGTGACAATTGAGTATGTGCCTGATGTAGTTGAGCCTACTCCTGACTGGGAAGACGGCGACGAAGGAGAAGAGGACGACGAGTTTGACGGCGGCCAACAGATTGCTCCAGTTCCACAACGTATTCAAATTTTCGTTCAAGACAAAAATAGAACGATGGCGACGCCTGTTAAGGTGTTCACGATAACAGAAACGACGCAGCAAGAAATTTCACTTAACTTGGAAGAAGGACAAAGCGGAGCCTATAAAATTAAGCGTGATTCAATAACTATTATTGAAGAATCGGTTCATTACAGCGACGAATAGAAGGGGTGAAAGAATGCCAGAAGGACAAATTAGAAAAGCAATCAGCGGGTATTATTACGTGGAGAATAATGGAGAAATGATTCAATGCAGAGGACGTGGAGTTTTTAGAAATCGCGGGATCCATCCGCTTGTTGGAGATTTTGTAACTTATGTGCAGGTGGAAGACAACGATGCGACGGTAACTGAAGTACATGAGCGATTCAATGAACTTATTCGTCCGCCAATCTCAAATGTCCATCAAGCTCTACTGGTATTCTCCATTGTAGAACCGGCATTCAGCCTTTATCTACTGGACAGGTTTCTTGTTGTCGTCGAATCGTTCGACGTAAAACCAATTATCTGCCTAACAAAAAAAGATTTGGCGAACGAAGATGAATTGAAGATGGTGGCTGAATCCGCCGCGTATTATAAAAAAATCGGTTATGATGTAATCGAGACTTTTATTGACGACCCTAAACTGACTGACTTGTTGAACCCCTATTTTGAGGGGAAAACTACGGTTCTAGCGGGACAGTCGGGTGTTGGCAAATCAACATTGTTAAATACGGTATTGCCTGCGCTCGACTTAAAGACGGGCATAATCTCAGAAGCACTTGGACGTGGAAAACATACGACAAGGCATGTCGAGCTACTTGAGATGTCAGGTGGACTTGTTGCAGATACTCCAGGCTTTAGTTCGCTCGAATTCGATCATATTGAAAAAGAGGAACTATCCCGTTACTTTGTTGACATGGATGAAGTTGCGCCAAATTGTAAATTCCGTGGCTGTTTGCACTTGAAAGAGCCGAAGTGCGCAGTAAAAGAGATGGTGGAGACGGGAGAAATTCCACGTCACCGCTACGATCATTACTTGCAGTTCATGCAAGAAATACTTGACCGAAAGCCGAGGTATGATAAACATGATTAAAATTGCACCTTCGATTTTAGCGGCAGATTTTTCAAAGCTCGCCGAAGAAGTAAAAGAAGTAGAAGCAGCAGGAGCAGAACTAATCCATATCGACGTCATGGATGGACATTTCGTTCCGAACATTACAATGGGAGCGATTGTTGTCGAGGCACTTCGACCAGTAACGAAATTGCCACTGGATGTTCACTTAATGATTGAAAATCCAAACATGTATATTGAACAATTTGCTAAAGCGGGGGCAGATTATATTACGGTTCATGTTGAAGCATGTACCCATCTGCACCGCACTCTTCAGTTAATTAGATCGACAGGTGTAAAATCGGGTGTTGTTTTGAACCCGCATACACCAGTTGAAACGATTCTGCATGTCCTTGATGAAATTGACTTGGTGCTATTCATGACGGTCAATCCAGGATTCGGCGGTCAGAAGTTCATTCATTCTGTCGTGCCGAAAGTCAAACAACTTGCGGATATTATTCGTGAACGAGGACTTCCGATTGAAATTGAAATCGACGGTGGGATTAATGAAGAGACGATTATCCCTTGTGCCGAAGCGGGTGCTACAATTTTTGTCGCAGGATCAGCTATCTACAATGCACCTGATCGTGCGGAGGCATTACGTCGCATAAAAGCTGCTGGTGAAGGTGCTCTGGAGAAATGAAGTATGCTGTCGTCTGTGCGGGCGGACCTGCTTCGGAGATAGTTGACATGACGGAGTTCCATCATGAAGATACGGTGTTCATCGGAGCCGATAAAGGGTCGCTTCACTTGCTGCAAAGAGGCATCGTTCCCCGTGAGGCTGTGGGCGATTTTGATTCGGTTACGGAAAGTGAATATAATGAAATAGCTGCCAGGGTCCGAGTAATCGGTCGATTTCAATCAGAAAAAAATGAGACGGATACGGAATTAGCAGTAGATCGCGCACTTTCTTACCGTCCTGAACGTATCATTTTGACGGGAGTTACGGGAGGAAGGCTGGATCATATGGAATCCGCCCTTCATCTGCTTTACAGGCTTCAACTTGCTAACAAAAACATCGCATTTTCAATCCGTAATGCTACAAATGAGCTTTCGGTAGTCTTGCCAGGAAGTCATCAAGTGACAAGGGATGACCGTTTCCCATACATATCTTTTTTTCCATTCGGGGGGACCGTTTCAGGACTCAGCCTTACCGGTTTCAAATATGAAATGGTAGACGCGTTGCTTGAAACAGGGATGACGTTATTTACTAGTAATGAACTGGCTTCAGAAGTCTGTACTATCTCGTTCCATAAAGGCATATGCTTAATGGTAAGGAGTTCAGATTCCTGAAAGGAGTGGGGAATTGCGAGTTTATACTTTTACAATGCCGAAGTTTGTAAGTGGAGTTGTGCGAAAGTGCATGGTTGTTTTTCAGAAAGATGAATCGCCGAAAGCTACTGCAAGCACCAACAAGAATAAAAAAAGGAAAAAAGAAAAAACGCCGGGCTGAAGAAATTCAGCCCGGCGTTTTATTTCTTTATAGTTTAAGCACCAAGGCGCTTAAACTATAATTACAGTCCATTAAACACGTTGAACTTTACCTGATTTAAGAGCTCTTGCAGAGACCCATACACGTTTAGGTTTACCGTTAACGAGAATACGGACTTTTTGAAGGTTCGCACCCCATGAACGGCGAGTTGCGTTCAATGCGTGGGAGCGTGCATTGCCTGTACGGGCTTTGCGACCTGTAATAACACATTCTTTAGACATAATAGTACCTCCTTGCGAACGATGATTAAGTAACTTGATTCTTTATTCGCATACCATAATAATGTATCATATGAGGAAACGCGTTGCAACCTTTTTTGTGACATCTTTCAAGGTAAATGCCTTTACACGTTTTAACTTTATTCAGCAGAATTCTTCCGCACCTACAAGTGGAGTGGTAAATGCGAACGGTGCTTATCATTTCGCCGAGTCCAAATTGTTGCTGAATCGTAGAACTCTGGCTAAAATCGATCAGGCTCGAACTGTAATCTAGGCGCAATTACGCAAAGGCGTAATTGAAAGGTCTTAGAATTGCTTTCTTTTATTATTATAACAGGTATAGTACAATGGGGTAAGTGAAAAAAGGATGCTGGGGGGACGAAACCATGTCAATCGAAGTGAAGAACGAATACGGCAAAATCGATATAACAAATGATGTCATCACCCAAGTGGTTGGGGAAGCGGCAATCGAATGTTATGGAATTGTCGGAATGGCTTCAAGGCATCAGATCCGGGATGGCCTTACCGAAATCCTTGGAAAAGAAAATTTTGCGCGGGGAGTCATCGTCCGCAATATTGGTGATGATACGCATATCGATATGTACGTAATTGTTGGATATGGTACAAAAATATCGGAAGTCGCTTATCAAGTACAGTCAAAAGTGAAGTATACATTGAAAAAGACAGTCGGCATGACTGTAAAATCTGTTAATATTTTTGTCCAGGGAGTCCGAGTGACGAACCTGTAAGAGGAGGAAATAGTTTCTATGAAAACCATAGATGGTTTGAAATTTGCTGAAATGATAAAGTTGGGTGCCCATCATCTTTATCAAAATGCCGATTATGTCGATTCACTAAACGTTTTTCCTGTACCAGACGGTGATACCGGTACAAACATGAATTTATCGATGACTTCAGGTGCGAAAGAAACAGAAGAAAATGCCGTTGCTCACATTGGTCATACTGCACAAGCATTATCGAAAGGTTTGCTGATGGGGGCACGCGGTAATTCAGGCGTTATCCTTTCGCAGTTATTCCGCGGTTTCGGAAAAGCGATTGAAGACGAGGCAACAGTTGATGGTGTGAAATTCGCTGATGCATTGAAATATGGTGTTGAAACGGCTTATAAAGCTGTTATGAAGCCTGTCGAAGGAACAATTTTGACTGTTGCTAAAGATGCATCTAACATAGGCGTTAAAAAAGCTGAGTCGACGGATGACATTATTGAGGTCATGGAAGCGGTAGTACAAGAAGCAAAAGCATCACTTGAGCGTACACCAGACTTATTGGCGGTCTTGAAGGAAGTTGGGGTCGTTGATAGCGGTGGACAGGGTCTTGTTTATGTTTATGAGGGTTTCTTGGCTTCCTTGAAAGGTGAAGAACTGCCGGAAAGAACGATCGTCAAGTCAATGGACGATTTAGTGAGCGCGGAGCATCATCGCACTATCCAAGGGTTCATGAATACGGAAGATATCGAATTTGGTTATTGTACGGAATTCATGGTGAAGTTCGAAGAGGATAAACTGAAAATGAATCCTTATGACGAATCTGGTTTCCGGCAAGAATTGAGCCGCTTCGGTGATTCCCTTCTGGTCATTTCCGATGATGAAGTTGCCAAAGTACATATCCATACAGAAGAACCAGGAGACGCACTTAGTTACGGTCAAAGATTTGGTTCTCTTATAAAAATCAAAATTGAAAATATGCGTCAGCAACATCTTGAAATCGTCGGAGAAGATCATTCCGTACAAAACGCGACGAAAAAAGAAGCAGTTAAACATCCTTATGCGGTAGTAACAGTTGCAATGGGAGCTGGGATTTCCAACTTATTGAAAAGCGTTGGCGCCTCTGCTGTCATTGAAGGCGGGCAGACGATGAACCCGTCGACAGAAGATATTGTCAAGGCGATTGAAGAAGTCGGCGCAGAACGAGTTCTCATTTTACCGAATAATAAAAATATCATTATGGCTGCACAGCAAGCAGCCGAGATCGTTGGCATCGAAGCTGCTGTTGTCCCTACAAAAACAGTTCCTGAAGGACTTGCTGCCATACTTGCTTTCAACCCGGAAGCCGAAGTAAGTGTAAATGTCGCTGCGATGACGGAGGCAGCATCATTCGTAAAAACTGGACAAGTTACTCATGCGGTAAGAGACACGTCGATTGACGGCGTTGAAATCACAAAAGATGATTTTATGGGAATTTCAGGTGGTAAGATTGTCACATCTGCACCTTCACTGGAAAATGTCATGAAAACACTTTTGAATACACTTATCGATGCAGATGACGAAATCGTTACAATTATATATGGCGAAGATGTCAGTGAAGAAGAAGCATCTTCCATGGCAAGTTATGTTGAGAATAACTTCGATCACACCGAAGTAGAACTTTATAACGGAAAACAACCGTTGTATCCCTATATCATTTCAGTAGAATAAACAAGTAACGAGCAGTGCGTCTGTAGAAAGCCGCACTGCTTTTTACTTGCGTTGACGAGGAACAACATTTTTTGTCTTTAAAGCACATCTCATGTAAAATGAATACTAGTACGTGCTTATTAAAAGGGGGTAGTGTTTATGAAATTCAGATCAGTTTTCGATATTATTGGGCCAGTTATGATAGGTCCATCATCTTCACATACTGCCGGCGCTGCGAGAATAGGCCGTGTTGCACGGACACTTTTTGGCAGACAACCAGAATGGGCCCGCGTTCATCTTTATGGTTCTTTTGCAGAAACGTATAAAGGACACGGGACGGACGTTGCAATTATTGGAGGATTATTAGATTATGATACATTTGACGAACGCATTAAATCCGCATTTGCTGATGCTGAACGGCTTGGATTGACTTATGAATTTATCCCCGAAGAGGAAGAGGCGGTACATCCGAACACGGCCCGTCTTGTGATCGGCGACAGTGAGGGCGTTATGGAGCTGACTGGGATTTCTATAGGTGGTGGAACGATGGAAGTTGTGGAGCTTAATGGGTTTCCGTTAAGGTTATCGGGGCATTACCCGGCACTACTTATTGTTCATAATGACCGTTCAGGTGTTATTGCAAGCGTTTCCAACGCGATTGCAAAACTGAACATAAATATCGCACATATGGAAGTTGATCGAAAAGAAAAAGGGGACATGGCCCTTATGGTGATTGAGGTCGACCAAATGATCGATGACGCGCTTATTAATGAGCTAGAAGCATTGCCAAATGTAACGCAAGTTTCAACACTGGCAAACTAAAGGGCAATATATAGGAGGAAAACATAGATGGACGTTTTATTCAGTAATGTTAAAGAACTTGTTGCACTTGCCGAGTCGCAGAACAAACCTATCTCAGAAATCATGATTGAGCAAGAAGTACTGCTGACAAAACGCTCTAGGGAAGAAATCATCGCACAGATGGATAACAACTTGACCGTGATGGAAAAAGCAGTCGAAAGAGGATTGGAGGGAGTGCATTCGGCATCGGGACTTACGGGTGGCGATGCAGTTCTTATTCAAAACTATATGGCGACAGGGAAATCCCTCTGCGGAGATGTAGTCATGGATGCCGTCAGTAAAGCAGTCGCTACGAATGAAGTGAACGCGGCAATGGGAACGATTTGCGCGACACCGACAGCCGGTGCAGCAGGTATCGTGCCAGGTACTCTATTTGCGGTGAAAAACAAATTGAATCCTACACGTGAGCAGATGATTAATTATCTGTTTACCTCAGGAGCCTTTGGTTTTGTTGTTGCGAATAATGCGTCGATATCAGGAGCTGCAGGCGGATGCCAAGCAGAAACAGGATCAGCCGGTTCTATGGCTGCGGCGGCAATTGTTGAAATGGCAGGCGGAACTCCGCAACAGAGTGCAGAGGCATTTTCCATCGTCATGAAAAACATGCTTGGTCTTGTCTGTGATCCAGTTGCCGGTCTTGTTGAAGTGCCGTGTGTGAAAAGAAATGCCATGGGTGCGGCAAAAGCGCTTGTTGGCGCAGACATGGCACTGGCGGGTGTGGTCAGCCGTATCCCGACAGATGAAGTGATCGAAGCGATGCATAAAATAGGTAAGTCGATGCCTTCAGCACTACGGGAAACGGCCAAAGGCGGGTTGGCTGCTACGCCAACCGGAAAAGCGCTTGAAGCAAAAATCTTCGGTAAGGATAAGGTAGATAGTGACACTGTCAATTCATGATTCCGTCACGACAATAAAAGGAGTCGGGAAAGCAGCCGGTGAACAGCTTGAGGCACTTGGAATTTCAACGCTTCAAGACCTCTTCATGACGTTCCCGTATCGTCATGAGGATTTCAGATTAAAAGATTTGACTGAAACCCCGCATAATGAACGAGTTACAATTGAAGGAAGGGTAGAAAGTGAACCTTCCGTTCTTTTTCTAGGGAAAAATAGATCACGTTTACAAATCCGTCTTCTTGCCGGAAGGCATCTTGTGAAGGCGGTTTTTTTCAATCAACATTACTTGAAAGATCGTTTATCACTTGGGACGGTTGTCACAGTTACCGGGAAATGGGACCGAGGCAGACAAGTCATCAATGTGAGCAACTTTAAGGACGGTCCGAAAACGGACCAAGCCGATTTTGAACCTGTATACAGTTTGAAAGGTGTAATGCATCAGAAGACATTTCGGCGCTTCATGCGGAGTGCATTAGATGCGGCTATCGGCCAGCATATAGAATCTCTTCCTGCTGACATTCGCGAAGTCTATCGATTGCCTGGAATCGAAAATGGTCTCGAAATGATTCATTTTCCGACAAGTCCTGAAGATGTAAAACATGCGAGAAGACGCTTTGTCTATGAGGAACTTCTCATGTTTCAGCTGAAAATGCTTGGGATGAAAAAAGCGCGTAAAGAAGCAGAGAAAGGTGTAGCGATCGACTATGACCTTTCAAAGGTGAAGACTTTCATTACGGCATTGCCATTCGAATTGACAGGGGCTCAAAAGCGGGTTGTCAATGAATTGTGTGCGGAACTGAAAAGTTCGACTCGGATGAACCGCCTCCTTCAAGGGGATGTCGGTTCGGGTAAGACGGTTGTTGCGGCAATTGCTTTGTATGCAGCTATTACGGCAGGGTTTCAGGGTGCTCTTATGGCGCCAACAGAAATTCTAGCTGAACAACATGCCGTCACGCTTGCGGAATGGCTTGAACCGCATGGTATTAGCGTTGCTTTCCTTGCAGGCTCGACAAAGGCGAAGGCGAGAAGGGATTTGCTTGAAAAACTTGCGTCAGGTGAAGTGGATTTGCTTATCGGTACGCACGCCCTCATTCAGCCTGATGTCATCTTCAAAAATCCTGGATTAGTCATTACGGATGAACAGCATCGATTCGGTGTCGAACAACGTCGTGTTTTAAGGGATAAAGGGTTGAATCCCGATGTCCTATTCATGACCGCAACTCCGATTCCGCGGACGCTTGCCATCACCGCATTTGGCGAGATGGATGTCTCCATACTCGATGAATTGCCGGCAGGCAGGAAACTCATCGAAACACATTGGTTGAAAGAGGATTCCCTCCTTCCCGTTTTGCGGAAGATGGAAAAGGAATTAAGTGCAGGGCGTCAGGCATATGTTATTTGTCCATTAATCGAGGAGTCAGACAAATTGGATGTTCAGAACGCGGTGGATGTCCATAGTCAGCTTTCCACTCATTTTAGTGGCGAGTATACAGTGGGTCTCATGCACGGCCGTCTTCATTCGGACGATAAAGATGCCATTATGCGTGACTTCAGCGAGGGTAAAATCGATATTCTCGTTTCAACAACCGTTGTTGAAGTTGGCGTCAACGTACCAAATGCGACTTTCATGTTAATTTATGACGCGACGCGATTTGGACTAGCTCAGCTTCATCAGCTAAGAGGGCGTGTAGGGCGGGGAGCTGAGCAATCGTATTGCGTCTTGCTTGCTGATCCGAAGACAGAAGAAGGTAAAGAGCGTATGCAGACGATGACTGAAACGAATGACGGGTTTGTTTTGGCAGAAAAGGATCTTGAATTAAGAGGCGCAGGCGACTTTTTCGGGAAAAAGCAAAGCGGGATGCCGGAGTTTAAAGTGGCGGATCCTGTTCATGATTACAGGGCGCTTGAAACGGCAAGGAAAGATGCAGAAAGATTGTTGGAATCCCGTCATTTCTGGGAGGATCCCGAATACGGTATTCTGAGGTCGCATCTTGAACATTCCGGTGCGCTTAGTGGTGATAGGATTGATTGAGGCCTACAGGAAGGATGTAGGTCATAGTGCGGGGAGGGATAGAACTAGTATCCCTCCTAGTTGCCACAGGACGTGGCGAACTTAGGTTGCGTTCCTTAAAAACGGTCGTCTCCGCATTTCAGTGCTGTCTAGCTTCAGCGCCTAGCCCCTCGAGACGCTTCAGTCCACAGGGTAAAAGGCAAAGAGCGCCTTTTACCTGCGGTCTTCCAGCGCTTGTCGGGGCTAAACGACGCCTTCCGCATTTCAGTGCTGTCTAGCTCCAGCGCCTAGCCCCTCGAGACGCTTCAGTCTTGCTGATCAAGGCAAAGTACGCCTTGATCACAAGCCTTCCAGCGCTTTTCGGGGCTAAACAGGCGCTTCCGCATTTCTATGCTTGCATTCTTTTTTTTATTTTTATATACTGCTATTAGTACCAAGTGCTAATCCGGAAGGTGAAATGATTGAGAGTGCCTAAAAAGGAAAGGCAACGACTGCTTGGAATGTTGCTTGAAGAAAATCCGTTTCTGACAGATGAGGAATTGTCGGAACATTTTACTGTAAGTGTCCAAACGATACGGTTGGATAGGCTTGAGCGTGGAATTCCCGAACTGCGGGAACGGTTGAAAACGGTTGCTTCCCGAACGATGAAAGAGGAAGTGAAATCACTTCATTCTGACGAAGTCTTTGGGGATATTGTCGATATGGAACTCGATAAAAGAGCTCTGTCGATCTTCGATGTGACTGAAGACCATGTCTTTCAGCGTAACGGTATTGCCCGCGGGCATCATCTTTTTGCTCAAGCGAACTCGCTTGCCGTTGCTGTTATGAATGACGATCTTGCATTAACTGTAAAGTCGACCCTCGATTTTCTGAAACCGGTGAAAGCAGGGGACAGAGTGGTGGCGCGTGCCGAAGTGAAGAAAGAGAGTCTTGGAGAGAAGCGAACGTTAGTCGAGGTCAAATCGACGGTCAATGACGAGACTGTATTCCGAGGCGAGTTTCACATGTACCGGACGACTGATAGGAAGCAGGGGGAATTGAAATGATCATAGCTGTAGATGGAATGGGCGGAGATCATGCGCCTGGTGAAATTATTGCCGGCGCGCTTGAAAGCCTGGCTGAATTCAATGATATAAACATACATATTTATGGTGATGAACAGGCAATGGGGCCTTTTCTAAAGGAGCATAGCCGGTTAAAAGTTATTCACTGTACAGAAAAAATTGAACCTGATGATGAACCCGTTCGTGCTGTTCGCCGAAAAAAAGACGCTTCTATGGTGAAGATGGCCCAAGCGGTTAAAGAGGGAGAGGCTTCAGCTTGTGTATCGGCAGGTAACACCGGTGCACTTATGGCGGCTGGCTTGTTCATCGTAGGCCGTATTAACGGTATTGAACGACCTGCTCTGGCACCGACTCTTCCTACAATTGATGGAAAAGGTTTTGTCATGTTGGACATGGGAGCAAATGCGGATGCGAAACCTTCTCACCTTGAACAATATGCGATAATGGGTAGCATTTACGCTGAGAAGGTGCGAGGCCTCGAAAATCCGCGCGTCGGCTTATTAAATATTGGAACAGAAGAAGGAAAAGGGAACGAATTGACAAAAACTGCTTTTGACTTGCTTTCGAAAGCGCCAATCAATTTTATTGGTAATGTTGAATCACGCGATTTATTAACGGGAGTGGCGGACGTCGTCATTACAGACGGTTTCACGGGCAATATGGTACTTAAAACGATTGAAGGGACTGCATCGGCTTTCTTTTCAATGCTGAAGGAAGTATTTGGCGCATCATTGAAATCAAAACTGTCTGCTGCACTCGTGAAAGATGACTTGCGTGGATTGAAGAACAAAATGGATTACACGGAATATGGTGGGGCAGGGTTATTTGGATTGAATTCGCCCGTTATCAAAGCACATGGTTCTTCAAACGCAAATGCTATATTAAATGCCGTCCGGCAAGCCCGAACGATGGTTCAGTATGACGTTTGCGGAACAATCCGTGAAACGGTAGGAAAGGCGGAGACCCGATGACGAAGATTGCATTCATTTTCCCGGGACAAGGTTCCCAATCGGTTGGTATGGGAAAAGAATTCGCGGAAACGCATGAAAAAAGTAAGCAATTCTTAGAACAAGCAGATCGCGTACTTGAATTCCCGCTTAGTCAATTAATTCTAGAAGGACCTCAAGATGAGCTGACGCTAACCTACAATGCGCAGCCTGCACTTCTCACTATTGGAACAATGATTGCTTCGCGCTTGGATGACGAAGGTATTATACCTGACTTTACTGCGGGACATAGTCTTGGAGAGTACACAGCACTTGTTGCTTCCGGTGTTATGTCGTTTGAGGATGGTGTGTCTGTTGTTCATAAACGCGGCTTGTATATGAATGAAGCGGTGCCCGCGGGTGAAGGTGCGATGGCAGCGATTCTTGGGCTTGATGGACAAAAGCTGAAAGAAGTAACGGATACCATTACCGCAGAGGGTTTTGCTGTTCAACCGGCCAATTTGAATTGTCCGGGGCAAATCGTTATTTCAGGAACGAAAACAGGTGTCGAGAAAGCCTGTATCCTACTAAAAGAAGCAGGTGCGAAAAGAGCGATACCACTCGATGTAAGTGGGCCGTTCCACTCTTCACTTATGAAACCTGCTGCGGAGGAATTGCGTGCAGCACTTGATGAGGTGGAGATGGAGGATGCAACTATTCCTGTTGTTGCCAATGTGAATGCTTCAGTCGTCAACAATCGTGATGAAATAAAGGGCTTTCTTGTTGACCAACTTTATTCCCCAGTACTATGGGAAGATTCTGTACGCACATTGCTTGATCTTGGTGTCACGCATTTCATTGAATGTGGGCCAGGCAAAGTATTGAGTGGTCTTATTAAAAAGATTGACCGGAGTGCAACAGTATTCCCAGTCTATGATGAAGAGACATTACAAACTGTAATCGAAGCTTCGAAAGGGTGGTCGTAATGGTCAGATTTGAAGGGAAATCCGCAATCGTCACAGGGGCGTCACGCGGAATTGGCCGTGAAATCGCACTGCTTCTTGGTAAAGAAGGCGCTCGTGTTGCGGTGAACTATAGTGGAAGTAAAGATAAAGCAGATGAAGTTGTTAAGCAGATTAAGGAATCTGGCGGTGAAGCATTCGCTATTCAGGCAGACGTTTCCGATGCTGACAGCGTTAAAAATATGGTAGATAAAACAGTAGAGGCTTTTGAGCGAGTTGATATCCTTGTCAACAATGCGGGAATTACGAGAGATAATTTGCTTATGCGTATGAAAGAAGACGAGTGGGACGATGTGATTAACATCAACTTAAAAGGTGTCTTCCTTTGTACAAAAGGTGTTACACGACAAATGATGAGACAACGTGAAGGCAGAATCGTCAACGTTGCATCCATTGTCGGAGTTTCAGGAAATCCTGGACAAGCAAACTATGTCGCAGCGAAAGCGGGTGTCATTGGTTTTACAAAGACTGCTGCAAAAGAACTTGCTTCGCGGAATATTAACGTCAATGCAGTTGCGCCAGGTTTCATTACGACGGATATGACGGATGCGCTTAGCGAAGAAGTGAAGGGGCAGATGTTGGCTGTAATCCCGCTTGGTAAGCTCGGGAGTCCTGAAGATGTAGCGCGTACTGTTTTATTCCTTTTATCGGAAGACGCAGCTTATATTACAGGCCAAACGATTCATGTTGACGGCGGTATGGTAATGTAATAGAGGTGTTAAAGGACTTTTCTTTAGTGTCCAGCTTCAGCGGCCAGATGCTCGGGTCATAAGTCAGCCCGACTAGGAAGGATTGAATTGCATCCTTCCCGAGCTAAGAACGCCGCTTCGCCGGTCCGTCTTATGCCTGTCGCATCTAGCAGGCCGCTTCCACTTTTCTTGGGTGTCCAGTTCCAGGCGTCAGATGCGGCAGACATAAGCCGGCTCGCCCATGCGGCAAAGTACGCTGCAAGGACAATCCGTCTTATGTCTGCCGCATCTAAACGACGCCTTCCATATTTCTTTGTTGTCCAGTTCCGGCGCCTAGAGGCTTGGGTCATAAGTCAGTCCAACTATGCAGCAAAAAACGCTGCTTCGCTGTCCCGTCTTATGCCTGTCGCCTCTGACCAGGCGCTTCCACTTTTCTTGGTTGTCCAGTTCTAGGCGTCAGATGCTCGGTCATAAGCCGGCTCGCCCATGCGGCAAAGTACGCCGCAAGGACAATCCGTCTTATGTCTGCCGCATCTAAACGACGCCTTCCACATTTCTTGAGAGGAGGTGACAAATTTGTCAACAGTACTTGAACGTGTAACTAAAGTAATTGTCGACCGCCTCGGCGTCGATGAAAGTGAAGTTAAAATGGAAGCTTCTTTCCGTGATGATCTCGGCGCAGATTCATTGGACGTCGTTGAACTTGTAATGGAATTAGAAGATGAATTCGAAATGGAAATTTCCGATGATGATGCTGAAAAGATTGCAACTGTCGGTGACGCAGTTTCTCATATCGAAACGAAAGTGAACTAATGGATAATCCGGTGAGACTCTTTCATCCTTTCTACTTGAAAGGATTGGAAGCGTCTCTTTTCGGTTTTATACGAAACTCTTTTGCACTGTGGCGTTGAAAAGAGTAAAATTATATGTATTATGTACCGAAAGGCAGAATCGATGATGACTCATACAAACAATTACAAAGGTAAAAGTACAAACGCTTCGTTACCGATAACGGTTCGAAACAAATTCGATGAATTACAAATGGAGTTGAATATTCATTTCAAAAATACTTCACTGCTGTACAACGCGTTCACACATTCATCTTATGTGAATGAGCATCGGAGAAAAAACTTCACGGATAATGAGAGACTGGAGTTTTTAGGTGATGCAGTCCTTGAACTGGGTGTGTCTCGTTTCCTTTATTCAACTGAGCCTGATATGAGTGAGGGGGAACTTACGAAACTGAGGGCAGCGATTGTCTGCGAACCGTCCCTTGTAAAGTTTTCTAACGAACTTGGGTTAGGTCGATTCATTCTTCTTGGGAAAGGCGAGGAACAGACAGGTGGCCGAATGCGCCCCGCATTGCTCGCAGATGTATTTGAGGCGTTCATAGGCGCATTGTACATAGACCAAGGGATGGAAGCGGTTATACCTTTCCTTGAAAAAGTGGTTTTCCCTAAAATCAGTGTCGGTGCTTTTTCGCATGTGATGGATTATAAAAGCCGACTGCAGGAAATTGTCCAACAGACGAACAGTGGTCAACTGCAGTACGAAATCGTTGAAGAAAAAGGCCCTGCCCATGCGAAAAATTTTGTAACTGTCGTTAGGCTTGGTGATGAACAACTTGGAAAAGGTCTCGGGAAATCAAAAAAAGAGGCCGAGCAGGAAGCAGCCCGCCATGCAATTCAAGATTTGAAGAGTCGGCAGGCTGAAGGAGAGATTTAATCGTGTTTCTGAAAAAACTTGAAATTATGGGATTCAAATCGTTCGCTGAACGGATTGCGATTGAGTTTGTCCCTGGTGTTACAGCGGTAGTTGGACCCAATGGAAGCGGAAAAAGTAATATTACAGATGCGATCCGGTGGGTTCTTGGCGAACAGTCGGTGAAATCGCTCCGCGGTTCTAAAATGGAAGATGTCATTTTTGCAGGAAGTGATTCACGGAAATCGCTTAACTTTGCAGAAGTGACACTTATTCTTGATAATAGTAAAGGTCTTTTTCCGCTTGATTACACTGAAATTAGTGTAAGTCGGCGCGTTTTCCGTTCTGGAGAAAGTGCATATCTACTAAACGGCCAACAATGCAGGCTAAAAGATATTAATGATGTTTTCATGGACTCTGGACTGGGGAAAGAAGCTTTTTCTATTATTTCACAAGGTCGTGTAGATGAAATTCTAAATAGTCGTCCTGAAGACAGAAGAAGTATTTTCGATGAAGCGGCCGGAGTTTTGAAATATAGGACAAGAAAAAAGAAGGCGGAGCATAAATTATTTGAAACGGAAGATAACCTTGACCGTGTACTTGATATTTTAAAAGAGCTCGATTCAAGAATTGAACCGTTACGGAAAAGTGCGGAAGCGGCAAAAAAACATAAAGTACTTTCGGAAGAGACGCGTGAGGCGGATGTATCATTGCTGACTTTCGATGCAGGGAATCTTCGCACTGAAATTCTGAAAAAATCGGAAGAAGCCGAAAAGTATCAGGAAAAGAAGGAACTGCTTGAAGTTGAATCGAAACAAGCAGAAGAAGCGTCCGGGTTAATGAAAAAAGAACTTGTAAAAATGGACGAACAACTGGATACGGTACAGAAAAAGCTTGTAGTAACAAGTGCGGAGACGGAGAAGTGGGAAGGAAGACGTCTTTTATCACTTGAAAAACGTCGCAACGCGGACCAACAAATTGAAAGGACCCGAGTTGAACTTGCCGCTACTGAAAATGAGAAGATAACACTCACAGAAAAACTTGGATTGGCCCGTGAAAAGCTAAAACTGTCGGAGGCGGAATTTAAAAAGACGAGCGTTGAGATGGATGGTATTTCTCAAATTCTGAAACGATCTGTTAAAGAGACGGAAAAAGAAATTGATGAGTTGAAAACGTCTTATATTGATCGGTTGAACGAAGAAGCGACAATTCGCAATGACTTGAAGCACGCTGAGGAGCGTCTCGCAGGTGAAAGAACGTCATCTGAAAAAATCATAGTCCAGACTACAATCCTAAAAGAACGTTTTGAAAAACTAACACAAGAAAAATCCGAGAAAGCAAATGCCTTGTCTGTGCTGAAACAAAAAAGAACAGAAGCTGATTCTGCCTATCGTGAAGTGACAAAAGCACTGCGGAAGACTGAAGACGAACTCAGCTTACAACAGGAGCTTGTACAAAAAGCACTTAATAAGCAGCATGAGATGCACGGAAGGGTTCGTGCGCTTGAAAGTATGGAGGCTGATTTTTCAGGTTTTTATTCGGGTGTAAAAGAGATTCTCGTTGCGAAAAAGACCGGAAAATTAGCAGGTATTGATGGTGCAGTTGCAGAACTGATTTCTGTCGAAAAAGACTATATTAAAGCAGTAGAAACAGCGCTTGGCGGTGCGATGCAACATATCGTGACGTCCACTGAGCCGGAAGCAAGGAAAGCAATTGCTTACTTAAAAGCTAAGAATGCTGGACGAGCTACTTTTCTTCCAAGAGATGTAATGAAATCTAGAAAGATTCAACAGGCTTCATTACGCTCTGTTGAACAGCACCCCGAATATATCGGAACTGCCGATCGTCTTGTACAGGCTGACGCTGCGTATACAATTATTACTGAGAACTTACTAGGAAATACAATTGTAGCAAAAACACTGGTAGGTGCATCTGCAATTGCGGGAACACTTGGTTATCGTTACCGAGTCGTGACGCTTGATGGGGATGTTGTAAATGCCGGAGGTTCACTTACGGGCGGTGGTGTTAAAGGGCAGGCATCTGTCTTCACAAGAAAAGCGGAACTGGAAACATTACAATTACAACTATCCCGAATGGCCGAGTCGATTGAAACCGCTACAAAGAAAATCGGCGATACGAAAATGGATGTTTCAAAACAACTGGTTGAATCGGATCAGTTTCGTAAAAAGACAGACAGCTTGCAAATAGAAATTGCAACAGCGGAATCAGGCATCCGGGAAATAGATATTACCATCAAATCAGTTGAAGCGGAAATCGCATCGACGGAGATGGGAAGACGTGGAGCTGAGAATAACGGATCGGAACTGTTAGAAAAAAAAGCCGCTTTACAACAAAACCATGCACGCGTGAAGAGTGAACTGGAAGCAATTCGATCAAAAGTTGAAACACTTGAACGTCTTGCTTCCGACCGCAGGAACGAAGAAGCTACATTGACAAGTCGGTTCAATGAGCTTCGGGAGCGAGTGGCTGTTTTGCGTGAACAGAAAGCGCACCAGCAAACATTCATTGATGAAATGGCATATGCGTTTTCCCAAGCGGAAGCTAAATTAGCTTCATTGCGCGATGAAATGCAGTACTTCACCGGAACTGAAAGTGGTAGTGAATTAAATACTGAACAAATTGCGGCGGAAATTGAAAAGGCTTCTGCTGAGAAGGATTCGCTTGAAAAAGCGATTATGGCAGACAGGGAGACCCGGACAGTACTTGCTAATCGGCTTGAGGAGAAAAATACGTTGCTCCAAAAGCTTAGAGGAAGTGCCGGAGAAACGATTTCTGCATTAAATGCACTTTCCGTAGCATTATCACGTTTAGAAGTGCAGTATGAGTCAATCACGCAACAGCTGCTGACTGAATATGGATTATACCCGGATGGAATCATTGCTGATGATTTTGATGAATTACGGACAAGAGAAAAAGTTGAATCCTTAAAACGTCAGTTATCAGCTATAGGACCCGTTAATCCGGGGGCGATTGCGGAGTTTGAAGAAGTGTCCGAGCGGCATCTTTTCTTAGATGAGCAGCGCAATGATTTATTAGAAGCGAAAACCACACTTCATGAAGCGATGACAGAAATGGACGTGGAAATGACAACGCGATTTTTGACAACGTTTAATGCTGTCCAGAACCGCTTCCGGCATGTCTTCAAGGAAATGTTTGGCGGAGGGGATGCAGATTTAATCCTAACTCAACCTGATAATTTACTTGAAACGGGTGTTGAAATTGTTGCGCGTCCTCCAGGGAAAAAACTGCAGAACTTAAGTCTTCTATCAGGTGGCGAACGTGCGCTGACAGCGATTTCGTTATTGTTCTCAATCATCGAAGTGCGTCCTGTGCCGTTTTGTATTCTCGATGAGGTTGAAGCTGCTCTCGACGAAGCGAATGTAATACGCTACAGTAAATACTTGAAAAAGTTTTCCGAGAAGACTCAATTTATAGTAATTACACATCGTAAGGGAACGATGGAAGGAGCCGATGTGCTCTATGGAATCACGATGCAGGAATCAGGTGTCTCCAGAGTCATTTCGGTCAAACTTTCCGAAGTACCAGAAGAAGCAATCATGTAAAGGAGAGGCTATCATTGTCTTTTTTTAAGAAGCTTAAAGAAAAAATTACCGGTACGAACGAAGCGGTAACAGAAAAGTTTAAAGATGGATTATCAAAAACCCGTAATCAGTTTACATCCAAAGTGAATGATCTAGTTGCGCGTTTCAGGGTGATCGACGAAGAATTCTTCGAGGAATTGGAAGAGTTGCTGTTACAGGCAGATGTCGGATACGAAACCGTGATGGAACTTATCGATTTACTGAAGGTTGAAGTGCAGCGGAAAAATATTAAAGATACTGCAGGCATCCAATCGGTTATCTCCGAAAAACTTGTTGAGATCTACCAAGCGGGAGAAGAAATCGACAATAACCTAAATATTCAAGAGGATGAACTAACTGTCGTCTTGATGGTAGGTGTGAATGGCGTAGGGAAAACGACGACAATAGGGAAATTGGCAGCTCGCCTCATGGCGGAAGGAAAAACGGTCATGCTTGCAGCGGGCGATACTTTCCGTGCGGGAGCCATCGATCAGCTTGTCGTCTGGGGTGAACGTGCCGGAGTTGAAGTGATTCGTCAGTCGGAAGGATCCGATCCTGCCGCTGTCATGTATGATGCAATCCGGGCCGCAAAAAACCGTAAAGTGGACGTCCTTATCTGCGATACTGCAGGTAGACTTCAAAACAAGGTGAATTTGATGAATGAACTTCAAAAAGTGCATCGTGTAATTAGTAAAGAAGTGGAAGGCGCACCACATGAAGTGCTTTTGGCGCTTGATGCAACGACGGGCCAAAACGCCCTCATCCAAGCACAGACATTCCAAGAAGCGACAAATGTTACAGGAATCGTCTTGACGAAGCTTGATGGCACGGCAAAGGGTGGTATTGTACTCGCTATCAGAAAAAAATTGAACATACCTGTTAAATTTGTCGGACTTGGTGAAGGTGTGGATGATTTGCAACAATTCGATCCAGAAAAGTATGTATACGGTCTTTTTGCGGATGGATTAGAACAGGAAACGGATGTCTAGGTTTTGACACCCAAGATCTCAAGGTCATAAGCAGGTCGACTATGCGGCAAAGATCGCAGTACATTTTATGCTACGTTCATTTATAGGAAAGCGTTTATGCTTTTTGATGCGAGTCAGACAAGTAAAACGGCTTGACAGTACAACGTCGTCATACTATGATGACTTAGGAAGAACACAGCGGGGAGGCAAAGCGCATGACGCTTGCAAAAACGACACGCATCAACTTCCTCTTCGATTTTTATCAGTCACTTTTGACTGATAAACAGAGACTTTATATGCAACTTTACTATTTAGAAGATCTTTCGCTCGGTGAAATTGCCGGGGAATACGGCGTATCGCGTCAGGCTGTCTATGACAATGTTCGCCGGACGGAAGCAATGCTCGAAGACTATGAAGAGAAGTTGAATTTATTTTCGGAATTCCAGAAACGAGCGGAAATTGTAGATTATCTTGAACAGCTCATAACCGATTCAGATGAAAAGTCGGAAACAATTAGAGAATTGTTAAGTGGATTAAGAAATCATGAGTAGGAGGCTCTGTGCATGGCATTTGAAGGTTTAGCCCAGCGCCTGCAAGGGACGCTACAGAAAATTAAGGGCAAAGGAAAAATCGACGAAGCTGATGTCAAGGAAATGATGCGCGAAGTACGTTTTGCGCTGATTGAGGCTGACGTCAACTTAAAAGTTGTGAAAGAGTTTGTCAAAACAGTAAGCGAACGTGCTGTAGGTCAGGACGTCATGAAAAGCCTTACGCCGGGCCAGCAGGTTGTCAAAATCGTTAAAGATGAACTGACGAATCTGATGGGCGGCGAACAAAATCCCATTCAGTTTGCAAGGAAGTCTCCGACCGTCATAATGATGGTCGGCCTACAAGGTGCAGGGAAAACGACGACTACGGGGAAACTGGCAAGTGTGCTTCGGAAGCGGCACAATAAAAAGCCGCTTCTTGTTGCGGCAGACGTTTACAGACCTGCTGCGATTCAGCAATTGGAAACACTAGGCAAGCAGTTGACAATGCCTGTATTTGCACTTGGAACAGACATTTCACCAGTTGAAATTGTCCGTCAGGCACTTGCAGAGGCAGAGAAAGAACATCACGACGTCGTTATCATTGATACTGCCGGAAGATTGCATGTCGACGAAGAACTGATGCAGGAACTGAAAGATATTCGAGACCTCAGTAAGCCGGACGAAGTGTTCCTGGTTGTTGATGCAATGACAGGGCAGGATGCGGTGAATGTCGCAAAAAGTTTCGATGATACTGTAGGTATAACAGGCGTTGTCCTGACGAAACTTGACGGTGATACACGAGGCGGAGCCGCACTTTCAATCCGTGCTGTTACAGCCAAACCAATTAAATTTGTCGGGATGGGCGAGAAAATGGACGCACTTGAACCATTCCATCCGGAGCGTATGGCATCCCGGATTCTTGGTATGGGTGATGTTATGTCTCTTATTGAAAAAGCGCAAGAGAACGTCGATGAAGAGAAGTCGAAAGAACTTGAACAAAAGTTCCGGACGCAATCATTTACACTCGACGATTTCCTTGACCAGCTTCAGCAAGTCAAAAAGATGGGACCGCTCGACGAACTCTTGAAAATGATGCCGGGTGCCAATAAAATCAAAGGGCTCGATAATGCAAAAGTTGACGAGGGCCAGATGGGTCGCGTTGAAGCGGTTATACAATCGATGACAAAGTCGGAGCGCAATACACCTGAAATCATCAATTCAAACCGCCGCAAGCGGATTGCTAAAGGCTCAGGAACGACCATCCAAGACGTCAATCGGTTGTTAAAGCAATTCGAAGACATGAAAAAGATGGTTAAACAAATGACCGGCATGCAGCAAAAAGGTAAAAAGAAGATGAAAATGCCCGGATTGGATTCGTTTTTTAAATGAAAAGTGCAAAGCGTTCTTTATAAATGAATGCATCTTAATTGCTTCATTTCCTGGGGCAACTGCCTGTGTAGATTACGGTATGCACGAGATTAGATGTGCGTCTCAGTTGAGAATTTAATCATTTATGTACTGAAAATCCGGTTTTTTAGAAAGAATTTTAAGGTGTTAAGAAAAAACACTTTACAAACAACAGAAAGCTTGATAATATACTATCTTGTGTGAAACTATTCGGAGGTGCAAGTAAAAATGTCAGTAAAAATTCGTCTTAAACGTATGGGAGCAAAGAAAACTCCTTTCTATCGTATTGTAGTAGCAGATTCACGTTCACCACGTGATGGTCGTCAAATCGAAACGGTTGGTACTTACAACCCACTTACAAAACCAGCTGAAGTAAAAATTAACGAAGAGCTAGCTCTTCAATGGCTTCAAAATGGTGCTAAACCATCTGATACTGTCCGTAACCTGTTTTCCGACAAAGGCATCATGGAAAAATACCATAACGCTAAACTCGGTAAGTAATCAGGAGGGGTGTACATGAAGCAGCTGATTGAGACAATCGTTAAACCGTTAGTCGATTATCCAGAGGATGTCCGGGTTGCAATGGATGAGCACGATAATCGTGTCATCTATAAACTATCCGTAAATCCCGAAGATATGGGAAAAGTTATCGGAAAGCAGGGACGTGTTGCGAAAGCGATACGAACCATTGTTTATTCAGCAGCAGGCAGTCACCACGGCAAGAAGGTTTATATCGATATTATAGATTGATGCAAAAAAAGGAGGGAGCCTATGTTCCTTCCTTTTTTGTCTATTTAAGTTGAACACATGAATGCCTATATTAATTGAGCGTAGGCGCCTCAAAGGGGTAGCCGTAGCCATAAGACTGGTAGAGAAGCTGCTTGGCTTATGGTGGGAGGTATCCCCGAGCGCCGTAGCGGATTTAATGGAATTCTTTATTTCGGCATATATAAGTTATTCTTATTTAAAATAATGGAAGGTGTGATTTTTATGCAATGGTTCAACGTTGGTACAATTGTTAATACGCACGGTATTCGTGGAGAAGTACGTGTTATTTCACGTACTCATTTCCCGGAAGAACGTTATACGGTGGGCAACAAGCTTGCTTTGTTTATGCCGGATAGTAAGACGCCGATCTACTTGACTGTGGCAAGTCATCGTCAGCATAAGAACTTTGATTTGCTGACGTTTGAAAATCATCCGAATCTTAATGATGTTGAAAAGTATCGGAACGGTATTTTCATGATACCGGAAAACCAACTTGGTGATCTGGATGAAAACGAATTTTACTATCACGAAATTGTTGATTGTACAGTGTTCACGACCGAAGGGATCGAACTGGGTAAAGTAACAGAGATTCTTGAAACTGGTGCAAATGACGTGTGGACAGTAACGCCGGAAAAGGGCAAGCCGCATTACATTCCTTATATCGAAGACATCGTGAAAGAAGTCGATATAGCTAGCAAAAAAATCATTATCGATCCAATGGAAGGACTTCTTTCATGATGAAAATCGATGTCCTTTCGTTATTTCCTGAAATGTTCGAAGGTGTCCTCCATTCCTCGATCATGAAAAAAGCGCAGGCGAATGGTGCAGTCACATTTGGAGTAACTGATTTCCGTGAATACTCTACAAACAAGCACCATAAAGTTGACGATTATCCTTACGGCGGCGGGGCGGGTATGGTCCTTAAACCAGAACCGCTCTTTGCGGCAGTTGAAGCGATATCGGAGGGGGTTGAAAAACCGCCGCGTGTCATTTTGATGTGCCCTCAGGGAGAACGATTTACACAAAAGAAAGCCGAAGAACTTTCTGCTGAAGACCATGTAGTATTCATATGCGGTCATTACGAGGGGTACGATGAGCGTATACGTCAATATCTTGTTACGGACGAGTTATCCATCGGTGACTTCGTTCTGACAGGTGGAGAGATTGCTGCAATGGCTGTGATTGACAGTGTCGTCCGGCTATTGCCAAATGTCTTGGGCAATGTTGATTCACCTGTTCTCGATTCATTTTCGACGGGTTTGCTCGAGTATCCTCAATATACACGGCCATCAAATTTTAACGGGATGGAAGTACCGGATGTACTTTTGTCCGGGAACCATGCGGAAATTGATAAATGGCGTGAAGAACAGTCGCTACTCCGGACATTTGAGCGGAGAAAGGACTTGCTTCAAGACGCGCCACTTACCGATCATCAACGCAAATTGCTGCACCAACTAAATCAAAGAAAAAAATAGTCAGATGACCTTGCGTCGACTTGCACTTTGTGGTACTATCTACTATGTACTTCTATGTTAAGTACATACTTACTGGTGTTCCGCTGCAAAGGCAAGAAGTGTAAGAACATCTGTGGATAGGGAGAGGTTAATTATGCAACATATCATTTCAGAAATCACAAAAGATCAGCTTCGTTCTGATCATCCAGCGTTTCGTGCAGGAGATACAGTTCGTTTGCACGTTAAAATTGTAGAGGGAACGCGCGAGCGTATTCAGCTATTTGAAGGAATTGTTATTAAACGTCGTGGAGGCGGAATCAGTGAAACTTTCACAGTCCGTAAAATCTCTAACGGTGTAGGTGTTGAGCGTACATTCCCTGTACACACACCGAAAATTACTCTACTTGAAGTGACACGCCGTGGTAAAGTACGCCGTGCGAAGTTGTACTACCTTCGCAGCCTGCGCGGAAAAGCTGCACGTATCAAAGAACTTCGATAAAAAATGCAGGAGGCCAACAAACGGCCTCCTTTCTTTTTGCCTCAAATATGAATAGACTGTACAATAAGGACAGAAATATGCGGGAGGCGCTTTGCACATGAATGAAGGAAAAAAGAAAAATGAAACGTGGGAATGGGTAAAGGCGCTTTTAATCGCGTTCGGACTAGCAGCAATTATTCGGGTATTTCTTTTTACACCAATTGTTGTAGATGGAGTATCAATGATGCCGACACTTGAAAATGGGGATCGAATGATTGTCAACAAAATTGGTTATACAATCGGAGAACCAAAACGGTTTGATGTTGTTGTCTTCCATGCACCCGAAGAGAAAGATTACATAAAAAGAGTAATCGGATTACCTGGCGACGAAGTGGAGTATCGTGATGACATTTTATATGTTAATGGCGAGCCGTTCGAAGAACCTTATCTTGACCAATACAAATCGGAAATTGTGGATAGTCCGCTTACTGAAGATTTCAACCTTGAGGAGAAGATTGGGAGCAAGACTGTCCCAGCAGATCATGTATTTGTTATGGGGGACAACAGAAGAAAAAGTAAAGACTCCAGACATATTGGAGCCGTTGCAATCGATGAAATCATCGGCAGCACAAAAGTAGTTTTCTGGCCAATTAAAGATTTTGGATTTATTGACTGACGGGAGGAAATTACAACATGACAATTCAATGGTTTCCCGGACATATGGCGAAAGCGCGCCGAGAAGTAACTGAAAAACTGAAGCTTGTTGACATCGTTTTTGAATTAATCGATGCGAGGCTTCCACTGTCCTCTAGAAATCCGATGATTGACGAAGTCATTCATCAAAAACCAAGACTTCTTATCCTCAATAAGATGGATCTTGCGGATGAAACGGAAACAGCACGCTGGATCCGCTATTTTGAAGCGAGAGGAATTCGTGCAGTAGCCATCAATTCATTTGAAGGAAGAGGGCTTCAAACTGTTATAAAGGCAGCAAAAGAGATTTTGGAACCGAAGTTGGCGAGAATGCGTTCGCGAGGTATTCGGCCAGGCGCGATGCGTGCGATGATTGTAGGGATACCGAACGTTGGAAAATCAACACTTATCAACAGACTTGCAAAGAAAAATATTGCTAAAACGGGTAATACACCGGGCGTTACAAAAGCTCAGCAATGGATTAAATACGAAAAAGAGCTCGAACTTCTCGATACACCAGGTATTCTATGGCCTAAATTTGAAGATAAAGAAGTTGGCTTCAAGCTTGCGCTGACAGGAGCCATTAAAGATACAATCGTCAACATGGAAGACTTGGCAGTGTACGGTCTCCGTTTCTTGGAAGCGAATTATCCGGCTCGGCTTACAGACCGATACGGGCTGACAACCATCGGTGATGAAATACGTCCAATTTTTGATCAAATTGGTGCACTCCGCAAAGTGTACGCTACAGGCGGAGAAGTCGATTATGATAAAGTGGCAGAGCTGATTGTCAGGGATATCCGAAATGAATACCTAGGAAAACTGACATTCGATTTCACAGCACAGCAAGCACAAAACGAGTAGGCCGATGCCGGCACGGAATTCTTTCCGCGGCAATCGGCTTTTTTTTTTTTATGGGTCAGTGTCTTGGCCCTGGGCGCCTTGTGCTTTTCCTTTGTGTCTCAAAAAGTATCGATAGTGGCCGATATAATAGAAAAGAACAGATAAATTGGCAGTTAGCGGAAGGTGATCAATTTGAAAACGATAAAAGAAATCACGGAGCTGTTGAAAACGGTTGACGAACCCGAGTACTGGATGGAAGAACTTGTGCAAGATACAAGGTTGGGCGTGAAAAATGCACTTGCCCGCTGGCAACGCCAGTACGATAAACGAAAAGGCGTAGAGCGGAATCATATGATGAAAATAACGTTTGACGCGTCGTTTGAACCGTTTGAAAGCGCTCTGGTTGCTGGAGTCGATGAGGCAGGAAGGGGGCCTTTAGCGGGCCCTGTGGTCACTGCGGCGGTCATTCTGCCGAGAGAAACACCGGAGCTTGTCGGATTAGATGATTCGAAGACCATTTCAAAAGTGGAAAGAGAGCGGCTTGCAGCACTGATAAAAAGCGTAGCAATCGCTTATTCGGCACACATTCAGCCAGCGGATGTTATAGATAAAATGAATATCTATGCGGCAACAAGAGATTCAATGGAGACAGCGGTGAAGGGGCTTACAGTCAAACCTGATTTCGTCTTAGCGGATGCTATGGTACTCAACACGGATTGTCCCGCAGAATCCATTATAAAAGGCGATGCAAAGAGCTTGGCAATTGCCGCAGCTTCTATCATCGCAAAGACGACGCGAGACGCTATCATGGATGAATTACATGGTGATTTTCCACTTTATAATTTCGCGAAAAACGCGGGGTATGGAACTGTCGAGCATATGCAGGCGCTTGAAAAATACGGTCCGTGCGAACATCACCGTTCAACTTTCGAACCTGTTAAGTCGCTATTGAAAGAAAGGAGAGGGGACCTATGAGTGTTCCTCCTGCGCTAGTATCAGCAGGCCAGTTGACGGCAGGCGCTGTCCAGAACAGACCGCTTGTCTTGAATGAAGGCCAACTGTTTCACGGGCAGATTAAGCAACTTTTCCCGGGACAAATGGCTGAAGTCCAGATTGGCGGCCAAAAGATGATTGCCAAACTAGAAGTGCCCATGAAAGCTGGTGACTCCTATTATTTTCAAGTCAATGCAGTGAAGCCGGAATTGCAGTTGAAAATCATTTCAGGACCGCTTCAAACTGCAGAAGGGCAGGCACGTCAGCTGGGCGGACTTATGGACGCAATGCAATTGCCGAAGACGCAAGAAATGCAATCGCTGCTTGCGTTCGTCATGAAAAATAGGATTCCGATGACAAGGGAGGGCCTGCTGGAGGCCGAATCGTTATTGAAAGGCGTATCACCAGCAGCGTGGAATGAAGCTCTCGCATCGCTTCAGAAAATAATTGAATTGAAATTACCTCTAAATGAAAATATCTTCCGGTCATTTATGGGAGTCGAAACGAAAGAAGGGCTGCATAGCGTTTTAAATTCATTGCGAAATGTGCTGGCTTTTGATAATACGGTTGCCCCGCAGGTCAAGGAAGCCATTCTATCTGCATTGGAGAAGATGGCCAAGCCCTTTGCGCAGGCAACAGGTGGTGCACTTTTAGGCCAATCCATCTTGACATTGCTCGATCGTGCGGAGCCTGCTGAAAACCGTTTTGCTACCCTGCAACTATTGAAAAATGCTGGTGTTTTACCCGATCGGACATCCCTCGCAAACCTGCCGCAAGTGCTAGCTTCATTGCCGTCAAGCGTAAGTGGCAATGCATTACCGACATCACAGCCTGTTCAAACAGGATCACAGGATATTCCCGCTAAAAACATGAACAGGCAGTCTGCTGTTGCACCTCAAGCCACTTCGGTGTCATCGCCAATTGTGTCGCAACTGTTGGCGACGCTCAAACAAATTGGTGATACTCCGACAGCCCAGCAGAAAGTTCCGTTGGAAAGTTTAAAAGCATTGATTTCAGTAGAAACAGGGATGAATACGCAACAAAAGACGCTGCTTACAACAATTATTGACCGTGCAGTAAATACTCAGCCGATAGTTGAATCGCCAACGAAATTCCTTCAGGAGTTCAGTCAGGCATTTACACGGATAACTGCAGAAAATACAATTTCTGCACCCTTCCAGACAACTTCCTCAGCGGATGGTCCCAAAGAACAATTACTTACTTTGCTTGGTCAGCAAGGGACTGATAAGTTGGCGGCCTTCCTGCAGACAGCAGAGCGATCCGACAACCTGTCCATCCAAAAGGCGGTGCAAACGGCAGAAGGTGCAGTGGCTGCAATGATTGACGGAAAAGCTGTAAAAGACGCTTTGCAAACGGTCATTCGTTCATTCGGACTTAACTATGAAGCGGGTTTACTTGGTAAAGAACCGGATTTCGGACGTCTTGCGGAAACCTTAAAACCGCAATTACTCGCCCTTATGCATGATCCATCAGTCTCTGCGGCTCTTCGGGACGCGGCTGAGACGGTCGTCACGAGGATGAACGGACCGCTGTTACAGTCGGGGGAAAATGGCGTGCAACATCAGTTGGTCATGCAAGTGCCGCTAGAGTTTTTTGGCAAGCGTATCGATACGACGTTAGAGTGGAATGGACGAATGAAAGAAGATGGGAAAATTGATCCCGACTTTGCTCGGATTCTTTTTTACCTCGAACTAGAATCGATTGAGAAAACAGTTATTGATATGCAAGTCCAGAACAGGGTTGTAACGGTTACTGTCTTTAATGCAGATGATACGCTTAAGTCGATTGGAGGAGGAGGCATTCTCCAGGAAAAGCTGAAAGAAGGGCTTAAGTCTGCCGGGTACAAATTGTCGGGTGTATTTTTCAAAAATTTTAACGAAGAAGAGAAAACGCTGCTGAAAAAGAACAGTTCCATGAAAGTCGATGGGCAAGGAGTTGACTTCCGTATATGACAGAAGAGCATCATACCCGAAAAGAGGCGGTCGCCCTTTCGTATGAACCGTTTGCGAACGGGGCTCCGAAAGTAGTCGCTAAAGGAAAAGGGAAAATTGCCGAAAATATATTGGAAAAAGCGAAAGTGAATAATATCCCCATTCAGGAAGATCCCAGCCTAGTTGAAATTTTAGGACAATTAAATGTAAATGAATCGATACCTGAAGAATTATACAAAGCAGTATCTGAAGTGTTCGCTTATATTTATCAGATGGATCGTGAACATGCAAAAAAAGGGAAATCTAAAATTTGACATAGATTCGACAAATGTCTACATTCGGCATTCAATTGTGGACATTGTTTGACAAGTTTACTACAATGGATAAGGCAGTAAATTAAAAGAGTTAGAAGTTCGAATGGAGGATGTAAGATGAATATCCATGAATATCAAGGTAAACAGTTGCTAAGAGAATATGGTGTAGCTGTTTCTAACGGTCTTGTTGCTTTCTCTCCTGAGGAAGCGGTAAAAGCTGCAAAGGAACTAGGTACAGACATTATCGTAGTTAAAGCACAAATCCACGCGGGTGGACGCGGGAAAGCGGGCGGCGTTAAGATTGCAAAAAATCTTGATGAAGTTCGTGCTTACGCAAAAGAATTGATTGGTAAGACACTTGTGACTCACCAAACAGGTCCTGAAGGCAAAGAAATTAAACGTCTTCTTATCGAAGAAGGATCTGACATCAAGAAAGAGTACTATCTTGGACTTGTCCTCGACAGCGCAACAGACCGTGTAACGCTTATGGGATCTGAAGAAGGCGGAATGGACATCGAGGAAGTTGCAGAAGCAACACCAGAAAAGATTTTCAAAGAAGTCATCGACCCAGTTGTTGGTTTGACTGGATTCCAAGCACGCCGCATGGCATATAACATGAACATCCCTACACATCTTGTAAACAAAGCTGCGAAATTCATGCTTGGACTTTACCAGGTATTCGTAGAAAAAGACGCATCCATTGTTGAAATTAACCCGCTAGTTGTAACAGCTGGTGACGATGTACTTGCTCTTGATGCGAAATTTAACTTTGACGACAGTGCACTATACCGTCACAAAGACATCTTAGAACTTCGTGACTATGATGAAGAGGATCCAAAAGAAATCGAAGCTTCGAAGTATGACCTTAGCTATATTTCCCTTGACGGAAGTATCGGCTGTATGGTTAACGGCGCAGGTCTTGCGATGGCTACAATGGATACAATCAACTACTACGGCGGATCACCTGCCAACTTCCTTGACGTTGGCGGCAGTGCGACAGCTGAAAAAGTTACTGAAGCATTTAAAATCATCCTTTCTGATAAAAACGTCAAAGGGATTTTCGTCAATATTTTCGGCGGAATTATGAAATGTGACGTTATTGCTGAAGGTGTTATTGTTGCATCAAAAGAAGTGGGTCTTCAAGTACCGCTTGTCGTTCGTCTAGAAGGTACAAATGTCGACAAAGGTAAAGCGCTATTGAATGAATCAGGCTTGAACATCATCGCTGCTGATACTATGGCAGACGGTGCGAAAAAGATTGTAGAACTCGTAGGCTAAGAAAGGCAGGGACAATCGATGAGTATTTTCATTAACAAAGATACAAAAGTTATCGTACAAGGAATTACAGGTGCTACAGCACTTTTTCATACAGAACAAATGCTTGAGTATGGAACGAAAATCGTCGGCGGAGTAACGCCTGGTAAAGGCGGAACAGAAGCGGCGGGTGTTCCTGTTTTCAACACAGTTGAAGACGCAGTTAAAGCAACTGGGGCAAACGTTTCAGTTATTTATGTTCCAGCTCCATTTGCAGCAGATGCGATTATGGAAGCAGTAGAAGCAGATCTTGACATGACAATCTGTATTACAGAACATATCCCGGTACTTGATATGGTCAAAGTGAAGCGCTACATGGAAGGCAAGAAAACACGTCTTGTGGGACCAAACTGCCCTGGCGTTATCACGGCAGACGAATGTAAAATCGGCATCATGCCTGGCTACATTCATACAAAAGGCCACGTCGGAGTTGTTTCACGTTCTGGTACACTGACATATGAAGCTACTCACCAATTAAGCCAAGCGGGCATCGGTCAAACGACTGCTGTCGGTATCGGTGGAGACCCGGTGAACGGCACGAATTTCATCGACGTACTTAAAGAATTCAACGAAGATCCTGAGACATACGCTGTTGTGATGATCGGTGAAATCGGAGGAACTGCTGAAGAAGAGGCAGCTGCTTGGATTAAAGCGAACATGACGAAGCCTGTTGTCGGCTTTATCGGTGGACAAACAGCTCCTGAAGGAAAACGCATGGGCCACGCTGGTGCAATCATTTCCGGCGGTAAAGGGACAGCTGCAGAGAAAATCAAAGCGTTAAATGCAGCGGGTGTTGAAGTTGCGGATACGCCTTCTGTAATTGGTGAAACGTTAATTAAAGTAATTAAAGAAAAAGGTCTGTACGAAAAGTGTAAAACACATTAATATGAGAGATGCAGCGTGCTAGTTTATGCGCTGCATCTTTTTTTAAAATGTATTCAGGGAGGAATTTGATGGAATTGACAGATGCTGAAAGGCGATTGCTGGCGCTCCACTATATGTTTCCGGTGCCTTTGAACAGATTAAAAAGACTTTACGAGACAGACCCCGCTCTCGAAAAGTTGTACATGTACAAAGCAATTGAACTTGCTCAAATTTTAAAAATCTCACTTACAAAAGCAAGTCAATTAAAAGAAAAATTGCTCCGAAACGCCGATACCCCCTATGAAAAGTTATATGAACGGCATGCAATTACCCCAATCCCATTCTCAAATCCCTTATATCCCGACCAGTTGCAACTACTTATCGATCCCCCAGCAGTTTTGTACGTAAAAGGTGATTTCGCATTACTTGCCGAAAAGTTCAAAGTAGCAATCATTGGATCCCGTAAAGCAACAGTGTATTCAAAAGAAGCGCTCCAGCTAATCGTGCCACCGCTTGTGGAAAATAAGGCTGTTATCGTATCTGGACTAGCCAGGGGTGCTGACACGATGGCGCACGAAGCGGCTCTCGAATTTGGCGGCAAGACAATTGCAGTACTGGGGCATGGATTATTCCACCTTTATCCAAAAGAAAACCATGCGCTTGCAGAGAAATTAGCCCTAAATCATCTTCTTGTTACGGAGTATCCACCGTATGTAAGCCCTGAACGTTGGACTTTTCCGATGCGTAATCGTATCATAAGCGGGTTATCAAGCGCAGTCGTTGTCACTGAAGCCGCAGATAAAAGCGGGACAATGAGTACGGTTGAACACGCACTCGATCACGGGAAAGATATCTATGCGGTTCCCGGCTCCATCACATCACTTTTGTCGGCTGGTCCGAATAAGTTGCTGGATGAAGGTGCAAAACCAGTTTGGAACGGGTTCCAAATCGTTGGATCTCTCGTTATCGACGGTTAAATAAAATCCTTTTCTATTGAAAAGGTTGCAATAAAATGAAATGTGGTATACATTTTGCAACAGATATTCTTTTGAGTAAACGTTCAAAAAGAAAGGCGAAAAAGCCGAGGAGTACTAAGAAGCTTTGCCTCCGAGCACCGTAGCGTATTTTTAATACATGAGGAGCATAGGGACAAGTTGACAAGAACGCAGCTTAAGCTCGCCGCGTCCTATGGTAACAACCGTAGGATCCAAATCGAGTATGGCTTCCGACAGCTATTTATGAACTTCTGCTATAGGCGAGATGTCCTGTGCAGGTCCGGACTTTTTGAATTACCTCTTTTGATGAATAAATACGGAACCTCTCTAAGGAGGCAAACACTTAATGGCAGACTACCTAGTAATTGTTGAATCACCTGCGAAAGCAAAAACAATTGAACGCTATCTCGGAAAAAAATATAAAGTGCGTGCATCTCTCGGACATTTGCGTGATCTTCCGCGCAGTCAGATGGGTGTAGACACCGAAAATAATTTTGAACCGAAATACATTACAATTCGCGGCAAAGGCCCGATTCTTCAAGAATTGAAAAAAGAAGCAAAAAAAGCTAAAAAAATCTTTCTCGCAGCTGACCCCGACAGAGAAGGGGAAGCGATTGCATGGCATTTGGCAAACCAGCTCGGTGTAGATATCGAATCAGATTGCCGAGTCGTCTTCAATGAAATTACTAAAGAAGCGATTAAAGAATCATTTAAGAATCCGCGGCCAATTGATATGGATCGTGTCGATGCGCAACAGGCTCGACGTATATTAGATCGTCTTGTTGGTTATAACATTAGTCCGATTCTCTGGAAAAAAGTGAAAAAGGGTTTATCCGCCGGCAGGGTCCAATCTGTAGCACTTCGGATGATTATCGACAGGGAGAATGAAATCAATGCATTTATCCCTGAAGAATACTGGAGTATTTCGGGCCAATTTGAAAAAGACGATACTGTATTTGAAGCGGAGTTCTTTGGCGATGCCAAGAAAAAAGTGAAGCTTACAGACAAAAAACAGGTCGATGCAATTCTAAGTCAATTAGACGGAGATAAATTCGATATTGCAAATGTTGTTAAAAAAGAACGCAAACGAAATCCGGCACTCCCGTTTACAACTTCGTCATTGCAACAAGAAGCGGCGAGGAAGCTGAACTTCCGCGCGAAAAAAACAATGATGCTTGCACAGCAGCTTTATGAGGGAATTAACTTGGGCAAAGAAGGACAAGTCGGTCTGATTACTTACATGAGAACTGACTCAACCAGAATTGCTGATAGCGCAAAAGAAGAAGCGAGATCATTCATTGAAACAATGTATGGCAAAGAATTTGTCGCGACATCTAAGCCGGCATCTAAAAGTACTGCGAAAACGCAGGACGCACACGAAGCAGTGCGCCCGACATCCATCATGCGACCGCCGGCTGCTATGAAAACAGTATTGTCAAGGGATCAACTGCGCCTTTATAAGCTCATATGGGAACGGCTCGTCGCCAGTCAAATGGCGCCAGCTATACTTGACACGGTCGCAGTCGATCTTGTGAACGGCGATGTCCGTTTCAGAGCGAACGGTTCGCAAGTGAAATTCCAAGGATTTATGAAAGTGTACGTTGAAGGCAATGACGATAAAGAAGAAGAGAAAGACCGTATCCTTCCGGCACTTGAAGAAGGGGAGCAAGTGAAGTTTAGTGAAATTGATCCTAAACAGCACTTTACTCAACCACCGCCAAGGTATTCAGAAGCGAGGTTGGTTAAAACGCTTGAGGAGCAGGGCATAGGTCGTCCCTCTACGTACGCGCCGACACTCGATACAATTCAAAAACGCGGATATGTGACACTCGATGCAAAAAGATTCATCCCAACAGAGCTAGGGGGTATTGTCCATCAAGCAGTAGACCAATACTTCCCGAATATTATCGATCTTGAATTTACGGCTCAAATGGAAAAAGAACTCGATGATGTTGAGCATGGCCAGACTAAATGGGTGGAAGTTATCGATAACTTCTATGGCGATTTTGAAAAGCATGTGCAAGTAGCGGATGCTGAAATGGAAAAAATCGAAATCAAGGATGAACCTGCAGGTGAAGACTGTGAAAAATGCGGTTCTGCTATGGTTTATAAATTGGGTCGTTACGGCAAGTTCATGGCTTGTTCCAATTTTCCGGAATGTCGTAATACGAAAGCTATTATTAAGCCAATCGGCGTTACTTGTCCAACTTGTAAAGAAGGACAGGTCGTCGAACGGAAAAGTAAAACGAAGCGTATTTTCTATGGCTGTGACAGGTACCCGGAATGTGAATACGTTTCATGGGATAAACCCATTGCGAGACCGTGTCCAAAATGTGAAAGTACGTTAGTTGAAAAGAAACTGAAAAAAGGTGTACAAATCCAATGTACAGAATGCGATTATAAAGAAGATACACAGTAACAAAGAAAAGCGGAAGCGCCTGTTTAGCCCCGAAAAGCGCTGGAAGGCTTGTGATAAAGGCGTACTTTACCTTTATCAGCAAGACTGAAGCGACTCGAGAGGCTAGGCGCTGGAGTCTGGACAATGGGAAAAGCGTAGGGCGTCGATTGAAAATGAACACAGCCTAAGTTCGCCACATCGTGTGGCAACGGCTGTGTAATCCACTTCCTATGGGCCCGCGACAGGCATAAGGCGGTTTGGCGAAGCGGCGGTTCTTTGCCCGGGAAGGATGCAGTTCAATCCTTTCTAGCCGAAACGACTTATGACCCGAGCATCTGGCGCCCGGAGTCTGGACAATAAGAAAAGCGGAAGCGCCTTGGTCTAGACAAACAGAACTGAAGAAAGAAGGTGTCGGGATGACAACCATTGTAAATGTGATAGGTGCAGGCCTTGCTGGGAGCGAGGCTGCATGGCAAATTGCCAGCCGTGGAGTGAATGTCCGTTTATATGAGATGCGACCTGTAAAACAAACGCCAGCGCACCACACGGACAAATTTGCAGAGCTTGTATGCAGCAATTCATTGCGTGCTAACAACTTGACGAATGCGGTCGGTATTATCAAGGAAGAGATGAGAAGACTCGATTCCCTGATCATACGTGCAGCAGACGCTTGTGCAGTCCCGGCTGGAGGAGCGTTGGCGGTCGACCGTCATGAGTTTGCCGGTAATGTTACAGATACGATTCGAAATCACCCACTAATCGAAGTTATCAATGAAGAAGTGACTGAACTGCCGGATGGCATAACGATTATTGCGACGGGTCCTTTAACTTCTCCAGCACTCGCTGAAGAAATTCGTAAACTAACAGGCGAGGAATATCTATATTTCTACGATGCGGCAGCACCTATCATTGAAAAAGATTCAATTGATATGGACAAAGTTTACTTGAAATCCCGTTATGATAAAGGGGAAGCGGCTTATTTAAACTGTCCCATGAATGAGGAAGAGTTTGAGAGATTCTACAATGCGCTTGTCGCGGCAGAGATTGTACCTTTGAAAGAATTTGAGAAAGAGATCTATTTCGAAGGATGCATGCCGGTGGAAGTACTTGCACAGCGCGGGGCGAAGACACTGTTATTTGGTGCACTTAAACCAGTGGGTCTTGAACATCCTGAAACAGGAGAACTTGCAAAAGCGGTCATTCAGCTTCGTCAAGATGATGCGGCAGGTACTTTATATAACATTGTAGGATTTCAAACGCATATGAAATGGGGCGCACAAAAGGAAGTCATCAACTTAATTCCTGGTCTTGAAAACGTTGAAATCGTTCGCTATGGTGTTATGCATCGCAATACATTTATTAATTCACCGCGTGTTCTGAACGCGACTTACCAGTTAAAGGCGAACCCAAATGTCTTTTTTGCTGGACAGATGACTGGTGTCGAAGGATATGTCGAATCAGCAGGCTCAGGCCTAATTGCAGGCATTAACGCCGCTAATCTTGCACTTGGTAAAGAGCTAATCCATTTCCCACATGAAACGGCGCTCGGAAGCATGGCACGATATGTTACGGAAGCCAATCCCGAAAACTTCCAGCCAATGAACATCAACTTTGGCCTTTTCCCGGAACTCGGCAAACGTGTCCGCACAAAACTAGAACGGGCAGAGCAGCATGCGGAACGTGCTCTAAAAGCAATTGGTGAATTTCAATCAGTGTCATTAACTTGAATAGTTTCTTGCTGAAAGAAGAAGACTGGGGGTAGTCCTCCTAGGCTTCTTCTTTTTATGGTCAAGGAAATTAGTAAGTGTAGTAATAAGAATAAGTTATGATTTTGTTTTGGGGTGGTCGATGCAGATGGATGTGATTGGCATATGGTCGGTCAGTCGCAGTATATGGACGCTTAGCTATGGGATATAATCAGTTCCTAGTTGAATCTTAAATAACACCTCTTTATGCTTGTCAGTTTCTTATGGATATGGACAAATTGTGTCAGAAATACGAACAAATTAAAAGAGGTCAGACTTCTGGTGATTAGAAGGTTGCCGGACGAACATCATTTATTGTATAGTGAATCGTGGATGACTTTCGAATTTCTGAATTAGTCGCTATTTTTTGGTTATTAGTTGACGCGCTTCACTGTAGCATTTTACGTATAATGTGTTATTATTCAAATGACTCATAATATTGTTATTACTTAGCGACTTTCCAAGTAGGGGTGAGTGTATGACAGTACAACCTTCTAGCGTCCGTGATGAATATATTTCATATGTGCGTTTGGAAAAGAACTATTCATTTTACACAGTATTGGAATATGAGAAAGATGTAGATGCATTTTTGTCATTTCTCGAAGTTGAAGGTATAACAGATTTGAATGATGTGGCTTATCCGGAAGCAAGGCTTTATGCCACTGAACTGTATGACCTAGGGTTATCGAGAGCATCGATTTCTAGGAAAATCTCTTCTATTCGTTCCTTTTTTAAGTTTTCGAATGCCCGGTATGGCATTGATGATAGTGCGTTCCGTTCCCTTCATCATCCAAAGAAGGAAGGACGGTTGCCAGCTTTTTTTTATGAAGAGGAACTGGAAGTACTATTTTCCTCCTGTGAGGGAGAAGATAGAAAGTCTCTACGTGACTATGCCCTCCTTGAATTACTCTACGCAACAGGCATAAGGGTCAGTGAGCTGACAGCTATCAAAATGCAAGATATCGATGACCACCTTGGCATTGTTTTGGTCATGGGAAAAGGTCGTAAAGAACGCTATGTGCCGTTCGGAAGTTTTGCTCAATCCGCGCTTGATGCCTATCGTGATAATAGCCGGCTGGATTTGATGAAACAGAAAGACCATGACATGCTGTTCGTCAATTTACGGGGCGATCCTCTGACTGACCGGGGTGTACGCCATATCTTAAGCATGATGATGGAACGCGCGTCACTCCACTCGAAAATCTATCCGCATATGATTCGTCATTCTTTTGCAACTCACCTTCTGGCAGGAGGCGCCGACATGAGAACCGTTCAGGAGCTACTTGGACACAGTCACTTATCTTCAACGCAAGTGTATACACATATAACAAAAGAGCATTTAAGAAAAACATATATGAATACGCATCCGCGAGCATAGGAGGATGATCTGATGGAATTCCATGCAACGACAATCTTTGCCATTCGCCATGAAGGGTCTTGTGCCATGTCAGGCGATGGGCAAGTGACGGTAGGAAATGCAGTCGTTATGAAACATACTGCAAAAAAAGTACGCCGAATCTTTGGCGGTAAAGTACTGGCGGGTTTTGCTGGTTCTGTAGCAGACGCATTCACGTTATTTGAATTATTCGAAGCCAAGTTGATGGAGTACAACGGCAACCTTCAAAGGGCTTCCGTTGAACTTGCGAAAGAATGGCGCGGTGACCGGATTCTAAGGAAGCTTGAGGCGATGTTACTCGTAATGGACAATGAGCAGTTGTTGCTCGTTTCCGGAACTGGAGAAGTGATTGAGCCCGATGATGGCGTTCTGGCAATTGGTTCAGGAGGTCATTATGCGCTTGCAGCCGGACGGGCATTGAAAAAGTATAGTGGGCATTCGCTCACTGCTGCTGAAATTGCCCAAGCGGCACTGGAGACTGCTTCGGAAATATGTGTCTATACAAATGACCATATTATTGTGGAGGTACTCGAATGACAAAGAGACAAGAACTGACACCCAAAGAATTGACTGCTCATCTTGACAGGTACATCATTGGCCAAGACAAAGCCAAGCGTGCAGTGGCAGTGGCAATCCGTAATAGATACAGAAGAAGTCTGCTCTCTGATGAAGAAAAAAGTGAAATCATACCAAAAAATATTCTTATGATTGGCCCGACAGGAGTCGGAAAGACTGAAATCGCGAGAAGAATTGCAAAGCTGGTAAATGCGCCATTCCTTAAAGTGGAAGCGACGAAGTTTACAGAGGTAGGCTATGTAGGGCGAGATGTCGAGTCAATGATAAGAGATTTAACTGAAGCGGGCATTCGGATCGTTAAGGAAGAACAGCGTGAAGCTGTGAAAGAACATGCGGTTATTCTTGCAGAAGAACGGCTTATTGAATTACTTGTTCCTGAAAAAAAGAAAATGGGCGGTATGCAAAATCCGTTCGAAATGCTTTTTGGCCAAAAAGTGGAACAGGAAGAGCCTGATTATGCAGAAGTAGCCGAAGTGAAGCGTAAACGTTCTGAGATTGCGACAAGCCTTAAAGCAGGGGAACTTGAAGAGCACATGGTCACTGTTGAAGTTTCTGCGCAGCAACCATCTATGTTTGACGCATTACAAGGTTCGGGTATGGAACAAATGGGCGCGAATATGCAAGACGCACTTTCTTCTCTTGTGCCAAAAAAGACCATCAAGCGGAAGATGAAAGTGAAGGAAGCCCGAATTGCACTTGAAGCAGAAGAGGCTGACAAACTGATTGATCATGATGAAATTTCAAGGCGGGCCATCGAATTGACAGAGCAGTCCGGAATCATCTTTATTGATGAGATGGACAAAATCGCTAGCCGTGGCGGCAGTTCGTCAACAGATGTTTCTCGCGAAGGTGTACAGAGGGACATTTTACCAATCGTTGAAGGCTCGACTGTGTCGACGAAGTACGGTACAGTTAAGACCGATTTCATCTTGTTCATTGCGGCTGGGGCTTTCCATATGTCAAAACCTTCCGATATTATTCCTGAGTTACAGGGACGATTTCCGATTCGGGTGGAACTGGAAAAGCTTACAAAGAACGATTTTGAACGCATATTAAAAGAACCTGATTTTTCTCTTATCCGTCAATACGAAAAATTGCTCAATACGGAAGAAGTCGTTTTGGATTTTACTGAAGAGGCAATCAGCAGACTTGCTGAGATAGCATTCGAAGTGAATGATGATACTGAGAACATTGGGGCTAGACGGCTTCATACAATTCTGGAGAAGTTGCTTGAAGAGCTTTCGTATGAAGCGGCTGACATTGGGCCGGCAACGATCAAAATAACACCAGCTTATGTCGATGAGAAGTTGAAAAGTATCGCAAAAAACAAAGATTTGTCACAATTTATCCTGTAATTGAAACGTTTTAGTTTATTTAATGATTAAAAACCTTTAGAATATTCTTTAAACGATTAGCAAGTATCTTGAGGAGGAAAAAAGAAAATGAATTTATTATCAAAAACACGTCAAATTAACGCAATGCTACAAGAATCAGCAGGTAAACCGGTAAACTTTAAGGAAATGGCTGAAAAGCTTAGCTCCGTTATTGATTGTAATGCGTTTATCGTAAGCAGAAAAGGGAAATTACTTGGTTTGGAAATACATCACCAAATTGAAAATGAACGCATGAAACAAATGTTCATAGACCGCAAATTCCCTGAAGAATATACAAACCGCTTGTTTGAAGTGAGAGAGACTTCTTCTAACTTGGATGTGGACAGCACGCATACTGTTTTCCCGGTTGAAAATCGTGAGCTATTCAAAGAAGGCTTGACAACGATTGTTCCAATCATCGGCGGCGGTGAACGTCTTGGTACACTAATCTTGGCAAGACTTAAAGATGAGTTCCAAGATGATGATTTGATCCTTGCGGAATATGGCGCAACAGTTGTTGGAATGGAAATCCTACGTGAGAAATCCGAGAAAATTGAAATCGAAGCACGCAGTAAAGCAGTTGTTCAAATGGCTATCAATTCACTTTCTTACAGTGAACACGAAGCGATTGAGCATATTTTTAATGAACTTGACGGCAATGAAGGCTTGCTAGTCGCTTCTAAAATTGCAGACCGTGTTGGCATTACGCGTTCGGTAATCGTGAATGCGCTACGTAAACTAGAAAGTGCTGGCGTTATCGAATCTCGTTCACTTGGAATGAAAGGGACGTATATCAAAGTCCTAAACAATAAATTCCTTGAAGAGCTTGAAAAACAAAAATCATAAGTGTATAATAGGCATTTCGACACCTCTTCCGGTTTCAGGAAGAGGTGTTTTTGTATGTGGAGTAAAAAATAATAGCAGAAAACGGACTTGGATTGAGTGAGAATACACAGAAATTATAGTTGAATAGTGACTTTGGTAGTAGAAAGGGGGTTTTAAATACTTTTTAATAATAAAATGGGTTATTTTGGACTAACGGATATTATTCTTCTTATATAGACAAGAATCACCAAAATCCGATACAATGAGAGTATTGATTTAAAACGCTAGTTTAATACTTTTTAAGAATATAACAGTTTTGTTTCATCAATAGAGGGAATAAGAGGTGGAAACAATGAATATATTTGGATCGACAATTACGCAATTGGAGCGAGGACTAGATTTTTCTGCTACTAAAGGGAAAGTGATTTCGCAAAATATAGCAAATATCGATACTCCTAATTATAAGGCGAAAAATGTCAGTTTCGAAGAAGTTTTTGCAAATGCTAAAGCGAATACGTTAGAAGCCTACAGAACAGACAAGCGACATATCGATTTCAAATCAACCACGACACAACCCGGAGTTTTCAATTACTCGAATCTGCGTTATCGGCAAGATGGAAACGGTGTGGATATGGATAAGGAACAGGCTGATCTTGCAGCTAACCAAATTTACTATAACGCGGTTGTAGACCGTATTAACGGGAAGTTCAGTACACTGCAAAATGTTATTAAAGGAGGTCGGTGACGATGACGATTTTTCATAGTTTGAACACGTCCGCATCTGCATTGACCGCTCAACGCATGCGGATGGACGTCATTTCATCCAATATGGCGAACATTGATACAACACGCGGAAAAATGGTTGACGGGGAATGGCAGCCGTATCGACGTAAATCTGTTACTTTTCAACCGCAAGAAGGGCAATTCTCATCCATGTTAAACGCTGCGATGGGTAATCAGGTAAAAGGATCGGCAGGATATGGTGTGACGGTTTCGAGCATTAAAGAAGATACCGAAACACCATTTAATCTTGTCTTTGATCCTTCACATCCAGATGCAAATGATGAAGGATATGTTTCAATGCCGAATGTCGACCCACTGCGGGAGATGATTGACCTTATGTCTGCTACACGTTCTTATGAAGCGAATGTTACGGTGATCAATGCCAATAAATCAATGTTGATGAAAGCTCTTGAAATCGGTAAATAATGATTCTGGAAGGAAGTTACTTAAATGGCCATACAATCAATTTTTAATCCTACGCAATCAGCAGGGATGCTTAAGATAGAAAATCAAGTGAAAACAGTGCCAACACCATATGAGGCACAGCAAACTTTTGGTAGCTTTTTAAAAGATGCTATTCAAGAAGTGAATAATAAGCAGTATGAATCGGATGTAATGACAGAGAAATTAGTACGCGGCGGAGACATCGAACTTCATGATGTCATGATTGCTTCTCAAAAGGCTTCGATTGCGTTAAATGCAACGATGGAAGTGCGGAACAAAGTAATCGAAGCATATCAAGAAATCATTAGGATGCCTGTTTGATTGCATACGCCATTCAAGTTGGACCGCATTTTTGAATTACGTAAGCTGACCGGGGGATTACAATGAATGAAAGATTGACGAAGATCAGGGCGGATATTCAAACGTATTGGTCAAGTCGTACCAAAAAGCAAAAAGTTACTTATATCGGATCTGCAGTAGCTGTTATTCTAATCGCGGCTTTACTGACTATCTATCTATCTAGGACGGAATATGTACCGCTCTATTCGGATGTATCCCGGGCAGAGATTGGGCGAATTAAAGAACAGTTGGACTCCCAAGGGGTGAAAAGTAAGGTTGCGCCAGGTGGGACATCGATACTAGTGCCTAAAGAAAATGTGGATTCCTTACTTGTCTCCCTTGCGGCAGAAGGCTTTCCGAACTCTGGCATGATTGATTACTCATTCTTTGCTCAAAACGCGGGATTCGGAACGACGGATAACGAGTTCAATATGATTAAACTCGCTTCGATGCAAACCGAGCTTGCGAACCTGATTAAAGGGATCGAAGGCGTGAAAGATGCAGATGTGATGATCACATTGCCTACAGAGAGCGTTTTCTTGAACGAAAACACTCAACAGGCAAGTGCATCAATCATGTTGAAAACTGACGCGGGACATACATTCACTGAACCACAAATTACTGCACTTTATAAACTGGTATCAAAAAGTATGCCGAATCTGTCGACGGATGATATTGTCATCATGAACCAGTACTCCGAGTATTTTGATTTGAAGGCTACCGATACTGCGTATGGACCAAGCATAACGGACCAGATGACGCTCAAAAAAACGATCGAACGAGATTTACAACGTCAAGTACAGATGATGCTTGGAACAATGATGGGACAAGATAAAATTGTAGTCTCGGTCACAACGGATATCGACTTCCAGCTTGAAAACAGGGAAGAAAATCTTGTGACGCCTGTTGACGAGGAAAGTATGGAAGGAATCGCACTTAGTGTGCAACGCCTCACTGAATCATTTACAGGAAACGGCCAAGCAGCAGGTGGGACTCCGGAAGCGGAGGATCCTACAGATAATAGAACGGGTTACGTAGAAGGGCAATTTTCAAACGGTGATTATGAAAAAATCGAAGAAACGGTTAACAATGAAGTTAATCGAATTCGCAAGGAAATTGTCGAAAGCCCGTATAAAATACGTGATATCGGAATCCAGGTAATGGTGGAACCGCCTATAGCAGACGATTCAACGTCAATGCCGCAAGGATTGCAAGAGGATGTCCAACGCATCCTTGAGACAATAATTCGGACTTCCATTGACAAAGAGGCTGCTGGAGAACTGACCCAAGCGGAACTTGGTGATAAAATCGTCGTTTCGGTTCAGCCTTTCAATGGGAAAATGGTCGACGTATCTGAACCGAAGTCTGCAATACCATGGTGGATTTACGTGATTGGTGGGGTACTTCTTCTTGTCATCGGAATTCTTATATTTATGTTCTTCAGAAGTCGACGGAATGCAGAAGAGCTGGAAGAAGAACTGATTATGGAAGAGCAACTCGTATCGTTTGATGTGAATGATATTAATACAGAGCTGGAAACAGAAGGAACTGTCCGCAGAAAACAACTCGAGAAGATGGCAAAAGAAAAACCAGAAGAGTTTGCCAAACTATTGCGTACATGGATAGCCGAGGAATGACGGAGGGATGAACTGTGGTTAAAAAAGAAAAAGGCATGACAGGAAAACAAAAAGCAGCACTTCTGCTCATTTCCCTCGGCCCGGAAGTATCGGCGGCAATCTATAAACATTTGAACGAAGATGAGATTGAACGGCTAACGCTTGAAATCTCAGGTGTTAAAAAGGTTGAATCCTCCGTAAAGGAAGAAATCATCGAAGAATTCCATAACATCGCACTTGCTCAAGATTATATCTCGCAAGGCGGTATTGGTTATGCGAAGACGGTTCTTGAAAAAGCACTTGGCAAGGAACATGCGCAAGCAATTATTAATCGTTTGACATCTTCGTTACAAGTGCGGCCTTTTGATTTCGCAAGGCGAGCAGATCCATCACAAATTCTAAATTTCATTCAAAACGAGCATCCGCAAACCATTGCGCTTATCTTGTCATACTTAGAGGCCGAACAGGCTGGAATGATTTTATCATCATTACCCCAAGAAGTGCAGGCGGATATTGCGAGAAGAATCGCGACGATGGATTCAACTTCACCGGAAGTAATCAGTGAGATCGAAGCTGTACTTGAGCGGAAGCTGTCTTCAACGGTAACGCAAGACTACACAGAAACAGGTGGCGTTGATGCAGTCGTCGAAGTGCTTAACGGAGTCGACAGAACAACTGAGAAAACGATTCTTGATGCACTTGAGATTCAAGATCCTGAACTTGCCGAAGAAATTCGCAAACGGATGTTTGTCTTCGAAGATATTGTTACATTGGACAACCGTTCGATTCAACGTATTATTCGTGATTGTGAGAATGAAGATCTCATTCTTTCATTGAAAGTTTCCAGTGAAGAAGTGAAAGAAGTTTTGTTCAGGAATATGTCCCAACGGATGGCCGAATCATTCCAAGAAGAAATGGAAGTCATGGGACCTGTCCGATTGAAGGATGTGGAGGAAGCCCAATCTCGTATTGTAGGCATTATTCGAAGACTTGAGGAAACTGGTGAAATCATAATCGCTCGTGGCGGAGGAGATGACATCATTGTCTAATGTATTTCGTTCTTTGAATACGATATTGGAAAATGGAGAAACGAAAGAAATATCCATACGCAGCCTTTCTGTTTCACAGGAGGTCAATAAGGAAGCGAGTTTATCACTAGATTCCGTCCTTGCTGAACGGGACCGCTTGTTGAAAGAGACCAAAACGATAAATGAGCAAGAGAAAGCGGCAATTGAACAATTGAGACAAACGGCAACAGAAGAGATTTCAGTCATGCAAGCCGCTTGGCAAAATGAAAAAACGATACTTCAGCAACAAGCATACGACGAAGGGTTTCAAATCGGTTACGAAGAAGGTCACAACAAATCATTGTCGGATATGACAACTTCTATTACCGCTTCAAATGAAACAACGGAGCTATCAATTCAAAATGCACGCCAATATCTTGAGAGTCAAGAACGAGTCATCCTTGATCTTGCAATGCTTTCTGCTGAACGGATTATTGGAGAAATACTTCAAGATGATGAGGAAGTTTATTTATCGGTTGTTAAAAGAGCCTTAAAAGAAACACGTGAAATGAAAGAAATTAAACTGTATGTATCTCTCGACTATTTTCAACTTGTTTCCGATAATCGAACTGAACTCGCATCGATATTCCCACCAAATGTGCCATTTCTTATTTTTGTAAATGAAGAATTTGAAACCACTGAGTGTTATATCGAAACAAATCATGGACGTATTGTTGTCAGCATTGATGACCAGTTAAACGAATTAAGGGAGAAACTCATCGGTATCATGGAAAGTGGTGATTGACGATGAAAAAAGCGGAGGAATTGATGACTGTCATTCCCAATGTTAAGACTTTCAAGAAACTTGGACGTGTTGTCCGCGTTGTCGGTCTAATGATCGAGTCACAAGGACCTGAAAGTTCAATCGGGGATGTTTGTCATATCCATTTAAATAATACTGGCCGAGAAGATTCGGTTATTAAAGCGGAAGTTGTCGGATTCAAGGAAGAAATCGTCATTCTGATGCCCTATACAAACATTCGTGATATATCCAGCGGATGTCTTGTCGAAAGTTTAGGGAAACCTCTTGAAATCAAAGTGGGCATGAGTTTAATGGGGAAAGTACTTGATTCGATGGGCAACCCAATTGATAATAGTATGCTTCCAAGAGGGTTGACTACTGTAAGAACTGAACAAGACCCACCTAATGCGCTCACTCGTCCACCTATCAGCGAGAAGTTATCTGTAGGCGTTAAGGCGATTGATGGAATGTTGACAGTCGGAAAAGGCCAGCGTGTCGGAATTTTCGCTGGCTCTGGCGTTGGGAAAAGTACATTGCTTGGAATGATTGCTCGCAATACAACAGCTGACTTAAACGTCATTGCACTTATCGGGGAGCGTGGGCGGGAAGTCCGCGAATTTATCGAACGTGATCTCGGACCTGAAGGAATGAGCAGATCGATTGTTGTTGCGACAACGTCTGATCAGCCTGCACTTATGCGTATTAAAGGAGCCTTTACCGCAACTGCAATCGCAGAGTATTTCAGGGACAAAGGGATGAACGTCATGTTGATGATGGACTCTGTCACTCGTGTTGCAATGGCCCAGCGCGAAATAGGACTTGCCGTTGGAGAACCACCGGCTACACGGGGGTATACCCCTTCAGTCTTTGCTATCCTGCCGAAATTATTGGAGCGTACAGGTACCAATGAGTATGGTTCCATTACGGCATTCTATACGGTTCTTGTAGACGGTGATGATATGAATGAACCAATTGCCGATGCGGTCCGGGGAATCTTAGACGGACATATTGTACTCGATCGGACACTTGCGAACAAGGGACAATATCCCGCAATCAACGTATTGAAGAGTGTTAGTCGGCTTATGAACCATATTGCAGAGCCCGAACACGTAAAATCAGCAGAAAGATTGCGAGAGCTTTATTACACGTATGATAAATCCGAAGATCTTATCAATATCGGGGCTTATAAGCGCGGGACTTCAAAAGAAATTGATCAAGCGATTGAATTCGAACCGCTTATCACAAATTTTTTGAAACAAGGTTTTAAAGACAATATCTCAATAGAAGATAGTATTGCTGAGCTCGTTTCACTCGGTGCCGGAGGCGGTAGCATATGAAGCCTTATAACTATCGCTTTGAAAAAGTATTGACGTTTCGTGAGCAGGAAAAAACCGAAACTGAAGTTGAATTCAAAGGTTCGGTTGAAGCGTTCGAAACAGTTGCTACTCAATTATATGATTTGCTGAAAAAGAAAGAAGATACCCTCACTGAGCAGCAAGTGAAAATGGCGGTCGGTTTTTCGGTCAATGAAATTCATTACTATGCTCGATTCATTGGCAGTTTAGAGAAACGGATTTCGGAGGTCCAACAGCAAGTAATGCAAGCCCGTTCAAAAATGAATTGGTATGAAAATAAACTCTTAGAAAAAACACTTGAAGTTCGCAAGTTTGAAAAAATGAAGGAAAAAGATCGTGAACATCATCGCGCTGAAATGGAACAGCTGGAAGCGATTCAGCTAGACGAATTGTCGACGCTGAAGTTCCGCAGAAGAGAAAACGGGTGAGAATGTGGCGAAAAAGACCAAACAAACAATAGAAATAATCAAGGCTGAAAAAGAAGGTAAAGGTGGAGCGTTCCAAATCCTCTTACTTTGGATAATCATCCCTCTTCTATTTACCACGGCGCTAGTCTTGATTCTTGCTAAATTCGCAGATGTAAATGTTTTTGATGAGGCAAAGAAGTGGACTAGTAATTTACCCTTTACTTCGGAGAAGAAAGAAGAAGATCCGGGTGTTGGTAATCTGGTCCTCGAAGAGCGAGTCGTGACGATGCAGGCAGAAATTCAAGAAAAAGAAGCCCAACTCTTCAAGGTTCAACAAGATCTCGATAAGTCAGCCAATGAAAACGAGAAGTTACTAATTGAGCAAGAAAAGCTTCTAGACGAAATCGCAGTACTGATACGCGAAAAAGATGATTCAAAGCGTAACTTTAAGGAAATTGTAAATACATTTGAGAAGATGTCTGCCAAATCTTCGGCACCTGTCATTGTGAAAATGAGTGACGCAGAAGCGATACGGATTTTGACTAACTTAAAACCGGATATCCTTGCGTCAATTCTCGAAAAAATGTCGCCGGAAGATGCAGCAAAATATACAACGATGATGACTAAATAAAAGAAAGCTTGCGCCGATACTATTGAAGGGAGGTGAATAAGTGAACATCGCATCATTACAAGCATTAGCTGGGAATAACATGCAAACTTCAACAAATAACATGCAATCGGGTCAACCTGTATCAAGTTCATTTGGATCGGTTTTCAGCAGTATTGCGGGAAAAGTCCCATTAGTTGTCGTTACCGTAAAAGAAGAAACTGGCGGCGAGATATCTGATGAAGCGATAATGGAACTATTTAATGCTACATCTTTAGAAGAGCTTAAAGCTGCGATTACTAGTTTAAAAGAAAATGGAACTCGTGATTTGGATAGTGAAGTCGACTCAATTTCTTCTCTAGGCGATTTAGAGGAGATTGCAAGCTTACTAGATCTTGATCCAAAACAATTGATCGAAAGTTTACTACCACTACTACAGGAAGCTGGTCTTGACGAGGATGAACTGTCAGTGGTCGCAAATACGAATGATTTTTGGACAGTGTTGAATGTTATTGACAAAGTAGCACCTCAATTTTTTAAACAATTGACGGATGCGCTTGAAGGAAAAGGTGAAATACCGAAGAAACAGGCAGTTGAGCTATTGACCTTGTTAAAAACAGCGGAACTGGTAGCACCGAAAACAGACTTACTCATGAAACAAGAACAGCAGGTTTTTACGCTCCAAGGCTCTCTTGCAACAGCGGCTAAACATTGCGAAAATCTACTTATTTCCAGTAATTCTGCAAAGTCTAGCATGGTACAATGGATGGAGTCGAAAAATATAGGACGATTTGTCGTTCAGGCAGATACAGGTCGAACAATGACAGATGATGGGCCAATGAAAAATGGTCTTGAACCTTCATTACTTGTCAAAGGAATCAAGGAGATACAACAACAGCCAGTATTATCTGCAGTAGTTACTGTCATGGAAGAAGAAACTGTAAAAAATAGTTCTGAACCATCGTCAACAACAGCAAATTCTAAAGAACCATTGCAACAAGCTGTTAGTAGCGCTTTAGGTACTGTTTTAGCGGTGAAAGGTGAACAAACGCTTGCTGAATTGGAAAATCGCAACAACTCTCGTAATGAGACATTGATCAAAGAGATGCAAAACATTTTTAAACGTTCGAATTTTGGGCAAACAGGTGGAACGAACCGACTTCTTGTCAAATTGTATCCTGAACATCTCGGCCAAGTACGAATTGAATTGCTTCAGATTAATGGTGTCATGACAGCACGGATTCTTGCATCAACTGCACTGGGGAAAGAAATGCTTGACAGTCAGCTACATCAGCTTAGAAGCGCATTCTTGCAACAGAATTTGCAAGTTGAGCGAATCGATATTTCTCAGACACTGCAAGATATATCCAAAAATGAACGTGAACAAGCATTTAATCAGCACTTCAGAAAAGAAGGACAGGATACAGAAGAGCAACATGAACAAAATGACGAAGAAGAAATGACATTCCAAGAGTATATGATCGAGTTGGAGGCGTAAGAGATGATTGAAGGACAAAAAGCGATTTCAGCATCAGATTATTTAGTGAATAAACAGCGGGATGAGCGTAAAACTGGCGATGGAGTTATGGGGAAAGATGATTTTATGAAATTACTTATTGCCCAATTGCAAAACCAGGATCCGACGAACCCGATGAAGGATAACGAGTTTATCGCACAAATGGCTCAGTTCTCGGCACTTGAACAGACGATGAACTTATCGAAGTCATTTGATAAATTCGCCGAAGCGCAAAATCAGTCACAACTGATTCAATACAACAGTTTTGCAGGTAAAGAAGTTCGTTGGCATGAACTGAAGTTAGATGATAACGGCAATGCGGTTGTAGATGTGGATGGAAAACCCATTGTAGACGAAGGAACCAATCGTATCGTGTCAGTGAAATATGATAATGGCTCTGTGACATTCATTATGGATGACGGGAAAGAGTTGACTCCAGGTAATATTTCGGAAGTGATGTCTGGTTCAGGTGGAACAAATAGTCTTGTTGAAGCAAGCATGCTTATTGGCAAGTTCGTTGGCTACATGGACGGCGAGGAAGAGAAACAAGGTAAAGTAGTATCAGTTGCGAATAAAGATGGAAAACTTCAATACATTTTAGAAGACGGAACACGGATTGAAGGCAAGAAATTCACCTCGATAAGCGAAAAAGAAGAAATGATGGAATGATGATATGGATAAATTAAATTTACATCGAATACCATCGCAATCACTTATACACCAAGGACAACCAGTCAAACCGACGCAAAACCCGAAACAATCATTTCTAGAACATTTGAATAAAGCAATACAGCCTGTTGAACTTAAAATTAGTAAGCACGCCTCCGAGCGCTTGACAGAACGGAACATCCATATATCAGATGCCGAATGGGCGCATGTCAATGAAAAGGTGAACGAAGCAAAGGCCAAGGGGATTAAAGATTCACTTGTTTTGATGGACCAAGCAGCACTCATTATAAGTGCGAAGAATTCAACCGTCATAACAGCAATGGATCGCATGGAAGCAAAAGATCAATTATTTACGAACATCGACGGCACAATCGTGCTTAGTTAAATTGGCAGGACCTTTATGGATGCCATCGGCCGCTGACTGATAGATGCAGCCATACTTTTTGAAATCGAGAGGGGAAAAATATAAATGTTACGCTCAATGTATTCAGGTATCTCAGGTCTACGAAACTTTCAAACGAAATTAGACGTGATTGGTAACAATATCGCTAACGTCAACACATATGGATTTAAAAAAGGTCGTACAATCTTTAAAGATTTAATTTCACAAACAGTGGCGGGAGCTTCAGGTCCTGGAGATAGTCGTGGTGGTGTCAACCCAAGACAAGTAGGACTAGGATCCCAAATTGCGGCGATTGACACGCTTCATACAGGTGGATCTACGCAGTTTACGGGGAATACGTTAGATCTTGCGATTGCAGGGGACGGATTCTTTCAAGTATTGAATGGTAATGAAATGTTGTATACAAGAGCTGGGAATTTCTATATGGACAGTGAAGGTGACCTAGTTGATGGCGAGGGAAGATATATTCAGGGGATGCAGGGTAAACCAGGCGGTGCTGCTGTTCCGCCCACTGGAGAAATGGAATTACCTGTTACTGGCGGAACCATTGGAACAATCCAAATACCTAAATCAGCAACCTCTATGTCCGTAGGGCAAGATGGGACAGTTTATTTTGTTGATACAACAGCAGCAGGTAAAGCGTTAATAGCAACTGCTGAAAATGCTTTTAAACTACAAGAAGCAACACTGAAAACAGCTATTAAAACTGCGGAAACGAATTTAAAAGCCGCTAAAGAAGCGAACCCGGTTGTTCCAGCTACTGTAACTGCTGCTGAAACTGCTCTTGCAGGTGCTAAAACAGCATATGATGCTGCCAAAGCTCCAGTAGACAAGGCAATATCGGACAACAAAGCTGTACTTCAAGTCGCTGGTAAACTTCAAATTGCAACCTTCTCGAACCCAGGTGGACTTGATAAGGTAGGCGGTAACTATTTCCGAGTTTCAGCCAACTCAGGAAATCCAAATCCTGGCTTTGGTTTAGATCAAGGTTTTGGTAAATTAGAATCAGGTTTCCTAGAAATGTCTAACGTTGACCTTGCAGAAGAATTTACAGAAATGATTGTGGCACAACGTGGTTTCCAAGCAAACACGCGGATTATTACGACGTCGGATGAGATTTTGCAAGAGCTTGTGAACTTGAAACGATAGTATAGGATAATATGGGATGCCAGGTGCTGCTACAATTTGGGGAAGGACACAAATGGATGTCAGTACCTGGCGCCCACAAACATAGCTTCACTAGAAAAGGAGGGTCGGGCCGGCTCTGTGCCCGGCCCCTTACATATGATTCGAGTTTCACGCCTAAACGGCATGGCGTTCACATTGAACGCTCTGTACATAGAGAAAGTCGAGTCATTTCCTGACACGACGATTACCCTTACGACAGGAACGAAATACGTTGTCCTTGATACGGCTGATGAAGTGAACAGTCGTATCATTGAATTTTATAAGGCGGTCCAGTTGTTATCAAATCCGCATATACGAGGTGAAGAAGATGAAGAATAAAGTAATGACAGTATCCCTTATTATACTAGTTTGCATCACACTTATCGGTGTAGTTGGACTCATACTCGTTATGCAGCTAAACAAAGATGATGAAGCGAAAGAGCCGACGATTGATGATATTATCGAGTCCTCGGTTGATATCGAAGAAATTACGACGAACCTTGGCAATCGGCAATTTATTCGCATCACCTTGAAAATCCAGACGGACAATAAGGAAGCGGCTGAAGAACTAGCAAAAAGAGATTTCCAAGTGAAAAATATTGTCATTCAAGAGCTTTCTGAAATGACAGCGAAAGATCTCGAAGGGAAAGCAGGAAAACAAGCTTTCGAGGATGCCTTGAAATCACATCTGAACCCGCTTATGCAAAATGGGGAAGTTCAGAAAGTCTATATCGTTTCTTACATTATTCAATAACTCTATAAGTTGAATTAAAGATTACCTTGAAATCCGCTCCGGCGCTCAATATTTATGCAGGTATTTAACTGTTCAACTTATATAGTCAAGCATTTGCACTAGAGTCAGATACCGGGAGGTGACCATATGGCCGGGGATATATTATCCCAAGGTGAGATCGACGCATTATTGTCCGCGATTTCAACAGGGGAAATGTCTGCAGAAGACATGAAAAAAGAAGATGAGCCTCGGAAAGTCAAGGTGTACGATTTCAAACGTGCCCTTCGGTTTTCTAAGGATCAAATTCGCAGTTTGACTCGGATTCACGAGAACTTTGCAAGGCTATTAACGACGTACTTTTCAGCACAATTGCGCACATATGTCCAAATTAACGTCGCGTCAGTCGATCAAATTCCTTTTGAAGAATTTATCCGCTCTATTCCGAACATGACGTTAATTAATATTTTCGAAGTTCCTCCGTTAGATGGTAATATCCTAATGGAAGTTAATCCAAACATTGCCTATACGATGCTCGATCGCATGATGGGTGGAGTCGGAGCAAGTCCAGGTAAAGTCGATAATTTGACTGAAATTGAAATGAAGATTATGACTAGTTTATTCGAACGTTCTTTTGATAATCTGCGTGAAGCGTGGTCAGGCATCATTGACATCGATCCATTCCTGACAGAGATTGAGGTAAATCCGCAGTTTCTTCAAATGATATCTCCGAATGAAACGGTTGTTGTTATATCATTCAATATTATTATCGGAGAATCGAGTGGGATGATTAATATTTGTATCCCGCATGTTGTCCTTGAGCCAATCGTCCCAAACTTATCGGTCCGCTATTGGATGCAGACCAATAAGAAAGAACCGACAGTAGAGCAAAGTGTCGTTCTTGAAAAACGTTTGAAACAAGCACCTTTGTCAATAGTCGCTGAGCTGGGTAATGGGCAGATGACCGTTGAAGATTTCCTTTATCTTCAAGTGGGAGATGTTATTAAGCTAGACCGTAAAATTGAAGATCCGCTTGTCGTAAAAATTGGTGATTTACCGAAATTCACTGCACAGCCTGGACATTTGAGAAATCGAATGGCTGTTCAGATAATTGATACACAGATCGGAGGGGATGAAGATGATGAGTGATAATATCCTTTCACAGGAAGAAATTGAAGCTTTATTACGGGGGGAACCTTTGGCGAGCGATGAGCCCGCGGACTCCTCTACTAAAGAAATAGTAACCTCAGATTATTTGAATGATATGGAAAAAGACGCACTTGGTGAAATCGGCAATATCTCTTTTGGTAGTTCAGCAACAGCATTATCTGCATTGCTCGGACAAAAAGTCGACATAACGACACCCACCATTTCGGTTGTCGATAAGGACGGGTTGGAAGAAGAATTCATCCATCCATATGTAGCTATTAAAGTGGACTATACAGTAGGACTTAGCGGTATGAATTTACTAGTTATTAAGCAAAGTGACGCGGCAATCATCGCGGATCTTATGCTAGGCGGTGATGGTTTAGAACCGAATATGGACCTTGGAGAAATCCACTTGAGCGCGGTTCAGGAAGCGATGAATCAAATGATGGGTTCCGCTGCGACATCAATGTCGACGCTGTTTAATAAAAAAGTTGATATTTCACCGCCTTCAATTGATTTAATGAATGTCCTGGAGGACAAAGGTCGAGAACTTATTCCGGAAGATGATTTATTGATAAAAGTGTCGTTTTCTCTTAAAGTAGGCGACCTTATCGATTCGAATATTATGCAATTACTTCCATTAGGATTTGGAAAGAAATTAGTTGAATCTCTCATGGGCGGTGACGCAGAAGAAGAAACTGCAGCGGTTGCGGAGATGACTCGACCGACAGAACAGCAACCATCTCAATTACAACAGCCGACGCAACAGCAACAAATACCGCAACAGCCTTATGGACAAAACGATTTTGGCCAAGGGATGCAACAACCGGCTTATGATCCACAATATGCACAACCTGCCCCTCAACAGCAGATGCAAATGCGGCCGCAACAACCGCAAGTACAAGTCCAGCAGGCACAGTTTGCAAACTTTGAAAGTCCATCTTTAAATAAGTCAGAGTCCAATAACTTGAATATGCTTCTTGATATTCCATTATCAGTAACGGTGGAACTAGGCAGAACAAAACGTTCCGTTAAGGAAATTCTGGAAATGTCGAGCGGTTCCATTATTGAACTGGACAAACTTGCGGGTGAACCGGTTGATATTTTAGTGAACAACCGTCATATCGCAAAAGGAGAAGTTGTCGTTATTGACGAAAACTTCGGTGTACGAATCACAGATATTTTAAGCCAAGTAGAACGCTTGAACAATTTAAGATAATTTAACGGGGGTAATGACAATGGGTAGACGTATATTAATAGTGGACGACGCAGCTTTCATGCGCATGATGATTAAAGATATTTTGACGAAAAATAATTTTGAAGTTGTTGGAGAAGCGGCAGATGGTGTTCAAGCCATTGAAAAGTATATGGATTTAAAACCGGATCTTGTCACGATGGATATTACGATGCCGGAAATGGATGGCATTGCAGCTTTAAAAGCGATTAAAGAAAAAGACCCATCTGCAATGATTATTATGTGTTCAGCAATGGGACAGCAAGCGATGGTTATCGATGCGATTCAAGCAGGCGCAAAAGACTTTATCGTCAAACCGTTCCAAGCGGATCGTGTTGTTGAAGCAATCGAAAAAGCATTAGGTTAATCGAGGGATGAAATCATCGTTTGTACAAAAGTACTTGTCAGCTCTCATTTTGGTCATCCTCATCGTAAGCCAAATGCCATATGCATCCGTCTACGCAGACACCGACACTGATCCGAACAAGCCGGTGTCCGATTTGTTTGATAAAGAACCGAAAACTGATGTCGATACAGATACCGACGTTGAGAACAATAAGGATGCAATAACACCACCTGCTACTGATCTTCCCGCAGATAAATCAGACGTCGGTTCCTCGGCGGGGGATTACATAAAAACGTTATTCGCTTTGCTATTCGTTCTCGGGTTATTATTCGGGCTTCTGAAGTTCGTCAACCGGAAAAACCGACTCTATGACAAAACCCGACTTATGAAAAATATGGGTGGTATCTCGCTTGGACAGCATAAGTCGATTCAACTGGTCGTTATAGGAGAATCTTATTACGTTATCGGGGTTGGAGAGGATATTCGGTTGTTGAAAGAGATTACGGATCCCGATGAAATCGACAAACTAGTTGAATTCTACGAAGGTGATAATGCGGAGACAACAACCGGTATGCTCAATCGAATACTTGCTAAAGTGACAGGGAAATCGAAAAGCGATTCGAATGTCAAAACGGAAGAATCACCTGACTTTAGCAACATTTTTCAATCGAGGCTTGAGGAGATGAAAGAAGAGAGGAAACGGCATATCAGCCGGTTGACAGAAAAGGAGCGCAACCGAGATGAATGATATTGCCCAATTTTTTTCGGACAGTGATCCGTCGAATGTATCGACATCTATCAAAATGATGTTGCTTCTGACTGTCTTGTCACTAGCGCCGGCTATTCTAATTTTAATGACGTCATTTGCGAGGATAGTCATCGTTCTGTCATTCGTCAGAACTGCTCTTGCCACGCAGCAGATGCCTCCAAACCAAGTAATAGTCGGTCTAGCGCTTTTTCTGACGTTTTTCATTATGGCTCCAACATTTCAGCAAGTGAATGATAATGCGCTGACTCCGTTATTTGCAGAAGAAATTTCACTTGACGAAGCCTATGAAGAGGCAAGTATTCCGCTTAAAGAGTTTATGAGTAAACATACACGGCAGAAGGATTTGGAGTTATTTCTCCGCTACAATAAAGCAGATCGGCCCGAATCTCTTGAAGACATTTCGCTCACGATGTTAGTTCCTGCATTCGCTTTAAGTGAAATTAAAACGGCGTTTCAAATGGGTTTCATGATTTTCATTCCATTTTTAGTCATTGACATGATTGTAGCAAGTATTCTTATGTCGATGGGGATGATGATGTTACCGCCAGTTATGATTTCATTGCCATTTAAAATATTGCTATTCGTCCTTGTTGATGGATGGTATCTCATTATTAAATCATTACTGCAAAGTTTTTAGGAGGGGTTTTGAATGACGGATGAATTTGTCATAGCGATAGCTGAGCGTGCGATTTGGGTCATTCTTTTGGCTTCAGGCCCCCTCCTTATCCTTGCACTTGTGACAGGGCTTGCCGTCAGTGTTTTTCAGGCAACTACACAGATTCAGGAACAGACACTGGCATTCGTGCCTAAAATTGTTGCAGTTCTAGTAGGGATTGTCTTTTTCGGACCTTGGATGCTGGCAAGAGTTACAACGTTTGCAGCTGATATCTTTGAGAATCTTGGACGGTATGTCGGGTGATTAAATGGAAGAACTAGTCCCTTCATTAGCCGCTTATTTACTAATTCTGACCCGAGTTACTGCTTTTTTTGTAACACTTCCATTATTTTCTTATCGTGCAATACCGACTACTCAACGTATTATTTTTGGTGCATTGCTTGCATGGGCGATGGTCTATACAGTCGACATGCCCATACTAGAGATTGATGGTGCGTACTTTTTATTAGTCGTGAAAGAGGCAATGACAGGATTATTCATTGGAATTCTCGCGTTCATTGTTATGGCTGCAATTCAAATTGCCGGTGGTTTTATTGATTTCCAAATGGGGTTTGCTATTGCGAACGTTATTGATCCGCAAACAGGAGCACAATCCCCGCTTCTAGGTCAATTCTTTAACTCATTAGCAATTCTCTTATTGCTGGCGTTAAACGGGCATCATATGTTGTTGGATGGTATCTTTTATAGCTATCAATTCATTCCAGCGGACCAATTATGGCCGGCTTTTGGTCAAGAGCGACTGGTCGATTTCGTGATTCGGACCTTTGCAACCTCATTTGCAATCGCCTTCCAAATGTCAATTCCGATCGTTGCGACCTTATTCCTTGTAGATTTGGCGCTTGGAATCACTGCAAGAGCAGTGCCGCAATTAAATATATTCGTTGTGGGATTCCCAATTAAAATCGGTGTAAGTTTCATCGTTCTGTTTATTATGATGGGTGTCATGATTCAAATGATGAAGAAATTATTTGAAGTGATGATAATTAGTATGAGGGACTTGATGATAATTCTTGGAGGTGGCTAGTATGATGTTGCGGCTTGATCTGCAATTCTTTGCAGGAGAAAAGACCGAAAAAGCCACTCCAAAAAAACGTCAAGATTCCCGGAAGAAAGGCCAGGTTCTAAAAAGCCAGGACGTTACGAGCGCAATTCTGCTGCTTTCCGTGTTCCTTTTCCTGTTTTTTGGCGCAGGATTTATGAGGGACCGCTTTTTTGTGTTCTTCCATCAGTCATTTACTGAATACATCACGCTGTCAAAGTTAGATGAGGACCAGGCAATGCTGATTTACGGAGACGTATTGATTCAAATGGCATTTATATTATTGCCTGTGATGCTTATTGCTGTTGTTGCAGGTATAGCCGGAAACCTATTCCAATTTGGTTTACTTTTTACTGCGGAACCGTTGAAAATGGATTTAAAGAAATTAGATCCAATTAAAGGTCTTAAACGGATTTTTTCAATTCGTGCCATTGTTGAATTAATGAAGTCCTTACTGAAAATATCATTTATCGGTACAACTACGACGTTAATTGTACTATCAAATATTGATAAAGTACTAGGGCTCGCATTTAAAAGCCCCTGGGATGTATTAACGACTGTCGGGCAACTTGCGGCATTGATGGGAATAACAGCAGCATTTGTTTTGTTATTTATATCCATCCTAGATTTCATGTACCAAAAATTTGACTATGAAAAAAATCTCCGGATGTCTAAACAAGATATCAAGGATGAATATAAAAACTCTGAAGGGGATCCTATTATAAAATCCCGGATTAAGCAGCGTCAACGTGAAATGGCAATGAGACGCATGATGCAGGAAGTGCCCAACGCAGATGTTGTCATCACGAACCCGACTCATTATGCGATTGCACTAAAGTATAAGGATGGGGATATGGATGCACCGATTGTTGTGGCAAAAGGTGTCGATTTCGTCGCTCAAAAGATTAAATTGATTGCCGCCGAACATGATATCGTCATGGTAGAAAATCGGCCTCTTGCCAGATCACTCTATGATGATGTTGAAATAGGGGGAAGGATTCCAGAAGAGTTCTTCAAGGCGATAGCCGAAATACTTGCATATGTGTACAGAATTCAACGCAAAATCTGACTTTATCAGAAGAAAGTAGGGATGACATGAAATTTAGAGATATAGGGGTACTCGCTGCGGTAATAATGATCGTTGCGATGCTTGTCATCCCGCTTCCACCATGGCTTTTAAGTTTCTTGATTATTATAAATATTACCCTTGGACTTTTAGTTCTTTTAACAGCCATGAACATGCAGGAAGCGTTACAATTTTCAATTTTCCCTACCTTATTACTCCTTCTTACGCTTTTCCGTCTTGGCCTCAACGTTTCAACTACGCGGGCGATTTTATCAAACGGAGATGCGGGCGGTGTTGTAGAAACGTTTGGGACATTCGTTACAGGAGGTAATATCGTTGTCGGTCTCGTTATTTTCGTCATCCTTGTCATTATTCAGTTTATCGTCATTACAAAAGGTGCGGAACGGGTATCTGAAGTGGCAGCTCGTTTCACGCTAGATGCGATGCCGGGGAAACAGATGAGTATCGATGCGGACTTGAATGCCGGTATGATTTCTGAAACTGAAGCGCGAACGAGACGTGAAAAAGTTAGTAATGAAGCAGACTTTTACGGAGCAATGGACGGGGCAACAAAATTCGTTAAAGGAGATGCAATTGCCGGTATCATTATCGTTATAATCAACCTGCTCGTCGGGATGATTATCGGGGTTGCTCAAATGGGTCTTCCTTTCGCGGAAGCAGCTGTTCTCTTTTCACAATTGACAGTCGGCGATGGTATTGTTTCTCAAATTCCAGCACTTCTCATCTCGACTGCAACAGGTATTGTCGTAACACGCGCTGCCTCTAAAGGTAATCTCGGTTCTGATATTACAACCCAGCTACTTGGACAGCCGAAACTACTTTACGTTGCTGCTGCAACCGTTTTGCTGCTCGGTCTTGCTACACCTATTAACGATATATTTACAATTCCGATTGCGCTTGCGCTTGCAGTCGGGGCATATATAATGTCCCATAAAGTTGCAGAAGATCCTGAGGAATTACTGGAGATGGAAGAGGATCTTGAAACGGAGGGTCTGAAGAGTCCTGAAAATGTTGTCAATCTGCTTAATGTGGATCCAATCGAGTTCGAATTCGGTTATGGACTTATCCCTCTCGTCGACGCTACTCAGGGTGGCGATTTACTTGATCGTGTTGTTATGATTCGAAGGCAGCTGGCAATTGAGCTGGGTCTTGTTATTCCAGTCGTCCGTATAAGGGACAACATTCAGTTACAGCCGAATGAGTACAGAATCAAGATTAAGGGAAGTGAATTAGCAAGAGGTGAATTACTTCTTGACCACTATCTAGCGATGAGTCCAGGCGGGGATGATTCGATTGAAGGCATTGATACAATCGAACCATCATTTGGTCTTCCAGCCAAATGGATAACGGAAGATGTGAAAGAAGATGCAGAGATTCTTGGTTATACGGTTGTTGACCCACCGAGTGTTGTGTCAACACATCTGACAGAAGTGATTCGTGCGAATGCTGCGGATTTGATTGGCCGTCAGGAAACGAAACAACTTGTCGATCATGTGCGTGAAACTTTCCCGATTCTTGTCGATGAGCTTACACCTACGCCGTTATCAATTGGTGAAATTCAAAAAGTACTTGCAAAGCTACTGAACGAGCATGTCTCAGTAAGGAACTTGCCAATCATCTTTGAAACTCTTGCGGATTATTCGAAATACACATCAGATGTCGATGTCTTAACCGAATATGTTAGACAGGCCCTTGCAAGACAAATAACAAATCAGTACGCATCAGCCGGCCAATCGCTTAAAGTACTGACTGTATCCGGTAAAATCGAAAAAATGATTGCAGATAGTATTCAACAAACGGAACAAGGAAATTATCTATCTCTCGACCCGCAGCATTCTCAAGAAATCCTCGAGTCGATTGCAGGGGAAGTAGAACGCGTGGCATTGATGGATCAATCGCCGGTCATTCTTTGTACGCCGGCAATCCGCATGTATTTGAGACAAATAACAGAACGATACTTCCCTCAAATTCCTGTATTGTCATACAATGAACTCGAAGCTTCCATTGAAGTCCAAAGTGTCGGGGTGGTGGATATCTGATGAAGATGAAAAAGTATACGGCGGAGACAATGGTAGACGCCATGAAAAAAGTTCGCATGGATTTTGGTGATGATGCGATTATCCTGAGCTCGAATGTTGTTAAATCAAAAGGATTCCTTGGTTTATTTAAAAAGAAATCCGTAGAAGTTGTTGCGGGTTTCGATGAACCGGTTGCAAAAATAGACGACACAGTTCTTTCTTCTTTGTCACCAAGTATTGAAAAAGAAGACAGCACATCTATTGAATTTAAAAAAGAAATGATTGAAATGAAAAAAATGTTGAAGGACATGCAGCAAGCAGCTGCACATTCCCGTTTTCCGGATGAAGTTAAACCATTACTCTCACATCTCGAAAAACAGGGATTATCCGCAAAATTCATCACTCAATTAGGTGAGGGTCTTTACAAGAGGATGAAAGCAGAGAAAAAAGATCTTTCCAATGAAGAGCAGCGTATCATTGTCGAACAAATCTTAGAACGGGAAATGGATGATTTGCCTTTTGGGGGCATCTCTTTCAATAAAAAATTCATTAACGTGCTTGGACCAACGGGGGTTGGCAAGACCACAACAATTGCCAAAATTGCAGCCCGGGCTCTTCTTGAAAAAAAACAAAAGATTGGTTTTATTACGACTGACACATATCGAATTGCAGCAATAGAGCAGCTCCGCACCTACGCGAACTTGTTACAAGCCCCGGTAGAGATTGCGTACAACAGTAAGGATTTTGAAAAAGCAATCGAAAACCTGGCTGATCGTGATTTGATTTTTATTGATACGGCAGGCCGAAATTACAAAGAGGCTAAATTTGTAGAGGATTTGACACGTCTAATCGATTTTTCACTCGATATGGAATCATTTCTTGTACTATCTATGACGTCTAAAGAAGAGGATATGCGCACAATTATTGAACAGTTCAATTCATTTCCGGTCGAAAAATTCATTTTCACAAAAATGGATGAAACAGGATCGATCGGTCCGATGTTCAATTTGATGAAGGACTATGGCATTGGAACTGCATATTACACTGATGGTCAGGAAGTACCTGAAGATATTACCGAAGCGGACAGCTTGAAACTTATAGAGTTATTAGTAAAGGATGCCTATGATGCGTGATCAGGCAGAAACACTCAGGCTCAAGATGCTGAAGTCCCAAGGAAAACTAGCAAGATCTATTGCCATTGTCAGTGGTAAGGGCGGTGTTGGGAAATCGAATTTCTCAACGAATTTTGCTCATGCCCTTTTGGCTAAAGACAAGAAAGTAATCATTATTGATATGGACATTGGAATGGGCAATATTCATATTCTTTTAGGGTTGACTCCTCAAAATAGTTTAAGAGATTATTTACTTAACAAAGTAGAAATAGACGATGTGGTAAATGATGCGCCTGGAGGTTTGTCATTCATTTCTGGGGGTTCTGGGCTCGATATGGTCATGGAATGGTCAAAAGATATGTTCGATAGGTTGATTCAAGCTTTTGAACATCTACAGCAAAGATATGATTTCATCTTGTTTGATATGGGAGCGGGCGCTACGCAACGTTCGATTGAATTGCTTGTTGCTGTTGATGAAATCATTGTTATCTCAACGACTGAACCAACATCAATTACAGATGCTTACTCAATGATGAAATTCATTTGTCTGCAAGATCCCGATAAGGCATTCAGCATTGTCAGTAACCGTGTTTCAAAAGGGGATGACGGCAATGATACTGTAACGAGACTTCAATATGCCATGCGGAAGTTCCTTGGGAAAGAGACTAAGATTCTTGGCTTCCTGCCTGAAGACCCAGCAGTTCACAAAGCTGTGCTTGCACAGGAGCCATTTTTGCTCCTGTTTCCAAAAGCACCTATATCTAAAAGGATGATGGCAATTGCTGAGACTTTTGTCAGTCCGAGTTCGGAAGAGGAGTTTAAACAAGGCGAAGGATTCCTCGGTAAAATGAGAAGCATATTTGCGAAAGGACGTGGATGATTTGAATACAGGCAATCTTAAGAAAGCGCTTGTTGTGGATGATTCGGCGTTTATGCGAAAGCTCATATCTGATTTTCTCTCGGGGCATCCCGGCATTGAAGTGATTGGGACCGCCCGCAATGGCAAAGAGGCAGTCGAAAAAGTGAAATCTTTAAAGCCGGATGTAGTGACTATGGATATTGAAATGCCAATTATGAATGGACTCGAAGCACTAAAAGAAATTATGTCGAACTACCCAGTGCCAATCGTAATGTTGTCAAGCACGACGGAAATAGGGGCAGAAAATACGATGCTCGCTATGGAATATGGGGCAGTTGACTTCGTTGCGAAACCAGGCGGGGCAATATCCTTGAATCTTCACGAAGTGAAGGAAGAGATTTTAGGGAAAGTCATTGCCGCTTCGGATGTAGAGATGTCTACGCTAACAAGAAAGATGACGAGTCGACGATTGCCGCGGCCGAATAGTTCACGATCCACCGTTAATCCGGTTGCGAGCGTAACTGAAACAGTCGCCTTTTCTGCTAATCAAAGTCAGCTAATGAACATTTCTAAAAATAAGATTTCCAAAACAGGTAAAACATTTGTTATAATAGGCACATCGACAGGGGGACCTAGGGCACTGCAAGAAGTGCTGACGGGTATACCTGCTTCATTCGGTGTTCCAATTCTCGTTGTTCAACATATGCCTCCAGGCTTTACAAAATCCCTTGCAGATAGACTGGACGGTCTTTGTGCTATTCATGTAAAAGAAGCGGAAGATGGCGAGTTGCTTGAAAACGGCACAGCCTATATTGCGCCGGGTGGAAAACATCTTAAAATGATAAAAAAAGGTTTGACTTACTGCGTCCGACTGGATTCGGTGGATCCCCCGCGTATGGGACATCGGCCATCTGTTGATGTTCTTCTCGAGTCAGCTGCCGAGAACAACGAGTTGAACTTTTTGACCGTTATTATGACAGGCATGGGGTATGACGGAAAAAAAGGTATGGAAGTATTACGGAAAAACGGCAAAACAATCACCCTTGCTGAATCTGCAAAGACATCAGTCGTGTATGGTATGCCAAAAGCAATAAAAGAAGCTGGTTTTGCTGATAAAGTTGTAGATTTACACGACATATCAGAAACGATAATTGGCATCATAAAGTCTTAAAGGAGGCGTCACGATGGATACAGATCAATATTTGGAAATGTTTATTGATGAGAGTAAGGAGCATCTGCAAGCGTGCAACGAGCATCTATTGGAACTTGAGAAAAACCCGCAAGATCTTGCCATTGTAAATGAAGTGTTCCGATCCGCCCATACGTTGAAAGGGATGTCTGCCACAATGGGATATGAAGACATCGCCGATCTTACACATATGATGGAAAATGTATTGGATGCAATCCGTAATTCGAAGATTCGTGTCACAACTGAAATTTTGGACGTTGTTTTTCAAGCTGTCGACTATCTTGAAGAGATGGTCATGGATATCGCTTCAGGCGGAACAGGTAAAAAAGATGTCAGTAATCTTGTAGAATCATTGAATAGAATTGAGGTAGGCGGTGCTGCAGCTGAAACTGCTGCAACGGTTGTACTAGACGATAAAGTCAGTCAACAAGGTCCTCTCAATTACGATGGTTACGAAATGACTGTCATTAGTCAATCGTTTGAACAAGAATTTAACGTATTTGAAATTACCGTTCAATTGCGTGAAGATTGTTTGTTGAAGGCAGCAAGAGTATATATGGTATTTGAAATACTGGAAAAATCCGGTGAAATCGTCAAGTCTGAACCGAAAGTGGAGCAACTTGAAAATGAAGACTTCAAAGAAACGTTTACAGTAGCACTTATTACAAAAGAAGATGCGGATGCATTGAAAGCGAAAGTAATGAAAGTGTCCGAAATTGAAAATGTGACAGTCAGTCCTGTTACAAATGATTATCTGATGCGTGAAAATGATGAAGAAACCACTAAAGAGACAGAAATGATAACGCCGATTAGTATCGATATAGACGTCAACAAAGGTGCGAATGTACAAAAAGAAAAGCGCAACTCAGGCGTACAGTCCGGCAACAAAACAATTCGTGTGAATATTGATAGACTTGATATCCTTATGAATCTGTTTGAAGAACTAATCATTGATCGGGGCAGGCTTCAATCGATTGCAAGTGAAATTCATAACGCAGAATTGAATGAAACGGTCGAACGGATTACGCGCGTATCTGGTGATTTACAAACGATTATCCTGAACATGCGCATGATCCCGGTAGAGACTGTATTCAATCGCTTCCCTAAAATGGTAAGACAGTTGGCGCGTGATCTTAACAAAAAAGTCGAGCTTGAAATTATTGGAGCTGAAACTGAACTGGATCGGACTGTTATCGATGAAATCGGAGATCCGCTTGTTCACTTAATACGTAATGCACTTGATCACGGGATTGAAAGTCCAGCTGAACGGCTTGCAAAAGGTAAGCCAGAAGAGGGGACAGTGACACTACGTGCATACCATTCCGGCAATCACGTATTTATCGAGCTTGAAGACGATGGAGCGGGCGTTAATCGTGAACGTGTTCTTGCTAAAGCAATTAAAAGTGGTATCGTTTCAGTAGAAATGGCCGAAACATTAACAGATCGTCAAGTAGCTGAACTCATTCTAGCATCAGGTTTCTCAACGGCCGAAAAAATTTCAGATGTATCTGGACGGGGTGTAGGGCTGGATGTCGTCAAAACTACGATTGAATCGCTTGGCGGATTTATGTCAATTGAATCGAAAGAAGGTCAAGGCTCATTATTTCAAGTACAGCTTCCATTAACATTGTCTATCATTTCCGTAATGCTAGTGGAATTAGAAAAAGAAGTGTTTGCAATTCCGTTGTCATCAATCATTGAGACAGCCATCATTCAGACATCAGAGATTATGAATGCACACAATCAGCAAGTAATCGATTTCCGCGGCAATATCATCCCACTCTTAAATTTGGCGGAAATTTTCGAAATACCAGAACGAAATAGCGAGTCGAACGGCTATCAGTCGGTGGTTATTGTACGTAAAGGTGAAAAGTTAGCAGGACTGGTTGTCGATTCATTCATCGGGCAACAGGAAATCGTGTTGAAATCGCTTGGTAATTATTTGCAAAACGTGTTCGCGATATCCGGTGCAACGATTCTTGGAAATGGACAAGTTGCACTCATTGTTGATTGCAATGCGTTGATTAAATAAGCGGGAGTGAAAGAATATGACTGACAAACTCGATCAAAAAGAAATGAAAGCAATCATTTTTCAATTGTTGGATATGGAATATGCAATCAGTGTAGATATCGTTCAGTCAATCGAGAAAGTGCTTTCGATTACCCGAGTTCCCAAGACACCGGCTTACGTTAAGGGGGTCATTAACCTAAGGGGGATCGTTACACCGATTGTCGACTTACGTGAGCGGTTCGGGCTCACTCCAAAAGAGATGGACGATAGTACAAGAATAATTATCGTGACATTGGACGAATATGATGTTGGGCTCATTGTCGACTCTGCGAATGACGTCCTTGACATTCCAGTGGATTCTATTGAACCGCAACCGGAAGTTGTGGGTTCCATCGAATCGGACTTCATTTCCGGTGTTGCTAAAGTTGAAAAACACCTTCTCGTCATGCTCAATCTTGATAAAGTTCTTGAGCCCGTGAAGCGGGTGACGACAGATGAATTCTGAAAACCCGATTACCGATATGCATCTTGATGTATTGAAAGAAGTCGGTAATATTGGAGCTGCGCATGCGGCAACTTCATTGTCGCAACTGCTTGAACGTAAAATCGACATGCATGTTCCCAATGTCAAACTTGTTTCATTCGATGAAATGTTTGACCTTGCTGGAGGTGCTGAAACGATTGTAGCTGGAATCTTCCTCCGAATTGAGGGAGATTTGTCAGGCAGTATGTTTTTTGTTCTGCCATTGGAATCTGCAAATCACTTTATTCGAAGATTAATTGGGGACGAGACATTCAATTTTTCTTCTCCTGATTTACCTGAAATTGGAATTTCCGCGATGCAAGAACTTGGCAATATTCTTTCCGGTTCTTATTTGTCTGCACTTTCTGATTTTACAGGCTTGAAGATTTATCCAACCGTACCTTCACTAAGTGTTGATATGGTTGGTGCAATCGTTAGTTTTGGATTGATTGAAGTATCCCATCATAGCGATGAAGTCATTGTCATTGACACGCAAATTCGCGAAGAAGGTGAGGATGGGATTTCAAATATTGACGGTCACTTTTTCCTGCTTCCGGATCCTTCGTCTTATGTTACAATTTTCCGTTCACTAGGTGTGATGTGAGATGATGACGTTGAAAGAGGTAGTCAGAGTAGGAATAGCAGATATGAATATCGTCAAGGAACCGATGACAATTCGTACCTCCGGACTGGGCTCATGTGTCGGAGTCGTATTGTATGATGAGAAGAGAAAAGTTGCAGGTATGGTACATATCATGCTTCCGGATTCCAATCTTGGCAAATCGGACCGCGTAAATGTAGCTAAATTTGCGGATACGGGTATTTATGCGCTGATGGAATTACTTAAGGCGGAAGGTGTCAGGCCAATGGCGTTGAAGGCTAAAATTGCTGGCGGTTCACAAATGTTTCAATTCGGTTCGAGCGATACGATTCGCATAGGCCCGCGAAACGTTGAAGCTGTTAAAAATGAATTGAACCGATTGTCCATTCCAATCATTGCCGAGGATACGGGTGGTTCTAGTGGACGAACAATCGAATTCAATCCCACGCTATCAATACTTAATGTCCGGACAGTAAACTTAGGCACAAAAGAAATCTGAAAATAGAGCGGAAGAATTAGGCCGCCGAACAATTAAGCATGGCGGCTGATCATTTCAGGCGCCTTTTTTCGTGTTTCTTTGCTATAATATGAGTAACTATGACGGAATCATCATGGAAAGTGAGGGATTCGATGTCTAAACAGGATTTGATGGAGGAAGAAGTATATTGGGACCTGTGGATACGTAATCGTGATCCCGAAGCAGGAGACATACTTGTCCGTAAATACACACCGCTTGTCAGCTATCATGTACAACGGATTAGCTCGGGACTGCCGCGTAACGTTTCCCGCGACGATATAATGAGCCTTGGACTTCAAGGTCTATTCGACGCATTGACGAAATTCGATCCAGGCAGAGATTTGAAGTTTGATACGTATGCCTCTTTCCGTATTCGGGGCACAATCATCGACGGTTTGCGAAAAGAAGATTGGTTACCGCGTTCTTCAAGGGAGAAATCCAAAAAACAAGAAGAAGAGATTATGAGACTTGAACAGAAGTTACAGCGCCATGCGACACCAGAAGAAATTGCCGATCATATGGGGATAAGTGTAGACCAAGTCTATCAGACTGTGCATGAACATTACTTTTCGAATGTCCTTTCCATTGATGAGAAAATTAATGACGATGACGATGAAGGACAAAAATCATTCGTCCTGAAAGATGAAGGTGTTAGAACGCCTGAACAAAAGACAATGATGACCGAATTGATTGGCGACTTGGCTAATAAGATTAAAGAACTGAATAAAAATGAACAGCTCGTGCTAAATTTTTTCTATACAGAGGAAATGACGCTGACGGAAATTGGTGAAATTCTGGGCCTCTCCACTTCTCGGATTTCTCAAATCCACTCGAAGGCACTGTTTAAACTTCGCAAACTATTGGCTTCTGAAATAGTCGATGGAGGGATATTATGAGTCTAAAAGGAATAGAATTGCAAATTGCGATACCCAAGACTTTTGAGGCAGGAAAAGTGGCAGAGCAAAAACACCAGCAGACTCAATTAAACCTGGATCATGCTAATTCCCTTATGGACCGGCAAACGCTGAAAGGCAAAGAAACCGTTTTGGAGTCTGAAGATACTGCTAAGACCGCTGCAGATGGGACGCGGCAGGAACAAAGTCAGCTGCAAGAAGGAGAACGACAACAAAACGAAGAGGAAAAGAAGACGGTACATCCTTATAAGGGTGCGTTCGTTGACTTTACAGGCTAATAGAGATGACAACGATTTTTCTAGTATTTTTATTCATCATCCAAATAATATGTTTTTATTTTCTAGCATTGCTATACACTAAAGTTTCTAAATTTGATGATCTTGAAAAGAAGCAGCGGAAGCTGATGGCTGAAATGGATGACTCGATTGGCGCATACTTATCCGAGTTAAAAGACGAGAATGAGCGTTTAATTGAACAGCTAACAATACGCGTTCAAGAGCCTTCCAGCCCAAAAGTAACAAAGGGCAATGAGCCTGCTCCTGAAGAAAGTGCAACATTAAAAGACTACGAACCTGTAATGGCCGTTACTATGCCTAAAATTCCAGTCCAGCTCGCCATCAAATCATATAATGCGGTAGCGACAGGGCAGGGGCATAACCCGGAAGAAACTACTGTAGCACCGGTAGCGATGGATGCGAGGACACAGGCAATCAGGCTGCATGATGCGGGTCAAACGATTGAAGAAATTGCTAAGAAATTAGGCAAAGGGCGCACAGAAATCGAGTTAATTTTGAAATTCAGATAAAGCAAGTTGCAATAAAAAAAACTCTGTGGTATATTATCAAGTGGTATTACTACACACGTGCACGGACGTCAGGAATGGTGCCGAGAGGTCGTTTTGGCGGATGAGGTACACGGAGGGAATTAAACCAAAACAGGAGGAATAAAAAATGTCAGTTATCTCAATGAAACAACTGCTTGAAGCCGGAGTACACTTCGGTCACCAAACACGCCGCTGGAACCCGAAAATGAAGAAATTCATCTTCGTGGAACGTAACGGAATCTACATCATCGATCTACAAAAAACGGTGAAAAAACTTGAAGAAGCTTATGCATTCATGCGTCAAGTTGGTGCTGATGGCGGTAAAGTTCTATTCGTCGGTACTAAAAAACAAGCACAAGATGCAATTAAAGAAGAAGCTGAACGCGCTGGAATGTATTATATTAACCAACGCTGGCTTGGTGGAACACTTACAAACTTTGGCACAATCCAAAAACGTGTTGCACGTATGAAACAAATCGAGAAAATGGAAGAAGACGGTACATTTGACGTACTTCCTAAAAAAGAAGTTGGACAACTTAAGAAACAACACGAACGTCTTGTGAAATTCCTTGGCGGAATCCGTGATATGAAAGCAATTCCGGATGTTATGTTCGTTGTTGACCCACGCAAAGAACGCATCGCGGTTGCTGAAGCGATCAAATTGAACATTCCACTAGTTGGAATCGTTGACACGAACTGTGATCCAGACGAAATTGACTACATCATTCCTGCGAATGATGATGCAATTCGCGCAGTACGTCTATTGACTAGCAAAATGGCTGATGCTTTGCTTGAATCAAGACAAGGCGAAGACGAAGAAGCGACTCAAGAAGAAACGGTAGCTGCAGAGTAAATCCAGTAAATGAAAAGACGATAAGCGGCTTATACCCTTATCGTCTTTTTTCGGAATTGATGGCATAAATAGGAGGAATGGAAAAAATGAAAATTACAGCGCAAATGGTTAAGGAATTACGAGAAAAAACAGGTACAGGTATGATGGATTGTAAAAAAGCGTTAACTGAAGTAAATGGTGATATGGAGGCGGCAATTGATTACCTTCGTGAAAAAGGACTTTCCAGCTCAGCGAAGAAAGCGGACCGTATCGCTGCTGATGGTACAACATCTATTCATGTAAACGGTAACGAAGCAATTATCCTTGAAGTGAATGCTGAAACAGATTTCGTAGCTAAAAATGAAGGTTTCCAAACACTGGTAAGTGAATTGGCTGAACACCTACTTGCTACAAAACCTGCAACGGTGGAAGAAGCAATCGAGTCAATTCTTCCGAACGGCTTGTCAGTAGCGGATCACATTTCAAATGCTGTTGCTAAAATTGGTGAGAAAATTAGTCTTCGCCGTTATGAAATCCGTACAAAAACAGATAACGATGCTTTCGGTCCTTATTTGCACATGGGCGGACGTATCAGTGTCTTGGTTATCCTCGAAGGATCGACAGATTCTGATGCTGCAAAAGATGTTGCGATGCACATTGCTGCATTAAACCCTAAATATGTTTCACGTGACGAAGTTTCTGCGGAGGAAGTTGAACACGAACGTAAAATCCTTACAGAACAAGCACTTAATGAAGGCAAACCGGAAAACATTGTAGCTAAAATGGTCGAAGGCCGTATCGGTAAATATTTCGAAGAAATTTGTGTACTTGATCAGGCATTTGTTAAAAATTCCGATCAAAAAGTTGGTGACTTCGTGAAATCAACTGGCGGTACTTTGAAAGAGTTTATCCGCTATGCGGTTGGTGAAGGTATCGAAAAACCTGAAGATAACTTCGCTGACGAAGTTATGAATCAAGTTAAAGGTAACTGAGCCGGTATAGAATAACAAATGGGGAACACATGCGTGTGTTCCCCATTTTTCAAGAGCTAAGGAAGTATAAGATTTTCAACATGGAACAATGTCTAGCTCCAGGCGCCAACCCCTCGGAGGCTTACAGGCTCTGATCCTCGAAAGCCGTTTTGCTGTTAGAGGGATTGAACTGCATCCCTCCTTGCAAACCGTCTTATGCCTGTCGGGACTGGACGGCGCCTTGCGCTTTTCTTAAGAAAACAGAGTAGATGGAGGGTACAAATGAGCATCCCAAAATATAAACGCATCGTCTTGAAATTAAGTGGAGAAGCCCTTGCTGGTGAAAAAGGCTTTGGTTTATCGCCTGAGGTCATCAAAACGGTTGCAAAACAAGTAAAAGAAGTTGTCGATCTTGAGGTCGAGGTTGCGGTCGTCGTTGGAGGCGGAAATATTTGGCGCGGAAAAGTCGGCAGTGAAATGGGAATGGATCGTGCGACAGCGGATTACATGGGCATGCTTGCTACAGTCATGAATTCCCTCGCTCTACAGGATTCCCTTGAAAAGCTTGGCGTGGAAACCCGTGTATCTTCATCAATTGAAATGAGACAAGTCGCGGAACCATACATACGCCGCAAAGCTATCCGGCATCTTGAAAAGAAAAGGGTCGTTATTTTCGCGGCAGGGACAGGAAATCCGTATTTCTCAACAGATACAACAGCGGCTCTCCGTGCGGCTGAAATAGAAGCGGATGTCATCCTTATGGCGAAAAATAATGTAGATGGTGTCTATTCCGCTGACCCGGCAAAAGATAAAAATGCAGTCAAATATTTAGAACTATCGTTCTTGGATGTCATTAACCAGGGGCTTGAAGTAATGGATTCCACAGCTTCAACTCTATGTATGGACAATGATATTCCACTCGTAGTATTCTCTATTATGGAAAATGGAAATATTAAGAGAGCTGTCCTAGGTGAGCCAATCGGGACGGTCGTCAGGAGGAATTTGTAATGGCTAACGAAGTAATGGATCAAGCGAAAGAACGTATGGAAAAAGCAATCGGGGGATATACGAGAGAATTAGCCTCCATTCGTGCAGGACGTGCAAATGCAGCAATGCTGGACAGGTTAACTGTCGAGTATTACGGCGCCCCTACCCCGATAACACAAATGGCTGGTATTTCAGTACCAGAAGCTCGTCTTCTTGTCATTCAACCCTACGACAAAACAATTCTAGCTGATATTGAAAAAGCAATTATGAAATCAGATATCGGAATCACACCTTCTAATGATGGTAGTGTTATTCGCCTTGCTGTTCCAGCGTTGACAGAAGATCGCCGGAAAGAGCTTGTGAAATCTGTGAAAAAAGAATCAGAAGATGCAAAAATCGCGATTCGTAATATCCGTCGTGATGCAAATGAAGATTTCAAGAAACTCGAAAAAAGTAGCGAGATAACTGAAGATGAACTACACCGTTATGGTGAGGAAATTCAAAAGTTGACAGATGCGCAAATCGTAAGAATCGACGAGATCGCAAAAGATAAAGAAAATGAAATCATGGAAATCTGATAGAAGAACTTTCTATATTCCGAGACGTCCTAATTTCAGGACGTCTTTTTCATTGCATAAGAAACTATAAAATTCTTGGACTGTGGAAAGCTTGTAAAAGGTGATAGTACACGTCCAGACTTCAGCGCCTCTGAACGGGCGCCTTGCACTTTTCTTATTCAAACAGCAATAAAAAATGAAATTAACCGTCTAATTTGTTACGATAGAGTATGTACTTGCTCTGTAAAGTAGCTGAGTGGAGGAAACGACATGCTGGAAAAACTTTTTGGGAAAAAATCTGTGGTGTCAGAAGACTCAATTTCTGACCGGATTGCGCACGTTAAAAGCAGGCATATCCCTGCCCATGTTGCGATTATTATGGATGGCAATGGCAGATGGGCGAAACAACGTAATTTGCCAAGAATTGCAGGTCATCATGAAGGGATGAAAAAGGTCCGTATAATAACGCGCATTGCAAATGACCTTGGCGTACAAGTGCTAACACTTTACGCTTTCTCCACAGAAAACTGGAAACGGCCAAAACTCGAAATAGATTTCTTGATGAAACTTCCTGGAGAGTTTCTTAGCACCTACCTCCCCGAACTAATCGAGCAAAACGTAAAAGTTGAGATGATTGGAAACTTTGACATGTTGCCAGATCATACAAAAAAAGCAATTAGTAAAGCAATTGAGGAAACAAAGCACAATGATGGTTTAACACTGAACTTTGCCATGAATTATGGAAGCAGGCTGGAACTTGTCGAATCTGTAAAAGAAATTGCAACACTTGTAGTGGCGGGTTCAATTAAAGCTGAAGATATTGACGAATCACTCATCGGTTCACATCTAATGACTGCTCATTTGCCGGAACCGGATTTGCTGATTCGAACAAGCGGTGAAGTCAGGCTGTCCAATTTCATGTTATGGCAGCTCGCATATGCCGAGTTTTCATTCACGGATGTATTGTGGCCGGATTTTGATGCACTGTGCATGTTGAATGCAATCGAAGAATTCCAAATGCGTAATAGACGTTTTGGAAGTGTGGAAGGGAATGGGGACGTTTGAAACAGAGGATACTAACAGCAATCGTTGCACTAATCTTTTTCGTTCCGCTAGTCGTTATAGGAGGATTGCCCTTCACGATTGCAGTTTATGCGATTGCAACAATCGGTCTATACGAATTATTACGAATGAAGGATATCCAACTATTTTCAGTCGAAGGTATTTTGACATGGGCTACGCTTACTATCTTACTTATGCCTACGAGTTGGAGCAACAAAGTTTTCGAAACGGTTGGTTACACAAAAATCGAAATGACATTTGCTATCGTTCTTATTTTATTGATTTATACAGTTATTGTTAAAAATCGATATACGTTCGATCATGCGGCTTTTTCTGTTTTGAGCGTATTATATGTCGGAATTGGGTTTTATTATTTGATTGAAACAAGATTGTTTGGAATTGAATATGTCGTTTACGCCTTGATGGTAATCTGGGTTACGGATTCTGGGGCATATTTTGTGGGGAGAAAAATCGGGAAGCGAAAGCTTTGGCCGGAAATCTCTCCAAATAAGACAGTCGAAGGTTTTGTAGGAGGAATATTGTCTGCAGTTGTTTTTGCTTGCGTATTCCAATACATTTTCCCGATCGCTTCTACATATACCATACTTATTATTGTTACGATCATTGCATCGATTATCGGGCAATTGGGCGATCTTGTCGAATCGGCACTAAAAAGGCAGTATGGAGTTAAGGATTCAGGAAAGCTCCTGCCAGGGCATGGAGGAATACTGGACAGATTTGATAGTCTCCTTTTCGTATTGCCGCTACTTCATTTTCTGCACTTCGTAGGATAACGGAAAGGGTGTCTTCTATATGACAAAAAAAATAAGCTTACTGGGAGCTACAGGTTCCATCGGTACGCAGACACTCGATATCATCAGTTCGAATCCGGATAAATTTAAGCTCGTATCTTTTTCGGCTGGTTTGAATATCGATAGAGTAAGAGAAATTGTTTCCGCGCACCATCCGAAAACTGTGTCTGTGATAAGACGTGTTGATGCCGAGGTGCTGCAAACAGAATTCCCGAACATCCATTTCGTTTATGGCGATGAAGGTCTTGTTGAAACTGCGGCGCATACAGGTGCTGATGTATTACTTAACTCCGTTATTGGTAGCGTTGGTCTTAAACCAACACTTGAAGCAATCCGCGCAGGCATTACAATTGCCATTGCCAATAAAGAAACGCTAGTCGCAGCAGGCGATATTGTTATGAGCGAGGCTCGGAAATACAATGTTCCAATTTTACCTGTTGATAGTGAACATTCGGCACTTTTCCAAGCGTTGAATGGAGAAAATCCCAAAAGTATTAGCCGGCTCATCTTGACTGCCTCGGGCGGTAGTTTCAGAGACTTAACCCGTGAAGAACTTTCAAGCGTGACGCTCGAACAAGCTCTTGCACATCCCAATTGGTCGATGGGCAATAAATTAACAATCGACTCGGCGACAATGATGAACAAGGGGCTTGAAGTGATTGAAGCACATCATCTGTTTGCAATGCCTTATCACAAAATCGATTGCCTGCAACATAAGGAGAGCATCATCCATTCGATGATTGAGTTCGAAGATACAAGTGTCATGGCACAACTGGGTTCGCCAGATATGCGAGTGCCAATCCAGTATGCGCTGACATATCCCGACCGAATTCCGATGAAAAATGCGAAACCCTTGCGTCTTGAGGAAATTGGAAAACTACATTTCGAGAAAATGGATCTTGTCCGCTTTAAAGCACTGGCTCTTGCATATGCTGCTGGTAAAGAGGGCGGAACGATGCCAGCAGCGATGAATGCGGCGAATGAAGTGGCTGTAGCGTTGTTCATGAAAGGGCGTATTCCATTTATACAAATCGAAGACATCATTGAACGCGTAATGGAGGCACATCGAACAATTTCAGTTCCAGATCTCGAAGCGATATTGGAAACCGATTCGCTTACTCGAAAATTAGTGTATGCTATGGTAGAATGAGTTGTTTAGAAACGGCCTAACAGGTCAGTGAAGGTGGTTTTTTATGGAAACCGTTATTGCGTTTATTATTATATTCGGTTCTTTGGTCTTTTTTCATGAACTAGGGCATTTCCTGTTCGCGAAAAAGGCTGGAATTATGGTGCGTGAATTTGCAATTGGATTCGGACCTAAAATTATTGGGATTCAAAAAGGTGAAACGTTATATACAATCCGGCTTCTGCCCCTTGGCGGTTATGTTCGGATGGCAGGAGAAGACTTTGATACGGTTGAATTACAGCCTGGTTATCGTGTAGGTCTTTTGATCAATGCAGAGAATGAAATTGAAAAAATTTATTTGAATCGTAATGTTGCGAATCCTGATGTGCTTTTCCTTGAAACGGAATCCTCTGATTTGGAAAAGGAACTGTTCATCGAAGGGTATGATGAAGAAGGACAGCTTGTTCGTTATAACGTATCTAGAAAAGCGATTATCTTTGAGAAGGGGCAGAAAACACTTATTGCTCCGTATGATCGCCAATTCGAATCGAAGTCTGTTGGTAGCCGGGCTATGACCATCTTTGCAGGTCCGTTGTTTAACTTTATCCTCTCGTTTTTCATTTTCCTTGCAATCGGTCTGTTACAAGGAGTTCCAACATATGAACCCATTATTACGGATGTAGTCAGTGATGGTCCCGCACAAGCGGCTGGAATGCAAGATGGAGACTTCATTAAAGTGGTTGACGGCAAACCGATCGACACATGGCAGGAGTTTGCTGCTATCATCCAAGAAAGTGCCGGCGTACCTCTTCAATTTGAAGTGGATCGTAATGGAGAGTCGGTGACATTGGATGTTGTTCCGGCTACAGTTGAAGAGGCAGGAACAGAAATTGGCCAAATCGGTGTACGCTATACGAGCCCTGTGTTGAAAAATCCAATAAAAGCAGTGCAGTATGGTGCTGAAGAAACCATTGTCTGGATCAAAAGAATTGCGGAATTACTCGGCATGCTTGTAACAGGTAAATTTACACTCGACGCATTATCAGGACCAGTGGGCATTTACAAAGCGACGGAGGAAGTTGCGCAGTACGGCGTATACCAACTCATGAACTGGGCTGCAATTTTAAGCATCAACTTAGGTATCATGAACTTATTACCATTGCCTGCGCTTGACGGTGGAAGATTGTTGTTCTTCTTGTTTGAAGCAATTCGCGGTAAACCAATTGACAAGCAAAAAGAAGGAATGGTCCACTTTGTTGGAATTATGCTCTTGATGGTACTCATGCTTGTGGTGACCTGGAATGATATCCAACAATTTTTCTTTTAGTAAAAAAAGCGGAAACGGTCGTTACAAATACGCAGTCAAAGGTCGCCACTTCTTGTGGCAACTAAGAGGGATGCAGTCCAATCCCTCTAGGCTGACATATATCCTGGACGTTTGACCGCTATAGAATAGGCAATAAAACGAGATTTCCAATAACATTACTTGAGGTGGGCACATATATGAAACAATCACGAACGTTCATACCTACAATGCGTGAAGTACCTTCCGATGCAGATATAAAATCACATCAGCTTCTCTTGCGTGCAGGTTTTATCCGACAAAATACAAGCGGGATTTATTCTTTCCTTCCTTTAGGCAAGAAAGTGCTTCAAAAAATCGAAGCAATTATTCGGGAAGAAATGGAAGCCGTCGAAGCTGTCGAAGTGTTCATGCCCGCCATGCAACAGGCTGAACTGTGGCAGGAAACCGGAAGATGGTATTCGTATGGTCCTGAACTGTTCAGATTAACTGATCGGCATAAAAGGGAATTTGCACTTGGTGCGACACATGAAGAAGTAATCACTTCTCTTGTCCGCGACGAAGTGAAATCTTATAAGAAGTTGCCGCTGACAATGTTTCAAATCCAGACGAAGTTCAGAGACGAGCAACGGCCCCGTTTTGGACTTCTTCGAGGACGCGAATTCATCATGAAAGATGCGTATTCCTTCCATGCGACGGAAGAAAGCCTAGATGAGAAATACCAGGAAATGATGCAAGCCTATACGAATATTTTTACAAGGCTTGGGCTTGATTTCCGTGCAGTTATGGCAGATGGCGGCTCAATCGGTGGAACAGATACGCATGAATTTATGGCGCTTTCGGATATCGGTGAAGATACAATCGCATATAGTGATTCCTCTTCATATGCAGCTAACATTGAAATGGCTGAAGTGAATATGCAATATGAAAAATCGGACGAAGTATTACAGGCAATGGAAAAAGTTGCAACACCTGGCCAAAAAACGATTAGTGAAGTTGCTTCATTCCTCGATGTCGATGCGACTCGTCTGATAAAAACACTTATATTTAAAGCAGATGATGAACTAATTGCCGTTCTCTGTCGCGGCGATTATGAAATCAATGATATTAAGCTGAAAAATGCTCTTGGTGCATCTGAAGTTGAATTTGCTTCTGAAGAAGATGTTACTAAGCTTCTTTCTTGTGAAGTTGGTTCTATCGGTCCTGTTAAACTTCCACTCGATCTCAAAGTAATTGCGGACCATTCAGTCGCTTCAATCGTAAACGGTGTATGCGGAGCGAACGAAGATGGTTTCCATTTGATTAACATCAACCCTGAACGCGATTTTGCTGTGGACCGCTATGAAGATCTTCGTTTCATCCGTGAGGGAGACGTATCTCCGGATGGCAATGGGACAATTAAGTTCGCCAAAGGAATTGAACTTGGACATGTATTCAAACTAGGTACGACATATAGTGAACCAATGGGCGGAACATTCCTAGATGAAAACGGCAGGGCGAAACCGTACATCATGGGTTGTTATGGCATTGGTGTTTCGCGTATACTTGCAGCTGTTGCGGAGCAGTTCAATGATGAGTTGGGGTTGAAATGGCCGAAGAAAATCGCGCCGTTTGATGTCCATCTTATTGCGGTAAACATTAAAGATGACAGCCAAGTAGAATTAGCTGATGAATTATATAAAATTTTAAAATCTTATAGGTATGATGTACTCTATGACGACCGTCCTGAACGGGCAGGCGTTAAATTTGCTGATTCGGATTTAATTGGTTTGCCGGTTCGGATTACAGTCGGAAAGAGAGCTTCTGAAGGAATTGTTGAAGTTAAATTTAGACAATCCGGGGAATCTGCTGAATGGCAAAAAGAAGAAATCACTGAAAAGTTACAAGCATTTTTCACAGCTGAATAACTATCGAGAAGGGAAGGCCGCATGTCGGTACTTCTCTTCTTTTAAAAGATAAATTTATAAGTTTTTCAATATGGAACAGTGTCTAGCTCCAGGCGCCAGCCCCTTGGGTCATAAGCCGTTTTGCTATAGTGGCTGAAGTACGCCTCCTTGTGCCTGCAAGGATACAGGTATGCAGTCGTTGCGACAGGACTTCGCGATCCTAGACTGCCTTCCCATTATCTCTTATGCCTGTCGGGGCTAAACGGCGCCTTACGCTTTTCTTACACTGATGGAGGATAGGAGAGGCTTATGGACGCTATAAATAAATTATATATCTTGTTGCAGCAAATCGGGATGACGGATGACCAATATGCCATCCACTTTGAAAATGCAGCACTTAACCGCGTGAATATTCATCGGAAATCACGGGTATGGCAATTTAACTTAACCCTCGATAAGCCGCTGCCGGCGGATGTCTACGCTATATTTTCACAGCGTATAAATAAAACATTTTCGGCTATTGCGACGGTTAAGTTACATATAACATCCAATAGTCTGGAGATGGACGGTCAATTGCTTGCGGATTATTGGCCATTTATCATCGAAGAGATGAGTGATATGTCACCGCCGATTAGAGAACGCCTTATAAGCCAAAAGCCGGTCATGGCGGGCGGGAAAATGACGCTACTTTGCATGAGTGACATGGAACTGCAAACGATGAAAGGTAAGTATGCCGTACTTATATCAGATGTCTATACATCATTCGGATTTCCGCGGCCGGCTGTTGATTTTAAATTAACGGAGGAAGACAGCGGAGCAGAAGCGGCCCGTGAAGCGTTCGTTGCGCAACGGCTGGCCGAAGAGGAAGCTTTCGGCCAAAAAGCACTTGCCGACTTGAAGCAAAGGGAAACGTCCATGAAAGAAAGTGGCAATATATCTGGGCCATTCCGTCTTGGAACGCCTATTAAACCCGATGAGCCGTTGCTCGAAATCCAGCATATCCAAGACGAAGAACGCCGTGTGACAATCGAAGGATATGTGTTTGATACAGAAATCCGTGAACTACGGAGCGGACGATCACTTTTGACAATCAAAGTGACAGATTATACGGATTCAATTCTTGTGAAGATGTTCTCGCGTGATAACGAAGATGCAGAAATGATGAAGGTATTGAAAAAGGGAGCATGGATTCGAGCGCGCGGTGGTATCCAGAACGATACGTTCGTACGTGATCTTATTATGATGGCACAAGACATTATGGAAGTGTCACCTATTATCAGGAAAGACAAGGCACCGGAGGGCAGAAAGCGAATTGAACTACATGCGCATACGACGATGAGTCAGATGGATGCTGTCGTATCTGCATCAGCACTCGTTGGACAAGCGGCAAAATGGGGACATCCTGCAATCGCGATTACGGATCATGCTAACGTACAATCATTTCCAGAGGCGTATAACGCCGGGAAAAAACATGGTGTGAAAGTCATTTTTGGAATGGAAGCAAACTTGGTGGATGATGGTGTGCCAATCGTTTTTGAGGAACAGCACCGAAAACTTGAAGATGATTCATATATAGTATTTGACGTCGAGACCACCGGACTATCGGCGGTGTATGACACGATCATCGAGCTGGCTGCAGTCCGAGTGAAAAACGGCGAGATCGTTGATACCTTTGAAAGATTTTCAAACCCGCATCATCCATTATCATCTACTACGACTAAGTTGACCGGTATTACTGATGATATGGTAAAAGATGCACCTGAAATTGCAGATGTCACAAAAGATTTCATCGAATTCATCGGTGATTCGATTCTTGTCGCCCATAATGCAAAATTTGATATGGGATTCTTTTACGAAGCATGTAAAAAAGCAAGTTTGGAAGCTGCCGCTTATCCGGTAATTGATACACTTGAGCTAGCCCGTTTCCTCTATCCTGAAATGGGGAATCACCGGCTGGGTACGCTGGCGAAAAAGTTCGGCATCGAACTGACTCAGGCTCACCGTGCAATCTATGATACTGAAGCGACTGCGCATTTGTTCCTTCGTTTGTTAAAAGACGCGGAGGAGAAGGGTATCGAATACTTGGATGACTTTAACCGCCATATTGGTGAAGGAGACGCATACAAAAGAGCTAGGCCATCGCATTGTACGCTTTTGGCGACAGACGATGAAGGATTGAAAAACCTGTTTAAACTTGTTTCATACTCGCATATGGATTATTTTTACCGGGTTCCGCGTATTCCGCGTTCATTGCTTGTTAAATATCGTAAAGGACTCCTGGTTGGTTCCGGTTGTGATAAAGGAGAAGTGTTCGAGGGCCTTATGCAAAAACCGATGGATGAGGTAGAAGAGATTGCGAAATTTTATGATTACCTTGAAGTACATCCAAAACCAGTTTACTCTCATCTTGTTGAACTTGAATTGATCCGTGATGAGTGGAACATGGAAGACATTATGCGGAAACTGATCAAGCTTGGGAAAAAAGTCGGTCTGCCGGTCTGTGCAACAGGCAACGTTCATTATATCGATGAGACTGATGCGACATTCCGCCAAGTGCTAGTCAGATCGCAGGGCGGGGCAAATCCGATGAACAGGCATTCGTTGCCGGCAGTCCAGTTTCGAACAACTGATGAAATGCTGGAAGAGTTTGCATTTCTTGGTGAGCAAGTTGCGGAAGAAATCGTTATTGACAATCCGCATGCCATCTTAGAGCGGATCGGCAATGTGAAACCGATTAAAGATGATCTTTACACACCAACGATTGAAGGTGCTGACGAAGAAGTACGCGAATTGACGTATACGATGGCACATCACATATATGGCGAGCAATTGCCGGAAATCATCGAAGCGCGTATTGAGAAAGAATTGAAGTCAATCATCGGTCATGGGTTCGCGGTTATCTATCTCATCTCACATAAACTTGTGAAGAAATCACTTGATGATGGGTATCTTGTCGGGTCCCGGGGATCGGTGGGCTCGTCGCTTGTCGCAACGATGATGGAAATAACCGAAGTGAATCCGATGGCGCCGCATTACGTGTGCCCATCCTGTAAGACATCTGAGTTTTTCGATGATGGATCCGTCAGTTCTGGATATGACCTTCCGGATAAAGTGTGTCCTTCTTGCGGCACGATGTTCAAAAAAGACGGTCAAGATATCCCGTTCGAAACATTCCTAGGTTTTAATGGGGATAAAGTTCCGGATATCGATCTCAATTTCAGCGGTGATTATCAAGGGCATGCCCATAATTATACGAAGGATCTGTTCGGGGAGGACTTTGTATATCGCGCAGGTACAATCGGAACAGTCGCCGAGAAGACTGCATACGGATATGTGCGCGGTTATATGAATGATAACAATTTGAACTTCCGCGGCGCTGAAATTGATCGGCTTGTGCAAGGTTGTTCAGGCGTTAAACGGAATACTGGGCAACATCCCGGGGGAATTATCGTTGTTCCCGATGATATGGATATATTCGACTTCACCCCGGTGCAGTTCCCGGCGAATGATTTAAATTCAAGCTGGATGACGACTCACTTCGACTTCCATTCCATCGACAATAACTTGTTGAAACTCGATATTCTTGGTCACGATGATCCGACCATGATTAAAATGTTGCAGGACTTATCTGGTATCGACCCGTTGACGATTCCGCCGGACGATAAAGGCGTTATGCAATTATTCAGCGGTACGTCTTCACTCGGGGTCACGCCGGAGCAGATCGGCTGTAAGACGGGCACGCTCGGTGTACCGGAATTCGGGACAAGATTCGTTCGCCAGATGCTTGAGGAGACGAAGCCTTCGACATTTTCGGAACTGATTCAGATTTCGGGATTATCCCACGGTACGGACGTCTGGCTCGGCAATGCCCAGGAATTGATTCAGAATAAGACGTGCGAATTGTCCGACGTTATCGGCTGCCGTGACGATATTATGGTGTACTTGATCTATCAAGGGTTAGAACCTTCGATGGCATTTCAAATCATGGAATTCGTGCGTAAAGGCCGTGGTTTGACGCCGGAGTTCGAAGCGGAAATGAAAGTGCAAGGCGTGCCAAACTGGTACATTGAATCATGTAAAAAAATCAAATATATGTTCCCGAAAGCGCATGCGGCTGCCTATGTATTGATGGCGCTGCGCATCGCTTATTTCAAAGTGCATCATCCTATTTTGTACTATGCAACATACTACACGGTACGGGCAACCGATTTCGACCTGTTGTCCATGACACAGGGATCGGCATCAGTACGGGCTCAAATTAAAGAAATTAATGCAAAAGGGCTCGATGCAACACCGAAAGAAAAGAGTTTGCTGACAGTGCTCGAACTGGCACTAGAAATGTGGGAACGGGGCATCTCATTGGCTAAGCCGGATTTGTATAAATCTGATGCGACGAAATTTCTTATTGAAGGCAATACATTGATTCCCCCCTTTAACGCGGTGCCTTCTCTTGGAACGAACGTAGCGAATTCAATTGTAGAAGCAAGGAAAGATGGAGAGTTTCTTTCGAAAGAGGACTTTCAGCAGCGTGGCCGTGTTTCGAAGACAATTGTCGAATATATGGATTCACTTGGCTGTCTAGAAGGAATGCCAGAAGCGAATCAACTTTCCCTCTTTTAGCACAATGTTTGCACCACAATATTTCATATGGTATGATGGGAACAACTTTTGTAATAGTCTTGCGCAAAAAGAGTGGGATTTCCCGCTCTTTTCTGTTGTTCTGTACTGTTTTTTATCTTATTTGGCGGGAGTTCGTATTTTTGCTAAATAAGATTCAAGCCTCCGGTGGATGTCATAGGTTTTATAGTGAAGTGAATCGTGCAAGCATGCCACCTGTGTGAAAGCCTACACGATGTAGGTCATTGTCATCAATGCCACGGGACGTTCTTAGGCTAACTTCTCTGCTCAATCTGGGCACAAATACGCCGAGGCGTATTTGATTAATATTTCGGGAGGGATAAGATGAGTAATATTACGGAAGAAGTCACAAAACTCGTCAGTCCGATTGTAGAAGAATTAGAATTGGAACTTGTCGACGTCGAGTTTTTAAAAGAAGGAAGAGACTGGTTTTTACGCGTTTATATCGATACGCCTAATGGTCCTATCGATATTGACCAATGCGCTCAAGTTAGCGAAAAGCTGAGTGAAGAGCTCGACCGCACTGATCCAATCCCGCAAAACTACTTTCTTGAAGTATCTTCACCTGGTGCAGAGCGCCCGTTGAAGAAGGAAGAAGATTTTCAAAAAGCAATTGGACAGTTTGTATTCATTAAGACATACGAGCTCATTGATGGTATGAAAGAGTTCGAAGGTTATTTGCTGTCATATGGCCCAGATGCCGCAGAAGTTGAAATACGTATTAAGACAAGAAAATTGACCGTCGTGATCGACAAGGAAAAAATCGCACTTGCCCGTTTGGCCATCGACTTTTCCGCATAATTGAATAGTAGGAGTGATTAACATGAGTAGTGATCTACTCGATGCATTGACAGCCCTTGAAAAGCAAAAAGGCATTTCTAGGGACGTATTAGTAGAAGCAATCGAAGCGGCACTTGTAACCGCATATAAACGAAACTTCAACCAAGCTCAAAACGTACGCGTGGACTTGAACCTTGCAAAAGGAACAATGAAAGTCTATGCCAGAAAAGACGTCGTCGAAGAGGTTGAGGATGATCGTTTACAAATTAGTCTTGAAGATGCACACAAAATCAATCCTGCTTATGAACTTGAGGATGTCGTTGAAGAAGAAGTAACACCGCGTGATTTCGGCCGTGTAGCAGCACAAACTGCTAAGCAGGTTGTTACACAACGTGTGCGTGAAGCTGAACGCGGTATCATTTATGAGGAGTACGTCGACAGAGAAGATGATATCGTCAATGGTATCGTTGAGAGGCTCGACGCACGGAATCTATATGTTGGTCTTGGGAAAGTGGAAGCTGTTTTGCCGGTTGGCGAACAGATTCCAACTGAAACGTATCAGCCACATGACCGCATCAAAGTATATATTACAAAAGTTGAACGTACGTCGCGAGGTCCTCAAGTGTTTGTATCAAGAACGCATCCGGGACTTCTCCGTAGGCTGTTTGAAGTTGAGGTTCCTGAAATTTTTGAAGGCATCGTTGAAATTAAATCGATTGCCCGAGAAGCGGGCGACCGTTCCAAAATTTCAGTGCATACGAATAATGAAGCAGTCGATCCAGTCGGTTCATGTGTAGGTGCAAGAGGCGCCCGGGTTCAATCCATTTCAAATGAACTCAACGGCGAGAAAATCGATATTGTCGAATGGTCCGAGGATCCGGCTATATTCGTTGCAAATGCGCTGAGCCCGTCAAAAGTCATTGACGTTCAGGTGAATGAGGAAGATCGATCGACAACTGTCGTTGTACCTGACTATCAATTGTCACTCGCTATAGGTAAACGTGGACAGAACGCTAGACTGGCTGCGAAGATGACGGGATGGAAAATCGATATTAAGAGTGAAACGGATGCACGCGAACTAGGAATTTATCCGTCGGCCACTAGTGCGTTAATTATAGAACAGGTCCAGTTGGATGAAGACGCGAACGAAAGCGATCCATACTTCGTTGAAGATGAAGTGACAGAAGACATTGAAACTGAAACAATTGATCTGTATACGGATACGGAAAACGAAGACTGAGAGGGAGGATGAGTACACATGACTAACATGAAAAAAATTCCTCTACGTAAATGTGCGGCAACAGGCAATATGTTCCCGAAAAAGGAAATGATTCGCATTGTTCGCCCGAAAGAAGGGGAAGTTTCAGTCGATCTCACTGGCAAGAAGTCAGGCCGCGGGACATATGTGTCAAAATCCGAAGAAGCAGTTGAAACCGCGCGCCGTAACAAATCGATTGAGAGTCAGCTTGGAACGGCTATTCCTGAACAGGTATTCGATGATCTTCTTCACGCAATTCGTCGGGAGGCACTAAAATGACAGATCCGAAACGGATTTATCAAATGCTTGGCATGGCAGCCCGTGCAAGGATGCTTATAATGGGTGAAGATTTGGTTGTGCGGGAAATTCGTTCCGGTAATGCGCGTCTTGTGATTGTTTCTGAAGATGCCTCTAAAAATACGATGAAAAAGTTATCTGATAAAAGTACGTTTTACAACGTTGAGAAGCATGTTTTCGGGACTCGTGAAGAGCTTGGACATGCAGTTGGAAAAGAGTCGCGGGTTGTACTCGCGCTAACGGATGCCGGTTTTGCCGGAAAAGTGTCCGGGCTACTCAACGAATATAACCGGGGGTGGACTAATGACGAAAATACGGGTACACGAATACGCGAAAAAAGTGAATCGGACGAGTAAAGAAGTTATTGATGAGCTTGGAAAGATAAATGTGAGTGTGACAAATCATATGTCAACATTAGATACAGATGCAATTACGAAACTGGATAGTAAATTCAGTGCCAATGGGAACAAACAAAATGCACCAAAAGTATATCCAAAGGCTCCTGAGCGCAAAGAAGCACCGAAAGCTGCACAATCTGCAACCAATAACCGCCCAGCACAAGGATCAACAGGCGGCAATCGTCCGGCTCAGAGACCAGCAGGCGGCAATCGTCCAGCACAAGGATCAACAGGCGGCAATCGTCCAGCACAAGGATCAACAGGCAGCAATCGTCCAGCACAAGGGTCAACAGGCGGCAACCGTCCAGCACAAGGATCAACAGGCGGCAACCGTCCGGCCCAAGGGTCAGCAGGCGGCAATCGTCCAGCGCAAGGATCAACAGGCGGCAACCGTCCGGCCCAAGGGTCAACAGGTGGCAACCGTCCAGCGCAAGGCGCACCAAGCGGACAAGGCGGACGCCCAGGTGGCGGAGGCCCGAGTCGTCCAGGTGGCGGTCGCGGTGGACGTCCACCGGCACGCGGTATAAACCAAGGACGCAGAAGATACCGTCCGGCGAACCCGATTCCAAAAGTGGAGAAACCGTTACCGGAAAAAATCACTTTTTATGAATCACTTTCAGTAGCTGAACTTGCGAACAAACTGGGACGCGAGCCATCAGCTATTATCAAAAAGCTCTTCATGCTTGGTATCATGGCAACAATCAACCAAGAACTGGACAAAGATGCGATTGAACTCATCTGTGCAGATTATGAAGTTGAAGTAGAAGAGGAAATCCGTATCGACGTAACTGATCTTGAAACGTATTTTGAAGAGCATGAAGAAACAGCAACTGATCTAGCAGAGCGTCCTCCAGTCGTTACAATCATGGGGCATGTTGACCACGGTAAAACGACGCTTCTAGACTCAATTCGTAATACGAAAGTTACACAAGGCGAAGCGGGCGGTATCACTCAGCATATTGGTGCCTACCAAATCGAAGAAAAAGGTAAGAAAATAACATTCCTTGATACACCAGGTCACGCGGCGTTCACAACGATGCGTGCGCGCGGTGCGAAAGTGACAGATATTACGATTCTTGTTGTTGCAGCAGATGATGGTGTTATGCCACAAACAATCGAAGCAATCAACCACGCGAAAGCGGCTGAAGTGCCGATTATTGTTGCGGTGAATAAGATGGATAAGCCTTCTGCCAATCCAGATCGTGTCATGCAAGAATTGACAGATCATGGACTTGTAGCTGAAGCATGGGGCGGCGATGCAATTTTTGTACCGATCTCTGCATTGAAAGGTGAAGGGATAGATCAATTGATTGAAATGGTCCTTCTCGTTGCTGAAGTTGCTGAATTGAAGGCTGATTCAAACATCCGCGCACGCGGAAGTGTGATTGAAGCATCTCTTGATAAAGGTCGCGGTGCTGTTGCAACGCTTCTTGTCCAAGACGGAACACTTCACGTAGGTGACCCGATTGTAGTAGGTAACACATACGGCCGTGTCCGTGCAATGGTTAGTGATATCGGACGCCGCGTAAAAGAAGCAGGCCCATCCACACCGATTGAAATTACAGGCCTTAGCGATGTGCCACAAGCCGGAGATCGTTTTGTTGTCTTTGAAGACGAAAAGACAGCGCGTCAAATCGGTGAAACAAGAGCTGGTGAAGCACTCCAAGACCAACGTGTAGAAAAAACACGTGTGACGCTTGATAACTTGTTCGATCATATGAAACAAGGTGAAATCAAAGAGTTGAACTTAATCGTTAAAGCAGACGTACAAGGTACAGTTGAAGCGATGGCTTCCTCACTTATGAAAATTGAAGTCGAGGGTGTAAACGTGAAAATTATCCATACGGGTGCGGGCGCGATTAACGAGTCTGACATTTCACTAGCTGCTGCATCGAATGCTATCGTTATTGGATTCAACGTTCGTCCAGACGTCAACGCGAAACGCGCTGCGGAAGAAGAAGGCGTTGATATTAGGCAGCACCGTGTCATCTACAAAGTAATCGAAGAAATCGAGTTGGCGATGAAGGGGATGCTTGATCCCGAATACGAAGAAAAAGTTATCGGTCAAGTTGAAGTGCGCGAAACAATTAAAGTGTCTAAAATCGGGACGATTGCGGGAAGCTATGTAACGAGCGGTAAAATTACACGTGATTCAAGCGTTCGCATCGTCCGCGATAATATCGTTATCTTCGAAGGCGAAATAGATACATTAAAACGCTTTAAAGATGATGCAAAAGAAGTTGCAAAAGGCTATGAATGTGGGATTACAATCAAAAACTTTGATGATATCCATATCGGCGATATTATTGAAGCCTTCATCATGGAAGAGATTAAACGAGTATGATCGTCTACGCGGAATGTTCATTTTTCATTCCGGAGGCGGCTTCTTTGAAAGAGAAGCGGTCTGTTTTAAAACGGATGACTGACAGAGTGAAAAATGCTTATAACGTCTCCATTTCAGAACTTGATCATCAAGATCTTTGGCAACGGACAACAATCGCTCTTGTTGCTGTCGCCTCATCAAAAGATGCAGCTGAGCGTGAGGTTAGGCGGGCGATCCGATTCCTGGAGTCAAATCCGGAATGGGAATTGTCCAACTTGACGCTCGACTATTATTAAAACGGGATTGGGGTGACCATCCATGACAATGCGTGCTAATCGTGTTGCAGAACAAATGAAAAAAGAGCTTGGCGCAATTATCGGCCAAAAAGTGAAAGATCCAAGAATTGGTTTCGTTACAGTAACTGATGTTGACGTTACTGGGGATCTTCAACAAGCGACGATTTTTATTTCTGTTCTTGGAAGCGATTCGGAAAAAGAAGATACGCTGAAAGGGCTTAATAAGGCGAAGGGATTCATTCGCACTGAAATTGGCCAGCGGATCAGACTTCGAGTAACACCTGAAATCAAATTTGAATTTGATAGTTCCGTTGCATATGGAACACGGATTGAATCACTGCTTAAACAGGTGAAAAGCGAAGACGAAAAAGAAATTGAACAATGATGAGAGGAGGAAGTCGGTGTCCACAAGGACTTTCCGGCTTCCTCTTTTTACATATAATTGATACTTTGAGGGGTGGTGGCATGCATGAATGGAATACTTCCTCTATGGAAAGAAAAAGGAATGACATCGCATGATTGTGTATTCAAATTGCGTAAAATCCTTGGCACTAAAAAAGTGGGACATACTGGTACCCTTGACCCAAGCGTGGAAGGCGTATTGCCGATTTGCATAGGGCAGGCAACGAAAGTAGCTGAATATATAACGGATTCCGGCAAGGAATATATTGCGGTTGTCACCATTGGGACTGCAACTGAAACGGAAGATGCGGATGGAGCGGTAATCGCTTCGGATTTGACACTAAAACATATTACCCGAACGGAAATTGAAACAGCGCTCGCTAAGTTGAAAGGTGAAATTGTTCAAATCCCACCTATGTATTCTGCGGTAAAAGTGAATGGTCGTAAATTATATGAATATGCACGAAAAGGGATTGAAGTTGAAAGACCTGAACGAACAGTACTCATTCATGAAATTGAATTACTGGATCCTGTACAATGGTATGAAGGTGAAACAATCTCATTTCGAATCAGGGTTGCTTGCGGGAAAGGCACGTATATTCGGACGCTTGCTGTCCAGATTGGGGAACTGCTCGGCTACCCGGCGCATATGGCGGCTCTTGTCCGCACATCGTCAGGTACATATGTACAGAACGACTGCCGGACGTTGGACGAAGTGAGAACGCTTCAGGACGCAGGAAGAATTACAACATTACTTCGTCCTCTTGAAGATGCGCTCACTGATTTCGCCACTGTTGAAGTTAGTGAAGAGCTCCTTGAAAAAGTGGTGAACGGGCAAGTGTTACCTGAACATCCTTTGCTTGAAAGTGAAGAGGCAATCGTATTTATGAATGAAGGCAAGGCAATTGCAGTGTACAGGAAGCATCCTACCAAGCTTGGTCTCATGAAGCCTGAAAAGATGTTTCCGTTGAACAGGTAAGGGAGCGATTACAATGGACATCTACAAATTGCATTATCCCGGGAAAGTTTCGATTGAAAGTGAAGAGCATTTTTCCCTTGCACTCGGCTTCTTTGATGGCTTGCATAAAGGACATCAGACAGTTATCAACGAAGCAAAAAGGAAAGCTGAAGAGCTTGGTATCCGTTCAGCTGTTATGACATTCGATCCGCACCCTTCCCATCTATTTGGTGACGGAGAAAATAAAGTAGGCTACATTACGCAGTATGCAGAAAAGGCGCGGCTGCTTCGTTCTATGGGCATTGATGCTTTGTTCATTGTGGCATTCGATTGGGCGCTTGCTTCGCTTTCGCCTAACCAATTCATAGATGTTTTTTTGAAGGGACTGCATGTTAAACATGTGACCGCGGGATTTGATTATACATTTGGTTCAAAGGGCGCTGGTACTATGGAACAGATGGCTGAGTTGTCAGGCGGAGCATTCGGTACAACTGTCATAAAAAAAGTGACGGATAACGAGGAGAAGATTTCATCTACCCGGATTCGTAAGCTTCTTGCTGAAGGCAATGTTGAAGAAACAGCATTGCTTCTTGACAGACCTTATCGAACTGTCGGCATAGTCGTCGACGGGGAAAAAAGGGGAAGGCTGCTCGGCTTCCCGACTGCGAACGTGATGCCTGAGAAAAATACAGTGCTCCCCGCGAATGGTGTCTATGCAGTGCATTTCACTGTGGAGGGAAAAACGTATCAAGGCGTATGCAATGTCGGCGTAAAACCGACATTCCATGACCCAAGTGATAGACAGGCCGTCGTAGAGGTGCATGTACTCAATTTTGATGGAGATCTCTATGGTAAAGAAGCATTTGTAGACTGGATTGGACATATCCGTGATGAGCAAAAATTCGGATCCATTGATCTGCTTATTAAACAGATAGCAAAAGACAAAAATAGCGCAGTTAAGATTTTGGAAGCCCATCGATGATTGTTGCATTTCAAAAATAGGCATGGTACTATAAATACGTGCCAATACGCACAAACCATTCCTTGGCATCGCGAATCACCAACGCTTGCTCGGGAACCGGGGATATCTTACTATTGGAGGTGAAGAAGATGGCTATCACACAAGAACGTAAAAATGAATTGATCAATGAATACAAAATTCATGAAACTGATACTGGATCAGCAGATGTACAAATCGCTGTCCTAACAGAAGAGATCAATAACCTGACAGAACATTTCCGTCTTCATAAGAAAGACAACCACTCACGTCGTGGTCTTTACAAAATGATCGGAACTCGTAAAAGACTTTTGAGATACCTACGAGACAATGAAGTTCAGCGTTACCGTGATCTTATTGCTAAACTCGGCCTTCGCCGTTAATAAGATTTCTATCGAAAGCGGGCCTTGCCCGCTTTTTTCTTTGTTTAATGAAATATCAAGGCGTTACTACAGCATATAGCCCCGACAGACACCTTTCGCTTTACTATTCGCATAAGAGTGCCTTTTTTGATACACTACTACTAATACATACATGTATACAGTCCAGGCTGGAATATGGAGAGGGGTTCAATTATGACAGAGAAAAAAGTTTTTACACTTGATTGGGCGGGACGACCGTTAACAATTGAAACGGGTCAACTTGCTAAACAAGCGAACGGAGCAGTACTCGTACGCTACGGAGAAACGACAGTGCTTTCAACTGCAACATCTTCAAAAAATTCACGGGGGCTGGATTTCTTCCCGCTTACAGTGAACTATGAAGAGCGCATGTATGCTGTTGGTAAGATTCCGGGCGGCTTCATTAAACGTGAAGGACGTCCGTCAGAAAAAGCGGTCTTGACGAGCCGACTAATCGACCGTCCGATTCGCCCTTTATTTGCAGAAGGGTTCCGCAACGATGTACAAGTTATCTCACTTGTTATGTCAGTCGATCAAGATTGTCCATCTGAAATGGCAGCAATGCTCGGTTCTTCCCTTGCATTGTCGATTTCTGACATTCCTTTCGAAGGACCGATTGCCGGTATTCAAATTGGGTTAATCGACGGGAAATTCATCGTTAACCCAACACCGGCACAATTGGAGAAGAGTGAGCTTGACCTTGTTGTCGCTGGTACGAAAGATGCAATCAACATGGTTGAAGCAGGCGCACAAGAAGTTGCGGAAGATATCATTCTTGAAGCAATTATGTTCGGACACGGAGAAATCATTAAACTAATCGAATTCCAAGAAAAAATTATAGCTGAGGTCGGCAAAGTGAAAACGGAAGTTGCACTATTCACATTGGACGAAACAATCATGTCTGATATCAAAAATAGCTGCGAAACCGATTTAATCAATGCGATCCAGACAGTTGAGAAGCATGCACGTGAAGATGCTATCAATGCAGTGAAAAACGAAGTAATCGAACGCTACAAAGCAAACGAAGCGGACGATGCTACGATGAAACAAGTAAAAGGCGTTTTGGATCATATTGTTAAAGAAGAAGTCCGTCGTCTTATTACGGATGAAAAAGTTCGTCCTGATGGTCGTGGTCTTGACGAAATTCGTCCGCTTGCATCAGAAGTGGGCATCTTGCCACGTACGCACGGTTCGGGTCTCTTTACACGTGGACAAACGCAAGCGCTTAGTGTGTGTACCCTTGGAGCCCTTGGTGAAGTACAAATCATTGATGGTCTTGGCCTTGAAGAAACAAAACGTTTCATGCACCATTATAACTTCCCGAACTTCAGTGTCGGTGAAACGGGTCCAATCCGTGGACCGGGCCGTCGTGAAATTGGTCACGGTGCACTTGGCGAACGCGCACTTTCAGCGGTTATCCCGAATGACACTGATTTCCCGTATACAATCCGTCTCGTAGCAGAAGTGCTTGAATCGAACGGTTCTTCTTCCCAAGCATCAATCTGTGCTTCTACAATGGCTATGCTAGATGCAGGTGTTCCACTTAAAGCGCCGGTTGCGGGTATCGCAATGGGACTTGTGAAAAAAGGGGACAACTATTCTGTCCTTTCCGATATCCAAGGGATGGAAGATCATCTTGGCGATATGGACTTCAAAGTTGCAGGAACTGAAAAAGGAATTACTGCGCTTCAAATGGATATTAAAATCGAAGGTCTTTCCCGCGAAATTTTGGAAGAGGCATTGTCTCAAGCAAAAATTGGGCGCTTGAAAATTTTAAATCATATGATCACAGCAATCTCAGGCCCGCGTGAAGAACTTTCACAATATGCACCGAAAATTATCGTCATCAAAATCAATCCAGACAAGATTCGTGACGTAATTGGACCAGGTGGAAAAGTAATCAACAAAATCATCGAAGAGACGAATGTTAAAATCGATACGGAACAAGACGGAACGATTTATATCTCTTCACCAGATAATGAAATGAATGCCAAAGCGAAAGCGATGATTGAGAATATCGTTCGCGAAGCAAAAGTTGGCGAATATTACATGGCAAAAGTGAAACGAATTGAAAAATTCGGTGCATTCCTTGAACTCTTCCCAGGAAAAGACGGACTTCTTCATATTTCTGAAATTGCAGAAGAACGGACAAAAGCGGTTGAAGACGTTTTGAAAATGAACGATGAAATGTTCGTTAAAGTTATAGAAATTGATAACCAAGGACGAGTTAACTTGTCTAGGAAAGTTGTCATTCTTGAAGAAAAAGAAGCAGCTGAAAAAGAAAAAAACTGATTCCAAACACAGGAATAGGATGGAAAGCCTCTCTTCATTAAGTGAAGATGAAGGCTTTTTCTTTATGCCCGTACTTTCGAATATGAGAGAAAATCGCCTGTGTTTGTCACGGGTCTATAGGATGTGGTGAACTTGATCTGCGTTCTTTAGTCCGGGCCGCTTGCGCTTTTCTTCAGCCATCAAATATAATGAAGTCAAATAGAATAGAGTTCACAAGGGGGATTCGGGGAATGATAAAAACACATGTATGCCAAAATGGCGTCAGAATCGTCCATGAAAAAATGCCGCACGTTCGTTCAGTGGCGCTGGGCGTATGGGTCGGAGCGGGTTCAGGAGACGAAAAAGAATCTGAGGCGGGAATCGCTCATTTTATTGAACATATGCTCTTTAAAGGGACTGCGAAAAGAAGTGCCCGCACAATTGCTGAGGAATTTGATCGCATCGGTGGAGACGTCAATGCATTCACTTCCAAAGAAATGACTTGTTATTACACGACCGTACTCGGGCATCAAGCACCCCGCGCCCTGTCGATTATGGCTGATATGTTTTTCAATTCAACATTTGAAGAAGCTGAAATAGCAAAAGAGAAATCGATTGTCCTCGATGAGATAGCAGCAGTTGAAGATGCACCGGATGACGATGTGGATGAAAGATTATGGGCGGTCATGTATCCGGAACAGCCGATAGGTAAACCCGTTCTTGGCGATGAAAAGACAATAAATACATTCAATCGTAAAATGATAGATGAATTCATGGAGCGGAAGTATACGCCTGAACGAATTGTTATTTCAGTTGCAGGTAACTATGATGACCGATTAATACAGCTAATCGAAGTTCAATTCGGTTCGTTCAAAAGGGGTGAGCTGGCTGCCCAATCATCCACTTTAGCGTTACCTGAATTCCACGGAGGCATGACTTTAAAAGAAAAAGATATTGAACAAGCGCATATCTGTCTTGGTTTTTCAGGACTTCCTGTAAAAGATAATCGAATCCACGATTTAGTGGTGTTGGATAGTATAATAGGCGGCTCGATGTCATCACGTTTATTCCAGGAAGTCCGTGAAGAACGCGGTCTTGCTTATTCGGTCTATTCTTATTACTCAGCGTACAAAACGACAGGTACCTTTATGATCTACGGTGGAACTTCGCCTGAGAACTTAAAGGAATTGTCTGATACGATTGATGAAGTCATTCATTCCATTTTGACCGATGGGATAACGGAAAACGAATTGTACAATGCAAAAGAACAGTTAAAAGGCGGATTTTTGCTAGGGCTTGAAAGTTCTGAGTCGCGGATGCACCGCAATGGTAAAAACGAGCTCATATTAGAGGAGCATAAAACAGTTGATGAAGTCGTAGCTCTCATTGACAATGTCGAGTTAAGTCAGGTATATAGAATGGCAAACGATATCTTTACGGGGCAACGGGCAATTTCAATTGTTGCGCCAAAGGAGATTCTAAAAGAATTCAAAATTGATTGATGGTGTCAGTCAGTTTTCCTGTGTTCGTTTCATATGATGAATGGAGACGAAGGAAAGGGGAATGACGATGCTACTTTCAGAACTTGCTCAGAAAGAGCTTATTCAAGTTGAGGACGGGGTCCGCTATGGATTTCTAGCGGATACCGACCTTATTTTTAACGGGAGAACAGGTGATATTATCGGATTTGAAATTAAGAAAAAGTCCGGTCGTTTTTCATTCAAAAACCGTCAAGAAGGTTCGGATGAATTCATACCTTGGCATGAAATCGTCCTAATTGGGGAACATCGCATTCTATTTGGGAAAACGCATAGCATGGATGGGTTGGCTAGCGATGATAGATGATAACTGGCTTTTCATAGGCACAGATAGCAGATTAGCAGCTTGCAGTGAGATAATGGCTGAAAGAGGATTTACCACCCGCCATGCCGGGGTCGATCATTATACGGAGGAACTTGGTGAATGCATTACGGACTATTCACCACTGCAAATTGTATTCCCGATATTACAAATGAAAGGCTCGATCCCTCCTGCATTGCTAGAAAAAGGGACAGAGCTTTATACAGGCGTTGCGTCGGAAGAATGGCTGAAACCCCTCAAAGAAGCCGGGCTGCTAGTCAATTCTTATCTGAAAGAAGAGCAATTCATCTGGCAAAATGCAAAGCTGACTGCAGAGGGCTTCATCCATGACTATTATTCACATACAAGACGAAGCATTTTTGAAACTCATTTCTACGTGGCTGGTTTTGGTAAAGTCGGAAAGGCGACAGCTCATGCACTGGCATCTCTGGGGGCCAAAGTGACCGTTCTTGCTAGATCCGACGCTCAACTCGGTGAGGCATCTATCCATGGATATAAGACCGAACGGCTCACCGACGATTGGGGGATAAAAGAGGGTAATCTTATCAATACGATTCCCGCAAAATGGCTTTCCGTTTCAGAAAGTCCCGGACTCCATATCTTTGATCTTGCATCAGCGCCGGGCTGCCTAAAGGAGCAGCTTTCATCTGAATACTATACAGTACTCCTCGGATTACCGGGAAAACACTTTCCTGTAGATGCAGCAGTCGCTTTAGCGAATGCGCTCGAGAGAATGTATAGAAGATGAAAGGGGAACACGATGCTAAAGGGAAAAAGGATAGGCCTTGGAATTACGGCGTCACATTGTACGTATGAGGCAATCATACCGACCATTGATGCACTAAAAGACGCGGGAGCAACCGTTGTACCCGTTATCACTCACTCTGTTTTGACCGCTGCCACGCGTTTTGGAACGGGCGAAGAATGGATTGAACGAATTGAAAAGGCAACCGGAGAGAAAGTAATTTCTACTATTGTCGGTGCCGAGCCATTCGGTCCCAAAACACCTGTTGATTGTATGATCATTGCACCGATGACTGGTAACTCCATGAGTCGGTTTGCTAATGCAGCGACAGATTCGCCAGTATTGATGGCTGCAAAAGCAACACTGCGAAATGACAGCCCGGTACTCATTGGAATTTCGACAAATGATGCACTCGGTTTAAATGCGATGAATCTCATGAAGCTCCTTAATATGAAAAATGTTTTTTTTATACCTTTTGGACAGGACGATCCGTTCAAAAAACCAAACTCACTTATCTCCGACTTTACACTAATGGTACCCGCGGCGGCCGCTGCCCTCGAAAAACAACAACTTCAACCATTACTAATTATTCATAAATAAAATAAAAATACAGAGCAGAATATTTGAATATATGTTATAATTCCTCCAATGAACTGCTAACGGTGTAAGGGAATATAGGATTTCTGCCAATTGTGCCGCTTTTGGTGACAATGCGGAAATCAGCATGACTTATGCATATCCTGATTATTTATACAACCGTATAAGCTGAAAGGGAGATAGAGATGAATAAAATGAATATTGCGATAGTTGGAGCGACAGGCGCTGTTGGTACGAAAATTCTTGAAAAGTTACTTGAGCGTGATTTTCCTGTCGCTTCAATCAAGCTACTGGCATCTAAACGTTCTGCTGGAACAAAAATTACGGCGAATGGCCAGAACTATATTGTTGAAGAAACTGTACCTGAGTCATTTGATGGCATTGATATCGCGTTTTTCAGTGCGGGTGGCTCCATTTCAGAAAAGTTTGCACATGAAGCAGTTAAAAGAGGAGCGGTCGTTATTGATAATACGAGCGCGTTTCGCATGACAGAAAAAATTCCGCTAGTCGTTCCCGAAGTGAATGCAGGCGCTTTAAGCGGCCATAAAGGCATCATTGCCAACCCCAATTGTTCCACAATACAAATGGTAACTGCATTGCAACCGATTCGTGAGAGTTTCGGACTTAATCGAATCATTGTTTCGACGTATCAAGCGGTTTCGGGTGCTGGTTCTGAAGCGATTGATGAACTGGAAAGTCAAAGTTTGCAGTTTGAAAACCGTTCGAAAACGGAAGCATCTATTTTACCATCGGCATCGGCAGAACGGCATTATCCAATCGCATTCAACGCGATTCCTCAAATCGATTCATTCGATTCTTCCGGTTATACACTTGAGGAACTCAAAATGATGAATGAAACCAAAAAAATCTTCGATGATCAGAAGTTGTCCGTGTCAGCGACTTGTGTACGACTTCCTGTCGTTACAGGGCATTCTGAGTCGGTTTATATTGAAATTGGCAGAGAAGAAGTTTCTGTAGAAGAACTTCATGCCTTACTTGAAAAGGCACCGGGCGTCGTCGTCCAAGATGATCCATCTAAACAATTGTACCCGATGCCATTATTTGCTGAAGGCAAAGACGAAGTGTTTGTGGGCCGTATTCGAAAGGACCCAGAACATCCGGCAGGATTCCATCTGTGGATTGTATCGGACAATCTCTTAAAAGGAGCAGCACTCAATTCGGTGCAAATCGCAGAAGCTCTACTTAACTAATAAACCTAAGCAAAGGGCTGATAATTATGGAAATTGGACGTGTATCGACGGCGATGGTCACTCCTTTTTCATCAACGGGTGAAATTGATTACGACAAAACGGAAAAACTGATTGAACATCTGATTGCAAATGGAAGTGATTCATTGGTCGTCTGTGGGACGACTGGTGAATCGCCTACCCTTTCTGTAGAAGAGAAAGAATCACTATTTTCGTTCACGGTAAAAACAGTAAACAAGCGCGTACCTGTCATTGCGGGAACGGGCACGTTTTCTACAAAGGAAACAGTCAAGCTTACACGGATGGCGGAACAAGCAGGGGCTGACGGCATTATGCTGGTCGCACCTTATTACAACAAACCCGATCAAAAAGGAATGTACGCTCACTTCTCGCTTGTTGCAGGGGAAACCAGCCTGCCGGTGATGCTCTACAATATTCCAGGTCGGTCGGCCGTCAATATGCTTCCAGAGACGCTTATCGCTTTATCGAAAATACCAAATATCCGGGCGGTAAAAGAAGCTAGTGGGAGCCTTGACCAGATGGTGGATATCATTTCAGGAACGGATAATGGATTTTCCGTTTACAGCGGAGATGACGCATTAGCGTTACCGACTCTAGCGATAGGTGGAAAGGGAATCGTATCCGTCGCTTCACACGTCGCTGGGAATGAAATGCAGCAGATGATAGCAGCGTTCAAAGAGGGGCGGACAGAACAAGCCGGTGCGATGCATAGAGCGTTACTTCCTTTGTTCCGGTCAATTTTCTCTGCACCTAACCCGGTAATGGTGAAATACGCATTAGAAAAATGCGGAGTCCAAACAGGGGGAGTCAGATTGCCATTAATTGGGATGGGTGGCAAGGATGAAGCCTTCGATAAAGTCTGGGAAAATTATGAAAAAAACCTTCATATTTTCAATTAATCAAAGCCGGTATCAAATACCGGCTTTTTTTGTTTGTACAGATAGCTCCTCTCCCGTATAATGAAACATAGTCGTTATGGACGGGAATTATTAATAGGAGGAAACAAAGTGACAAAAACTCAAAATGAAGTAATTAAAATCATTCCGCTCGGCGGAGTGGGAGAAATCGGGAAAGCGATGTACGTAGTCGAAGTCGATGACGAGCTTTTCATCGTTGACGCGGGACTCATGTTCCCTGAAGGAGAAATGCTAGGAATTGACATTGTAATTCCGGATATAAGTTATATCGAAGAAAACAAAGAACGGGTAAAAGGAATCTTCCTGACACACGGTCATGAAGATGCAATCGGTTCTATTTCATATCTTTTGCAAAAAGTACAAGCGCCTGTCTATGGTTCGAAATTGACAATTGCACTGGCAAAAGAACACCTGAAGCAAATGCCGGCCCCCCAGAATGTTAAGTTTTTTGAAGTGACGAACAAAAGCCGGATGAATTTCAAAGGTACGTATGTGACATTCTTCCATACGACACACAGTATCCCAGATTCGCTCGGAATTGTTTTCCATACGAGTGAAGGCGCGATTGTGCATACAGGAGAATTCAAATTCGATCAGTCTGCTAAAGGCAAGTATCGTCCAGATATAGCGAAGATGGCTGCACTTGGCGAAGAAGGCGTCTTCATTCTTATGTCGGACTCTTCCGAAGCAGAGCGTCCAGGTTATACGACATCTGAATCGGTTATTGAAAAAAGCCTTTCTAAAACGTTCCACGGAGCTGAAGGCAGAATTCTAGTTGCACTTTATGCCTCCAACTTCATCCGTATCCAACAAGTTTTCGATACAGCGTTCGAAACAGGCAAAAAAGTGGCGGTCGTCGGTAAAAGTTTGGAAAGTTATTTTGAAGTCGGCATGAAACTCGGTTATTTGACGATTGAAGATGACATTGTTATCCCTGTCAAAGAAATCGAGAAGTATGACGATGATCGAGTTGTCATTATCGTCACAGGCAACCAAGGTGAGCCGCTGGAAGCTCTTGAGAAGATTGTTCGTAAACAGCATAGAGATGTGCGCATCAAAGAAACGGATACAGTTCTAATTACGTTTACGCCATCTCCGGGTATGGAAGTATCTATGTTCCAGACGATGAATGACCTTGCAAAAGCGGGAGCTTCGGTTCTTACTTCAAGTAAAAATGTTCACGTATCAGGGCATGGCAGTTCGGAAGACTTGAAACTGATGCTGAACTTAATGCAACCTAAATATTTCATTCCAATCCAAGGCGAATACCGGATGCTTATTGCGCATTCGAAGCTGGCACAGGAGACGGGAATGCAAAAGTCACAAGTATTTATTGCGGATAAAGGCGACATCGTTGAATATAAAAACAATAAAATGCGTATGAGCGGACGCGTTCAAGCGGGTAATATCCTGATTGATGGAATTGGAGTAGGGGACGTTGGAAATATTGTTCTCCGTGACCGCAAACTCCTTTCACAGGACGGGATCTTTACAGTTGTTGTAACGCTAAATCGTAAACAGAAACGTATCGCTGCCGGACCCGAAATCGTCTCTCGCGGATTTGTCTATGTACGTGAATCTGAAGAGCTTCTCGGTGAGTCGGCAAACCTCGTTACCAAAATTGTTGAGAAGTATGTGAATAAAGAGACGTTCGAATGGACAAACATTAAACAAGAGATACGCGATACACTTAGTTCGTACTTATACCAACAAACAAAAAGAAGGCCAATGATTATTCCTATCATTATGGAATACTAATTCAAAAACTATATAAGTTGAACATATGAATACGTGTATAATTTGAGCGTAGGCGCCTAGGGGGAGCAAGAGCCATAAGACTATTAGCCAAGCAGTCAGTCTTATGGCGGAAGGCATCCCAAAAGTGCCGAAGCGTATTTGAGGGAAATCTTTATTTCAATTTATATAAAATCTATAAAAACGTTACAAAGGGTTTCCTTGCCGTCTGACCGGCGGGAAACCCTTTTTTGTAAAAAGGAGGCAGCGTAAGAACATGTCGAAGAAAACAAGTAAAAAGAAAAAGAAATCGGCCGCTCAGAAAAAGAAATCATCCGAGTTGCATCCTTTGATATATGAAGTGATGGGCTTGGTAATGATCGGCCTCGCAATCATCATCATATTCGAATTCGGGGTTGTCGGGAGAGGACTCTCCTCCTTGTCTAGATTTATTTTTGGCAACTGGCATGTTGCAATCCCATTGTTGCTCATTGTACAGGCGCTTATGTTCATGATTAAACAGAAGGTAGGCGGTTGGAGAAACCGTGTTGTGGGAGGCAGTTTATTCATCTTGGCGAGCCTTGTTCTGTTCAGTCATGTCCACCTGTTTAAGGAGTTGTATGAAAGTCGTGTTCTTATGACGGATTCCGCGCTAAAAGAGACATGGAAAGTGCTCGTCACGAATGATGGCATTACATCGAGGAGTGGGGCACTTGGCGGGGGGATGGCGGGAGCATTTCTCTTTGCTATGTTTTACTCGTTATTCGATTCGGCCGGAGCAACAGTTGCAGGCATTTTATTCTTTCTCATTGGTCTTGTCCTCATAACTGGAAAAGCACTAGTCCCCTATGCGGTTGAACATTTACCTAAGTTGCTAGGGTCTTTAAAAGACTTATCCTTTAAAAAAGCACCGCCCGCTAAAAAGTCTGTCAGCCAATCGAGAACAACGCGCTCGAAAAAGAACGCAAAATCAGTGGAGGAACAACCAGCAGGAAATTCAGCAGGACTCCAGCCGGAAGTCGAGGAAGTCGTGTCACAACCGATCATCTCGGCATTTAGTGAACGGATTGATAAGCCAGTTGAGGATGAGCAAGCGGCTGTTGTGGAAGAACAGCAACAAGAAATTACCGGCGAGATCATCGGAGAAATTGCTGCCTATACAGGTGTGACGGGGGAAGAAGAGAATGAATCTTATATCCTGCCCCCCGCATCCTTACTGAAACAAACACCCTTAATCGATCAATCGGAAGAATATAATTCAATACAGGCGAATGCCCAAAAGCTAGAACGAACTTTTCTCAGTTTCGGAGTGAAAGCAAAGGTCACTGAGGTACATCTTGGACCGGCTGTCACGAAATATGAAGTATTGCCGGATACGGGGGTCAAAGTTAGCCGTATCGTCAGCCTTGCCGATGATATTGCACTCGCGCTAGCAGCAAGTGGTATCCGTATTGAAGCACCAATTCCCGGAAAGTCGGCAATAGGTATCGAAGTCCCAAACAGTTCGGTTGCAGTTGTCAGTCTCCGTGAAGTCGTTGAAGCGAAAGAAAATAATCGGCCAGATTCAAAATTGATGATTTCACTGGGACGTGACGTTACAGGACAGGCGATGCTCACAGAGTTGAACAAGATGCCACATGTACTTATAGCTGGCTCCACAGGAAGCGGTAAAAGTGTATGTATCAACGGTATTATCGTCAGTATATTAATGCGTGCGAAACCGCATGAGGTGAAAATGATGATGATCGATCCAAAAATGGTGGAGCTGAATGTCTATAACGGCGTTCCTCATCTTCTTGCGCCTGTCGTCACTGATCCGAGGAAAGCGTCACAAGCGTTGAAGAAAGTTGTCTCTGAAATGGAAAGAAGATATGAATTGTTTTCTCATACGGGAACTAGGAATATTGAAGGCTATAACGAGCATATCGAAGTGTGGAATGAAGAGAATGATGAAAAACACCCGCGCATGCCGTACATCGTTGTTATTGTGGATGAGCTAGCAGACCTTATGATGGTCGCATCCAGTGATGTGGAAGATTCGATTACAAGGCTTGCGCAAATGGCCCGTGCCGCAGGGATCCACTTGATCATCGCTACACAGCGGCCGAGCGTCGATGTTATTACGGGAATCATTAAAGCGAATATCCCTTCGCGTATCGCATTCGCAGTGTCGTCATCGATTGATTCTAGAACAATCCTAGACAGTGGCGGGGCGGAAAAACTGCTTGGTAGGGGAGATATGCTATTCCTTCCGGCTGGTGTTGCGAAACCGGTACGAATTCAAGGCGCTTTCGTCACAGACAGTGAAGTTGAGGCTGTTGTCGATTTTGTGATTGAACAACAAAAAGCGCAATATCAGGAAGAAATGATCCCGACAGATATTGAGGAAGTAGCTCCGCATGAAGAAACAGACGAGTTGTATGATGAAGCAGTTCAACTCGTGACAGATATGCAGACAGCTTCTGTATCACTGTTGCAGCGTCGTTTCAGAGTCGGCTATTCGAGGGCGGCACGTATCGTTGATCAGATGGAAATGCGCGGTGTAGTTGGGCCGCCTGAAGGCAGTAAACCGCGTCAAGTGCTGATGACTAAGGATGAAGCGGACATCCATTCGTAATTGGGGTGACTCAATAGGTACATTTCAGCACTTTAAAAGAACACATTCGTAATATTTTTCAAAAGTGTTGTTTATTTTATGTGACGAAAGTGATATAGTATGGTTGATTAGTAGTGACGTTTAACATCAGAGGTCTGACCTCGTTGAGGGGGAGATGTAATGATGGTAAAAACGGATCAAAGGCATTTGTATGTTCAGGTGATTGAACGTCTGAAAAAGGATATAGAATCGGGCATATTCAAAGAGAATGAGCGGTTCCCTTCGGAATTCGAACTCGCTCGTACGCTTGGTGTCAGCCGTGCAACACTCCGTGAAGCGCTTCGTGTGTTAGAGGAGGACAAAGTCATCGTCCGTAAACACGGTGTTGGAACATTTGTTAATCCTAAACCGTTGTTTTCTTCGGGCATTGAACAGTTATCAAGTGTTTCTTCTATGATTCGCGATGCAGGGATGGAGCCGGGAACGATTTTTATGGATGTTTCAGAAACACCTCCGTGTGAAGAAAACATCGCTAAATTTGACTGCGGTGGGGATGATCGTTTAGTTACCATTAAAAGAGTAAGGACTGCGGATGGCACTCCAGTCGTCTATTGTATCGATCAGGTGCTTTCAAAAAACCTTTCGTCGAGTACTGAAGAACTATTGAATGACTCTATATTCGATGCAATCGAAAAGTCTGGCACAATCCGTATCGTTCAAGCTGTGGCGCATATTGAGCCTGTTGGATATGATGATGAAGCATCGTCCATCTTGAGATGTGGTGTCGATGTTCCGCTACTCGTCCTCCTGCAACATCATTACAGTGAGGAAGGCGAAATGGTCCTTTACTCTAAAAACTATTTCCGGGCTGATAAATTCAGCTTCCACGTTGTACGAAAAAGGGTATAAGACGTTAATACGTCCTACTAATATGAAGAAAACAAGGGGGTTCCAACAATGAGCAAACGTAAATTTGGTCTTGCATTATCAATGGTCCTAGCTGCTGGTACAATTCTTGGCGCATGCGGAACGGATAAAGCAAAAGACAAAGAAAGTTCTACAGGCGGTTCGAAAGAAGATACATTTTCGATTGCAATGGTAACTGATACAGGCGGCGTTGACGACAAATCGTTCAACCAATCTGCTTGGAAGGGAATCCAGGATTTCGGTAAGGAAAACAATCTTGAAAGAGGCGACGGCGGATTTGAATATCTGCAATCTAAAGAGGATGCTGACTACCCGCCAAACTTGAACAAACTTGTTCAACGTGACTTCGATCTTATTTTCGGAATCGGCTTCCTGTTAAAAGATTCTCTTGAAGAAGTAGCTACACAGCGTCCAGACAATCAGTTCGCACTTGTTGATGAAGTTTCTGACATGCCAAACATTGCAAGCCTAATGTTTAAAGAGCAAGAAGGGGCATTCCTTGCAGGAGTAGCAGCTGCCCGTATGACAAAGTCTGATAAAATTGGTTTTGTTGGCGGTATGGATATTCCGGTAATTGAACGTTTTGAAGCTGGCTTCCTTGCAGGAGTAGCAGCAGTGAAACCTGACCTTAAAGTTGACGTTCAATATACGGGCGATTTTGCAAAAGCTGAACTTGGTAAAGCACTTGCAAACCGTATGTATTCTTCAGGCGTAGATATTATTTTCCACGCTGCTGGCGGTTCAGGTACTGGTGTATTCGCTGAAGCGAAAGAACGTAAAAAAGCAGATCCAAATGACTATGTTTGGGTAATCGGTGTTGACTCTGACCAGTATGAAGAAGGTAAAGTGGGCGACGATAACATTACTTTAACTTCAATGCTTAAACGTGTAGACATCGCAGTTAAAAACACAGCTGATCTAGCTGCTAAAGGTGAATTCCCAGGTGGAGAAGTAACAACTTTCGGTCTTGCTGACGATGGTATTGCACTTGCTGATTCACACGGAGCGATTCCACAAGAAGTGCTAGACGAAGTGGAAGAGTTTACAAAGAAAATTGCAGACGGTGAAATCGAAGTTCCAGAATTCAGAGCTAAAAAGAAATAAAAGTATAAGCAATCATGAAGACCGAAGTAGTTCGGCCTTCATGATTTAAATTAATAGAAGAAAAGATTCCGTACAAGGTTTCTTTTCTTGTGTTAATTTAATCTTACATACGCATACGCGAGGGAGTGGACCCAGTGGAATATGTTATAGAAATGCTGAATATCCGAAAGGAGTTCGGTAATTTTGTTGCCAACGACGATATAACTCTTCAGCTTGAAAAAGGTGAAATTCATGCTTTATTAGGTGAGAACGGCGCAGGGAAATCTACATTAATGAACGTTCTGTTTGGTCTTTACCAGCCTGAAGGCGGAGAAATTAGGGTGCGAGGAAAAGCAACTGCCATTACGGATCCCAATGTCGCGAATAATTTGGGTATCGGAATGGTGCATCAGCATTTCATGCTAGTAGAAAATCTGACAGTCACAGAAAATATCATTCTAGGTAATGAACCGAAAAAAATGGGTATGATTAACGTGAAGGACGCTGCAAAAAAAGTAGCTGAAATTTCGAAGTTATATGGACTTGACGTGGATCCTTATGCAAAGATTGAGGATATTTCGGTTGGTATGCAACAACGGGTTGAAATTTTGAAAACGCTTTATCGTGGAGCGGAAATTCTTATTTTTGATGAACCAACTGCATCTTTGACGCCCCAAGAAATTACTGAACTGATTTCAATCATGAAAAAACTGATTGAAGAAGGAAAATCGATTATTATCATTACACACAAACTGCAGGAAATAATGGATGTATCTGATCGTGTGACGATTATCCGTAAAGGTAAAGGGATTGGAACGGTTATTACTTCAGAAACGAATCCAGAAGAGCTGGCGACGTTAATGGTAGGACGTCAAGTGACGTTCAAAACAGAAAAAGGACCCTCCCATCCCACAGAGGAAGTACTTCGCATTGAAAATCTTGTCGTCGAAGACTATCGAGGGATTAGGAAATTGAAAGGATTGAATCTCTCTGTCCGCAAAGGTGAAATAGTAGGGATTGCAGGAATTGATGGAAATGGTCAATCTGAATTAATAGAAGCAATAACAGGTCTTCGTAAAGTGAAAAGCGGAAAAATATTTCTTGATTCCAAAGATATCACGGGAAAAAAACCGCGTGAGATTACAGAATCGGGTCTGGGTCATATTCCCCAAGATCGTCATAAACACGGACTAGTTCTTGACTTCTCTGTTGGCTATAATGCAGCTTTACAAAGCTATTATAAAAAACCTTTTTCCAAAAATGGCATCATGAATTATAAAGTCGTATCTGAAGAAGCAAAAGAAATCATCGAGATGTTCGACGTACGGACGCAAGGTGAGCATGAGTTGGTCCGTGCGCTTTCAGGCGGTAATCAGCAAAAACTTATCATCGGCCGTGAAGTGGTTCGGAATCCAGATTTACTTATCGCTGCTCTTCCAACACGGGGTCTTGATGTCGGTGCGATTGAATTCATTCATAAAAGATTAATAGAGCAACGTGATAATGGAAAAGCTGTTCTTCTTATTTCGTTTGAATTGGATGAGGTCATGAATGTTTCTGACCGTATTGCAGTTATTTACGATGGTGTTATTGTAGATACGGTAATACCTGTTGAAACAACTGAACAGCAACTGGGTCTTCTGATGGCTGGCCACTCGAAGGATGGGGCTGTCAGTAAAGGGGAAGAAGTTGTTTTGAAAGAAGGTGATGATCACCATGTCGAATAAAGTTGTAAATATATTGGTACCCATCATCTCGATTATTCTAGGACTGCTTGTCGGGGCAATCGTTATGTACTTTAGCGGATACAATCCGATTGTTGGATATACTGCATTATGGAATGGTATTTTCGGAGATATGTATTCAATAGGAGAAACGATTCGTCAAATAAGCCCTTATATATTAGCGGGTCTTGCTGTTGCTTTTGCATTCCGTACAGGGCTCTTCAATATTGGAGTAGAAGGACAATTGATGGTTGGCTGGTTTGCAGCAGCATACGTCGGAATGGCGGTTGAACTGCCGAAAATCATTCACTTACCGCTTGCTCTTATTGCCGCGGCATTGGCAGGAGCACTCTGGGGACTTATTCCAGGCATTTTGAAGGCGACACTTCAAGTACATGAAGTTATCGTCACAATCATGATGAACTATATCGCGCTTCATACAGTGAATGCGCTGATTAAAGCAGTCTCGGATGGCGGCTATAAGACTGAGAAAATTCATCAAACTGCATCGCTTCGTTCAGAATTTCTGTCCAATTTGACCGACTTTTCTACGATGCATTATGGGATTTTCGTTGCACTTGCGATGGTGGCGGTCATGTGGTTCATCTTGGAAAAAACAAAAACAGGTTTTGAGCTTAAATCGGTCGGTTTTAATGACCACGCTTCTCAATATGCAGGAATGAACGTGAAAAAGAACATTATCCTGTCTATGGTAGTCTCGGGTGCATTCGCGGGACTTGGAGGTGCGATGGAGGCTCTTGGAACATTTGGTAACATGGTGAATCGCGGTGCATTCACTGGTATTGGATTTGACGGGATTGCCGTCGCCTTATTAGGCGCAAATACGCCTCTTGGGGTTGTGTTCGGGGCATCACTGTTCGGATCATTAAAATATGGTGCCGGCAATATGCCGAATGAAGCAGGAGTACCAATTGAAATTGTTTCAATTGTCATTGCACTTATCATATTCTTTGTTGCATCAGGCTATATCATTCGGGTTCTTCTTAGCAAGATGAAAAAGAAAAAGGAGGCGAAATGATATGAGCATTCTAGAGATACTTTATTTCATTATCCCGATGACCATTTCATACGCTGCCCCTCTTATTTTCACTGCTATCGGAGGCGTCTTCTCGGAACGTGCGGGTGTAGTAAACATCGGACTCGAAGGACTAATGGTAATGGGTGCTTTTATCGGTATTTTATTCAATCTGATTTACGCTGACACTTTCGGTGCATGGACACCGTGGCTTGCATTACTTGTGGCAATGGTTGTTTCTGCCGTCTTCTCTATTATGCATGCTGTTGCATCAATTACATTTCGTGCTGACCAAGTGGTGTCAGGGGTGGCCATCAATATGCTTGGTATTGCCATTGCTTTGTTCTCTGTAAAAATGATCTATGGTAAAGGGCAAACCGATTTTATCCAACAGAGCATCCCACGTTTCAATGTTCCGATTTTACATGAAATTCCGTTTATCGGACCGCTACTTTTCAAAGGGATTTATGGTTCTTCGATATTAGCGATCGGACTTGCTTTTCTAGCATGGTTCATTATCTATAAAACGCCATTTGGCCTTCGTCTTCGGTCAGTCGGCGAACATCCGATGGCTGCCGATACGATGGGCATCAATGTAACGAAAATCCGTTATATTGCGGTTATTATATCGGGAGGCTTGGCAGGTATTGGTGGAGCTATTTATTCGCAAACGATGACGAATGATTTTAGTCATGCCACGATTAACGGACAAGGATTCATGGCACTTGCTGCGATGATTTTTGGTAAATGGCATCCGATTGGTGCGATGGGCGCTGCATTGTTCTTCGGATTCGCACAAGCGCTTGCGATCAGTTCGTCGAGCATCAGTTTCATGGAAAACGTTCCAGCTGTTTACTTGCATATCTTGCCGTACGCATTGACGATTCTTGCGCTTGCAGGATTTATTGGAAGATCGAAAGCCCCAAAAGCGAGCGGGGAACCTTATATTAAAGGAAATCGTTAAAAAATGAAAATACCTCGATAGTCTGTTACGTTGGACTTCGAGGTATTTTTGAGCCTATAGAAAGTAGGTCACATATCCATGTAGGGATTGCTTTTTTAAAATGCCTTACCTGTTTATTTGCATCTTTAGACTTACGGAATGTATAGTGAAGTGAGGATTCCGCATATTAACTAAAACAGAGGTGTTTATATGTTCAAAAAAGTCGAGTTACAAGAAGGCGTCACATTATATATCCGTAAGTCAGAACAATTCAAAACCGTCAATTTTTCTGTCAAGTGGAAAACAGCCCTTGATGAAAAGAAAGCGGCACATCGCGCAGTGTTGGCAAATGTCTTGGAAGATTCTAATGGCCGTTACCAAACACAAACCGAACTCCGCAATGCCTTGGACGAATTATATGGAACAGTCTTGTACACGGATGCTGGAAAACGTGGGGAGACTCATATCGTGTCGCTCTCCGCTGAATGTGTTAATGACGAATATCTTTCAGAAGGCGGAGTGCTTGAAGAAGTGTTCAGCCTGATCCAGACAGTGATCTTTGATCCCAACGTGGAGAACGGACAGTTCGATGAATCAGTTGTCAACCGTGAAAAAAGGTCTGTGAAAGAGCGAATTCGTTCACTTTACGATGACAAGACACGATATGCGCAAAAGCGTATGCTTGAAATAATACGTCCCAACAGCGCAGCTTCGGCACCCTCGTATGGAACGGAAGCGGACGTAGACGCACTTACCTCTGCAGATTTGTTTGCAGCATATGAAAGCATGTTAAATGAAGATGAAATCGATATCTATGTTGTAGGCGATATTGACGTTGAGGAGATGACTGAGAAAATTAGGTCATTATTCACGTTCAATGGCCGTTCAGTACATGGACGCCAATCAGCAGCACAACCCCCGGCAGATAAGGATAAAGATGTCCTCCATGTTCAGGAAAAGCAAGACATGAAACAAGGGAAGCTACATCTTGGTTTCAGTACACCTATTACTTTCCGCCATCCCGATTATTCAAAAATGCAAGTGACCAACGGAGTTTTCGGTGGTTTTGCGCACAGTAAGCTATTCATGAACGTGCGGGAAAAAGAAAGTATGGCGTACTACGCATCAAGTTCTTATTCTTCCCACTATGGACTTCTCTATGTAATGGCAGGTATCGATGCTGAACTTGAGGAGAAAGCCGTTAAACTTATTAAAGAACAACTGACAGCACTCCAACAAGGTGAAATTACAGACCTTGAAATGGAACAGACGAAAGCGTTACTCGCCAATGGTATTAAAAGTGCATTTGATTCCGCACGAGGACAGATTGAAGTATTCGATCAATACAAAGAACTGGATGAAAATTTCACTGCAGAAACAATCATTTCTGGCTGGGAATCTGTTTCCAAAGAGGATGTAAAAAACATGGCTTCTGAAATTAAACTAGAAATCGTTTATCTGTTATCTGGCAAGGAGGCTAACTAAGATGGAAAAGATTCAATTCGATAATTTGCAGGAAACATTATATAACGAGAAGCTCGCCAATGGATTGGACGTCTATATTTTACCAAAGCGTGGATTTTCAAAAACATTTGTGACATTCACGACTAAATATGGTTCAATCGACCGGACATTCATACCACGCGGAAAGACTGAAGAAGTGACGGTTCCGGACGGTATCGCTCATTTCCTTGAGCATAAAATGTTTGAAAAAGAAGACGGGGATGTTTTCCAGAAATTTAGTGTGAACGGGGCTTCCGCCAATGCGTTTACTTCATTCACACGAACTGCTTATTTGTTCTCTGCTACAGATAAGTTGTATGACAATACAGAGATTCTACTGGATTTTGTGCAGGAGCCTTATTTTACGGAAAAAACAGTTGATAAGGAAAAAGGAATCATTGCCCAGGAAATAACGATGTATGATGATCAGCCGGATTGGCGTTTATATTTTGGCACAATTGAAAACCTGTACCATGAGCATCCTGTGAAAATTGACATTGCCGGTACGGTCGCCTCGATTCAAGATATCACGGCGGACTATTTGTATGAATGCTATGAAACCTTCTACCATCCGTCCAATATGGTGCTTTTTGTTGTTGGTGCTGTTGATCCTGCGGAGATGATGGCATTCATTAAAAAGAATCAGGATGCAAAAACATTCGATGATCCTGCAGAAATTGTACGAAGTTTTCCAACAGAAGCGGATACCGTTGCATTGTCTGATCGGACACTTGCTATGGATATATCGAAACCGAAATTTAATATGGGTTTGAAATGCAATAAAACGGATATTGAAGGAGAAGAGATGCTCATTCAAGAACTTTCCGCAGGGCTTGTCCTTGATATTCTGTTTGGCAGATCCTCCGATTTCTTCACGGAAGCCTATAATGATGGGCTTATCGATGAATCGTTTTCATATGACTTCACGATGGAAAACGGATTCGGTTTCGCGATGATTGGTTCTGACACTGAGCAGCCAGAGCAACTGGAGAAAGAAATCCGGACAACGATACAAAATGCTGTGAAAACGTGGCCTATAACAGATTTAGAACTAAATAGGATGAGGAAAAAGAAAATTGGCCAATTCATGCGTTCATTAAATTCACCTGAATTTATCGCTAACCAGTTTACACGTTACACGTTCAATAACATGAACTTGTTCGATGTTGTGCCGACGCTCGAAAAATTAACGCTCGAAGATTTGAAAGATGCATTCCATACATTTTCAGATGAAAGCGGTCATACGGTTTATTCAATCGTTCCAGCTGAAAAGGCACAATGACAGAACGGAAATACTGCGTCGTTCTTGGCGCATCTGGTGGAATAGGCGAGGCGATTAGCCGGGACTTAGCATCAGCAGGCTGGTCGCTATTCCTCCATTACAATGAAAACGCAGCACATATCGGGAATTTGCAGAGGGAACTGATTGTGGATTATCCGCAATCAGATTTTCTATTGGTTCAGGCGGATTTCAGTACGCTTGACAGTGCGGAAACACTTGCTAGACAAGTCCGGCATGTTCGTGCTGTCGTTGTTGCGAATGGCCAATCGATGATGAAACTATTAACGGAAACGACTGCGGAAGACATGGATGCATTATGGAAAGTTCATGTACAAAACCCTGCACGATTTATAGGTCTTGTCTCTCCTCAATTACGCAAATTTGAACAATCATACATTGTAATGATAGGTTCAATTTGGGGCAATACAGGGGCGGCCGGAGAAGTGATGTATTCTGCTGTGAAGGGGGCACAACATGCTTTTGTGAAAGCGTATGCGAAAGAAGCAGCCTTATCAGGAATTCGCGTCAATGCTATCGCTCCGGGATGGATTGAAACCCGCATGAACAGTGATATACCAATGGACGAACGACAGATGGTCATCGATGAGATTCCGCTTATGAGAACAGGGACGCCCGCGCATGTTGCCGAAGCGGTGAATTTCCTGTTAAGCGGCAAGGCAGATTACATAACGGGCGAAATTATGAAAGTGAATGGCGGCTGGTATATTTGAGACAGGAAAGGGAAGGACCACAATCCTCGTTCTCTATTTCCCCTTTTTCCTTTTCATAATGCGTTAAATCCGCTATCATAGAACTAAGTTGCTTCTTGTGCGTCCTATAAGTAGTACGTGTTCAAAAAAACGGCAAAGGGGTGTGTGTCGGATGGGTGAATGGTATCTTGAATACGAAATTCAGGTTAACCGTCCTGGTCTTCTGGGTGATATTTCGTCGCTGCTTGGAATGCTACGCGTGAACATCGTTACAATTAATGGTGTCGATGGCGGACATCGCGGAATGTTGCTGCGGGCTGATAACGACGATCAAATAGCACGTTTTGAACAAATCGCTGAAACGATGGAAACAATTCATGTGATAAAAATTCGTGAACCGAAGTTGCGCGATATTCTTGCGGTCCGGCATGGGCGTTATATTCAGCGCGATGCGGATGAAAGAAAAACATTCCGGTTTCTGCGAAGAGATCTCGGGATTCTGGTTGATTTCATGGCAGAAATCTTCAAGCAAGAAGGCCATAAATTGATTGGTGTACGCGGGATGCCGCGTGTTGGGAAAACTGAATCGGTTGTTGCCGCTAGCGTCTGTGCGAACAAAAAGTGGATTTTCCTTTCATCGACAATGATTAAGCAAACGTTGCGTAAAAACTTAGCGGGCGATGAATTCTCTAAAGATAATATCTTTATTCTTGACGGAATCGTTACACGGCAGGCGGAAGATGAGCGCCATATGCAACTCGTTAGGGAAATGATGCGCATGCCATCTATAAAAGTGGTTGAGCATCCGGATATGTTTGTTCAGCATTCCGAATATAATATTGAAGACTTTGATTACATTATTGAATTACGAACAGATCCAGATCAAGAAATTACATATGAAATGATGGAAAAAAACCATATGATGTCCGACCGTGGAACAATGGATGGATCGGGTTTGTTTAACTTCTGATAGGCAGGTGTTTTTGGTGACCGGATTAGGTGATCGTCTCAAGCAGGCGAGAACGGCTAAAGGATTTACATTGGATGATTTACAGTCAATAACGAAAATACAGAAACGGTACCTTTCCGGTATCGAAAACGAAGATTTTAGTATGATGCCCGGTTCATTTTATGTGCGGGCGTTTATCAAGCAATATGCGGAGGCGGTAGGCCTTGATCCCGATGAAATGCTTGCTATGTATAAAGATACAGCTCCAGCAGTGCCGGCTGAAGAAGAATCGGGTCAGCTTTCTTCACCGACATTAACACGCAAAAGGGGTTTGAAAAGCAATACACAGCTAAATGAAATGATGCCGAAAATAATTGTTGCTTTATTTATCATCGTTATCTTGGTTGTTATTTGGACTCTCTATCAAGGAACATCTCCTGGCAAACAGGTGGACGTGGATAGCGGCGGGACGAATTCGCCAGTAACAATGGAAAATAGCAAGCAGGATCCTCCTAAGGCCGACAAAGATAAGGCAGAGGAAAAGCCTGTAGTAGAAGAAGAAGTAGAAGAAGAACCGGAGCCAGAACCCCAAGCTTTAACTTTTGAAAGTGCAAGCGGGGAAACATCAATGTATGGGCTAACCGGAGCGGAATCATTCCAACTTGAGATTCGCTTAACGGGAGGATCTTGGATCGGTGTTAAAGATAATACCGGAAAAGAATGGATGACACCTGCACGTGTTATGAACGCAGGAGAATCGATTGAATTTGATGTCTCTGCAACAGACAATGTCAGAATCCGTGTAGGGCGCCCAATGTCTACTGAAATCTATGTAAACGGAGAGTTACTTGAGTACGGCGTACCGCCACAGGCAACTGTTCCGCAAAACATTGTGATTGAATACAAGAAAGAGTGATAGTCATCTACTTCAGATGACTATTTTCTTTGAAAGGATGAGTGTAATTTATGAATTTGCCAAATAAAATAACTATATCACGCGTTCTGCTCATTCCGGTTTTTATGGTTTTCATGCTAGTCGATTTTAAAATGGGCACGATAACTGTCGCTGGTACTGAAATGATGAAAGAACATTTAATTGGTGGACTCCTTTTTATTATTGCTTCTATAACAGACTGGTTAGATGGCTATATCGCAAGGAAAAATGGTCTTGTAACGACTATGGGGAAATTCCTCGATCCTCTTGCTGATAAATTACTCGTTTCTGCTGCACTCATTATACTTGTTGAAATGGGTGTAGCTCCTTCGTGGATTGTTATCATCATCATAAGCCGGGAATTCGCTGTCACGGGACTTAGGCTTATCCTTGCAGGCGGCGGAGAAGTTGTGGCGGCCAACCAGCTCGGAAAAATTAAGACGACAACACAGATCTTGGCGATCGCTTCCCTGTTGTTGAACAATATATTTTTCGAATCGATTGGCGTGCCTTTCGGTATCATAATGCTTTATATTGCGCTCTTCTTTACAATTTGGTCGGGTGTAGATTATTTCTATAAAAACAGACGCGTATTAATTGAGTCAATGTAAGGGGGTGGGAAGCTATGAAAGCGGAGATTATTGCAATTGGTTCAGAATTATTGCTGGGGCAAATTACGAATACAAATGCAAAATTCATTTCATTAAAGCTCGCAGAAGTTGGCATCGACGTTCATTATCAGACGGTAGTGGGTGACAATCCGGATCGTTTGGATGAAGTAATTGAAATTGCGCGGAAACGTGCAGATGTTTTAATTTTTTCTGGCGGACTCGGGCCGACGAAAGATGATATGACAAAAGAGACCATCGTGAAACATATTGGTACGACGTTAGTCAGCGATGACGAGGCGCTGCTTTATATTCAACAGTATTTCGAACGAAGCGGTCGGGTAATGACAGAGAATAATAAGAAGCAGGCACTTGTGTTTAAAGGCGCGAAAGTCTTACCGAACCGTAAAGGAATGGCGCCTGGCATGGCTGTAGAAAAGGATGGCGTTCGATACATCCTTCTGCCAGGCCCGCCGCATGAAATGGAGCCGATGTTTACAGATGAGGCCATTCCTTATCTGCTGGGCGCTGCAGGGAAAAAAGAAGTGATTACTTCCAGGGTGCTGAAGTTTTATGGTATTGGTGAGGCTGAGCTTGAGCACCGAATCCAGCACATTTTGGAGAAGCAGACGAATCCGACAGTAGCACCGCTGGCAACAGCCGATGCTGTAACGCTGCGCATCACTGCAAAGGCGGAATCAGAGGCTGCTGCGTTTAAGCTTATTGCACCTATGGAAAAAGAAATCCGCTCACTGGTGGGGGACTATATCTACGGCACAGATGAGGATACATTGTCATCTAAAGCTGCTGAACTCCTAATGCGAAATGGTTGGACAATAGCTTCTGCAGAAAGCTTGACGGCAGGTCTATTTATGGCAGAATTAGCCGGTGAACCGGGAATTAGTTCGTCACTTGAAGGTGGCCTGGTTGTCTATAACGAGAAAACGAAAACCGAACAGCTTGGTATAGAACAGTCTTTGCTGACGGAATATGGCGTAGTTAGTGCAGAATGCGCCGCCGCTCTTGCGGTAAACGTAAAACGAAAGTTTAATGCTGATATCGGAATCGGCCTCACTGGTGCGGCGGGGCCAGACTCCCATGATGGAAAGCCGGTTGGTACTGTTTGGATTGGTATCTCTTCTGCAAACGCTGAAACCGAAACGTATAAATTGTTGCTGTCGGGTTCAAGAAATGTGAATCGTCTCAGAGCAGCAAGATTTGCGCTCTATTATCTCATCAAATATCTGTCTGCCAAAGAAAGCTAAATTCAAAATCTAAGCCATTTTCTCACTTAAATTTTGAATATACCCCTTATTCTCATTTAAATTCTCCTTTTAAGAAAAAATGACGAATAAATGTTCGCTTATTTATTGAGTATTTCTCAATAAAGGAGTATAGTAGAGACAGTAAGAAAAACAGAACATTACCTTTAGGGAGGAAATAAATTGAGCGATCGTAAAGCAGCATTAGATATGGCATTAAAACAAATTGAAAAGCAATTCGGTAAAGGATCCATCATGAAACTAGGGGAAAAAACGAATCTTGAATTATCAACTTCTTCAACAGGATCCCTGGCTCTTGATGCTGCCCTCGGTATAGGCGGATATCCACGCGGACGCGTTATTGAAATATATGGACCAGAAAGTTCAGGTAAAACGACTGTTGCTCTGCATGCTATCGCAGAAGTACAGGCAGCCGGAGGAACAGCGGCATTTATCGACGCTGAACATGCGCTCGATCCGGTTTATGCACGGAAGCTAGGTGTCAACATCGACGAATTACTACTTTCTCAGCCTGATACGGGAGAGCAAGCACTTGAGATTGCTGAAGCGCTTGTACGGAGCGGTGCAGTTGATATTTTTGTTGTGGACTCCGTTGCTGCATTAGTACCAAAAGCAGAAATTGAAGGCGAGATGGGTGATTCGCATATTGGATTACAAGCACGTCTAATGTCACAAGCCCTACGTAAACTTTCGGGTGCTATCAATAAGTCGAACACGATTGCCATATTCATTAACCAGATCCGTGAAAAAGTCGGTGTTATGTTCGGTAGCCCTGAAGTCACACCAGGTGGGCGTGCACTGAAGTTTTACTCTTCCGTACGTTTAGATGTGCGACGTGGAGAAGCAATTAAACAAGGCAATGATATAGTGGGAAATAAAACACGGATCCGCGTTGTTAAAAATAAAGTTGCACCTCCATTTAAAACAGCTGAAGTTGATATTATGTATGGAGAAGGGATTTCCAGAGAAGGGGAAATCATCGATCTGGGTGCCGAATCCGATGTTGTCCAAAAAAGTGGATCATGGTATTCATATGAAGGAGAACGACTTGGACAAGGGCGGGAGAATTCGAAACAGTTCCTTAAAGAAAACCCCGATATCCGTACGGATATTGCCAATAAAATTCGTGATTCATATGGACTTGCAAGCGCAAATGATATTATTGCCGGTCATGATGTAAACGATGAGGATGAAGAGTTGGAACTTCTCCTTGACCAAGAATAAGATTTTCTGAAAAACCGATCAGTCCTATTACTTGGGAGCTGATCGGTTTTTGTTTTTTCAAAAAGTGGATATATAAATTGAGGTATTGAATCCGTTGTAAAAACTGAGCGAAGCCACTGAAAAAGTTCTTTTTTAGTAAGAACTAGTTGATTGTAGTGAAAAGCGTCCGCTCGGAACGGAAATCAACGGGATTGAAAGAACTCGCACTTTTTCAGTACCCTTGCTTATAGCGGGAGTCATTCCCTTGCGCCGTAGCGGCAAAGGCATCCCCGTATTACAACTCTCTCATTATTGAGCACCACAGCAGATTCAATGGGATTCTTTAATTCAACATATATAGTGAAAATAACACTAAAATCCGAACACTTTGAAATTAAAAGTGATAGAGTCAAAGTAACTGAAGCCGACGGAGACTGATTGCAATTGCCGATTTGAGAGACAAAGACTGCTATTGCCACAAGTAATAATGTGTTGCGAAGACTTATGTATCCTTGACATGTTAAATTTACATAGATACAATTAGAATTGTATAATTTCATACCATTGAAATGATTTTGGCAGTATGTTGCACGTTGATATATGAGCCGACTGAAAATGAAAAGAATAGCAGGAGGAGGTGACCTGGATGTCAGGACTATATTTGTTCATCTCCGTTTTGGTCGGTCTGTTTGTCGGTGCCGTTGTTACCTATTTCTTTAATAAGAAAGTGAATGATTCAAAAGTGACTGGTGCCAAAAACTCGGCAGAACAAATCGTCGAAGAGGCGAAGCGTGAAGCAGAGGCTCTTAAAAAAGAGGCACTACTGGAAGCGAAGGATGAAACTCACAAACTGAGAATTGAAGCGGAATCAGAGATCCGTGAACGAAGGGCGGAACTGCAAAAACAAGAAAGCCGTCTTTTGCAACGGGAAGAAAATCATGATCGCAAGGATGAAGCTCTCAATAAAAGAGATGCAGGTCTGGAGCGCAAAGAAGAAGCGCTTACCGGAAGACAACAGCATATCGAACAAATGGAACGCAAGGCGGAAGAACTTGTTACGGTTCAGAAAAATGAACTTGAAAAGATCTCATCACTGACACGTGATGAGGCGAAAAGGCTCATCCTTAGTGAAGTAGAGAAAGAACTTGCTACAGATATTGCCGTTATGACAAAAGAATCAGAACAACGAGCAAAAGAGGAATCGGATAAAAAATCACGCGAAATCCTTTCCATTGCATTACAACGTTTCGCAGCAGACCATGTTGCCGAAACAACTGTATCGGTAGTAAACCTGCCAAATGATGAAATGAAAGGCCGTATTATCGGTCGCGAAGGACGTAATATCCGAACACTCGAAACGTTGACAGGAATTGACCTGATTATCGATGATACACCAGAAGCGGTTATCTTATCGGGCTTTGATCCGGTACGCCGCGAAACTGCCAGACTTGCATTAGAAAAACTTGTTCAAGATGGACGGATTCATCCTGCACGTATCGAAGAGATGGTTGATAAATCGAGGCGTGAAGTGGATGAGCTTATCCGGGAAACTGGAGAGCAGACAACATTCGATATTGGAATTCATAATCTACACCCAGATCTTATTAAAATCATTGGAAGATTGCGTTTCCGTACAAGTTATGGGCAGAACGTACTGAAACATTCGACGGAAGTTGCTTATCTTGCAGGCTTGTTAGCAGCGGAACTCGGAGAAGACGTTACGCTTGCAAGGCGTGCTGGACTCCTTCATGATATCGGAAAAGCGATTGACCATGAAGTTGAAGGAAGTCACGTGGAAATTGGCGTTGAACTTGCAACGAAATACAAAGAACATCCTGTTGTTATTAACAGTATCGCATCCCATCACGGGGATACTGAAGCTACATCAGTAATTGCAGTCCTAGTTGCAGCAGCAGATGCATTATCAGCTGCAAGACCGGGAGCGCGCAGTGAAACGCTTGAGAATTATATCCGCAGGTTGAAAAAACTTGAAGAGATTTCTGAATCGTACGACGGTGTTGAAAAGTCATTTGCAATCCAGGCTGGACGTGAAGTTCGGATTATTGTCCGCCCAGATCAGATCGATGACATTACAGCACATCGTCTAGCGAGAGATATCCGTAAACGGATTGAAGAAGAGCTCGATTATCCAGGACATATCAAAGTGACGGTCATCCGTGAAACGCGGGCGGTTGAATACGCAAAATAAAGAAAAAGGGGGTTTCCGTGCATTTCGGTCCGGGAGCCTCTTTTTCTATTGGGAGAGATTTTTAATGAGAGTATTATTCATAGGTGACATAGTGGGGTCGTTGGGACGAGATATGATATTCGACTATTTACCGCGGCTCAAAAGAAAGTATAACCCTGATGTTATTATTGCTAACGGGGAAAATGCAGCAGCCGGAAGAGGAATCACGAAAGCGATATTTGATGACCTGCTCCGTGCTGGAGTAGATGTTGTAACAATGGGAAATCATACATGGGACCAAAAAGAAATTTACGATTTTATCGATGATACAGATTATCTTATCCGTCCTGCCAACTTTTCAGATGAAGCACCTGGTAAAGGGATGACAACGATTTCACGTAATGGTGTAACGTTATCAATCATCAATTTGCATGGCCGCACTTTTTTACCTCCCCACGGAGATCCGTTTGAAAAGGCAGATGAGCTAGTAGCGCAAGCAAAAGAAATTTCTCCGCTTGTCTTCGTTGATTTCCACGCCGAAGCAACGAGTGAAAAAATAGCGATGGGTTGGCATCTTGATGGCAAGGCGTCTGTTGTTGTAGGAACGCACACGCATGTCCAGACAGCGGATGACCGCATTCTACCAGGGGGAACAGCCTATTTAACTGATGCAGGCATGACGGGCCCTTACGATGAAATCTTGGGTATGAAAAAAGAAGACGTCATCTATCGTTTCCGTACGAATTTACCAGTTCGTTTTGAAGTTCCGAAAACAGGACGTGCCCAGTTAAACGGTCTCTTTGCCGTATTGGATGATGAAACAGGAAAAGCAATCAGGGTTGAACGAGTTGCCATCAATGCTGACCGTACATTCAAAGGCTAAGACGCGTCTAAACATCGCCTCCGAATCATAGGATAGTTTATGGAGATATCCGTTCCATAGACACCGAAAAATAAGGAGGAATCATGTTGAATCCATTGAAAGTATCATCTCGCTCGAATCCGAATTCCGTAGCAGGAGCACTTGTCGCAGTTATCCGGGACCAGGGTTATGCAGAAATGCAGGCAGTAGGTGCTGGTGCATTAAACCAAGCTGTAAAGGCAATTGCGATTGCCAGGGGATTCGTCGCTCCAAGTGGCGGAGATCTCATCTGTGCACCTGCTTTCACTGACATCGAAATTAATGGTGAAGGCCGTACAGCATTGAAGTTGCTAGTTGAAAAAAGACAACGCAACGTTTAATTTTAAAAAAGTCAAGACCACAGGAAGCAACAAGTTCCTGTGGTCTTTTAGGTGTTTAGAAGAAAAAGAGCATTTTCAACACTAAACGAAGTCAAGAAAACGGGCGCCTTTCGCTATTCTTGGTGTCCAGCCGCTTGGGCGTGCAGGATGCAGGTCATGCAGTGGGGAGGGATTGAAAATTCATCCCTCCTTGTTGCAACACGATGTCGTGAACTTAGGCTGCCTTCCCTTTGTTCGCCTTATGCCTGTCGGGTCTACTATGGAGCTTGCGCTTATTTAAAAGATAAGAAAATATAAGTTTTTGAACTTGGAGCAGTGTCTAGCTCCAGCGCCCAGCCCCTCGGGTCTACCAAGGCGCTTACGCTTATCTTAAAAGATAAGAAAGTATAAGTTTTTGAATCTGGAGCAGTGTCTAGCTTCAGCGCCCAGCCCCTCGGGTCATAAGCAATCCAGCTATGTGGCAAAGAGCGCCACGTCGCTGGATTGACTTATGCCTGTCGGGTCTACCAAGGCGCTTGCGCTTTTCTTAACTGTGACAAACAAGCGACAAAGCTGTCTCTCCTTGTACAGGGGGGATACAATTAAGTATAATGGAATCATATGTTTAAATTCCTAAAGCTTCGTAGGAAAGGGGACAAGTTAAATGAGCGAAGAACAGCACCAAGACGCGGGGCTTTTGAAACCGGATCTTGAAAAGACATCTGAAAAGGACTATAGCCAATACTTCCAAACTGTCTATGCACCACCTTCATTGAAGGACGCAAAAAAGCGTGGTAAGGAAGAAATCGCATATCATGACGATTTCGAAATTGACGAACGTTTCCGTGGGATGGGAACAAACCGGAAGTTTTTTATCAGGACTTTTGGCTGTCAAATGAACGAACATGATACCGAAGTGATTGCAGGTATTTTGATAGGGCTTGGTTATGAACCGACAGAAACCGTCGCTGAGGCGAATCTCATACTGCTCAACACTTGTGCCATTCGGGAAAATGCGGAAAATAAAGTGTTCGGGGAACTGGGCCATTATAAACCGTTGAAACAGAAAAACCCTGATGTTTTAATTGGGGTATGCGGCTGTATGTCACAGGAAGAATCAGTCGTCAATAAAATTCTGAAAACATACGATCAAGTCGATATGATTTTTGGTACACATAATATTCATAGACTGCCTAACATATTGCATGAGGCATACTTATCAAAAGAAATGGTTATCGATGTATGGTCGAAAGAAGGCGATATCATTGAAAACCTTCCGAAAGTCCGGCATGGTAATATCAAGGCGTGGGTCAACATCATGTATGGCTGCGATAAGTTTTGCACGTATTGCATCGTTCCATATACACGCGGCAAGGAACGGAGCAGGCGACCTGAGGACATTATCCAAGAAGTCCGGCAGTTGGCATCGCAGGGCTATAAAGAAATAACATTGCTCGGTCAGAACGTCAATGCATATGGAAAAGACTTTGAAGATATTGGATACCGTTTCGGGGATTTGATGGATGATTTACGTAAAATTGATATTCCGAGAATACGTTTTACGACGAGCCATCCGCGTGACTTCGATGACCATCTTATTGACGTGCTTGCGAAAGGTGGCAATCTTGTCGACCATATCCATCTTCCCGTTCAATCAGGTTCAAGCGCTATTTTAAAAATCATGGCAAGGAAGTATACACGCGAACACTACCTTGAACTTGTCCGGAAGATAAAAAAGGCGATTCCGAACGTTACGTTAACGACGGATATCATTGTCGGATTCCCGAATGAGACGGATGAACAATTCGAAGAAACGATGTCATTGTACAAGGAAGTCGGTTTTGATATTGCCTACACGTATATTTATTCACCCCGGGAAGGTACTCCTGCTGCAAAAATGGTCGACAATATCCCTATGGAAGTGAAAAAAGAACGTCTACAGCGATTGAACAAACTCGTCAACGACCTGTCTGCAGAAGCGATGAAGCCATATAAAGGGGAAATCGTGGAAGTACTTGTCGAAGGGGAAAGTAAGCGAAATCCAGAGGTGCTGGCAGGATATACCGAGAAAAACAAGCTGGTCAATTTCAAAGCACCTCGATCGGCTATCGGAAAAATAGTCAAGGTGAAAATAATAGAGGCCAAAACATGGTCACTCGACGGTGAGTTTATCGGCGTCGTAGAAAAGGAAAAGGTGATGTCATAATGGAAAAAACATATACTAAAGATGAAATTATCGCAAAGGCACGCGAAATTGCAGTAATGATTGCGAATACAGAACAAGTTGAATTTTTCAAACGTGCAGAAGAACAAATTAATGAAAATCAGAAAATCCGTGAAAACATCGCAAGTCTGAAATCATTGCAAAAACAGGCAGTCAATTTCCAACAGTATGGGAAAGAAAAAGCGTTAAGCCTTATTGAAGGTAAAATCGAGAAAATCCAAAACGATATAGATGAAGTGCCGATCGTTCAGGAATTTAAACAATCACAATATGAAGTGAATGATTTACTGCAGCTCGTATCAAATACAATTGCAAATACTGTAACGGATGAAATCATCAAAGCAACAGATGGTGATATTAGACGCGGGGAAACTGGTTCTTATATAAAAAATACGACATATGAAAAACTATAATTAAATATACCAATCGGCGGAAAAATTTTCCTGCCGATTTTTTTCACTCTCTGGGCTTCTGTTGCATAGAATGGATTGAAGCGAATGGAGGAGGAATCGAGCTGAAAAATTTACGTCAGATCGTGACGAAGACGGTTATTGCCAAAGGGAAGAAGCGGACTGAAACGACTGTTTCATTGAAGCCGCCGAATCGTCCGACGAGTATACTGGGATGTTGGGTTATCAATCATACACATCAGGCTAAAAAGGTCGGTAAATTCATCGAAGTTACCGGTAAGTTCGATGTCAATGTTTGGTATTCCCATCAAGATCATTCAAAAACATCCGTCTTTACAGAGTCAGTTCCTTACAAAGACCGGATTCGTCTGCACTATCGGGATGAGCCGACATCAGGGCATGAAGAAGTTATCGTAGATGTCATCCAGCATCCAAATTGTACCGAAGCGATTATTTCGGAATGCGGCGAGAAATTCTTGATCACGATTGAGCGAGAGTTAGTAGCCGAAGTTGTGGGAGAAACAAAAGTTAATATTACGATACACCCAACAGATTTTGAAGAAGAGTGGTCGTTCCGAGATGAATCATCGTCACATGAACATGGCCACAGTCAAGAACATGAGCAAGGAAAAGGGAGAGATCCCGGACACGATCATAAAAAAGGAAAAGATTCATCATCATTTTGAGAGCCGGAAAACACTACCGGCTTTTTTTTCGTTTTTCTACGAATATAGGAGAGTTGCAATTACGGATGCTTCATTGTTCGGTGTTTGCAAGCCCATGTGACGTGCGCAGAAATTAGACCTTTTGTGTATAAATCATTTTGCTTAGATTTTGAAAACCATTAAAATCATACAGAAGTTGGGCTCTTTGTGGTCCAACTTTGGTATAATAATAAAAAATAGCAAACGTAAAGAGGTTAAATAATGACAACACATACACCAATGATTCAGCAATATTTAAAAGTTAAAGCGGACCATGAAGATGCATTTCTGTTTTTTAGATTGGGAGATTTTTATGAACTGTTTTTCACAGATGCGACAGAAGCGTCTCAAATTCTTGAAATCACATTAACGAGCCGGGATGCCGGGAGCCGCGATCGAATTCCGATGTGCGGTGTACCCTATCATGCGGCTGCAGGCTATATTGAAACACTTGTACGTAAAGGACATAAGGTAGCGATTTGTGAACAAACCGAAGATCCAAAAGTCGCAAAAGGGATTGTCAAAAGGGAAGTTGTTAAAATTATTACCCCAGGAACGATGACGGAAGGAAAAACGATTGACGCGAATACAAACCATTTCATCGGCTCAGCTGACATTATTGATGGTAACAATTATGCACTCGCTTATCTTGACCTTGCGACCGGGGAGGGGAAAGTAGAGCGTGTTGAAGGCGATGAACGGACGTTGATCGCTGAAATCGAGGCGCTTGGCATGAAAGAGGTCGTCGTTGGTGAAAGATTACATATTGCACTCAGTGACAGCATGGCAAAACGCAGCATTGTGTTATCTATTGAGTACGGTGACCAGCGGCCCGAGATTGTAGATCTGTTTGGTGCAATTCCACCCGAAGTTACAGAAGCATGCAGCATGCTCATTTCTTATGTGAAACGGACACAGAAAACGGCACTCGACCATATTCGTCCGTTCGAATTTATTCAAAAACAAGCGAAGCTATCCATCGACGCCAATTCAATGCGCAATCTGGAACTAATCCAATCAATTCGTAGCGGAAGCAAAGAAGGCACCCTTTACTGGCTCCTTGATGAGACTGTTACAGCGATGGGTGCACGGAAACTGAAGATGTGGATTCATCAGCCCCTTGCAGAAAAAATAGCAATTGAAAATCGTCTCAATGCAGTAACTGAGCTGATTGAAGAGTTTTTCCTGCGGGATGAATTGAAGACAAGCCTAAAGGAAGTATACGACTTGGAGCGCCTCGCTGGGCGTATTTCGATGGGCAGCGCGAGCGGAAGGGATCTCGCACAACTTCGTAACTCACTCCGTCGTGTCCCGGATATTAAAAAAGCACTTCATGAATCAGAGCGCTCTTTACTTCATCAGTTTTCTGATCGAATTGACGGTTGTGAAGAAGCGCTTCAAATACTTGAAACGGCAATCGCCGAAAATCCACCGCTGTCCGTTAAAGAAGGCGGCATTATCAAGGACGGATATGACACGAAACTCGACCAATACCGGGATGCATCAAAGAATGGGAAAGTGTGGCTTGCAGAACTTGAACGTGAAGAGCGCGAGCGGACAGGCATTAAATCTTTGAAAATAGGGTATAACAGGGTATTCGGCTATTTTATAGAGGTAACAAAATCCAATATCCATCTTGCCGATTTGGAGCGATATGAAAGAAAACAAACGCTTGCAAATGCAGAACGGTACATAACCCCGGAATTGAAAGAGAAGGAAGACCTTATTTTGAATGCGGAAGCGGAAGGGCAAGACCTTGAATATCAATTATTCAGTACTGTCCGTGATGCGATGAAAACCCATATTAGACATATTCAGCATCTAGCAAGTGTCCTGAGTGAACTGGATGTTCTTCTTTCATTTGCAGCGGTTTCAGAAAAACGAAACTACGTGAAACCGGTGTTCCAGGAAGGAAAAGCATTAGAAATCAAAAATGGACGTCATCCAGTCGTCGAAAAGATGATGGACCATTCACTCTACGTACCCAATAGCTGTAAATTAACAGAGGACGCAAATATGCTACTGATCACTGGACCGAATATGTCTGGTAAAAGTACCTATATGCGGCAAGTGGCGCTCATCGTCGTTATGGCGCAAATCGGCTGCTATGTACCTTGTGACCAAGCATTACTTCCTGTCACCGATCAAATATTTACAAGAATCGGAGCTGCAGATGACCTAGCTTCAGGGCAAAGTACATTCATGATGGAAATGATGGAATCGCAGCATGCTATTGCCAACGCGACTGCTCAAAGTCTTCTTCTTTTCGATGAAATCGGACGAGGTACCTCAACATATGACGGTATGGCTTTGGCACAGGCGATGATGGAACATATTCATAATGAAATCGGAGCGAATACGCTGTTTTCTACGCATTATCACGAACTGACTAATTTAGATAAAGAGCTGTCCCGCCTTGAAAATGTCCATGTCGCCGCAATGGAACAAGATGGTAAAGTCGTGTTCCTCCACAAAGTGATGACAGGACCGGCAGATAAAAGTTACGGAATATATGTCGCAGATCTAGCAGGGCTACCCGAATCGCTTCTGAACCGTGCTAAAACATTACTCATCACATTTGAAAATGTAGAGAAACTGCCGATTCGTGAAGATGAGCCTAGGCAATTGAACTTCTTTGATTTACAGAATGAAGAAAAGGGAGTCCTCTCAACTCTGGAACGAGAAGTGCTAACGAATCTGGGGGACGCTGATCTCTTAAACATGACGCCGTTTCAGGCATTGCAGTACGTCCATGAACTGAAAGAAAAGCTCGGATCTAAGAAAGGGTGAACCCGATGGACATCATCAGAGTGATGGATGATACATTGTCCAATAAAATCGCTGCAGGCGAAGTTGTCGAACGTCCTGCTTCCATCGTAAAAGAACTTGTTGAAAACGCGATTGATGCAGAGAGCACCGTTATTGAAATTGCACTTGAGGAAGCTGGTCTTTTGACAATTCGCGTCACAGATAATGGTAACGGGATGTCTAAGCAAGATGCTGTTCAAGCATTTGAGCGCCATGCGACGAGCAAAATAACGAACGAGCATGACTTGTTCCGAATTCGGACGCTCGGTTTCCGGGGAGAGGCGCTTGCGAGTATTGCATCCGTTTCTAAAATCATGATGTGGACATCTGACGGAGAAACGGAAGGGACAGAAGTCCAAATTGATGGCGGCCGGCTCGTTAAACATGATTTTGCGGCATTCCGCAAAGGGACGGATATTACGGTCTCCCAATTATTTTTTAATACACCTGCTCGTCTTAAATATATGAAAACAATCCAGACGGAACTGGGTCATACGATTGACCTCGTCAACCGGCTTGCGTTAAGTCATCCTTCAATTGCGTTTAAACTCTCACATTATAGTCAAGTATTATTGCAGACTGCAGGGAGCGGAGACCAACGCCGTGTCTTGTCAGACATATACGGCATAGCCGTAGCTCGTAAAATGGTGGGCTTTGCCGGTTCAAATGCGGATTACAAAGTGGAGGGCCATGTTACATTACCCGAAATGACACGTGCATCAAGAAACTATATGACGTTAATTGTCAATGGCAGATGGGTGAAAAGCCATGCGATAAATCATGCCGTTCTGGATGCATTCCATACCTATTTGCCAATCGGACGTTCTCCAATCGCAATCGTCAACATCGAAGGGGATCCTTATTTGACAGACGTCAATGTGCACCCTTCCAAACAGCATATTCGCATGAGTAAAGAGGGCGAGCTGTTGGCTCTCATTAAAGAATCCGTCCAGAAAGCGATTCGAAAAAATACAATCGTTCCAGATGCCGTAAAAAAAGAACCGGCACGGAAAGTTCAATCTGAACAAGTGAATATGTGGAATCAATTCCGACCGGAAAGACCGTTAGAGGCGATTGAACCATCGACGACTCCATTAGTAAAACCTGCGTACCAGCCTTACGATATTCCAGAAAGAGAAACAGAAACCGTGGAACAAACACCGTGGACGGTCAATGAACCACCGATTGTTCAAGAAGAAGTAGAACCTCATGAAATAGACAAAAACTTCCCTTTGCTTTTTCCTGTTGGACAAGTACATGGGACGTATATCATTGCGCAAAACGAAGATGGTTTTTTCATGATTGACCAGCATGCCGCACAGGAACGTATAAAGTATGAGTTTTTCAGAGATAAATTGGGTAAAGCAGATAATGATGAACGCCAACTATTACTTATTCCACTGATGTTCCATTACGCTGCAGACGAAAAAACTAAAATAGAGGAAAATATGAACCTTCTGAAAGATGTCGGTATTTTCCTTGAAGAATTTGGACCCTCTTCTTATGCGGTAAAAGAATATCCGTCTTGGTTCCCGGCAGGAGAAGAGACAGTGATCATCGAAGATCTTATTGAACAAGTGTTAACTACACGCAAAATTGATATTGGTAAACTTAGAGAAGATGCAGCGATCATGATGAGCTGCAAACGATCCATTAAGGCGAATCACCATTTGACACTGGCAGATATGGAAAAGCTGCTGAATGATCTGGCAGAAGCCGACAATCCCTTTACTTGTCCGCATGGCAGACCAGTGCTTGTCCATTTTACAACATACGAAATTGAAAAAATGTTCAAACGAGTGATGTAGGGAGGGGGAAGTAAAATGGGGAAATATATACTTGCAATTGATCAAGGTACCACCAGTACACGGGCAATTCTTTTTGATCGGCAAGGGGATATTGTTCATTCATCTCAACGGGAATTTAAACAGATCTATCCGAAGCCAGGCTGGGTTGAGCATAATGCCAGTGAAATCTGGGGATCTGTCTTGTCCGTTATCGCTTCTGTTTTGACGGAAAGTGGCAACCAGCCCGAGGACATTGACAGTATTGGAATTACCAATCAAAGAGAAACAACCGTCGTGTGGGATAAAGAGACGGGTCAGCCAGTGTATAACGCAATCGTCTGGCAATCCAGGCAATCGCAGGGAATTGTCGATGCATTGGCGGAAGCCGGACATGAAAAGATGATTCAGGATAAAACGGGACTGAAATTGGATCCCTATTTTTCGGCTTCAAAAGTAAAATGGATTCTCGATAATGTGGAAGGGACAAGGGAACGAGCTGAAAAAGGCCAATTATTATTTGGCACAATGGATACCTTTCTCATCTGGAAGCTATCAGATGGAGCTGTCCACGTAACGGATTATTCAAATGCATCAAGGACCATGCTCTACAATATCGGTGAACTGCAATGGGATACTGAATTGTGTGAGCTGATGCAAGTGCCCGACACGATGCTTCCTGAAGTCCGCTCATCTTCCGAAATCTACACAACAACAGCTAAGTCTATATTTTTTGGTGCCGAAATCCCCATTGCCGGCGCTGCAGGTGATCAGCAATGCGCGCTTTTCGGTCAAGCATGTTTCCATAAAGGTATGGCAAAAAATACGTATGGAACCGGCTGTTTCATGTTGCTTAATACGGGTGACAAGATGGTGCGGTCCGAAAATGGTTTATTAACAACGATTGCTTGGGGGCTTGAAGGGAAAGTGACATATGCGCTTGAAGGCAGCGTGTTTGTCGCTGGTTCGGCTATCCAATGGCTCCGGGACGGTTTGCGGATGATTCAGAAAGCTGCGGAAACGGAAGCGTACGCAACCCGTGTAACGTCCTCCGATGGCGTATATGTTGTTCCTGCATTTGTAGGACTCGGAACGCCCTATTGGGATTCTGATGCACGCGGAGCCGTCTTCGGTTTGACGCGCGGCACGGAGAAAGAACATTTCATACGGGCAACCGTAGAAGCACTTGCTTACCAGTCAAAAGATGTCTTGCTTACAATGGAAAAGGATGCCGGAATGGACATCGGTATATTGAGGGCAGACGGAGGTGCTGTAGCTAACGCATTTCTCATGCAATTTCAAAGTGATTTGTTGCAAGCGGATGTTGAACTATCCAAATACCATGAGACGACTGCACTCGGGGCCGCCTATCTCGCAGGTATGGCAACTGGATTCTTTGGAACACTCGAAGATGTGGAATCATTATGGACAAAAGATAAAACGTATTCACCTTTAATGCCAGAAGAAGAACGTGACCGCTTATATACTGGATGGCAAAAAGCGGTGGAGGCTACACGCATCTTTAAACGTTGACAAGAAGGGGATGAGCGCATGTTATCAGCGATTACAAGACCTAAAGTGAAACAGTTTATGAGCGACTATCAATTCGACGTCCTTGTCATAGGCGGCGGTATCACCGGGGCAGGGATTGCACTGGATGCAGTGACACGCGGCTTATCGGTGGCGCTAATTGAGATGCAGGATTTTGCAGCAGGAACCTCCAGCCGGTCGACAAAGCTTGTTCATGGCGGCTTGCGCTATTTGAAGCAGCTCGAACTGAAAATTGTTGCCGAAACAGGACGGGAACGTGATATTGTCTACCAAAATGCGCAACATGTAACTGTTCCTGAGAGGATGCTTCTGCCGTTTCACAAAGGAGGCACGTTTGGAAAATATACAACTTCTGCGGGGTTATTTGCGTATGACATGCTAGCTGGTGTGAAAAAAGATGAACGCCGTGAAATGCTGACAGCCGGAGAAACATTAGAAATGGAACCACTGCTAAAACGTGATGGGCTACTTGGCGGAGGCCACTATGTCGAATACCGCACAGACGATGCGCGGCTGACGATTGAAACGATGAAAAAAGCTGTGGAAAAAGGCGCGCTTTGCTTGAATTATGTAAAAGCGGAAGACTTTATCTATGAAGAAGGAAGAGTGACGGGGGCCATCGTTAAGGATATGCATCACGGAGATACGTTCCGTATTCATGCCTTGGCCATCGTAAATGCAACCGGTCCATGGGTAGATGAAGTACGCGGGAAAGACGAGCTTTCCAATTCAAAAAGATTACGCCTGACGAAAGGCGTTCATATCGTTATCGACCGTTCGATTTTCCCGCTTCGTCAAGCGGTTTATTTCGATGCACCGGACAAAAGAATGATTTTCGCTATTCCGCGAGGGGAAAAGGCGTACATCGGTACGACAGATACGTTTTTTGATGGAGAGAAATCATCACCGCTCGCAACGGAAGAAGATATTACTTATCTCCTGAGTACGGTGCGCCATATGTTTCCAACCACGGTTGTTACTCGACAAGATGTTGAATCGACATGGGCTGGTGTCCGACCGCTGATTTATGAAGATGGCAAAGACCCGTCCGAAATTTCGAGAAAAGACGAAATCTGGGAAGCGGGCAGCGGTCTTATCACAATTGCAGGAGGAAAACTGACTGGCTACCGTAAAATGGCGGAAACCGTCGTTGACTTGGTTGTCAAAAGGCTGGCATTGCATTCAACCGATCCATGTATTACAGAACATCTTCCATTATCAGGCGGTGATTTCGGCGGTATCCAAAAGTTTGAGTTGTTCATTGAGAGCAAAGCGAATGAAGCGGAGTTATTCGGACTAACGAAAGAAGAAGGAAGACGACTTGCCAGTTTCTACGGAACGAATGTCGATACTGTTTTCATCTATGCTCACGCGCTTGAAACCGCTGATTCGGATATACCGATTACATTGAAAGCAGAAGTTTTCTATTCGGTTCATCATGAAATGACGCTTACCCCGTCAGACTTTTTCATCAGAAGGAAGGGTGCTCTTTATTTTGACATCCATTATGTAGAACTCGTCAAAGGAAAAGTGACAAATTATATGGCGAAACTGCTTGGTTATAACCAAGTAGAAAAAATGCGTCATTTACAAGAACTGGACCGCCATATTGCCGAAGCAAAAGTGAAGGATGGTGCACCCCGATGAGAGAAGCGACACTTGAAATGTCAGATGGTTTTTTAGTCCATGCTATCGTGATGAAACCTGCAGGCAAACCGGTCGGACATATCCATCTGCTTCACGGTATGGCCGAACATATTGCCAGATATGAAGAATTTGCAGAATATCTCGTGGGGAAAGGATATATCGTATCCGGTCATGATCATCGAGGACATGGTAAGACTGCTAAAATGAATGGAATAAAAGGTCATTTTGCAGATGAAAACGGCTTTGATCGTGTTGTTCAAGATGCTTATGAAGTCATCTCGAACCTGCGGGGACAATATCCATCCCCGCGTTTTATTCTGTTCGGTCACAGTATGGGATCATTCGTTGCTCGGAGGTATGTTCAACTCCATGGCAGTGAAGTGGACTCGGCGATATTTTCAGGGACAGGCGGAGATCCTGGAGCCAGCCGTTTTGCAGGACAGGCAGTTGCTTATTTGCGTGGCAAGAAAAACGGTCTTGACCAGCCAGATAATTTCTTGAATAAGCTCGTTTTCGGAGGTTTCAATAAATCAGTAGATAAGCCAAAAACACCTTTTGATTGGCTATCCACGGATACTGAAGCTGTCGAGAAGTACATTGTGGATCCTGCTTGCGGAATAGTCCCGACAACGCAGTTTTTTGCAGATTTATTCAAAGGGCTTGGGGAAATCCACGCCACAGATGAAATAAATAAGATCCCGAAAGAACTTCCTCTTTTCCTCTTTTCAGGGAGCGAAGACCCGGTGGGGGACAATGGAAAAGGGGTTTGGAGTGTAGCAAAGCAATATGATAACGCGGGTATAGAAGACGTTACGTTATTTTTATTCGAAGGCGGCAGGCACGAAATGCTCCATGAAAAAAAACGTCAACATGTGTTCAAAGCCGTTTATGACTGGATTGAAAAAAATGAGAAATTATCCTGAAGTGATTGCAATAGTTGGACCGACAGCGTCGGGCAAGACGGCTTTAAGTATCGAACTCGCCAAAAAAATAGGCGGGGAAATCATTAATGGTGATGCGATGCAAGTATACAAAGGGCTTAATATTGGGACGGCAAAAATTACGAAAGAGGAAATGGATGGCATTCCGCATCATTTATTCGATGTAAAAGTACCGGATGAATCTTTTTCCGTCGCCGAATACCAAAGCGAAGTGCGCAAATGGATTACCGATATACGAGATCGTGGAAAAATACCAATCATCGTAGGGGGTACAGGATTATACATTCAATCTGTACTGTTCGATTTTCGTTTTACAGAAGAAGCGGCGGATCTTGAAGTAAGAACTCGATTAGAGCGGGAACTGGCTGAAGAAGGTGCCGCTTTCCTTTATGCAAAACTTGTTGAAATCGACCCCACGGGTGCAGAAAAAATTCATCCAAACAACCATCGCCGGCTTGTACGGGCACTGGAAATCATTGAAGTGACAGGTAAGACAAAAGGTGACCACGAAGACGGGGCAGGACGTGTACCGCTTTATGAGCATCACATCATCGGACTTGAAATGGACCGTGATCTCCTCTATGAACGAATCGGTCAACGTGTCGATTTAATGATGGAAAAAGGCCTTCTGGAAGAAGCGAATCGATTATGGGAGGAAGGAATTCGCGGAGTACAATCTGTCCAAGCAATTGGTTATAAGGAAATTCATCAATACATCGAAAAAAAATTGCTACTAGATGAAGCCGTTGAATTGATCAAGAAAAATACACGCAATTATGCTAAACGGCAAATGACCTACTTCCGTAATAAACTAGATATCTCCTGGTTCAATGCAGAATTGGGTACAGATGAAATTGTAAAGGGAATTTTGGCAATCTTGAAGGATTTTGATCATGCGGGTCGAATAAAGTAAGTGGGCAAGAGAAATATGTTATGACAACTGGAGGACTTGGCGTATGAAACAAGGAAGCATGCAAGAAATCTTTTTAAACTCGTTACGTAAGAATAATACATTTGTAACGGTATTCTTACTGAATGGATTTCAATTGAAAGGACTTATTAAATCGTATGATAATTATACCGTCCTGCTTGAATCAGACGGCAAGCAACAACTGATTTATAAACATGCGATTTCCACATATGTCCCATCGAAACCGGTTATATTAAAAGATGAAACGGTGTAAACAAAAGCGGAACAGGGAGTAAAAACCCCGTTCCGCTTTTATTTACGTTTAGACGCCAGCACCTAGAGGCACGGAGGCCCACATGATGTGGGTCACGCAGCCATTGCCGCAGGACGCGGCGTACTTAGGCTGTGTTCCTTTGTAACAGGCGCTTCCGCTTTGTTTAAAGATAAGAAAATATAAGTTTTTCAACCTGGAGCAGTGTCTAGCTCCAGCGCCTAGCCCCTCGGGACATAAGCAATCCAGCTATGTGGCAAAGACCGCCACGTCGCTGGATCGACTTATGCCTGTCGGGTCTACCAAGGCGCTTGCGCTTTTCTTATTAATGAATTTTTCCGTTAGGCAGTTTCCATTGGAAAACAAGCGAGAAAATGCGAAGACCGGCTGTCATCACGAGTAACGCATAAAGTGCCAGATCACTCTTAAATAGCCCGAGGCCGACTATAAGACCGGCGAGTGCAGCCCACACTGCGTAGATGTCCCGTTTGAAGACGAGTGGCTTCCTTCCTGCGAGCAAGTCACGGATGACACCACCGCCAGCTCCTGTTAAAACTGCTGCAACCATAACTGCATAAAGTGACATGTTCAGTGATATGGCTAGCATGGCGCCTTGAATGGCGAATGCAGCCAATCCGATTGCATCAAAGTAATTACCCCATCTATTCCAATGTGAAAGAAGATACCTAGAAAAAAAGAAAATAATGGTTATCAAAATACTTGCTACAAAAAATAAGAATTGCTGATCCCATAATACAGAGACAGGCACACCTATTAAAACATTACGAACTGCACCACCGCCAAAAGCAGTGACCATACCCAATATATAAACGCCAAAAATATCATATTCCTCTTCCATCGCAACAATTGCGCCCGAGATAGCGAATGCTGCCGTACCGATAAAACTAAAAACATCCCAAGCCACTTCATTTCCTCCATTCAATATACCCTTAAGAATTCTAACAGATAACAATTAATAATCAATGACAAAAACCTTGTAAACGTTGACCTCTACGGACAGACTGATAAGATAATGAAGTGACTATTTAAAGAAATGAGGAATACCCATTATGCTTACTGAACAAGACGACCTCTTATTCGAGGATGCGGAAGCAATCGAAGAGAAATTGGCACCATTTTTTAAAGGAATCGAAAAAACTGCTTTTTACAATCAACGGAAAGTGCTTGCTGCGTTCCGTAAAAATACGGTGAGCGATTTTCATCTGACAGGCTCAACAGGTTATGGCTATGATGACGCGGGTCGAGATGTATTGGAACAAGTATATGCTGACGTTTTTGGAGCGGAGGATTGCCTTGTGCGCAATCAAATCATATCCGGAACACACGCAATCTCCATCAGCCTTTTCGGTATTCTAAGACCGGGTGATGAACTGCTCTATATAACAGGGAAACCTTATGATACATTGGATTCCATTGTATCGGGAAAAGGGAAGGATACAGGTTCGCTACATGATTACGGCATTACTTATAAACATATTGATTTGAATGAAGATGGGACAGTTAATTTTGAAGAAGTCGTGAAAAACATGCACGATAAAACGAAAATAGTAGCCATTCAGCGCTCGAAAGGTTACTCCGATCGGCCGTCTTTCATGGTGGATGAAATCGGTGAAATGGTCCTTCAAGTGAAAGCTGTCAATCCGGATGTTGTCGTTTTTGTCGACAATTGCTATGGTGAATTTGTTGAAGAGAAAGAGCCGACCGAAGTCGGTGCTGATCTGATGGCGGGCTCGCTGATTAAAAATCCAGGCGGCGGTCTTGCAAGAACAGGCGGTTATATTGCAGGCCGTGCCGATCTCGTTGAAAAATGTGCGTACCGCATGACCTCTCCAGGCCTTGGCGCAGAAGCAGGAGCATCCCTTGATACACTACGGGAGATGTACCAGGGATTTTTCCTGGCCCCTCATGTTGTCAGCCAAGCTGTAAAAGGTGCGCTATTCACAGCCGCACTCCTTGAAAGTTTCGGGCTCGATACATCCCCGCATTTCACGGAAAAAAGAACAGATCTAATTCAGACCGTCTCATTCAAGAATGCGGACCAAATGATTGCATTCTGTCGATCCATTCAAGAAAACTCGCCCATCAATGCGCACTACGCCCCCGAACCGTCGTATATGCCAGGCTACACAGACGATGTCATCATGGCAGCAGGGACTTTCATCCAAGGTTCCAGCATCGAGCTGACTGCAGACGGCCCAATCAGACCGCCTTACACTGCGTATGTCCAAGGAGGCTTAACATACGAGCATGTAAAAGTGGCTGTATTATCTTCTATAGGTAAACTTGTTCGTGAGAACTTAATCGGCAAATAAAGTTGACTAGTAGATATGGCTAAGACGAAGGGTAAGCTGGAACCCGTCAAGGCAAAGCCTGGCACGGTCATATTAATTCCCCAAATAAAAAAGGGTTGTTTCCTTCGAAGGAAACAGCCCTTTTGCATACTATAAATTAATGAATCATGCGATAAACGCCGACTACTTTACCAAGAATAGAAACGTTATCCAAAATGATAGGATCCATTGAAGCATTCTCAGGTTGCAGGCGGAAATAATCTTTTTCCTTAAAGAAGCGTTTGACTGTAGCTTCGTCTTCATCAGTCATCGCAACAACAATCTCCCCGTTATTTGCTGTCTGTTGCTGTTTGACGACAACGTAGTCTCCATTGAGAATTCCGGCTTCAATCATACTGTTTCCTACTATTTCAAGCATGAACAGCTTGTCCTCTGAAGTACCGAAGGATTCAGGAAGGGGGAAATACTCCTCGATATTTTCAATAGCTGTGATGGGCAGTCCAGCCGTAACTTTACCGACAAGAGGCACGTGAAGAACACCTGGCTTTAATGTTTCCAAACCTTCCGGATCGAGTACTTCGATTGCTCTTGGTTTTGTCGGATCTCTTCGAATGAAGCCTTTGCTTTCCAAACGAGCTAGATGGCCGTGAACAGTTGAGCTTGATGCAAGACCGACAGCCTCGCCAATTTCTCTTACGGATGGTGGATAACCTTTTTGTTTCACTTCTGATTTAATGAAAGACAAAATATCTTCTTGTCTCTTCGAAATCTTTTTCATCCCATTCACCTCTCACCTTATATTCTGCTAATTTCCGAAAGTCGTGAAATAGGTCACCGACAATCTAGACTTTTCAATAGATTCATTATATCAGCCCTCTATAGAAATGGCAAACACAGGTTCTAATAAGTGTTGACATTTCATTTTGTATTTCCTATAATAGGAACAGGTATTCCGAACAGACATTCGCAAGGGGGAATTATAATGACTTTTATTAAAAAAAATAACTATGTTCTGCTTATTATCGTTTTATGTATAGGTTTCGCAATCATAGGTGCAAATAAATATGGACAAGAGCAGGCAATTACAACAATCACCATTACAGAAGGAGATACCCTTTGGGACCTCGCATATCTTCATTCCGAAAATGTGCCTGCAGATAAGTGGATCAAAGAGGTAATGAGCTTAAATGACCTATCATCTGCTACTATTAAAAAAGGGGAAGATTTGCTTCTGCCTGTTGTACGAACCGTTGAAAAAAATAAAACACAATTGGCTGGTGTTAATCGATGACTGGACAGCATGAAAAATGTGTCATCTACTGCCGGGTGAGCACTGAAAAAGAAACACAGGAAATGTCGCTGACGAGACAGGAAGAAGAACTAGTGGACTTGGCAGCTGAACTTGGTCTTGACCATGTTGCAACATTTAAAGATAAGCATAGCGGTTTTGATATCGACCGTGAAGGGCTTCTAAGTCTTCTGGATTACATTCGTGATGAAGAGGTCGATGCGGTTCTGATCCAAGATGAGACACGACTTGGACGGGGAAATGCACGGATGGCAGTGTTGCATCTACTGGCAAAAACAGACACTGCGATTTATTCGCATAATGACAGCGGGCCAATAGCGCTTAATGAAATGGATACAATGCTACTCGAAATTCTAGCCATCGTTGAAGAATATCAGCGTAAATTACACAATGCAAAAATCAAACGGGGCATGAAACGTGCGGTAAGAGAAGGATATCGACCGGAACGCAATTTGAAGAATAGAGGCAATGCAGAAGGCCGTGAGCGAATTGAAGTGCCGATAGGTGAAATTGTTTCGTTGAGAGAAAAAGGGCTGACTTACGAAGAAATTACAGGGGTTCTGAAAGGGCTCGGGCATGATATCAGCAAAGCTACGGTACATCGCAGGTATAAAGAATATGAGGTTGAGCAGGAAGGCTGATTCATTGCACTTTCTGCTCTTTTTGTATACGTTAATAACACAAAACTAAATGGAGGAAATAATATGCTATCAGCTGATAAAATCAAACGAATTAATGAACTTTCAAAAAAATCGAAGACGGCGGGTCTATCTATCGAAGAGGCAAAAGAACAGACCCAATTACGGAAAGAGTATCTTGAGACATTCCGCTCATCAATGCGAGACACGATTGAGAATGTTAAAGTGGTTGATCCTGAAGGCAATGATGTGACACCAGACAAAGTGAAAGACGCCCGTAACGGTAAATACCTAAACTGACCTTTGCATTCGCGGCGCTGATTGTCTAAACTAGGATATGTAGATAAATAGACAACACGGGAAAGGATGTACACAATGACTCAACAGATTGACCAACTAGCCATTAACACTATCCGTACACTCTCAATTGATGCAATCGAAAAAGCGAATTCCGGACATCCGGGATTGCCGATGGGCGCTGCTCCAATGGCCTATACACTTTGGACAAAGCATATGCACCATAACCCTTCGAATCCGCAATGGTTTAACCGCGATCGCTTTGTCCTCTCAGCGGGACACGGTTCGATGCTTCTATACAGCCTGCTTCATCTTGGAGGCTACGGTCTTCCTATGGAGGAAATCAAGAACTTTAGACAATGGGACTCCAAAACTCCTGGGCATCCAGAATATGGCCATACAGTCGGCGTTGAAGCTACGACTGGCCCACTCGGACAAGGTATTGGTATGGCAGTCGGAATGGCAATGGCGGAAAAACACCTTGCAGCGACGTACAACCAACCAAGTTTTGACGTAGTCGATCATTATACGTACGCACTTTGCGGCGATGGTGATCTTATGGAGGGTGTTGCAGCCGAAGCGATTTCACTTGCAGGGCATCTGCAGTTGAATAAACTGATTGTCCTGTACGATAGTAACGACATCTCACTCGATGGTGAACTTGACATGTCTTTCTCCGAAAATATCTGTAAACGCTTTGAGTCATATGGCTGGAACTATATCCGTGTTGAGGACGGCAATAACATTGGCCTCGTTTCGACAGCAATTGAAGAAGCGAAAGGCAATGTCGGAGGGCCAACGATGATCGAAGTTAAAACGGTCATTGGTTATGGTTCACCAAACCGCTCCGGAAAATCGGATGCACACGGCATGCCGCTTGGCGAAGATGAAATGAAACTCACAAAAGAATATTATGAATGGACACTAGATGAAGATTTCCATGTTCCTGAAGGTGTCTATGAAACATTCCAAGAAGCGGCTGAGAAGTTAGGCGCGCAAAAAGAACAGGAATGGAACGCATTATTTAAAAAATACGAAACGACACATGCGGATCTTGCGAAGCAATTGAAAGATGCGATTGACCGCAAATTGCCGGAAGGCTTCGAGAAATCATTGCCGACGTATGAAGCGGGTTCATCACACGCGACACGTTCTGCATCCGGCGACGCCATCAATGCAATTGCTAAACAGCTTCCATCATTCTTCGGCGGAAGTGCGGATCTTGCAGGTTCCAACAAAACGACGATCAAAGGATCAGGGGATTTCCTTCCTGCAAATTATGCCGGTCGGAATATTTGGTTCGGTGTACGTGAATTCGCAATGGGAACCGCGTTAAATGGAATGACTTTGCATGGTGGTTTACATGTATTCGGCGGAACGTTCTTCGTATTCAGTGACTACGTGCGTCCTGCAATCCGTCTTTCATCCCTTATGGGTATACCGGTCACATACGTATTCACACATGACAGCGTAGCCGTCGGTGAAGACGGCCCTACACATGAACCGGTTGAACATCTTGCTTCACTCCGTGCAATGCCGGGTCTTTCGGTTATTCGACCAGCAGATGCGAACGAAACTGCCGCTGCCTGGAACATTGCCGTGTCATCGAAGAATGCGCCGACTGCGCTAGTATTATCTCGTCAAAACTTGACTGTCCTTCCGAAATCAGCAGAGCTTGCAATGGAAGGCGTCAAAAAAGGTGCTTACACCGTTTCACCTGCTAATAAAGAACAAGCAGATGCAATTTTGATTGCAACTGGTTCTGAAGTAAGTCTTGCAGTTGCGGCACAAGCGAAATTGCTGGCTGAAGGAATCGATGTATCTGTCGTTTCTATGCCATCATGGGATCTGTTTGAGAAACAAGACGACGCATACAAACAAAGTGTATTGCCGAAAGATGTGAAAAAACGTCTTGGTATCGAAATGGGTGTGTCATTTGGTTGGCATAAATACATTGGTGATGAAGGTGCGATGATTGCAATCGACACGTTCGGAGCGAGTGCACCTGGAGATACTGTCATTAAAGAATTCGGCTTTACAGAAGAAAATGTCCTTGCTACGGTAAAAATGTTAATCAATAACTAAAAATGAAGCAGCTCTGTTTGCCTAAGATTCTTTGGCAAATGGAGCTGCTTTTTTGAAGGTTTTAACGGAATCTTTAGTTATCCGTATTTTCCGACAATAATAGTGTTCGTCCATTCCGCAATGTGACATCCTTTTTAAATCAACTAATGTAGGCTTATTACTAGGGGGTGGCGATTTTGCGATCATACGGAATTTATAAAGTGAAAGAAGCGTACCAGCCATTCGTCATTGGACGTGAACGGCTCTTGTATGACCTATTAAAAGAGGATGAGCAACAGAATGATTGTATGCTTGAAGTCCATTACTTATGTGACAAACTTGAAGAGAAAATGATTGATGAAGCCATTATTGCAAACTTAGGTGAAGGATTCACATCGATTGAATCCAGAAACGGGGAATACAAACTGACGCATCCCGTCAAAGGATCCATTCTTATTTCGCTATCATCATATTCACTTAATGTATATTGCGATGGATCCCGTATGCTGGACTTGGATTTGTTTGTTGCGTTGTCAGGCGCAGCTGATCGTTTCTTCGCTGTCATGGACGGTCACGGGGAATGGGGATGGCTTAAACCTGTCAAAACGACTGACTTTCGTGCATATGAAGAAGCTGCATATCTATAAAAACAAAAATCAGATACACAGACAAAAGGACCCGACTTGTATAAAAGGGTCTATTTGTCTGTCCAAATAGTAGCAAGTATAATTCCATATTATGTGATGATTAGAATATTTAATTACGGTCCATTGCTATTCACTAGTACAATGTTGTATAATTCATCATGGTTGAGTAAAATCGAATAACTGAAGTAGAGGAGGTATAGCGGATGACTACAGTATGGTGGATCGTTTTGATCATCGTCGCGCTATTAGCAGGTGTGGCCCTCGGATTTTTCATTGCACGTCAATATATGATGAAATATTTGAAAGATAACCCGCCGATTAATGAAGACATGTTACGTATGATGATGATGCAAATGGGACAAAAACCCTCACAAAAGAAAATTAATCAAATGATGGCACAAATGAACAAAGTGAGTGACAAAAAAGATAAAAAGACTAAAAAGTAATTAAAAGCAATCCAGTCATCATATAGTTTGTAAAAGAGTAGTGAAAAGACAACCTGCAATGTATTGTACATAGGTTAATCTTTCTGCCAACTAATTAGTAAACCACTTTTTCTGTTGAAGTTTTGACAGGAAAGGTGGTTTTTTGTTGTTTGTAAGTTACTGGGTCTTGGATTGAGGATGAGTTACCAGATGGCGAGGGGGGATGGGGCGGTCGCGAGGCTGATATGATCGGTTGTTGAGGAGATATGGGCGGTCGCGGGGTTGATATGATCGGTTGTTGAGGGGATATGGGCGGTCGTGCAGCTAATACGATCGGTTGGTGAGGATTTATGATCGGTCGTGATACAAACGTCTGGCAAATGAATAGAAAAAACATCCATTCAGCTCCCTGAATGGATGTTTTCTTAGTCTCTGAAACCGAATCGCCCTAGAAACTCCTGTACTGTCTTTTCGTATTGCATCGGATTGTCATTGAACGATTTGGCGTGGGTACCCTTTTGAAAGAGCTTCAGCATTTTGTCACCTTGTTTTGCTGCGTACAATTCTTCCGTCATATAGGGAAGGATGAAATCATCTTCCATACTATGGATGAAAAGAACAGGTTTCACAATGTTTTTAACTACTTCACGCGGTGAGACCAAGTTCAGCGTATAACCGTCACGCATTTTAAGAAAAACGTTGGCAATACGCAGAGCCATGGATGAGCGTATAGGAGTATTTTTTCTTAAAATATGAAGAATCTGTTCGGAAAAGTCCGAAAATGGACAATCGACGATATGGAAATTTGCTTCATCTTTAAATGTACCCGCATACAAAATTGTTGTTGCAGCACCCATTGATTCGCCATGGATGCCAAGCAAAGCTCTTTTTCCAATCCGTTGCCGCACGGCATGGACAATCGCCTGCAAGTCATTTTTTTCATAATACCCGAAACTCGTTGTCTTTCCGCCTGAGTCCCCGTGCCGTCGATGATCATAGACGACAGAGTTAAAACCAAGCCGTTCGAAAAGACGAGCATATTTCATTGAATTAATCTTATTTTCGGTTACACCGTGACAAATGATCACGGTTTTCGCCGTTTCAAGTGGTTTCAGAAATATCGCCCTCAATAAATAACCGTTTGGTGACTTAATCCACATATCATCTTTGCGCACTGTTTCATACCAATGTTCATCAAATCGTTTTGAAATTATTTCTCGTTCTAAAATAAAATTGGAATCCTTCAACTTCAAAAACATCAGCCTATTCGTGGAGACAATTCCAAAAATGGCCAGTAACGCAGTGAATGTACTAGAAATCACACCGGTTATATAAAGAACGCGCCGTTTCAACCCACTCAACTCCTTTTACAGTTGATCGTTCTCAAACAATCTGTACATTCCTGTGTCAATTGGCCGCGACACATGCGGCGCAATCACTTGGACTGCTTCACAAACTTTTTTCACATCAACGCCTGTTTCGATGCCAAGCGCATCGAGCATGTTGACTACATCTTCAGTCGCAACATTGCCCGTTGCACCAGGAGCGAAGGGGCACCCACCTAAGCCGCCCGCAGATGTATCAAATCGGTCAATGCCTGCTTGTAGCGAAGCAAAAATATTTGCTATCGCCATTTTGCGTGTATCGTGGAAATGAGCTGTTAATAGGACGTCAGGTAGTTCTTTCTTCAATGTCTTAAACAACTCATAACTTTCACGCGGATTCGCTTTCCCAATCGTATCCGCTACACTTAGCTCATCGGCTCCCATAGCGACAAATCGTTTACAAAGTGCTACGACATCCTCTATCTCTATCTTCCCTTCATACGGACAATAAAACGCAGTGGAGATGCAAGCCCGGATAAAAATGCCATCTATTTTCAGTTTCGCAAAGACGGGCTCAAGCGCGTCGATGCTTTCAGCGGTTGTTCGGTTAATATTTTTAGTGTTAAATGTATTGCTTACCCCGACGAACACGGCAATACTGCGTGCACCCGCTTCAATTGCAAGCTCGGCGCCTTTTTCATTTGGTGCAAGGACGAATTGCCTGCCGACTTTCTTTGTCTTTTCTACAATTGTTTTTGCATCCGCCATTTGCGGCACCCATTTTGGAGATACAAACGAAGTCAGCTCCATTTCCTGAATGCCTGCCCCTTGTAAAGCTTCAATAAATGCCAGCTTGTCGTTTTCATCGACATGCTTCTTTTCGTTTTGCAGTCCATCGCGCGGACCAACCTCGATAATTGTAACGTTGTTTGGTAAAATGAACATATCATCCCTCCTCTAGTATATTGTAATGAAGGGATGCATATACAGGCAACTTAAATAAGGGAATAGGGGGAAAAGAAATGTCGAATGAAGTCGTCATCATCAGTGCAGTTCGTTCTGCAATCGGGTCGTTCCTTGGTTCGTTGAAAGATATACCTGCAACTGATCTCGGAGCAACGGTCATAAAAGAAGCTCTCAAACGCGCTGGGGTAGCGCCGGAGAGCGTCGACGAAGTAATCATGGGGAATGTATTGCAAGCAGGGCTCGGTCAAAATCCGGCTCGGCAAGCTGCGATGAAAGCGGGACTTCCTGAAACTGTTCCTGCTCTGACCATCAACAAAGTATGCGGTTCTGGATTAAAGGCTGTCCATCTTGCCCGCCAGGCAATCCTTGCAGGAGATGCAGATATTATTGTTGCAGGCGGAATGGAAAATATGAGCCAAGCACCTTACTTACTGAAAAATGGCCGTGAAGGCTTTAAAATGGGTGACCAAAAAATAATCGATAGTATGATTTCAGACGGTCTATGGTGTGCATTTAATGATTATCATATGGGGACCACGGCTGAAAATCTATGTGACCGTTACGAAATAACTCGCGAAGAACAAGATGGATTTTCAGCAAAATCACAACAGAAAGCGGCGGCAGCAATTGAAGCCGGCACTTTCGCAGAGGAAATCGTTGCAATTGAGATTCCACAGCGCAAAGGCGATCCACTCATATTCAATCAAGACGAATATGTCAAAGCAGGAACGACTGCTGACAAGCTTGGAAAACTGCGACCGGCTTTCAAAAAGGATGGAAGCGTAACTGCAGGAAATGCATCAGGCATTAACGATGGTGCAGCTGCATTTGTTATTATGTCAAAAGAAAAAGCTGACGAGCTTGGCTTAACGCCACTCGCTACAATTGCCGCGAATGGGAATGCAGGCGTCGATCCGTCCGTTATGGGACTGGGTCCTGTGCAAGCGGTTAAAAAAGCACTGACTAAAGCAAATATGCAACTAGCCGAAATTGATTTAATTGAAGCGAACGAAGCATTCGCCGCACAATCAATCGCGGTAGGAAAAGAACTTGAATTTGATGAATCAAAACTGAATGTCAATGGCGGTGCAATTGCACTTGGCCATCCGATCGGGGCGAGTGGGGCGCGTATCTTGGTTACACTTCTTCACGAAATGAAACGTCGTGATGTAAAGTCGGGTCTTGCCACACTGTGTATTGGCGGGGGACAGGGTGTCGCAACCATCGTTACACGACCATGAACGAAAGCAGGTGAAAAAAATGGCGAAAAAACGTAAACAAACTGCACCACAGCCGAAAAAGAGAGACAATGGGACATCGGTATTTTCCGATGCACTTGATGATGATATTCTTGAAAAATTGAAAGCGGCGAAAAAAGCATTATCAGCCGCGGAAGAAACGAAAGAAGAGGAGCGTCAAGAGCAACTTCGCCTTGAGCGGAAAGAACGTGAGAAGAACAAAAGCTTTGGAGAACTACTCAAAGAGTATGGAGATACTGGATCCAAGTTCTAATAGGTGCACCGGCTGCAAGTTGGCCGGTGCTTTTCTAGGTGCTCCCATTCCTAAATAATCCAACGAGCGCGACAGAGTGACCGACCATCATTTCATTTCTTCGCCATTTGCTCTTGTGCCATTCTCACCATTTCTTTTACCATATTGCCGCCAATTGGTCCACCGATTTTCCCCGCTTGTTCCGACGTCAGTTTTCCGTTATATTCTTTAGAAAATGGAATGCCAAGTTCCTCTGCGATTTCGAATTTAACGTCATCAGGTGCAGATTTATCTACATTGTACCCTTGTGCATGCATGACATCTGCCTTTAGTCTATCCAACGCTGGTCGTGCATCAGGCACTAAAATTCTATTCTTGCTAGCCATTTTATCTCCTCCTTCAAACAGTAGTGTTCCCAGAAATCGAAAAATCACAACCGCAAATTGATGAAATGCCAACCGTCATAAAATTGAATTCAGCTTGTTCCTTCACAAGCAGCCAAATTTTCTTCCTTTCATTTTTCACTAAATAGGTTGATAATAAACTAAATAAATCAGTGTGAGATGTAATAAAGGAGAAAATAATGTTTTTTATAAGCAAACTTAAGAAACCTATCGGGACTACTGGCGTTTCTTACGTTGTAATCGCCTTATTGACTGCAATTGCTAGTGAAATTAAAGTGATTCCTTTTAACGGTGAGAATTTTCGATTCGGATTAGGGAGCATTGCATTTTTTTTACTTATTCTTATTCGTCCTTCAATTCCCTTGATTCGGACGGGTTTCATCACCGGACTAACTGTCGTTTGTTTTCGCCTAATTAGCGATCTTACGAATGAGCATATTTCTTTTTTTGCAAGTTTACAAAACCATTTTCCTGCTTTCTTGTATTATTTACTATTTGCAATCGGATTTAGCATTATTAAGATAGAATCCTACAAAGCGTCTCCGTTGTTTTTAGGGGCATGGGCTTTCTTATTCGAATTCATTGGAAATGGTGCAGAGCATCTTATGCGCTACTTATTATCAACGCATGTAGATTTAGGTATGCAGGAGTGGGCATTAGTAGGTGGAATGGCATTATTCCGCAGTTTTTTTGTTGTTGGTCTTTATAGCATGATCACGGTCTCTGAACAAAAGAAACAGGTGCAAGAGATGCTTGGCGTGGGGGCAGACCTCTATGCGGAAAGTCTTTATCTGCAAAAATCATTGGATCATATTGAACAGATTACAGCAGCAAGCCATGAGTTGTATCGAAAATTGAAAAAGGAAAACCTACAAGAGTTAAGCGTGCAAGCATTGCTTATCACACAAGAAATACACGAAGTGAAAAAAGACACACAGCGGATTCTTTCAGGAATTTCCAGTATATCGACAGAAAAAAGGAATAACGTTCGCTTGCTTTCCGAAGTGCTCAGTTTGGTCGTTACAGCAAATGAAAAATATAGTGTTTTGTTAAGAAAAAAAATCACTTTCCATTTATCTCTTTCTGTTGATTTCGAAACGACTCAACAAATTCCGCTTCTTGCTCTTTTGAATAACCTTACTGCAAACGCTGTTGAGTCAATTGAGCAAAAAGGCGAAATTGAATTAACGATATTTGAAGAAATGGCGCATACCTGTTTCATACTAAAGGATACGGGAGAAGGCATTCAGGAAGAGGATTTGCCAATCATATTTGAAGCGGGTTATACGACGAAATTTAATAATCACGGCGTTGCCGCAACAGGAATAGGCTTGTCTCATGTGCAACATATTATTCAGACGCTTGAAGGCCGAATCCAAGTTGAGTCTTCAGGTGAAGAGACGTTTTTCCGAATCCAAATTCCAACAAAGAAGCTTAGAAAGTGAGTTGAATGAAGTTGCAGTATTTTATTGTAGATGACGATACAGCCAGTCGGAAAATGTTGTCGAAAATTATTACGGAAGGCGAACTTGGCGTCGTAATTGGTGAGGCGGAAAGCGGAGTGAAGTCTCTCCCGCTCATACATTCCACAAATCCCGATTTTGTCTTGATTGATTTATTAATGCCTGAACTAGACGGAATTGAAACGATGGAACAATTAAGAACGCAAGGATTCCAAGGCCAATTTATAATGATTTCACAAATTGTGAATAAGGAAATGGTAGGGGAAGCCTACGGCAAAGGTGTGGAGTTCTTTATACATAAACCAATTAATCGTGTTGAAGTGCAAAGTATCCTAAAGAAAATGGTAGAACAATCGCGTCTAAAAAATTCTTTATTAGCTATCCGGGAATCACTGGCTCATATTGGCTCAACCACCGTATTACCTAAGAAGCAAACTATTAAAGAATGTGTTTTTTCACTGTTAAATGAGTTAGGGATCATCAGTGAACCTGGGAGTAAGGATATGGTTTTGATGATGGAGTTTTTAATGAACCGAAAAGAGACAGGGAGTCAATTGCCTTCCTTAAAAGATCTTTACGAGGCTGTAGCTAGTTCATATAAAACAGACGATAAGGATATAAAGAAGGAATGCAAGTCGATTGAACAGCGAATCCGCAGAACGATACTGACAGCAGTCACGAATTTTGCTTCGTTAGGAACAATGGATTACATGAATCCAAAGTTTGAATATTTTGCACCGCGCTATTTTGAATTTGAGGAAATTCGGCGACGGATGAAAGAGATTGATGAAAACACCAATGAACCGACAAAAGTGAAGATTAATATAAAAAAATTCCTTCAAGTGTTATACCTCGACACCGCCGAAAAGTACAATCAACCTTGATCTTTAAAACTTCGTTCAATAATAAGAGACGGGGTTTAAATCAATTACTGTGAAGGTTCTAAATAATTGATTGAGGGAAATTGTCGGATTTTGTTGGATTTCGTAATGCCCACTTATAATTGCTTACATGTTCTAAAAAACGAATGAGTAAGCGTTTTCATTTTTGAAAAGAGGTGGGTAAATGAAGAAATTTAAATTTACATTAGCGTATCAAATTCTACTTGGGTTGATCTTAGGGATTACGATCGGGGCAATATTCTTTGGAAACCCGGCGGTTGAAACATATTTGCAGCCAATCGGGGATATGTTCATCCGGATGATTAAAATGATTGTTGTACCTATTATTATTTCAACCTTAATCGTCGGAGTCGCGGGTACAGGCGATTTAAAACAATTAGGTAAGTTAGGTGGAAAAACACTTCTTTACTTTGAAATCGTTACAACAGTTGCGATTATTGTTGGTTTACTGGCAGCGAATCTATTTAAACCTGGTGTAGGTTTGGATATGTCCACAATGGAAAAAGGGGATATTTCGCAATACGTACAAACAACTGAAGAAGTATCCAATAATGGCTTTATGGATATAATTGTGAACATTGTTCCAAGCAATATTATTCAAGCGATGGCTGAGGGCGACATGCTCGCAATTATTTTCTTCTCTGTCCTGTTTGGTTTGGGTGTTGCGGCAATTGGTAAAAGAGGGGAGCCAATACTGGCCTTCTTCCAGGGAACTGCCGATGCGATGTTCTGGGTAACGAATCTTATTATGAAGTTTGCACCATTTGGTGTGTTTGCACTAATAGGGGTAACCGTTTCAAAATTTGGGTTGGAGTCGTTGATACCACTGGGGAAATTACTCGTCCTAGTGTACGCAGTCATGGCATTCTTTATCGTAGTGGTTTTAGGAGCTATTGCGAAAATGTGTGGGACAAGCGTTTTCCACCTTATCAAAGTATTGAAAGATGAACTACTTTTGGCATACTCGACGTCAAGTTCAGAAACGGTATTGCCAAAAGTAATGGAGAAGATGGAGAAATTCGGATGCCCGAAAGACATCGTATCCTTTGTCATTCCTACAGGTTATTCATTTAACTTGGATGGGTCTACACTTTATCAAGCGCTTGCAGCGATCTTCATCGCGCAAATGTACGGAATCGAATTAAGCATTATGCAACAAATTACATTGATGGTCGTGTTGATGGTTACATCTAAAGGGATTGCCGGTGTACCGGGCGTTTCTTTTGTCGTACTACTGGCGACACTTGGAACTGTAGGGATTCCGCTTGAAGGACTTGCTTTCATCGCAGGAATCGACAGAATTCTAGATATGGCAAGAACAGTTGTCAATGTAATCGGCAACTCATTGGCAGTCGTTGTGATGTCTAAGTGGGAAGGTCGATTTGATGGTGCGAAGGAGAAAGAATATCTTGCGGAAATTGGTAAACCTAGCGTGAGCGTATAAAAAATCGTTACCCCTTGGTAAGCGACTTTGCCCAGTTGATATAAGGGATTCATTTGTTCAATATATAGCACGAAAAAAGCATGACCCTCAGTAGAGGATCATGCTTTTTCCATTCCCCGATAAAAAGGGGGTGCACTCGGAAAATTTGATGGTTTTTTCAATTACGCAAACTGTTCTTTCTGACGATTATTAGTTAAACACTCGTCAGTGCAGTTTGATTGGGCTGACCAAAGTGACGATACAGTCGCAAGATGTTTGACACGCGATCTGTTTTTAAGTCAGTCTTCAAGTTGCACTTTTACAAAAAACTTAACGCTTACTGCTTGGTTACCACATCGAGATTTGAACCTGTGAACACGGTCCTTGACAAGTGTACCGATCGTCAGCAAAGCAAATTTTCCGCCAAGGCTGTGCATTTCATCCTCAGAATCGCCTGTAGGTTACTCGTCTATCAGGTTCATCTTTCGGTAGTTCCGCCTTGTGTTCTATGTATACCCGTAGTGAATGAGGATAAACCTCATTAAAACGAAAGTTTATTAAATAATCGCGAGAACTCGATTGCCTAGTAAAAAAGGAGGGGAGAACTGGTTATAAACCTCTGATTGGAAAAGGTGATTCGACGGTTTTATACACCCATTGTAATATAAGTATCAGCAGTGCATTTGAATTGACTTGCTTTTTTATAAGAGTAGCATTACTTGTATAGTAAATAATGCTGATAAAGGAGTCGAATCAAATGGATTTTAAAAATATTACTGTTGCAGGAAGCGGTGTATTAGGAAGTCAAATTGCTTTCCAAACCGCATTTCACGGTTACAATGTAACTGTTTATGATATTAATGAAGAAGCGCTCGTAAAAGCCGAAGAACGTCTGGCAAGTTTAAAAGAGGTTTATGCGAATTTCTTTAAAGATGCAGAAAAAGCTGAGAAAACACTTGGACGCTTTACATTTAGTGCAAATTTAGCCGAAGCTGTTAAGGATGCGGATTTGGTTATTGAAGCAATACCTGAAATCGTAGCTATTAAAAAGAGTTTTTATGAAGAACTTGCAAAAGTCGCGCCCGAGAAAGCGATTTTTGCGTCGAACTCTTCGACGATGGTGCCAAGTCAATTTGCTGATTATACAGGGCGTCCTGAAAAATTCTTAGCACTTCACTTCGCCAATGAAGTTTGGGAAAAGAATACAGCTGAAATAATGGGACATGCGGGCACAGATGAAAGCATCGCCCAACAAGTCATCGAGTTCGCGAAATCGATTGGAATGATTCCTCTTCATGTCAAAAAAGAACAACCCGGTTATATTTTAAACTCTCTTTTAGTGCCTTTTTTGAGTGCGGGACAAGGATTATGGGCAACAGGTGTGGCTGACCCGGAAACCATCGATAAAACGTGGATGATTGCTACAGGAGCACCAATGGGACCTTTTGCTATTTTAGATGTTGTCGGTATTCAAACTGCATACAATATTGTTTTAGCACAAGCGCAAGCAGATCCTACTAAACAACCGCTTGCTGATATGCTAAAATCACAATTCCTCGATCAAGGGAAGACAGGGCAAGGAACGGGTGAAGGCTTTTATAAATATCCGAATCCTCGTTACTTGGATGCAGATTTTTTAAAGGCTTAATCGGTAATAAACAGGAAGGAGCTAGCCATTAAGTAGGGCAGCTCCTTATTTTTTTGTCTGCACTTAACGGTTGTTTAATTCGCTAGGTACTGCATTATGGCGCTCATTGCGGTCAAGTGTCGCAATCTTATTTAGATCCGCGTTACTTAATTCAAAGTCAAATACGTTTAAGTTTTCGTCCATTCGTGAAGGATTCACAGTTTTAGGAATGGCAACGACATCTGATTGAATATGCCAGCGCAGAATGACTTGGGCTGGTGTTTTGCCGTAGTGATTTGCAATTTCCTGAATTACAGGATCTTGTAAAACCTTGGTACCGTTCATTAATGGGCTGTATGCTTCAAATAGAATGCCCTGTTCTTTACAAAACTCCTTGAGTTCTATTTGCTGTAAATAGGGGTGACACTCTACTTGGTTCACAGTTGGCATTATTTCGCATTCAGTTATGATTCGTTGTAAATGCTCGATATCAAAGTTGCAGACTCCTATTGCCTTTGCACGGCCATCTTTATAAATCGTTTCTAATGCCTTGTATGATTCAACATACGTATCATACATAGGTGTGGGCCAATGAATTAAATAAAGATCGACATAATCGAGAGCTAGTTTTTCAAGACTTTCATCGAATGCTTTTAGTGTATTTTCATAGCCTTGATCAGCATTCCAAAGTTTGGTTGTAATGAATAGTTCCTCTCGTGGCACATTGCTCGTGGCAAGTGCTTTTCCGACGCCAACTTCATTGCGATAAATTTTTGCGGTATCAATCAAACGATAGCCAGCTTCCAGTGCTTGTTCCACTGCAGTTTTTGCTTCCTCATCAGGGATTTTCCACACACCGTAGCCAAGTTGTGGGATATCGAGTCCGTTGTTTAGTGTTTTAAATTGCATAAGATCGCTTCCTTTCTTTGCTATTCTATTAGTTTATCATAGGTTTTAGAAAATTGAATTTTTTGAGGTGTGCATGAGGTGAAAATATCTCAAGGTAGTAAGCTTACAACCTTAAGACGCAACAAAACTTGGACAATGGTTCCTGTTTTGAAAAGTTATAAAAAAATGGTTTATGCCACCAAAGATCTTTGCTACTATCTGCTAAGGTCTTTTTAACTTGTTCGAAGAAGTGCATTGGAATAAAAACGATTGAATTTGTAACGTTATGGAAATTGAAGCCTCATTAGCTGTTCGGATATGACACCTGTCATCATCATTTTCTTACACCTGTGAATATGCGATGGACTTCCTGACAGCTACAATGAAGACAACAACTTAAGCTGGAGGGAGATTACTATGGGAACGCATCGTAATAGAATAAGATTATTGGACATTTTACGCGGTTTTGCAGTATTAGGAACGCTCGGAACAAATATTTGGATATTTGCCCATCTAGGTGATTTAGGGGCGATTACCACTTTGGACTTTGCAGGGAGATCGGAGACCGATGACTTAATCCGTATGTTTGTTTTATTTTTAGTGAATGGAAAGTTATTAGGTTTGCTAACGATCATGTTTGGCGTTGGTGTCGAATTGAAGTATCGGCAAGCTTTGCGAAATGGAAAAGCGTGGCCAGGTGTTTATCTTTGGACATCCGCCTTTCTCATTGCGGAAGGGTTCCTGCATTTTGTATTTGTCATGGAATACGATATTTTAATGAGCTACGGAGTGACAGCCGTCATTGTCGCTTTCGTTATAAAAGGTGGAAATCGTTCGATTAGCAGGGCAATGTGGGGATTTGGAGGCTTTCACGTTGTTGTCATTCTGTCGGTTCTACTACTTGGCTTGCTTGGCGCAAATATGTCGCTCGGGAGCTTCCAAGAAGTAACTGCCTTGTATCAAAACGGGTCATGGTTCCAACAAGTCGACTATCGCCTGTCCAATTTTCTCTTACTCAGGGCGGAAGCCATCTTTATTATCCCGATGAATATTTTCCTCTTCTTGTTGGGAGTTCGGATGATGCGCGCAGAGGTTTTTTCGCCTACTGAAAAGGGGCGACATCAGCGGAGTAAACTGTTGAAATTAGGTATTTTCATTGGAATCCCTTTGAATCTTTTTATTTTCATTCCGGGCGGTGTTTTTGATATGCCGGTTCGTTATCTGTTTGCCCCTTTGATGGCACTTGGCTATGTCGCTATTATTTCGAAAATGGTAGAATGGAAGAAATGGGACGGCTTTTGGCAACTCTTTGAAAATGCTGGAAAGATGTCGCTAAGCTGCTATGTCATGCAAAATATTATCGCTTCGGTTTTATTCTATAGTTGGGGATTTGGGTTGGGGGGGAAATTAAGTGCGTTGCAAATCATTGGGATTTGGTTATGCATTTCAATGATTCAACTTCTATTTGCTTCGGTCTGGCACAGGTATTTTGCATTCGGACCAATGGAAACAATCCGCAGGCGGGTTCTTGGGACGCTTTCAATGAGATGAAAAGGGGGAAGGCGATATGAACGTGAAGATTTACCCGAAAGAACAAATGAAACATTATTTGATCGTCGATGCAATTTCTCTGGTCTTCCTGTTTTTTATCGTTCTTGAAACAGAAACTGTCTTAGGAATGCCTTTGCGCCTAGCTTTGTTAGCTATCTTTCTCTTCACGTTCTATATTGGTTTATGGTATCGGGACGGGAGATTGCTGCTAGCTGTGTTAGTAGGCCTTGCTATCCTCACTGTCCTTGGGGTACTCATTAAACCAGCTGTACTACTGTTCGGATTCAGTTTTGCGGATTTCTTGGGAAGAGCAACTAGTCACTGGCACCGCGGAATAGGCATAGCGGCGATTGGTGCCATGTTCCTAATCGTTTTTTTCACGACATTCGATATGGGATTCGGATGGGAGCATTCGGTCCTTTTGCCCATCATGATTCTGCAAATGGGTTTCCCTCTGTTGATTTACATTCAGGATAAAAATATGCATTTGAAGGATGAATTGCTCGTAGCCAATCATCAGCTTGAGCAACAGTCCATCGAGGAACAGGAGAGGCATCGCATTGCAAGAGATCTCCATGATACATTAGGGCAAACATTAACGATGATTAAACTAAAAAGCGAGCTAAGCGCCAAATGGATTGATCGTGATGTGGAACAGGCCAAAAGAGAGTTAGTGGATATTTTATCATCGTCAAGAATCGCATTGAAACAAGTGAGAGAGCTAGTCTCTGAAATGAAATTCATTCCGTTGAATAAAGAAGTTGAGCAGCTGCGGCATATACTGACGCAAGCTGGAATTGATGCGACGGTAGAAGTAGAGGAAGCGCCTTCCCTTCTTTCTAGCGTAGAAGAAACGATGCTTAGCCTTTCATTGCGCGAAGCGGTAACGAACGTTATTAAGCATAGCGAGGCTACCCATTGTCTGATTAAGCTACGTGTGGAAAGTGATACATACCATGTTCAAGTCGTTGATAACGGAATCGGTTTACAGCAGATGAAAAACGGAATGGGTACGCAAACGATGAAAGAACGGATGCAGGCGATACTTGGAAGTGTCACTGTGGAAGATTATGTGCCAGGTGGTACTAGCGTTTCGCTTCGTCTACCAGTAAGTCATCATGAAAGGAGAGTCCTGGAATGATTCGAATACTCATTGCGGAAGACCAACAGATGGTTCGTAGCGCTTTCACTTCTTTATTACAGTTCGAACAGGATATCGATGTGATTGCTGCCGTATCCGATGGGAAAATAGCTTATGACTCAATCAGGCAACTTGTCCCTGACGTATGTATCTTAGACATTGAAATGCCAAATCTGAGTGGTTTAGAAGTTGCCCGAAAAGTCCGTGAAGACCGGCTGCCTTGTAAAATCATTATTGTTACGACATTCGCCCGTCCAGGCTATCTGCAAAAAGCGATGGATGTGCAAGTGGAAGGCTATTTGTTGAAAGATGAACCGATTGACTACCTTATCCAATCAATCCGCCGGGTAATGAAGGGAGAAAGGGTCATCAGTACAGATCTGTCGGCAATCCTATTCATGCAGGAGAAGAACCCACTTAGCGAAAGGGAGGCAGATGTACTGCGTTTGACGAAAGATGGGCTGACAACGGACGATATTAGCAAAACACTGTTCTTGACGAAAGGAACAGTACGGAACTACGTCTCATCAGCCATTCAGAAGTTGGAAGCGGAATCCAGGTCAGAAGCGGTGCAGATTGCGTTGGAAAAAGGTTGGATTGAGTAGTTGGCCTATTTCTTTGCAAACATGTTTTCCGAATCGGACCTTTCAATTGAGCAGGAGTAAAGATAATGGAGGTACGCTACGCATTATGATTCAAGCAGCGCAGACATACTGGAATGCGTATTGAAAGAACCAAGCTAGACCACAGTCAGTGAGTGTGTGGCAATTCGGGATTGAACCTGATTACTTTGCACAATTAGGCGTGGATGGAATTCACGGATGATATGTTACTCGTTTGCAAACGTTTTAAAGTGATTGATGTGAAAAATGGGGGAGATAAAAATTACTTATTTAAAAACTTAATTGACCCTTACCTGTGCATGATACAATAAATTCATACACGTGATAATCAATCATCCCTTCTGATTATTTCTTGAAATTAAAATAACTGATTTCCTCAAAAGCGCTTTAATCTTTCAAAATCTTTAACGGTATAAATTTGTACTTTCTTGACGTCACCCCATTGGTAAACTCATTGGCAACGAGTGGTTCATTCTTATGGCAGTAATCATTACCATCGTGAAGAAAAAATAAATTTCATCAAGCTGTATCCTTTTTCGAATGAATTGTCTATATAAAGAGTGAAGGTAGCGTTCGTCTAGGCAAAAGACGCTCAGGTCACAAGTCAATCCTGCTGTGCGGCAAAAAGCGTCGCTTCGCATGCTTGCCTTGTGCCTGTCGCATCTAAACAGGCGCCCTGCGTTTTTGTACTTCATTTGAGGAGGATTCGTGATGAATTTATTAATTAAAGAGTCGCCACTTCCAGTGCTTCCGTCGCTAGCAGTGGAAGTGGGATTAAACGCGGCTGTTTTACTTCAGCAACTGCATTTTAAATTGCTCATCTCGCCAAATGTGCGGGATGGGCATAAGTGGGTTTACAAAACATATGAAGAGTGGAAAAACGAAGAGTTCCCGTTTTGGTCTGTTATACAAAGCTGCAAGGGCAGTCGGTGCAACTTGCGCCTTCGATGACGGCAGAATCACCCCAAGAGGAAGTGCAGATTGCCCCCTCTACAGAGGGCAAAATGCCCCTAGCAATAACCAAAGAGGTTAAGAGTATTAAAAAAAACCTTGTCGAGAACGATCTCGACGTTGTATCTGTCATTGAGTATTTAAATGATATAGCAAACAAGCAATTCAAAGCTTCCTCGAAGGCGACAGCACGATTGGTGAAGGGGCGTTTCTCTGAAGGGTACACAGTGGCGGATTGCAAAAAGGCCATTGACACGAAAGCGAAGAACTGGCTGGATGATCCACATTGGCAGAAGTATTTACGTCCTTCCACATTATTCAATGCGACGAATTTTGAAAACTATTTGGAAGAATCGAGGGCAGTGACTTGCCAGAAAGCAGTTCACCAAAGCCACTCGAATTAGACTTTAGCAAAGGGGAGGCGTAACGGATGGCGTGTCAGGAGCAGATTGAAAAAAGTGTGTTAGGAACGATGTTGGCGGAGAATTATTTAATGATCGATAATAAAGTGAAATATTATTTTTTCATCAGCCAAATTTATTACTAAAGGCTTTGGTTTTGTTTTGTTGGGGTTCCTAATGTGATAAAATAGTACCATATAGACAATTTACGATTATCGGGGGACATGCTGTATGAACAATCAAACCTACTTCTATCAATTTCTTGAACCGCTCTCTAAAGAACTTGCATTTGTCGCACGTGAACTTGAAAACAGTATCTTCTCTAGTCCTCGTACAATGCTTACCCACGCGAGAGCGTTCGTTGAAAATATATTGCAACAAGTCATTCTGGCAGAAAAACTACCTAATGAACAATGGACAAACCTTAAAGAACGACTCGATCTGCTAAATGACAATGGTTATTTAACACCCGATATCCGTGACGCGCTTCACCACGTTCGCCAAATCGGCAACAAAGCGGCACATGATACCCGTAGATTCCGCTATTCTGAAGCGCTCCTTTCATGGGAAGCCATCTACACAATCGTCAAATGGTACGTCGAAGTATACGGACCTGTTGACCTTATCGTACCGGAATATGTGGATCCATCACCACAAGAAAAGACGTACGCCATCAGCGAGCTAGAGGGGCGGTTGAAAGTGCTTGAGGAAATGCTAAGACAAGCACTAAATACCGAGCCAATAGATCCCGGTCAAAAAGAACCTGCCACCATACCTGTGATGATCCCGTCCGTTACAGAACAACCAGGCTTTACAACAATCCGAACACTGACATACAAAGGGCAAACACTCGACATCCCATACTTCCTGCGCGATGCTTTCCTGTTGCCGCAGCGCTTCGACAAATCCGAAACGTTCCTCATTCGTCTCGGAGCAGAGCAACAAGCACGCATCATGAGCGAACTTCCAAACGACCTCGAAGGCTTGCACAAGCACGTCAAACGCTATACCGAAAAAAATGACGAAAACCTCTTTGGGGAATTAAAAACGTTTATCGAAGAAGAGAAAGTTCGTAGACAATTACTACTGGATCGACCAGGTGAACTATTTTTCTTCTACAAAGCCGACTATATTGTTGTAACAGAAGAACTGGCCATGATTCCATTCACAGTCGATGAATTCACAGGAAGCCCAAGTCTTCTTAAACAATTGAAGGAGGACCAGATTGAAACGGTTGGGCAATTACCGAATGAGCTTGTGATCTTGGCGAAGTATGAGCATGTTGGGGTTGGGACAGTGGAGAAGGTATTTGAGCAGTTGAAGGGGAAGCAAGGAATGGAAGTAAACGTATAAGGATTAATCATGCCTGTTTGTCGCGTAGGATCTGAAATAGGTTTAGAATATTTATTTAATCAATTGCGAGATATTGGCACCCAAAGCTTGAGGGAGTAACGAGAAAGAAGAGCTTTATATATTTCTTGCGAATGATCTTAAATAAAGTATGATAGTATGATGCTGTAGTTGAAAAGAGAATTCTTATTTTCATAGGCAAAAGAATATTTTATATGAAATTCGGATAATCAATGTGTTTACCCAAATTTTTAATTAAAAAAGATAAGGAAGTACAAGTCTGTATGAAAAATCGTAAAATAAAACTAATTTTAGTCTTATCTACTGTCTTGTTATTGTTGTTTACAAGTTTAAATGTCTTTACCTCATTCGTGAAGATGAAAAAGACGGTTGAAGAGTCAATGGCCAATCAAAGTCTTGTAGCAGCAGAATCCATTGCGTCTGCGATAGATAAAGAAACGTATCAGAATTTTTTGAAGAATCCCGTGAAAAACGAATATTATTGGGAATTAACAAACTACTTAGTTGATGCAAGAGAAAAACTGGGTGCATTAGTTGTGTATACATTAAAAATCGATAATCCAAAAGTATCGAACATAATGATAGGCGGATTACCGAAGGAATTAGACGATAGCTATAGCATTGGAGTGATTTGTACAGTACCCGAAAAGCAGGTCAAAAGAGCCTTTGAAGGAAATACATATGCTACAAATGTAATTGAGGATCCCGATCATGGCTCTTATCTTTCTGTTGGAGTACCGATAAAGGATGAAGTAGGAAAGGTCATGGGATACTTAGGTATCGATATTAGTGTTGATACACTTAATGATATTAAAAGGACAGTATTGAAAAATAATATCCTTCTCTTCATCTTTAATGGTGTCTTTATTTTGGTCGTAATTGGATCCTTCTTATTATTGCAAAGATGGTATCAAAAAGAAGTGGCAAAGGAAGTCGGGTATACAGAAGATACATACCAAGCTGAACTTAAAACGTTAATCACTTCCATTTCTTCTTTAAGACATGATTTCACCAATCATATTCAGGTTTTACATGGACTACTTCAACTAGGGGAATCTAAGCAGGCTCAGCAATACGTATCATCTTTGTCAAAAGAAGTTCTGGCGATAGAATCCCTAAAGTTAAATATAGATCATCCTGGTCTTTCAATCCTATTGCAAACAAAAAAACTGGCTGCACAAAACAATCATATTGATATGAATCTTACGGTTTCTCATGATGCATTCGATAAAATAAAAACAACAGATTTAATTATAATACTGTCAAATTTAATTGATAATGCAATTGAGGCAACAATTGCATTACCTAAAGATGAACGTGAAATAACGATTAGCTGTAAAACGAATGTTACGCATTATGTATTTATGATTACGAATACTGGGCCTGAAATTATTGATCATGAACATATTTTTAAACAAGGATATTCAACAAAAAAAGCAGAACAAGGAAAGATTAGAGGGCAAGGTTTATTTATTGTGAAGGAAGTTGTGAATAGATATAATGGGAAATTCTCAATTGACTCAATAAATGAATTAGAGACTATAGCCATTGTGGAAATCCCTCTAAAGTAAATTTGACTGAGAGTGTAAACTCCCTACTACTAGTTGTGGGGAGTTTTTTCATTAATAATACAAAGTAAATCAATACCTATACGGTTTTACTTCTCTATTTGTATTATAAATTTATAATGTGAATTGTTTGTCATGGTCACAGGCTGCCTGTAACCACACAGTTTCGGAGAAATAAAAGTTGCCATGACAGAAGATGATGAAGCTACTGTTAAACGTTTCTTTAAAGAGACATCATACTTCCGTTTGCAACCTGAAAATTCATCTATGGAACCAATTATCGTTGATCAAGTAACAATCCTGGATAAAGTTGTTGGTGTATATCGTCATATCCAATAGTATTATATATACTTGATAATTGTCGTGAAAACACGTATGATTACTTAGAGCCGATATCATATCTAAACGAAAAGTGGACATTTCCATTTAGATTATCGAAAAAACCCCCTTTACCTTTATGGTTGAGGGGGTTTTTCTTTGTGCGCCGAGCATGGACGTAGTCTATAGGATGCAAGTCCTGTATAAAGACAAGCATGAGTACCATTTGGGACAAAAAATAATACCACTTCGGACAAAATCTAGTACCATCTCTGCCACAGTGATGGCTGTCTGTGAACCACACAATTCAAATTTGTTCCTTCCATGGAGCAAATCTGATTGTTGAAACAAACATGAAAGTTTCGTGCACAGGCATACACCACTCATTCACGACTGCGGTTCTTTCGACCGTGCACGATTCTTTTAACCCCGGGTGCTTTCATCGTAGAATATTGGGAATGCCGAATCCGATCGTCAATTAGTGGAAATGGTGCTCAAATCAAGCAGTTCTTTACTCTGCCCCTAGGCTTACTAGTATACTTAACTGAGGATAGAACTCATTCGTATATTTGTGTTTAGAAAAATACAAAGTATAGAAATCAATTGAATTTACTAATAGAAAGTGGGAAGATACGTGGCAATTATTCAAGTGTCTCAGCGTGAAGGATCCAACTACAAAACCATTCAGGTTGCAGTAGAGGCAGCTCTACCAGGAGATACAGTGGAAGTTGATGAAGGTGTTTATTATGAACATGTAACAATCGATAAGCTGCTCGTTCTTCGAAGTTCAGAAGGTGAAGCGAGCTCAGTTCGTCTAACAGGAAGTGTTCGTATCGCGACAACGGAAGAAGTGCGTATCGAATCGATCAGTATTGGTGGAGGCACTGGTCCAGTGGACTATGGTTTACATATCGAATCAGGAGATGTAACTCTTCACCACTGTCTTTTCTATGAGATTCAAGGAGTTGCAATGCGAGTTGATGCAGCTGCAAAAGTATCCGCAGAGCATTCGATCTTTCAAAAAAACATACAAGGGATTGAGGTATTAGGGCGTTTGGCTTTGTTCGAATGCATAGTAGAAGACACGATCAAGTCTGCACAAATTAGTGTGCGCGCGGGAGGAGAAGTCGCGGTAACGAATTCCGGAATTTTAAGTGGGCAAGAAGAAGGCCTTTGCTTGTATGAAACGAGTCGAGCAACAATCACGAAAAGTTCATTCATCGGAAATCGCGGGGTTCAACTTCGTTTGGAACAAGACAGTTCTATGGACGTAGAAAGTACGAATTTTTATTTTGGACATGTCCAAGGAATCTATTGTGATCAATCTAAGGGTGTCCTGAAAAATTGTGTCTTTAAAAACCAAACTTTGGAGCATGTAGCATTTACGAATGGATCCCATATCGAAGTCGAGGCAAGTACGTTTGAAAATGGTGAGGCTGAAGGAATGAACGTCAGTGGCTCATCAGTTGAGCTATCCGACTCACAGTTTAAAAACCAAAAAGGAGATCAAATTTCCTGTAACGAACAAAGCAAACTCTCGATTACAAAAACACAGATCCTTTCCGGTGAGTCTAGAGGAATTGTGTCCGGAAATTCCACGTGTACTCTCACCGAATCTGAAGTGAAGTACAATCAGATGACGCAACTCTCTGTGTTTACTCAAAGCGTGTTCACGATTCTGGGTTGTGAAATTGAGAGTGGAAACAATAAAGGAATTTACGTGACAAGTAGTCAAGTGACTATTTCGGATTCTCTTATTAGCCATCATAGTGGTGTACAGATTTTTGCTTCTGAACAATCGGAAGTAATTCTGTCGAATACCGCAGTAAAGAGTGGGGATAGCGCAGGGATAGTTGTGAAAGAATCCGAGTTGACGGCGGCCAATTGCATCATCTTCGGTCATAAGGGATCCAACGTTTTACTCAGTGCTGCGGCTAAAGCAGAAATTACCGATTGTAAAATATCGAGTGGCGATAAGAACGGCATACTTGCAGGTCCTGAAGTAGTTATTTCAGTAGAACGGTCAATTTTGTTCAATCATAAAAGGCCACAAATAAGAGCAACGGAATCTGCAGAAGTCTTTATAACGGAGTGTGAAATCTATGACGGTAAATCGTCAGGAATCGTCTTGAGTCAGGTGGAGCGTACTGAAGTGACGGTAACTCGAGTACATGGTCATCAAGATGATCAAATCATCTTGCAAGATTGTTCGGATGCTGTATTCACTGGGGTGCAAGTGATGAAAGGAAAGAAGGCTGGACTGAGACTCGAGCGTTCGGTTCCGGTTCTTAACGACTGTTCTGTTGAGAACAACCAAGCAGGAGATTTAGTCCGCTTTGATGACAGTGTTCCTGTGCTCACCGATACGGACTTGCAGGTTCCACCAATCACTAGTAAATTAGGCGGCAGTGCTGGACATTCCTCTACTGTAGATTCATCACCTACTGATCAGATGGATGTTTTCATGAATGGTTTGAACGGGTTTATTGGACTGGAAGATGTGAAAAACAAAATCCAGGAGTTTAAAAACGTAAGCGACATTAATCAATTCAAATTAGAGCGTGGAATGAAAGCTAATCCGATGGTAGCGCCTCATATGGTCTTTCAAGGTAATCCGGGTACTGGTAAAACGACAGTCGCTCGGCTTATAGGAAAGATTTTTAAGGAACTAGGTTTATTAAAGACAGGCCACGTAACTGAAGTGAAGCGAGAAGATCTCGTTGGAACGCATGTTGGTGAATCAGAAGAACGAACGAAAGTAATTATTAAGGAAGCGATGGGTGGCGTCCTCTTTATAGACGAAGCGTATACGCTTGCAGCAGGGGGCAATTCTAGTAATGATTTCGGAAAAAAAGTAATTGAAACGTTGCTTCCTGCAATGGAAAATTCTCGCGGTGAATTCATTGTCATCGCGGCAGGCTATACCGAAGAAATGACCCGTTTCCTAGCGTCTAATCCGGGATTGAAAGATCGTTTTACTGAAAAGATTCACTTTCAAGACTATACACCAGATGAGTTGCTTCAAATCTTCTTAAGCCAGTGTGAAGGAAGCTATGTGCTTACTCCTGCTGCTAAACAAGCAGTTTATGAGGAGTTCGTGGAACGTTATCGTATGCGCGATGAAACATTTAGTAACGCTCGAATGGCACGTATACTATACGATCAAATCGGGCTTGCTCAGTCGATGAGAATTGCGAAACTTCCGCGTGAAGAGTGGACGGAAAAGGTATTGACGACGTTTGAAGAACAAGACGTTGTACAAGCGGTACAAGAGCGTGGAGCGAAGACGTACGAAGTACCAATCGATGAAGTACTACTCGCCCATAAACGTGCAGAACTCCATCAGTTTATCGGCCTTGATTCTGTGAAGGCTGAAATAGATAAAATGATTGAATTAATGAGATACTACAAACGAGAAAATCATTCTACAGAGAAATTGATGAACCACACGCTGTTGATTGGTAAACCAGGGACAGGTAAAACCGAGGTCGGTCGTGTGCTCGCTGGTATTTATCAAGCGCTTGGATTATTAGAACGAGGCGATCTGATTGAAGTAGATCGCAGCGATTTAGTCGGTAGTCATATTGGTGAAACGGAGAAGCTGACAGCCGGGCTGATTGAACGAGCGATGGGTAGTGCGTTGTTTATTGATGAAGCGTACACACTTGCGAGTGGTGGAGAGAATGACTTCGGGAAAAAAGCAGTGGACGTGTTGCTGAAAAAAATGTCCGATCGACAAGGCGAGTTCCTATTAATTGCCGCTGGGTACGAAAAAGAAATGAATCATTTCTTAGACAGCAACCCCGGACTCCGTCGACGTTTCGGACTAACGCTCCATTTTGAAGATTATACACCAAAGGAATTAATGGAGATTACCGACCTCTATAGTAAAGGGTACAGCATAACAGATGAAGCAAAGCGTGCATTAGTTCGTCACTATGAAGAAATTTATGCGCGTAGAGATAGTCATTTTGGAAATGCCGGTCTTGCTAAAAAAATAGCGAAAGAAATGACGCGTAAAGTCGATTATCGAATGGCTGTGGCGAGCAATAAACAAAATAGGATTGCACTCGAAAAAGAAATTACGGAGGATGATTTAGTTTTGTTGGAGAGTTGAATTAATTTCATGTACATATGATACTATTCCGACGATTAACTACAATTACATATTTATAAGGCGTGGATTAGGTATTTACTATAATATCTAATCTTCTTTGGTTTTTTATTCAATTGCGTGAATTGTTCGTTGTACCAATTAGTAGAGTCTTTGCCTTCTGTCTTTGTAACTTTTGTTATTAAAATAGTGAAATGAACAAGACTTAATGATACATATCATAAAGTTCTTACCAATTCACAAAAGGAATTAACTAAAGGCATGGAAGTTGGAGATTCAATCAATATTAAATGGCCACACCCAGAAGGATTTATATATCCAACAACTAAAAAATAGAGGTGAGAACATGATTTTAGAATTACTGGCTGATATTGAAAGACTCAAAAAACTAGATGGGAGTCAATTATGTTTCCTGTAAGCGATGAAAATATTCAAACCATAAAAGAGTGGATTTCAAGAAATATAAGTGAAAATCTATGGATAAGTGAATACGGAAATTTGTTGAAAAAAGTAAATGGGCTAGAATTTAATGAATTAGTTATCTACAATGCGAATTCTGATGATGAAAATAATGGTTTTATTGGAGCGAATGAAATTTGGCGAGATAATGAATGGGATAGTAATTATTTGTTTTTTGGAGATTCAAGTATTTCTTGGTATTGCCTAGATATAGAAAATAATGTATTCCTTGAACTCGACAAGCCGAGTGGGGATATAGTGGATAAATTTAACAGTTTTGATGAAATGATCAATGAAGCAATGAAGAGTGTTTTGTAAAACATAGTATATCATCAGGCGACTTTTTAAAGCCTTGATTAAATTTCAGGTACCCACTAGCGTTGCATAGCATTCATAAATAGTGAAAAAATCGATTATACCATCTATAAAACCAAAAAAGGAAACACGTCCGTAAATGACGAATTGTTTTCTTTTTTTTTCATTAGAGTTTTTACTTAAAAAATGATCTTCAGTAATCGGGCTTACAATCGCGAAATCTTCTCCAAAACGGATTTCTGTCGGTTTGGAATCCGGTAAGCTTTGCCTTCCTTTGCTTTTCTTTAACCGACGTTTACAGGTAGTTAAAAGTTGGCTGTTTGAATTAAACATATAGAGACGAAATACCCTTAAAAATTCCCATACTGATAAATTGAGCATATTTTAAAAAAGTAGGGGGTTTTGGCGTTTCCCCTGAACTTGATTTAGAACCGATGAACGACGGAATCATTGTAAAAGCCTTTATTACGGACTTCGAAAAGGACTCTTAATGAGTTCTATTTTTAACCGAATAAATATAAAAGTTTTACAATCAGAAATCACACTACAATTGCATAAATTAAAAGAAGAAGTCAACCATCTTAGCTTTTTGGTTGGCTTCTTTCTGTATTGATCTAACTTATCCTTGTGATTGCGCCCAGACTAAATTGAAATGCATGTTTGGCATTCATCCGGCCACTTATAAAAGAGGAGGGGCTTCCGCTGAATTAAGTTAAAAATTCCTTCGAAAGTACGGTGTTTTTTTCAGCACGATACAGACAGGAATCGCGATGAATAAACCGACTACATTTTGAATGATGTCCCCTGGAATGGATGCCAATGGCGCTACCCAGTTATTGTACATGAAACCTTGGCCAACATAGTAGACCGCCAACATCACAGGCATAGACACAATTGCCGCTAAAATGTTAAATCCAAGGTTGTCGCCCCGATGCCCCATCGACCAAGCAATTTTTCCAACGATGAAACCTTGTAATGCGCGGGCAACGATTGTAATGGGCGCCCAAATTAACCAGCCACCTAAGACATCGAATAAGCCCATCCCGATTGCTCCGGCGAGTGCCCCTTTTTTAGGGCCGAATAAAATTGCCGAGATGAAAAGCATGGATGTCCCTAAATGGATCAGGCCGCCTTGTCCGATCGGGAGTTTAATATTAATAAACAATGTTGAAACTAAAACAAGCGTTGCTAAAATCGCTGTTAAGACTAAATCAAATGTTTTCGTTCGCGTATTGTTATAGGATTGATTTTGTATATTTTGCATCTGAACTTGATCTCCCTCACTAAAGTTGATTTTTTTGATTACTTTTACTTTAGCAAAGGACTGACCATTGTAAAAGTGTCACTTTCATTAAAATTTAGAGGGTCAGATTGTTTTGTCTGTAAAATAATATTTCATTTCAACCTATATTAATTGGTGCATTTTCGCCTCTGCCTTATTATGATACGATGAAGAGAGTACAAGTAGGATTAGTTAGGTGGCGAATAGGATTAAAAAAGTTGCTGTAATTCAGGATATGTCATCCTTTGGGAAATGCTCTTTAACCGCTGTAATACCTGTGCTTTCAGTGATGGGTGTTCAGGCAGTGCCATTGCCAACTGCAATTTTAACCGCGCAGACTGGGTATCCAAGCTTTTATTGTGAGGATTTAACGTCAAAAATGGACTGTTTTGTAGAGGAATGGAGAAAACTTGGTGCAACCTTTGATGGCATTCATACAGGCTTTGTGACAGGAAAAGAGCAAATTGATAAGATATTTCAGTTTTTACAGGTGTTTCATTCTAGTGAAACGAAGCTACTTGTCGATCCTGTAATGGGCGATTCGGGCGAGGTATATAAAATGTTTACTGGCGAGTTGCTTGATCGTATGAAGGATTTAGTGAAGTGCGCAGACATTGTTACGCCAAATATTACAGAGTGTTGCTTGCTTACAGGGGTGTCGTATGAGAAGCTACAGAGCTATCGAAATGATTCAGATTATATTAAGGTGCTAGAGGAGGCGGGCCATCAGTTACAGCATGTAACAGGGGCGAACGTCATAATTACTGGGTTGAATCCGCCGTCAGCAGATGCGAACAAACGCTATATAGGCAATATGTATGTCGATGCAAATCATTCCTATTATCGTATCCGGGATTATAACGGCGAGAGCTATTCGGGAACGGGTGATTTGTTTGCATCAGTCATTATGGGTGGTATGATGCGGGGACAGGATTTAGTGGAGTCCATGAAGCTTGCGGAGGCATTTTTAGCCGCCGCGATTGAAGCTACGTCAAAGGAGCAAGTTCCGCGCGAGGCAGGCGTGAATTACGAACAATTTTTGCGCATGTTGCTTTAGTTGGTTGACAGTTACCTATTAACAAATCAAGCGTAAATTTAGATTTTTTATCTAAATAAAAATAGTATGTAATGACTAAAAATTGGACGTTTGCAGACGTTTAGGTCTTTTTACGTTAATTTATTATGTATTTACCAAAAAGGAATCTGCTCGTGCACGATTGAACGGTTAGATTCCTTTTTGCTATTTCTATTTTCCCACGAAACTTCTTCTATCCGTTTTTTTTATCTCTCCCAATCTTCCGGTGTAGCCGTAGACTTCTTTTTGGTTTACATCATGCACTTCATTTTCAACCTAATGAAAAATAAATAGCACCATTTTGTATCCTTTTTCGAGAATGTTGTCTATATAAAGAGCGATAAGGATTTTTCGTCTAGGCAAAAGAAGTTGTGCTGCCTTCAAAACGCTGCCAAGTAGGTGGAATTCTTTTTGTGATTTATTCGAAATGGGGGATGTTTGATGAATTTATTAATAAAAGAGTCGCCGTTTCAAGCGCTACCATCACTTGCAATACAAGTTGGATTGAATGTGGCAATTTAATTTTACTCCAATAATTCCATTTTGATCGCTCATCTCGACATTACTCGGGATGGGCATAAGTGGGTTTGCAAAACATATGAAGAGTGAAAAAACGTAGAATTTCCATTTTGGTCTGTCAATACCACATCCTACCCAAGAGGAAGTGCAAGTTGCCCCTTTTACAGAAGGCAAAGTGCCCTTAGCAATAACCAAAGAGAATAAAAGAATTAAAAAAGAACTAGTCGAGAACAATCTCGACGTAGTTTCTGTTATTGATTATTTCAATGACAAAGCAAACAAGCAATTTAAAGCATATTCAAAGGCGACAATGTGTTTACGTGAAAGGCACACAGTGGTGGATTGCAAAAAAAGTAATTGATACGAAAGTGAAAGTATGGCTATAGGCTCCTCGTTGGCAACAGTATTTACGCCCTTCCACATTGTTCAAAGTGACGAATTTTGAAAGCTTTTGGAACAAGCGAGAAGCTGGAATTCGGGTACCAGGTTATAAAACAACTCTGAATTGGTTTATAACCTGGTACCTTCCACTTCTTAGAAATACACACGCATCACCGCGACATGTTCCGAGAGACGGCAAAACGATGGATGAATGCCGATTGGGTACTGACGAAGGTTTTTCATTTTATACTTCCATCTTAACAAATTTGTTGCGTATTGTATTATATGGTAATTACACACCTCGTATATAATAGATAGTAAGAGTTTTCAGTAATGACTTTATTTTTTTATAAAGGAGATGGTGAAAATGAGGCGAATGGGGTTTGAACGACCGACAGAGCATTATGATGAACGAATTGAAACGATTGATGAACAACTATGTGCGTTGGTGAAACAACGAAAAGAGATGTCGAATAATAATCCTGGTTTTCCGGCAAATGAACGTATATCGACATGGGCGAAAGAATATCAGTTTGATGAGGCATTTTTAAACGTTCTTTTCGGGCATTTGTTTACAGAAGATTTGTATGGACCTGTTGTTGAACCAAAAGAATTTCTAAAAAACATTCCCGTTTTACGATCATTTGAAAAAGATGATTTGTTTTGTATGGTGACATTCGTGAGGCAATATGCCAATGCGAGTGTGGTGTCTCTCACGATAGATCGAGAGGCGTCTGAAGATATCCAAGGAGAGTTTGTCCAGCATGACTTTTTTGAGCTGTCAGTAGAGGAACAAAAAGGGACGGACTATACGTGTCGAAGTGATGGAGGGGGAGGTTCTGGTGGGCATATGGCGTATTCATACATTGTATCCCCATCTTTACCTGATGACCTTTCGATGGTGACGTTTCTGTTCAAAAAAGAAAAAGCGCCTTTTGGATCAAAAGCAACTCCATTTGAGTTTGTGATAACCGTAGAGTGAACAACACTGGTTAAGCGTTCGGTGGTGGGTGTGGGCGATTATTAAAATTGATAGATTGCTATTGTAACCTGGTACCTTTCACTAGTAAATTTATTGAAGTATAAACAACCATAATAGTTCGCCATATAGATGCCCTTTACCATTCCATACAAAAAGGAGAAAAAGTGAAAGCTAATGAAACGAATTTACTAAAGTTCCTATAAAGAAGTAAACAATTCCTTATTCCGATCTATCAAAGAAAATATGGTTGGACGATCACACAGTGCCAACAGCTTTGGGAAGACGTCTTGCCTGTCTAACAAGATGAACAGATTAAAGCTCATTTCATCGGTTCCACTGTTTCCATCGGAAGAGGGATTTATAATGTCTCAGCAGTCCCTCAATTATTGGTGATTTCACTAGCGTCGCATTAAGATAAAATAACTTGTAAGAAGGCTAATTGGAAATTTCTTCGATTACCTTTATGCGATATTTATGCGACGCTAGTGATCTACTATCTATATAACTTAAAAGGTACCCCTTTAAATTGTACTATTATTGCTAGCTACTTTTGCTTTAATACTACTACTCTTTCCCATCGGATATCAATGTAGAGCGATCATCCAAATAACGATATAAAGTGGATTTACTAATTCCAGTCGCTTCTTTTATGTCATATAACGTATAGGTCTTACTGTCATACATTGCAAAAGCCAACTGTAAATTATCATCTGGTTTTCGTGGACGACCAATCGATTTACCTTGCTGTTTAGCAGCTTGTAGCGTAAATGTAGAAGATTGGCTTAGAAATTTAGATTGTAAATCCGCAAAAAAAGCAGCACTTTGAAGTAGTGAAGCTTTTTGTATTGTTTGATTGGTTAATTGTTCATCGAGGAAGTGAATAGCGATTTGATCTCGTTCTGCTAGTCGTAAAATATCTAAAAGCTGCTGCAGGGAATCAGCTAATACTACAATATTTTGGACGAATAGTTCATCATCTTTTTTGAGCGCCATTAATAAGTGTTCAAGCTCTGTTCTTTTCCTGGCAAGTCCATGTGTTTCTTTAAATAATGTATCAATGAAAAGTGCATTTAATTGGTGGGCGCAATGTTGATCCAAGACTATCGGACGTATATATCCGTATTTCATTTTTTCGCTCCTAACTTCCCAAAAGTATTACCTTATGGGAATAAAAATGATATGATATTAACATTCTAACATTGGCATAAGCTTTTTTATAATTTTAGACTTCATGAAAGGGGAACAGTATGTATACTTTAAAACAACAATGGTTTGGGAATGTGCGTGCGGATATTTTAGCGGGTATTGTTGTAGGACTGGCACTCATTCCTGAAGCATTGGCTTTTGCGTTCATTGTGGGTGTAGACCCACGTGTCGCGTTATATGCTTCGTTTACAATTGCGGTCATTATTTCATTTGTAGGTGGGCGACCTGGTTTAATTTCAGCTGCGACAGGTGCGATGGCTTTAGTGCTCGTCAGCTTAATGGCGGATCATGGTCTACAATATGTCCTTGCAGCCACAATTTTAACAGGAATTATTCAATTAATACTCGGAGGATTTGGTGTTGCGAATTTAATGCGCTTCATCCCAAACTCCGTCATGCTTGGATTTGTGAATGCACTAGGGATTATGATTTTCATTACGCAAATGCCTTATTTACTGGGGTCAAACAGTATGACCTATCTATTTGCGATTGTTACATTAATTTTAGTGTACGCGGTTCCACGATTTTTCACGGCTATTCCTGCACCTCTTGTTGCGATTGTCGTTATGACTTGTATTGCACTCATAAGTGGTGTGAAGTTACAGACAATAGGTGATCTTGGAACAATGCCAAATTCATTACCGGTTTTTTTCCTTCCAGATATTCCACTTAACTTTGAAACGTTAAAAATCATATTCCCTTATTCTTTGGCTTTATCGATTGTTGGTTTATTGGAATCACTACTTACTTCCCAAGTATTGGATGATCTGACTGATACGTCGAGTAATAAAAATAAAGAAGCACGTGGCCAAGGGATCGCCAACTTTATTACTGGTTTTTTCGGTGGGATGGCCGGTTGTGCTTTGATTGGTCAATCAATCATCAATATTAAATCAGGTGGACGAGGACGCTTATCGACATTGACCGCGGGTGTATTTCTAATGTTTTTAATTATTGTTTTAGGTGATGTAGTTATCAAAATTCCAATGCCCGTTCTTGTCGGGGTGATGATTATGGTTAGTATTACAACATTTAATTGGGGTTCGTTTAAGTTTCTGAAACAAGCGCCTAAATCGGAATCACTTGTTATGCTCATTACAGTTGCGATTATTTTATATACACATAATTTAGCGATTGGTGTTGTTAGTGGTGTTATATTAAGTGCGCTATTCTTTGTTGCAAAAATTTCGCGTGTGACAGTGACGCATGATTTAGATGGGTATCAAGTAAAAGGTCCTTTGTTTTTTGCCTCAACTACAAAATTTATTCAGTCATTCGATAACGTTTCAGAAAATGAAATCGTCATTAATTTTGAAAATAGTCAGCTGTGGGATGAATCTGCGGTAGGTGCAATAGTTAAAGTGAAACAGAAGCTCGAGCAAAAAGATGTGAAGGTACAGATTCAAGGGTTGAATTCCTCAAGTGAACAATTGTACAAACGATTAACCTAAGGGAGGAATCTATATGAGGATTGCTGTAGCCATTGATGGGTCAGAAAACGCTTTACGTGCAGCAAAATATGCTATTACGCTTGTCCAATACCTATCCGAGACGCATTTAGAAGTTATTTATGTATCGGATTATGATAAGGCGAAAGATGAGCGACTGTTATCGCAAAGTCCAGAGAGCTTAACATTAAAACGAGAGCAAAAAGTGCATCCTGTTTTAAAAATAGCAAAAGACGCAGGAGTAAAGACGAAGCTTATCACGTTAAAAGGAAATCCGAGTCAAGAAATAATAAAGTATGTGAATTCTGAAGAAATTGACCAACTTGTCATCGGGAGCCGCGGCTTAAATACTTTTCAAGAAATGGTACTCGGTAGCGTTAGTCATAAAGTAATGAAGCATGTGGATTGTCCGATTACAATTGTTAAATAAAAGCTTTCTTTCCCACCCAATACTATATGAAGTGATGACTTAAATTTAGTGCCTATGCATCAAAATGAGGGATTAACCTATGAAGTATCCTCTTCTTTGCGTGCAGTCGCCCGCTTCAGCATAAATTCTCCCACCTTCCAAAACTTTTAAAAATACGTTTGAAACTTTTTCTGGAAATCTTCGTCTGTACGTTGCTTAACTGACAGTGGAAGTAGAAATAGGAGGAAGTTAAATGAAGAAGTGCAGAATGTTTATCGCAATCATGGCGGCAGCTGTTGCTATTTCTGCCATCGTTTTACCAATGCAGGCAGAAGCGGTAGTGAAGGGGCCGTTTAAGGACATATCCAAGAACAGCCCGTATTATGAGATCATCCATGAAATGCGGGACCGGCATATTATCAGTGGTTACGAAAATGGGGAATTTAGGCCGAATGAGGTCATCACAAGAAAACATGCGGCAGCCCTCGTCAACCGTGCGACAAAATTGCCAGCAACAAAGCATTTCGTTCCGTTCAAGGACGTATCCACGAAGAATGCCTTTTTCAATGACGTGAAGAAATTACAGCAAGCCGGTATTTTTGAACCTGATTCGAAGGGCAACTTCTACCCGAATAAACCGATTAACCGCGCAGAAATGGCAAAGGTACTAACGATCGCATATGATCTGAAAGTGAAAGTGGAACTGGATTTCATGGACGTGCCGAAAGACCATCCGGCAAACAAGTATATCCGAGCGTTATATTCGAATGGGATAACAACAGGGGATTTTGGGTTCTATAATCCGGACAAACCCATTACAAGAGCGCATTATGCCGTATTTCTACATCGATTGTTGCATATGGACGATCCCATCGATCCAGCGGCACCAGCACAACGGATCCTCGGGCAGTTTGCGGGCATTTCTGCGCAAGAGCTGGAGAGAAATTCCGGCACGATGGCCAATACGATGCTACGAATGCTTGCGCAAAAAGTGACGAGTCATCCATCCGATTATCTCATTACGGACGTGTTAGAGAATGGATGGGCGGAAGTGAATAGCTACTCCGCAGGCCATGCATCCGGACAAATGGCTAAGGAAAACATCCTCTATTTAAAAAGATTTGCTCCGAAGGGGTCTGAACTAGAAGGCATTTTGAATAAATGGTTGGATGGTGACTTTTCTCAAGTTAAAGATGACTATTTTGAATTGAGACGCATTGGAGACCCGGAATACGGGAATTGTGATATTTGTGAAGACCATTCTTCTATTCATATCAGGACCCAAAGAGCTGAAGAACATTTTGTGAACACCATCTATGGAGAAGAGGGATTACAACGGCATCGGTTGCAGTGGTATAAAGCGGGTTAACACTATCAAGCGCTAGGCACCAATTCAAACGGGTGCCTGGTCTTTTATGTGTTTTATTGTGAAAGGTGCCAGGTTCCAACACAATTTAGAATTGTGTTGGAACCTGGCACCGTTTCTTTTCAGACTTTCACATCATCATAGATTGACAACGTACGCTGTAGTGAATGTAGCTGTTCGTCGTTCAAGGGAATCATCGGCAAACGAACACTGCCGACTTGAATTCCTCTTAGGTTCAATGCCGCTTTTAATGGTGACGGATTCGGAGCGGCAAAAAGTGCATTCATCAGTGGCAACAGTTTACGGTGATCTGACGCCGCTTCTTTGACGTTGCCCATTTTGAAATTTTGGATCATTGTTTGCATTTCATTGCCTACAATATGAGATGCGACGGAAACAACGCCAACACCACCAATTGATAAGACGGGGATTGTTAAGCCATCGTCGCCGCTGTACAAGGAAAATCCTGTCGGTGTCTGTTCAATAATTTCAGCTATTGCATCTAAATTTCCACTCGCTTCTTTAACCGCGACGATATTAGGAATTGCAGCAAGGCGTACGACTGTATCGACAGCAATATTGACCAACGTTCGTCCTGGCACATTGTATAACATGACTGGTAAAGAAGTGGCTGCCGCAATTGTTTGAAAGTGTTGGAACATCCCTTCTTGGCACGGCTTATTATAATATGGAACGACGAGCATAACGCCATCAACACCGACATCTTCTGCTAACATTGTCAGTTCAACAGATTCTCTTGTATTGTTTGAGCCCGTTCCGGCAATTACGGGCACTCTTCCATTGACGACTTTTACCACAAACTTGAACAATTGTACCTTTTCCGTATTCGTTAACGTCGGAGATTCTCCGGTTGTGCCTGACACGACTAGACTATCTGTTCCGTTGGCTATTAAATGCTCAATTAAGTTCCTTGTCGCTTCAAAATCAATATCCCCGTGCTCATTAAAAGGAGTCACCATAGCTGTTACAACTTGTCCGAAATTCATCATTTCTCCACATCCTATTCATATTTGGTAGATACAATAGAGGGAGAAGGGCAATTTATCAATCTCGCCTCGGCGTGATTGCGTCCGGATTTTTTCGAGCGGGAGGCCTACACGATGTAGGTCATGCAGTCGTTGCGAATCGAACAGCGAAAGGTTCTATTTACCGTATTTCTGCGTTCTTTGCAGAAATTAAGGCACTTTCCGTCGCGAACTTAGTCTGCCATCCTTTACTTCCCTCGAAAATTCGTGACATTTGCCGGAGGCTTTAACTTGAATCGGCGTTCTTTGCCGATCCAAGATAAATGAACGCAAAAAGCAACAACGAGGGGTCGCTGTTGCAGTGAAATAATAGATTATTTCTTTGCATAAGATAGCCCTCCATATAGTCTCCTATATGACAATTCTGTGCTTATTCAACCCAGAACCAGCTTTGAGAAAATGAGCATCTCTCCACTTCGGCAAATCCCCCTTTCCACAGTCTTCATAGGACCTCATTATCCTCTGATTGTGTACTGATGGTCTTTGCGCCTCTATCCTTACTTCAAGATTTTGAAATAAGTAAATGTTTAATTGTTTTCACTTTACACGGAATTCGGTACAATTGCAAGTCGAAAAAGAAAATAACGTTCGTTTCCAACTAAACGGACGTCGTTTTATACTTGCAGGCACAAATGGCAACCGGACTTATTTAGCAAGAAATATAGACGCGGAATCAAATGAGGTATTGTCATATGAAGGTTCCTCTTCTTTGCGTGAAGTTGCCCACTTCAGCATAAATTCTCCCATCCTCCAAAACTTTTTAAAAAACTTTTGAAACTTTTACTGAAAATCTCCGTCTGTACGTTGCTTAATAGACAGTGGAGGTAAAGGTATGAGGAAAATTTCCAGCAATAAGCTGTTACTTGTGTGCTTGATTGTATTTATAATAAGTGTTGGTGCGATATGGATTTTGGTTGAATCGCAAGGAAGAGTGTTCGCGCAGGAAGGGGATCGGTTTGTCACAAAGCGGGTATTTGAGCGGGTGTTGACATCGCAGGAGCGTCAGCCGATTTATATGAAAGGGGCGAACTTGACGCAGATTGGCGATTTGGAGGCGGATCAGCCCGTTGCTATCATAGGTGAGGATGAGGCGTATTATGAGCTTCGATTGGGAAATATGGCTGCCTTTGTCCGTAAGGGGAAGGCGACGGTTGAAAAAAAGAAGCTTTCGACACTTGTACATACGGAGCGGTTGGCTGCTGTTCATACGCTACAAAAAACCGCGGTTTACGAGGATGCTGACTTGCAGAGCAGCGTTATACTGGAGTTGGAAGAAGGCTATCGCTATCCGGTTGTTCGGGAGGAAGAGGATTGGTATATCCTTACAATAGGAGAGCGGCCGGGATATATTTCTAAGCAGTCTGTTTCATTGGATGCGGGTCTACCGGTGCTTGTATATCATCAGGTTTTACCTCGCGAGTCGATGAGAACGATGGATAGTACGATTTCCTTGGAAGCGTTTGAGCAGCAGATGGGGTACTTGGCGGATCATCATTTCGAGACGCTGACGGCACATCAGCTGTATGATTATTTGGAAGGGCGCCTTGTTGTACCGAGCAAAGCAGTGCTCATTACATTCGATGACGGATTATTATCGACGAAGGAATATGCATATCCCATTTTAAAGCAATACGAGTTAAGTGCGCTTCAGCACATTATTTCCTCACGTACGGGTCGGGCACAGGGAGCCCAACTATTTGGTGCGGAAGGCCCGCTACAGTTTTTTACCGCTGCGGATTTAGAAGAGCTGGTGGATGTTTTCCAGTTCGAAGCACATACATATGAATTGCATTCACTTAATGAGGATTCGGGTGTAGGGGTGGCGTTAGATCATTCAAAAGAAGAAATTCTTTTGGATTTACAGCAAAATATAGAACAAGTGCCGGAAGCCGTCTCATTAGCCTATCCGTATGGGCATTATAATGAAGATTTCATCGCGGCGGCTAAAGAGGCAGGGTTGTTAATCGGCTTTACGACAACCGAGGGGTATGCAAATCGGAAGACTTCAAATTATGAAGTATGCCGATACGGAATAACAGAGAAAAAGTCATTTGAGCAATTTGTTGCGTATGTGGAGGGGGACATGACGTGGCCGTAGAAGAGGGCGAGGGTTCGTAAATGAGTACTATTGATCAAATAATCGATGAGCATTCGCGTTATTTAGTGCGCATCGCTTATTTATATGTGAAGAATTGGTCGACTGCGGAGGATATTGTACAAGAAGTATTTGTTACGTACTTCCAAAAGAGTGACCAGTTTCGCAATGAGGCATCCTTGAAGACATATTTGACGAAAATAACAGCCAATCGTGCAAAAGATTATTTGCGCTCGTGGAAGCATAAAAAAGATGTGCTGTTCGATACAATTTTTGTTTCTACAAAGGGCGCGGAAGAAGTAGTGTTGGAGAAAGAGCGGCTGGCTACACTTGAAAAAAATCTTTTCCAGCTTCCGTTAAAATACCGAGAGCCTTTAATATTATTTTATTATGATGAACAATCTATAGCGGAAATAGCTAACTATCTACAGCTGAACGAAAATACAGTGAAAACACGGCTGCGAAGGGGAAAGCAGCAGCTAAAGGAATTTTTTGAGGATGAGGACGGGGAGGTAACGAGCAATTGAGCGATTTTAAACGTAAGCTTGATCAAATGATGGGCGATACATCGAAGCAGGAAAAACGGATAAAGCAGCGTGTGCATGAACGTTTATGGTCACCGTCAAAAAAGTTTTCTTGGCAAGTGCTGTTTGTCACGGTGGCGCTTCCTGTAGTAGCACTGCTTCTTATTCTCACAATTGACCCTACAAATTATCTTTCTTCAGATAAGGGGCCTGGTAATCCATATGATCCACTGGATGATTTGGCGCAAATCTCGGCACTGCAGAAGAAGAAACAACTGTCAGCCGTTGATTATGAGGAATTTGCGGCACTTCCGCATTTTGATCAAGTCGATGGTCTGTATTATGTGGATAAAGAAACGTTTTCATTAAAAGGGAATTCGGAAGCAATGCATACGGTCATTGAGCGCAAAGCGAATTTATTCGATGAGGTTGTCTATGAGGCGGGCGACATAGTACGCACGATGACAAATACGACAAGCCATTTACCGACATATATGGATGCCTATTACGAGGTGATTGCGGTCCCGGGAGATCGTGTCGTGCTGAAAAACGGCCAGCTGAAGGTAAACGGCAAACCATTGCCATCTGAAATTATGGATCGTTATGAAAAACAGGGAGTCACGATTGCAGGGGGTTACGACCAGCTGTTGAATGCGCGGGAATATTTATTATTGAACCATTTCCCGGCAAGTAAAACAGTGCAAGGGGCAACGATTACCCCTGTGCATAAAATTTATGGGCAAGTTGTAGGCGTAGCAACGGAAGAGCGTACCCATTCAATTTATATGGATTATTTATCCGGACAGCTTACTGGTGAATATACACCGGAGCAATATTTTGATTTGTATTTATATGACGATCTGTTGGGGTTCGACAATTTGCCGGAAATACCTGCGTTTACACAAATTAGCCGGTTGGGTGAACTGTTTTTAGAGTCATCTTATCGAAAAGTGGCTCCTGTTTCTGAGAATGAGGTTGAAATCCGCTACCAATATGGGCGAGAAGGAGTAGCGGAGCAGGCGTTTACTATGAACCGGGATGCAGGCTCAGAGCGTTGGGTCATTCAGGAATAGTATGGAGTGAAGAAAGGGGGGATGCCAAATTTAGACGCAATTCAAGATAATTCATTCAATCATTTACGGGAAACCAGGTTGTTAGCTGTCCAGAAGAAGTAGCCGTCAACCAACCGCTCACTATATAGAGACACCAACCTGGTTTTCCATCCACTCAACGGTATTGAACAAAGGTGCCCGTTGGTAAGGATCGTTTCTTGCACCGTTCGCTGATTGGATTTAACCCAAAAAAGCAGAAGTACCTGAAATAGACTAATCAATGGACATTGTTTGGGAGCGTTTTTATTTGCAATTAGAATATACAAAAGACGTAAAGCATCTATTAGGAAAATCCTTCCACTGATTATTTTGTAGTAATTTGACCAAAGCGGAAGTAGGGTTTTTTTTTTATGGAATGAATTAATGAACTACCATATAAACATAGCGAAGGCATTCAAGATGTTGTCATAATACTGGGAGTGTAATGAATAAAATGGAAGATTTAAAGAGCCCTCAAAAAAGATATCGCCCGGAGATTGAAGGGTTACGTATGATTACGACGTTGTTAATCGTGATTTATCATATTTGGCTGGGGAGAGTATCAGGAGGAATTGATGTATTCTTTGTTCTATCAGGCTATTTGATTACCATGTCTCTTCTATCAAAAATAGAGAGAACGGGAACCGTGCAATTTGGAGATTTTTTAGTGGGACTTGCGAGAAGGCTTTTTCCTCAAGCCTTATTGGTCATCATCGTGATTGGAAGCCTTGCATTGCTGTTTTTACCTCAGTTGGAATGGAGCTCAATCATTACACATATGACCGCGTCTACCCTCTACTTTGAAAACTGGCGATTGGCGTTGGATGCTGTTGACTATCTAGCGCGAGATCATGCGGTAAGTCCATTTCAACATTTTTGGTCGCTGGGTGTACAAGTGCAATTTTATGTCCTTTGGCCGATTTTAATCACTTCCGTGTATTTTTTAGCCCGGAAAGTCTTGAAGACACCGGTACGTAAAACTTTTCTAATGGCATTGTTTGTCGTCTTCATCTGTTCGATTAGTTATTCTATTTATCAAACAGAAGTGAATCAGCCTTGGGCGTATTTTGATACGTTTGCGCGCATGTGGGAATTTAGCATTGGCGGTATGCTAGCATTGGTTTTACCATACTTACTGATGAATAAATGGGTAAACACGGTGTTGGGATGGCTCGGGCTCTCCATCATTTGTTTAACAGGTTTCTTGCTTCCAGTATCAACGGGGTTCCCTGGTTATTTAGCACTTGTCCCGATTAGTGGAGCAATATTGGTGTTACTCGCTTCCGAAAATAGTACGAAATTTGGCGTGGACCGATTGTTAAGTGTTAAGCCATTGACGTTTTTAGGCGGTCTTACTTATGGGATCTATTTATGGCATTGGCCTCTTTTGATCTTTTATAAGGCCATTGTGGACGTAGAAACCGTTCCGATTCTTGCAGGGAGTGTCATGGTCATGGCGGCGGTTCTTTTATCGCTGCTCTCTACAAAGCTACTGGAAGCACCCATTCTGAAGTTGGATAAAAAAAGAATGAAGGGCAGACTTGTGACTGTCTTATGTGGCCTGTTGATGGTAACAGGAAGTTCAATACTAGCCGTTACAACGTATATTGAAAAAGTAAAGGCTGATGCGCTGGTCGTCAGTCATGATGAAAAAAACTTCCCGGGAGCGAAGGCTATCTATGAGAATAGCGAGCCCCCAAAAGGCATCGCTCCGATCCCGGCTTCCATCGATATTCAATCAGATCTTCCTTCCTTTTATGAGAATCCAAACTGCTTTGCGAAAAATAGTGTCAACGTGAAGAAATGTTCGTATGGGGTGTTAACGAATCCTAGCTATACGGTAGCGCTGGTCGGCGGGTCGCATTCGGGACATTGGTTTCCTGCATTGGAAGTTTTAGCGGAAGACTTGAACTTCCAGATTGACGTCTACAATCAAGATGGCTGCCGATTTACAAACGAAGATCCGGAACATCACTTAACCAAAGCTTGTTTAAATTGGAATGAGAATTTAATCGAACACTTAAAAGAAGATCCGCCAGACTTGGTTTTCACCACATCCACATTGAATAAGCGGAAGACCATCCCAAAAGGTTACATTAACCAGTGGAAAGAACTGGAGGGGATTACCACGGTATTCGCTGTACGTGATAACCCTCGTATGAAAAAGAAAATCCCTAGCTGTTTAGAAAAGAAGAAAAACCCGTTGAGATGTGCGATTCCAAGGGATAAGGGGGTTTCGAAGGAAGTGCCATGGGAGAATACCGCGGGCATTCCATCGAACGTGATATTCGCAGACCTCACGGATTATTTCTGTGATCAAACAACTTGCTTTTCCGTTATTGGGAATATCATCGTGTATCGTGACAATAACCATATCACGGCAACGTATGCAAAAACATTAGCCTTACCTTTAAAGGAACCTTTGGAGCAGGCGTTGGAGAGTTTGGAAGGGTTTTAAAAAGAACTTTTTTGTTGAATAGTAATAAAGATAATGAAAGGTGCTTGGTTTTAATGCAATTCGGAATTGTTTTTGAACCAGGCACTTAAATTAACTCCGGTTTGATCAACAAATGAAAAAATAAACTGAATATATTAAGAGAGTGGCGGCGTCCTAACGACGCTAGCCACTTTTTTTAAACCGCTGCTGGTGTGATAATCTGTCATGTTTGTTACATGAATCCTATGAGGGCATGTATCGCGGAATTAGAACGCATTTCTATATTCTCCAAAATTATTTAAAAACATTTGAAACTTTTCCTGAAAATTGCCGTCTGTACGTTGGCTGCCGCAAACATTCATAATTGTTTCAATAAACACGAATGTTATTATTTCTATAAAAGTTTGTAGGCTCTGAAACTGTAAAAGGAGGACGATCATGATGAAAAGCAAATTAGCCGCAGCATGGATGACTCTGACACTGCTGCTCCTATTCGCAGTCATCCCATCCCAGGTACAGGCATCCGCCCTGTTTTCCGACGTGGATCAGCATTGGGCGAAGAAAGAGATCATGTACTTATCCGACCGTAATATCATCGGAGGCTATCCGGATGGCACAATCAAGCCGAATGAGCCAATCACACGAGCGCAGGCGTCCGCCATGCTCATTAAGGCATTGAACATTCCGTTGACGGAGGATACATCCGTCCAATTCAAAGATGTTTCGAAAAATTCTCCATCCTACAAGATTCTGGCGACGGTGAATGAAAAAGGAATCCTCCGCGGCGACAATGGTTTCATGCGTCCCGGTAAAATAACATCCCGTGCGCAAATGGCCGCGATTTTGCGCCGTGCGTTCGACTTGCCGCTTGACAAGCAAGCGACATTTGTTGATGTCACACCGGCTCACTGGGCGTATCAGGACATCAATGGAATCGCGAAACAGCGCATCGCGGGTGGCTCGGACGGCAAATATATGCCCGCAAATCCTGTTACCCGTGCACAATTTTCGGCATTTCTTGTGCGTGCGCTGGATGATAAAATGAAACTCAGCAGCTATCATTCTTATGTCAGTGTGAAAGGAAAAGCCGTCGAGCACGGCGGATCACTGTATACCATTCCTCCAGACTGCTATACATGCGGTAAACTGATCAAACAAGATTTGAAAACCGGCGCAAGCGAAGTGTTATTGAGTAATCAGAACTTTTCTTCTGATGCCATCTATATTGTCAGGTTCCATGAAGGTTTCCCGCTAATCGTCTATAACGAAGAAATTTTCATCCCGTTTTGGTCTGCAGTCCATGAAATGACCGATGTCCCGTTTTCGTATGGATTGATCCGAACGAAGACGAGTGTGGAGGACGCTCCCATTGACTCTTCTTTGATGCAGGGGATGGGTGGGCGAACGTTCCGCAATCTATTTATTTGGAATGATCGAATCTACTATACCAATGAAAAAAATCAAGATGAACCTTATTTAAATTGGAACTTTAACCAAGACATTCCACAGGACAGCCCGCTCATCCTCTATTCCACAGCGATGGACGGTAGCAATCAGAGAAAAGAATCTGCTTTTAATACACGGATTATTTTTGATGACGTATCTGCTATGCCAAGCGTTCCTTATGTGAACCAAAGCAACAAATCAGTGTTGTATGACCACTCCACTATGTACTATTTCAATAAAGCGGGCGTCTTCAAATACAGTCTGCTAGATAAAAAGTCGAGCAAGATTTCGAATGTGCTGGCGAAGGATATGGAAGCTACGACTACGCAGTTAATCGTCACGGATCAAAAAGGGAAGAAACATACGCTGAAGAAATAATGTCAGCAAGTACCAGGTTGGCAGCTGTCCAGAAGATAAAACCGTCAACCAACCGTTTACTATAGGGGCACACCAACCTGGATTTCACAAAAAGCGATCCTGCATAGGCATCGAAACCCAAGGAGGACTATCATTTTGAAAAGCAAACTAACCACAGCGTTGATGGCTCTGCTGCTCGTGTTCACAGCCATCCCGTTCCAAGCTCAGGCGGCCACCCGGTTTTCCGACGTGGACAAGCATTGGGCGAAGAATGAAATCAAGTACTTATCCGACCGTAATATTATCGGCGGCTACCCGGACGGCACGTTCAAGCCGAATGAGCCGATCACCCGGTCGCAAGCCGCATCGATGCTCATTAAGGCATTGAACATTCCACTGACGGAAAATACGTCCGTCGAATTCAAAGACGTATCCAAAAAATTACCTTATTATCAGATTCTGGCGACGGTGAATGAAAAAGGAATTCTCCGCGGCGACAATGGCTACATGCGTCCTGGTGAAAAAACATCTCGCGCGCAAATGGCCGCGATCCTGCGCCGTTCGTTCGACTTGCCGCTCGATAAGCAGGCGACGTTTATCGACGTTACGCCCGCTCATTGGGCATACCAGGACATCAACGGGATTGCAAAGCAGCGCATTGCAGGCGGATCCGACGGCAAATACATGCCATCGAATTCCGTCACCCGTGCACAGTTTTCGGCATTTTTAGTCCGTGCCATGGATGATAAAATGAAACTAAGCAAATACCATACTTATGTCAGTACAAAAGGGAAAACTGTTGAAAAGGATGGCTTTACCTATTTCACAGAGCGGGACAAAGAGTACCGTTATTCGATTATTAAAGAAAACAAGGAAACCGGTAAACGCGAAGTGATTTTGAAAAGAGAGGATATACCGAAGAGCCAATGGGATTTTGGATCAGTTATTTTCTTGCATGATAATACCCGGCTCGTCCTTTATAACGATGAGCTGTATATCCCTTACTGGAGCGGCGGATTTGCCGAAGCGGATGAAGTGCCATTCGCTTTCGCTGTGATGAAGATGAAGACGGATGGACAAGATTTGGTGAAAATGAAAGAGCCGAGCCAGATGACCAATATGTTTGTTTGGAATGACCGGATTTTCTACACAGATATGGGTCCACGCTCGATTGGTCCCGATGATTTTAAGGACAGTACGCTAGTGCTTTATTCCACAGCGATGGATGGCAGCAGCGATAAGAGGAAGGAACTTACTTTTGATGCGCGCGTGACGTATGACTTTTACGAGGAATCGCTCAACCAACCAAACTTGACTCGGGAAGCGGGCGGGGAATTCCTCTCCGTGCTGCATGACCACTCTATTATGTATTATTTCAATAAAAAAGGCGTCTTCAAGTACAGTTTACTGGATAAAAAAACAATCAAGTTGTCGAATATCCTTGGGAAACGGATGGAAGTGACGGATACGCAGTTGATTGTGACAGACACGAAAGGGAAGAAACATTCGCTGAAGAAATGATAAAAACAGTAAGTGAAATGTTGTTCTGAATTTATAAAAGAGTGGCAGCGTCCTGGCGACGGTTGCCACTCATTTTTAAACTGCTGCTGTGATAGTCTTGCGATGGGGATTTACCTTCGGCATCCATTCTTTCGTTCTCGAAGAATTACTAAAAAATTTGATACTTGTTCCGGAAAACCCCGTCATGCAGAATTGTTTTTCCTATTTCACTGAGCTGGATAAAGACGGGTACCAGTGTAAAAAGCTATCCGACAATGCCCTGTAATTGCATGAAAAGTAAATGGGGAGTCGATCATGTAGGTCTTAGAATGGCTCCTTATTGTACTTTGATCTTTTTAGTTGAATTGTTATAGATGCACCGTACTCAGCTGTCGCCACAATTTGAAAGGTACAAATGGTGTCAGTACCTGGCATCGAGGTATGTAGTATTTAACTTAAACCCTAGGTGCAGATAAGTTAAATAAGATCCCTTCCATCTGTTTAATTGTGTGTCCGCTCATGTTATAATAGGAAACTTAGGATAATTACGACTTTTACTCATAATTGAACGGATGCCCCAAAAAAGCCTCCGCCTATCGATAAAATATGGAGGTGTAAAAGAATGGCTAAACGATGGACAATCGATAAAATTAAAGTATTTGTAGAGAATAATTCCGAAAGTAAGTTGTTAACGACTGAATATCACGGTTTTTCTCAAAAGTTACTATTTAAATGTGCATGTGGAAGCGACTTTGAAAAAACATTTACGAAATTTAATAATAATAACCAACGTAAATGTGACGTGTGCCAACCGCCAAAAGCATCACGCAGCGTATAGGGAATAAACGAAGTGCTGATTTCTATTAAATAGAAATTGGTGCTATTTTTTTGTAGGAGAAATTGATTTTAGGTACCTGTGCTTAGTACTATTCAGTGAATCCAATACAAAGTGAAACAGTAAATGCGCGATTAACTTTGTATTTTGCGTAATTACTCAAACGTGTGAATTGTTCATCTTTGTGTCTAATACAGGTACCTCTTGTAAAATAAATCCAGGAGAAATGTAAAACCCGTTGGAGAAAAAACTTCCTGTTTTTCCAACGGGTTTATTTTAACTACTTATTAATGAGCCTCCTGAGCTTTTAGGTCGGCAGTCACACCAATCCTATCCAGAATGAATGCATAGCACGCCGCGGCTTCTTTCAAGTGATTGAAACGGCCTGACTCGCCGAAATGGCCGGCACCCATATTCGTTTTGAGGACAAGTACATGGTCGTCGGTTTTCAACTCTCTTAAGCGTGCGACCCACTTGGCTGGTTCCCAATAACCGACTCGCGGATCATTCAGGCCGGTAGTGACATACATATGCGGATAGTCTTTCGCTTCCACATTGTCATATGGGCTATAGGATTTCATATAGAAATAGTCTCCTTGGTCCCGAGGGTCGCCCCATTCGTCCCATTCTAGAGTGGTGAGGGGAATGGTCGTGTCGAGCATCGTTGTGACGACATCGACGAACGGCACTTCAGGAACGATAACTTGAAACAACTCGCCGGCCATGTTTGCCACTGCACCTGCAAGCAATCCTCCAGCACTGCCTCCGCGGGCAGCCATTTGGCTCGGGGTTGTGTATTCCTCTTCAATCAGATAATTCGCCGCAGCGATGAAATCAGTGAACGTGTTTCGTTTGTTACGCATCTTTCCATCCTCGTACCAACTACGCCCCATTTCGGAACCGCCACGAACTTGCGCCGTGACAAAGACAATTCCTTTTTCCAAGAGGGGGAGTCTGTACGGACTAAAATACGGATCGCTGTTCGCTCCATAGGATCCATACCCAGACAGGATCAGCGGAGCAGTCCCCTGATCGAACGCACTTTCCAGATAAACGAGGGTCAGCGGCACCTTAACTCCGTCTTCGGCTGTCGCCCAAACTTGCTTTTGGTGGAAGCGAGAACGATCGTAGTCGCCACTGACGGGAGCCACTTGCAAACGAAGCCTTTCTCCTGTTTGCAAATTTAGACTGTACGTTGTTTTTGGAGTGAGCAAGGACTCAAAGCTGAGTAATACTTCTGTTGCCTCATAGCTTTGATCGGATAAAATCGACACTGTGTAGAGTGGCTCATCCCATGTGAGCTGGACCAATTCACAGTCTTTTAGCTTCCAGATTTGCGTCAATCCATTCTCACGGCCCGCGACAAGCAAAGCGTCTTTGAATGGGTACATGGCTTGAAGATAACGATCTTTGTGATACTCCACGACTTTCACCCGTGAATGAAGGTCATCAAGTGGACAACGGAGTAGCTGAAAGTTCAGTGCCCCTTCGTTTGTCAGGATGAGTAGGTCATCTCCCCAATGCTCGACGTCGTATTTGATTCCGTCGCGCCGCGCATCTACTAGCTGTACAGGAGATAATGGAGAATCCGCATCGATTAGACGAATTTCGCTCGTCGTATTCGAATCTGAATGCACAACAATGAATTTCCCTGTTTGTGATTTATTCATATATAACGTAAATGTCGTATCTTTTTCTTCAAAGATCAGCTCATCGCTCTCGACATCACTTCCTAAATGATGCCGCCATAACCGGCAAGGACGTTGATGCTCATCGACGGTAACGTAAAATAGATAGTCACCGCACCGGCTCCATTCCATACTTCCATATATAAAGACATCTGGAATCCGGTCGGGTAGAAGCTCGCCTGTTTCCATGTCCTTTACATAGACGATATATCGGTCCGTTCCATCTCGATTCTCCAAATAGGCAAGACGGTGATGATCGGTACTCATTCGCTGTGCTGTAACGCTTAAATAGTCACCATCTGACGCCAATTCATTCAGGTCGAGCACCACTTCTTCCGGTGCTTCTGACAAGAGCTCGCGGCCTGCCGCCTTCTTGCGTGCATAGATGGGGTATTGCTTATCTTTGTCCAAACGGGAATAGTAGAAGTAGGGTCCGTGTTGAACCGGCACGTCTACTTCCGAATCAGGAACACGGTCCATCATGCTTTGATAAATCTGCTCAGTTTGTTCCTTGAGTGGATGCATGACTTCATCGTAATACCGATTTTCGTCTTCTAAATACTGGATAACCTCCGGATTCGTGCGATCCTTCAGCCAATAAAAGTCATCTTCGCGGACATCGCCATGCATTTCCTGGGTATATGGAAGGCGTTTAGCTATAGGTGGTTTCATTTATGATTCTCCTTTCGATATACGCATTATTTTCGCGATATGCTTCGGGAAACCCTCTTTTCAATAAGATTTACTCGAAACATTCTAGAATTTTTGAACAGACATGAATGTTTAAATAGCCTCATTAGTTTCATGCCTATGCAATTGCATGAAAAAAAGAAAACTCCTCCATTTTCACGTACAAAACGATTAAGGGATTTTAGATTTTCCCTTAGCATATAGAAAAATAACCGACTTTCCTTCACAAATGAAACTCCCAAGAAAAAATTGATAGTGTTATTCAGTTATTTTTCATTCTTTATATCCTCTTCATTAAATTTCACCACTAAATTTACACGGTATTAGCCATCGTATTTACGAAAACAGCCTTATGATAAAATGTTTTCTAAATTTGCGGTATGTTAAAAATATGTGATAAAATAGGACCATTCAGAGAAGATAGTATAAGAGCATTCTCTTGTAATCAAGTAAGAAGACCGTTAACACATATAATCATGTTAAAAAACGCACTCGTTCAGAAAATTAAATTGTATAAGGGGTCGTTTGAAGATGGTAACGGAGAATAAAGAACAAACTATATTTGATCACACTGGAAATAAAATAAAAACGGACAGAGAGATTGATATAATCACTCGATTTGAAGAGCCGTTAATCGTGGTTTTAGGTAATGTTTTAAGTAACGAAGAATGTGATGAACTAATCAGGTTGTCCAAGGACAAAATGCAACGTTCAAAAATTGGGAAGACACGTGAAGTAAATGAACTACGAACAAGTAGTAGTATGTTTTTTCAAGAAAGTGAAAGTGAAAATGAAACTGTAGCTAGAGTGGAAAAAAGAATTTCGTCGATTATGAATATACCTATTGAACACGGAGAAGGCATTCAAATTCTTAAGTATACCCCTGGTCAAGAGTATAAAGCTCATTATGATTTTTTTTCATCAACAAGTAAAGTAGCAAACAATAATAGAATCAGTACGCTCATTATGTACTTAAATGATGTAGAACAAGGTGGAGAAACCTTTTTCCCTAAATTGAATCTTTCGGTAACCCCACAAAAAGGTATGGCCGTTTATTTTGAATATTTCTATAATGACGAAAATTTAAACGAGTTAACTTTACATGGAGGCGCACCAGTTATAACTGGTGAAAAGTGGGTCGCGACGCAATGGATGAGAAAACAAAAAATTAGATGACAAAATCTTTTAATTTTAGTATTCATTCAACTGCTGTTGTTGCAAATAAAGGAATGAAAAATGGATAGTCGGTAAATTAGATTTTAACATATCATGAAAAGCGCTCAATACGAGTGCTTTTTTAGGTTGTAAAATTCCATCGAAATTGCACATGAAAAAACCTTACCTTCTTGAAGAATGGAGTTGCGTTGATGAAAAGGTTAGTGATTATGACCGTCGGTAAAACCCATAGCGGTAAAACTACATTTGCTAAAGCTTTAGAACAACAGCTGCCCAACTCACATGTGATTGATCAAGATAACCATGCTGAATTCATTAATACCTATTACAAAACCTTACAACCAAAAGAAGGACCTAATACGATCAAGTACGCCATCACCCAAACAATAGTAGATTATGCTGTTAACCAGACCAATTTTATCTCATTCTTTGTAACTCAAATCGTTCTCGCAAAGGTCGTTTGGATCTGCTCGCACATTTTCACAATAGAGGCTTTAGCAGCATCCTCGTCAATTTTGATATTCCGGATCAAGTTCTTCAAGCGCGAGTTGCTAAAAGTCAGCGCAGCACAGCTATATTTAGGAGTGCTTCTACTTTTGAGGAAGTACTTATTCGGCAACAGGCTAAGTCCCATAAAGACGACGTGACAGCACCAATAGAAAGTGAAGCTGGTCATTTCTTTGTAATCAAAAGTACGGATGAAGTTCAGCCAGTTACTCGAAAAATTATTGATATCGCTCAAAGTGTATAAGAATTCATAACGCATTGATGCGGTTGAAACGCGGGAACGATAAGGGGAACTCTTTAACTTACTGGATAATGATTAAGTTTAGTTTTGAACTATCTATGTTGAACAAATGAAAAAGCCCTAATACTTGGAGTGAATTAGAACTTCTACTAATACCGCTTCGACGCTTTGTGGATGCCTCCCGCGGTAAGCCGGAAAGGAGAGCACTTGGGAGGGATTGAACTGCATCCCTCCTTAGTCTTATCGCTCCGGCTACCACGAAGTCGCGCCTTCGTTGGATGGTCTATCTGAGAAAACGCATTTCATTATCTGTGATAAAATCTGCAATCTGGAGTCCGGCTTTCTTGACTATAATTAGTATCAAATAGTAATCACCTTATAATATGGGCATATACATTTTAAATTCACATTTCTCCCGATAATGAACACCCTAGCGCCGGCGCGGCAAAGGCATCCCCAAAGCGCCAAGCGATCTACAATCCACACCCCGAATTACAACTCTCTCATTATGGAGCGCTACAGCAGATTCAATGGGATTCTATAATTCAATATATATAGGTACCTTATTGCACTTTTGTTGCTTGTCTTATATGGAGAAAATACAGTTTAGTTGCATAATAATAAAATGAAAATCAGACATCTTGGCGAATGTCTGATTTTTTGTGTTTACTCATATATATATGTTGAACAAATGAATATCTATATAGACTAAGTGAAGGTGCCTTACAAGGCTACCTGGCTTATGGTGGGAGGCATCCCCTAGCGCCGAAGCGGATTCAATGGGATTCTTTATTTCAACATATATATATGAATTGTTTGCGTGAGTGTCTTACACAAGAACTCTTAAGTTCTTTCAGCTTTTTAGATTGATTATTATCATACGGGCATAGAATAAGGAATAATATTGCTAGAGTTTAAGTATTATGGTGGTGAAGTAGTTTAAGAGAAAAATGGATTGACTTATTATCAAACGCTATTTTTCGGAAATGTTTTCAAGTGAAGTCATTAATTGCAAAAGAAAGGACAAGTCAAAAGGGGTCTACTCAATGAGGAAATAAAATTCGCCAACTGAAAGATTAGGAAATAGAAGGATACTATCTACTGTATATAGTCAAGATCTCACACTGGAAGGAGAATCGAATGTCAGAATATCATCAACAATCATCAGTTGAAGTTATGAAGGTATTGGACGTAACAAATCAAGGATTGAGTGATTATGACGTCCAAAGAAGACAAGAAGTATACGGTTATAATGAGTTGGCGGAAGGAAAAAGGACGAGTACAGTCGCCGTTTTCTTTGGACAGTTTAAAGATTTATTAGTCATTATTTTATTGATAGCCGCTTTCATTTCATTTCTATTAGGTGAAGTGGAAAGTACGATTGTGATAATGATTGTCGTTATTTTAAACGCAATCCTCGGCACTGTACAGCATGTGAAGGCAGAACAGTCTTTGGATAGTCTGAAGACTTTGACCTCTCCCGTTGCAAAAGTGATGCGGGATAACCGGATAATGGAGATTTCTTCAGAAGATATAGTGGTTGGGGATCTTCTCTATTTGGATGCTGGTGACTATATAAGCGCTGATGGAAGATTGTTAGAAAGCTATAATCTGCATATAAATGAAAGTTCGCTGACAGGTGAATCATTGGCTGTGTCGAAAAGTACCACGCCCATCAAAGAAGAGCATGTAACGCTGGGTGATAAAAAGAATATGGTGTTCACTGGAAGCTTTGTCACGAATGGACGCGGTACTGTAATTGTTACAGCTATTGGAATGGAAACAGAAATCGGGAAAATCGCAAATTTACTGGATACTGCGAAAGAGAAGAAAACACCTTTACAGGTAAGCTTGGATCATTTTGGAGAAAAGTTAGCTTTAGGGATTACAATAATTTGTTTAGCCATTTTCACGATCGACCTTTTTCGGGGACGCGAGTTAGTAGATTCATTTATGTTTGCAGTTTCGCTAGCAGTTGCAGCAATTCCGGAAGCATTAAGTTCGATTATTACTATTGTACTGGCTTTCGGGACTCAAAAAATGGCGAAGGAAAATGCCATTATACGTAAGCTCTACGCTGTCGAAAGTCTAGGAAGTGTATCTGTTATATGTTCAGATAAAACGGGAACATTAACCGAAAACAAAATGAGTGTCCAACACGTATATGTTGATCAAAAAGTCATTCCGTATGATCAACTACATGTAGAAAATGTAATTGAGAAAAAACTACTCTTAAAAGCACTATTATGTAATGACGCCTTGGAAAGGGACCATAAAGAAATCGGTGACCCTACTGAAATTGCACTCGTGAAATTAGGGAAACAGTATAATCTTGACGAGTTAATCGTTAGAGATCACTATCCAAGAGTGGCGGAAATACCATTTGATTCAGACAGAAAGCTGATGACTACAGTAAATCAGTTCAATCAGCAATCGATCATGATTACAAAGGGAGCAGTAGATGTTCTTTTACCAAGGATTTTGAAAGTCGAGACTTCAAAAGGGATATTTGCGATTACGGAAGAACATCGTAAAAGAATCGAAGAAATAAACCGTGACTTCTCCATGAATGGATTAAGAGTGCTCGCAATTGCTTACAAAGAGGTAAAGAAAAATTTAACAATCGATGTGAAAATCGAAAGAGATTTAATCTTTGTCGGATTAATAGCGATGATGGATCCTCCGAGAAAAGAATCAAAAGCAGCGGTTGAAAGTTGTATAAATGCAGGTATTAAACCAGTTATGATTACAGGCGACCATAAAATAACTGCAACAGCGATTGCTAAACAAATTGGACTAGTAAATGAACCGTCAGAAGTGATTGAAGGATATGAAATTGAAGGATTAACGGATCAACAACTACAAGAAAAGGTTCAAGATGTCTCTGTCTACGCCCGCGTAACACCAGAACATAAAATTCGAATTGTGAAAGCTTGGCAGGAAAAAGGACATGTCGTTGCGATGACGGGGGATGGTGTCAATGATGGCCCTGCCTTAAAGCAAGCCGATATCGGTGTGGCGATGGGCATAACCGGGACCGAGGTAGCGAAAGATGCATCCTCCATGATCTTAACGGATGATAATTTTTCAACGATTGTCAAAGCGATTTCGAATGGCAGAAGCATGTATACGAATATTAAAAACGCTATTCAATTTTTATTATCAGGGAATGCGGGTGCTATCTTTGCTGTTTTATATGCAACCGTATTAGGTTTACCAGTTCCCTTTGCACCCGTGCATCTATTATTTATTAACTTACTTACCGATAGTTTGCCGGCAATTGCAATCGGTTTGGAGCCGCATAATAAAAATACGATGAAGGACAAGCCTAGAGATATTCATACACCATTATTAAATAAAACATTTACAACTCAAGTGGTACTTGAAGGTTTATTAATTGCTATCTCTACGATTATTGCTTTTCGAATGGGATTGTCAACGGGAGATACGCTAACAGCAAGCACAATGGCATTTGCAACATTATGTTTGTCAAGATTAGTACATGGCTTCAACTCCAGATCTAGAGAATCGATCTTTACAATTGGAGTATTTACGAATAAATATACGTGGTTTGCATTTTTAATAGGGTTTCTATGTTTACATTTAGTATTATTTGTTCCATCGCTAACGGGTGTGTTTGAAGTCGCGTCATTAAATGGAGTTCAATTAGGTTACATTTATATCTTGTCCTTTATGCCGTTTTTAATTAATCAGTGGTATAAAGTGTTATTCGTGAGAAGAAAATAATACTAGTTCAACGTTGGGGTTTAGATGTAGAATCTTTTGTTTTGCTATGTATCACCTAACTATAATCTACGGTACCAGCGTCTAACATAATCCGGAATTATGTTAGACGCTGGTACCATTTTAATTTTTGATGGATCGTATCGAACTCGAAGGACTTTCGCCACGACATGTGGAATATAGTGAAGAACGCTTGAATTAAGGGGGAGAAAAAATGACAGTTGAACAGTTTTTAGAAGAACAAAATAATGTCATCAAGGAATTGCATATCGCCAACACTGAAACTTCTTGGATGGCGGCGACGACAGGGGAAGATGAATGGAATCAAAAAACAGCCGAGGCGGAGACGGCTTATGATTTATATTTTGCGGATCCGGAGCGGTTTCAGAAAGTGAAAACGTATCTCGCACAAGATGATTTGACCGCCATTCAAAGACGGCAGCTGGAAGGCTTGCATAATGGCATGGTTGCGAATCAGATTCCCGAGAAAGATTTAAAGGAAATGGTGAGACTTTCGACAGAATTGATTGGTATTTTCAATACATACCGTGCCACAATTGACGGAAAATCAGTTTCGGAAAATGATGTCCGGCAAATTTTAATAAAGAGCAATGATTTGAAGGCACGTGAAAAGGCATGGCATGCCAGCAAACAGATTGGGAAAGAAGTGCAAGAGAAGCTATTGATTCTTGTGAAAAAGCGGAATGAGATTGCGCACGCGTTGGGGTACACGAATTACCATCAAATGAGTTTCGAGTTACAGGAGTTGGATCGGGATGAAGTTTTCTCGATATTCCACAAGCTCAAGGAACTTTCTGATGAGCCATTTCGTGAAATGAAACAAGAAATGGACGGCGAATTGGCTGAGCGTTTTGGCATATCAATTGAAGAGCTTCGTCCATGGCATTATGCCGATCCATTTTTCCAGGAGGCACCACCGTTAAAGGAGTTGGATCTAGATCCGTTTTATGATGGGAAAGATCTTGAGGTACTGACGATTGAAACGTTCAAGGCCATGGGCATGGATATTACGGACATGCTAGAGAAAAGCGACTTATATCCTCGTGATAAGAAAAATCAACATGCGTTCTGCACGGATATCGACCGTGAAGGCGATGTCCGTGTGCTATGCAACAATATACCGTCTGATTATTGGTCAGTCACAATGTTGCATGAGTTTGGTCATGCAGTTTATTTTAAATATGTCGATCCACAACTACCTTTCCTATTGCGAACGGCGGCACATACGTTGACGACGGAAGCGATTGCGATGCTCTATGGCCGATTCGGTAAAAATCCTGCTTGGCTGCAGCAGTTTTTAGGGTTAACTACATCCCAAGTGGAAGAATTGACGCCGCTCATTGCGAAATCGTTGCGTCGGCAAATGCTCATTGCAGGGCGCTGGATTATGGCATTCACTTTCTTCGAGCGTGAATTATATGAAAACCCCGATCAGGACTTGAACCAGCTATGGTGGAAGATCGTAAAGGATGTCCAATTTGTGAACCCCCCGGAAGGTATTGACTACCCGCATTGGGCAGCGAAAATCCATTTTACATTAGTTCCGGTTTACTATCAAAACTATCTAATGGGCGAATTGACGACTTCGCAATTGCAAACCTATATCGAGAAAAACATTTCGACCGACCTGTTCGCCCCAGAAGTGGGCAACTATTTGGTGGATGCGTATTTCAAACCAGGCGCGCTCTATCCTTGGAATGAAAAGATTAAAAAAGCGACGGGCGAAAAACTTAATCCACAGTATTTTATTGATCAATTTATGACGACATAAGCGAGAGTGTCTAATTAACTGTTCATTATTCGGAAAAGGAAGGACTGTTGATGATGCTTGCAGAGGCATTGATTGCATGAGGGGATTCTCAAAAAAGAATCACTTTCTATGTGAAGATGCAAGAAGGAGAAAAGCTGCTAATTGGGGGCGTTGGACTCAATGGTCGGTAGTGGGGCTATACCAAACGGTTCGAATGCCCCGTTACAACTGAAGACCAGTACTGTGACATGAATACAAATAGATTGTAAATGTAACTACCATGTACTACTTTGAGAAAGCAGTGAGGGTGGAGTCGGGGATCCCTTTGGGGGATGAAAAGTATCTATGGGTTAATCACATAGATGCTTTTTCATTTTTGGATGTCAGGTTCTCATTGTATTCGGAATCATATGGGTACCCAATGATAATTTTTATTAATGGCAATGCTATATACTCGTCACTATTAATTTAGAACTTAATGGAAACTGTAATAATCTCCTTGTACGACGAATGAATCCTGCGAAGGAGCGACAAGTGTGAGCTGGAGTAATGAGACTATGGAGGGATGCATTTCAATCCCTCCCCAGGGATCTTTTGACGGGCTCATTACGGGAGGCCATCACCAAGCGACGAAGCGGTATTGGAAACCACTTTCTTGTAATAATCATGAAAAACTCACTTATTTTCCATTTGTTAAGTGCCGAGTATGTAGTGTAATAATTCTATAATGTATTTTCTTACTACGGCAGTTTGTTCAACTTTTCGTCTATCTTGAATTGGTGTAAAATTAATCTTTTTTAAAAAATCAATAATCCTTTCTATTACTTCGCTTTTTGCTTCAGCTAAAAGCCCAACTTGCCAAAATACATATAAAGTAATTTTCCGGAGTGCATTGAGCAGGGAAATGATTAACATTAAACGTTTCTATATGTAAATTGTGAAACTGGGACCTCTCTGGAAGAGAGGTTTTATTTAGGCGGCTATTGATACGATGGAGTTTCAGACCATCGACAAATCTCAATTATATGCAGGAATATTTCCAAAGACATCTAAAAGCATTTTAGAAACCAAGGTTTCTGTTAGTGAAAAGTATCCGGTACCTCCATAATTTAAATAGATAAGGATATCCATGGGATTAATCACTCTACAATGAAAGTATAAACTGTACCTCATCTGTTCCTATAATAACCCTGTTTTTATATTCCGTTAAGTGCGCGCCCAATAGGTGATTATGTTGTTTGTTAATTTACATCCAGGTGACAATTTGATGTCATGGAGGGATATGGGTTTAACTTTTGACTAATATTCGTTAAGATACAATCTAAGCTCAAGAAATAAAGGGCGACAGATTTGAAAGGGGTTTACATGATATGAAATTTAAAAAAGTATTACTTCCGTTTATAGCAGGGGCGCTAGCATTAAGTTTAGCTGCTTGCAGTGAAGAAGATAAAGCGGCAAAAGACGCAAAGGACGAAGCACCACAAGAAGAAACAAAGCAAGAAGCTACTAAGGATCAAGAAGCCACTAAAGATCAAGAAAAAGCTGTAAAAGAGATGCAAGAGAAACTTGCGAAACAGCAAGTGGACAAGAACAAAATAGTAGCTGTTGTAAATGATGAAGAACTTAAAGGCGTGGAATATAACGCAGCATTATCATCAATCCAAGGTCAAATGCAACAAATGGGACAAGATCCATCGAGCGAAGAAGCAACTGAAC